>NZ_JBFBCH010000016.1:34080-203921 GCF_040683055.1 Polymorphospora sp. NPDC051019 | reverse complement strand
GGCGTCACCTTCAGCGACGCGGTGCCGAGCGATTCCACAACGGCGCGGACGTGGGCACCGGGCTTGAGCGGCACGGCGGCCGTCGCCGCGCCGGCGAGCAGGACCGAGCCGTCGGTCAGCTCGACGCCATCGGCAGCGGCGAGCCGGACCGCCTCGGCCAGGGCCCGGCGCGGGTCGCCGAGGATGGCGGCCGTCGATCCGATCTGGACGGTGCGGCCGCCGACCTCCAGCAGCACGCCGAGGTTGTCGATGCCGGCCGGTACGGGCTGCCAGGCGCCGACCACGAAACCGCTCGCCGACGTGTTGTCGGCGATCACCTCGGGCAGGGTGAAGCGGAAGTCGACGTACCGGGAGTCGATGACCTCGATCGCCGGTGCGACCGCCGCGATGGCGCCGTCCTCGATCAGGAAGGCGACCTCCGGTTCGGCCTTCGGGTGGATGTGGTCGGCGAGACTGATCGTGCCGCCGTCGGCGATGGCCATGGCATCGGTGAGCCGGCCCCAGATGACCTCGTCGACGCCCATCTGCGCCATCTTGGCCCGGCTGGTCAGCCCCAGCTTCAACCCGACGAGACGTTCGCCGCGGGCCGTCCGGTGGGCGACCACGGCCTCCTGAATCCGGTACGCGGTGCGCACGTCCAGCCCGGCGTCGGACCCGAACTGCGGGGTCGCGGTTCGGCTGGTCGCCGCCTGGTCGAGTCGTTCGGCGATGGTGGCGAGGTCGGTCACGGCTTGCCCTCCCCGCCACCGACCAGGTCGAGGGCGACGTCGACGATCATGTCCTCCTGCCCGCCGACCATCCGGCGGCGGCCCAACTCGACCAGGATCGAGCGCACGTCGACCCCGTACCGGTCCGACGCCCGCTCCGCATGCCGCAGGAAACTCGAATACACCCCGGCATAGCCCAGCGTCAGGGTTTCCCGGTCCACGCGCACCGGCCGGTCCTGCAACGGCCGGACCAGGTCCTCGGCGGCATCCATCAACGCGAACACGTCACAACCATGCTCCCAACCGTGCAACTCCGCCACGGCGACGAACACCTCCAGCGGCGCGTTCCCGGCCCCGGCACCGTGCCCGGCCAGGGACGCGTCGACGCGGGTGGTGCCGTGCTCGACCGCGACGACACTGTTCGCCACACCCAACGACAGATTGTGGTGAGCGTGGATCCCGACCTGCGTACCCGGGTCGAGGACCTGCCGGTACGCGTCCACCCGCTCCGCGACATCACGCATCAGCAGCCGACCACCCGAATCCGTGACATACACACAGTGCGCCCCGTACGACTCCATCAGCTTCGCCTGCTGCGCGAGACCCTTCGGGTCGTTCATGTGCGACATCATCAGGAACCCGGACACGTCCATACCGTTCTCCCGCGCCCACCCGATGTGCTGCGCGGAGATGTCCGCCTCCGTACAGTGCGTCGCGATCCGCACACTGGTCACCCCGAGGTCCCGGGCGGCCTTCAGATCGGCGATCGTGCCGATCCCGGGCAGCAGCAACGTCGTCAGCTTCGCGTTCGTCACCGCCTCCGCGGCAGCGGCGATCCAGTCCGCGTCCGACGCCGCACCATGCCCGTAGTTGACGCTGGAGCCGGCCAGACCGTCACCGTGCGCGACCTCGATCGCCGCCACACCAGCACTGTCGAGGGCGGCCGCGATCGACCGGACCTGGTCCACGGTGAACTGATGCCGCACCGCGTGCATCCCGTCCCGCAACGTCACATCCTGGATATACAGGTTCATGCCGCCACTCCCCGCTCGGCCCGCAACGCCACCATCCGCTCCGCCGTCCGCAACGCCGCCGACGTCATGATGTCCAGATTCCCGGCATACGCCGGCAGATAGTGCCCCGCCCCGGACACCTCCAGGAACACCGACACCTGCACCCCCTCGAAATGCCCGCCCAACGCCGGAACGTGAGCGGACACGTCGTCGAACTGCACCGTCTGCTTCAACCGGTAACCCGGCACATACTCGGCGACCGTGGCGACCATCGCCTCCACCGACGCGGCGATCGCAGCCCGGTCCACGTCCCGGTCCGGGCACAGGCAGTAGACGGTGTCACGCATCAACAGCGGCGGATCAGCCGGATTCAGCACGATGATCGCCTTGCCCGCCCGGGCACCACCGACGACCTCGATCGCCCGCGCCGTCGTCTCGGTGAACTCGTCGATGTTCGCCCGCGTCCCCGGACCCGCCGACCTCGACGCGATCGACGCCACGATCTCCGCATACGCCACCGGCGTCACCCGACCGACCGCGGCGACGATCGGAACGGTCGCCTGACCACCACACGTCACCATGTTCACGTTCGGCTCGCCCAGATGCTCATCCAAATTCACCGGCGGAATGACGTACGGCCCCACCGCGGCCGGCGTCAGATCCACCACCAGACGACCGCGCTCCCGCAACAACTCCGCGTGCCGCTTGTGCGCACCCGCCGACGTCGCGTCGAACACCACCTCCACATCGGCGAACTCCGGCATCGCCAACAAGCCGTCGATGCCCTCGGCCGTGGTCGCCACACCAAGCCGCCGCGCCCGCGCCAGACCGTCGGAGTCCGGGTCGATACCGACCATCGCCACCATCCGCAACGACTCCGACAACCGCAACACCTTGATCATCAGATCGGTACCGATGTTCCCCGACCCGATCACCGCCACACCCGTGGTCACGCTTCCTCCCTCGTCCCGAAGCAGACCCGGACCGAGCCCAGGCCAGAGATCCGCGCCTCATACGCCGCCCCAGCGGTGACCGACACCATCGGCCCCAACGCCCCGGACAACACCACATCACCAGCCGCGAGAGGGCTGCCGGCGGCGGCCAGCGTCTGCGCCAGCCACGCCACGGCGTGTACGGGGTTACCGAGACACGCGGCGCCCGCGCCGACCGAGACCGGCTCACCGGCATGTTCGAGGACCATCCCGGCCAGCCGCAGGTCCACGTCCGACAGCTTGCGGGGCTGGTTACCCAACACGAACAAGCCGGAGGAGGCATTGTCCGCGACCGTGTCCACGATCGAGATGTCCCAACCCGCAATCCGCGAATCCACGATCTCCACCGCCGGAAGGATGTGGTCGGTCGCCCGGATCACGTCGGCGACCGTCACCCGCTCAAAGGGCAGACCGGCATCGAGGACGAACGCGACCTCCGCCTCCACCCTCGGTTGGATCAACCCGCCGAGGTCGACCTCGGCGCCGTCCGGGACCGCCATGTCAGCGAACAACACCCCAAAGTCGGGCTGGAACACCCCGAACGCCTGCTGCACCGCCGGCGACGTCAAACCGATCTTCGCCCCGACCCGACGCCGGCCAGCCGCCAGCCACTCGGTGACCTGCGCCTGCTGCACCCGGTATGCCGCGTCGACATCCCCGACCGGCAACAGGTCGCCCCGCAACGGCGGAACCGGCGTCCCACTCGCATACGCCGACCGGAGCAGTCCGGCCACCCGCGCAACATCAGTCATGACAGATCCACACAGACATTCGTCAGCTCCGAGTAGAAGTCCAGGGAATGCGTCCCACCCTCACGACCCACACCGGACGCCTTCACCCCACCGAACGGCGTCCGCAGATCCCGCAGGAACCACGTGTTCACCCACACGATCCCCGCCTCCAGACGCGCACCAGCCCGATGCGCCCGACCCACATCCCGCGTCCACACCGTCCCGGCAAGCCCGTACTCACTGTCGTTGGCCAGAGCGAACGCCTCGTCCTCGTCATCGAACGGCGCCACATGACACACCGGCCCGAACACCTCCTCACGGTTCACCCGCGCGGAGGGACCGAGGCCGGTCAACACCGTCGGCTGGACATAGGCGCCACCGTCGCGGCCGTCACCGAACTCCGGCACCCCACCACCAGCCAGGACCGTCGCACCCTCAGTACGGGCCAGGTCGTAGTAACCGAGGACCTTCTCCCGATGCTTGTGCGAAATCAACGGCATGTTCACCGTCACCTCGTCCGCCGGCCAGCCGAACGTCAACTCATCCGCCCGCTTCGCCAACCGGGACACGAACTCCTCGAACACCGGTCGCTCAACATAGAGCCGTTCGGTGCACAGGCACACCTGACCACCGTTGGTAAAGCTGGAACGCACCGAGCCCTCGACAGCGGCGTCCAGATCGGCGTCCGCGAAGACGAGGCCGGCGTTCTTACCGCCCAACTCGAACGACACCGCCTTCACCCCATCAGCAGCCGCCCGCATGATCGCCCCACCAGTCGCCGACTCACCCGTGAACGTGATCGCGTCCACCCCCGGATGCCGGGTCAGAAACTCCCCCGCCGACCTCGGACCGAACCCATGCACGACGTTGAACACACCGTCAGGAACTCCGGCGGCGGCCATCACCTCGGCCAACAACGTCGCCGACGACGGCGTCTCCTCCGACGGCTTCACAATCACCGCATTCCCGCAGGCAAGAGCGGGCGCGACCTTCCAGGTCAGCAGCAGCAACGGCAGATTCCACGGCACGATCACCGCCACCACACCCACCGGCTTACGCACCGCGTAATTCAGTGCCCGACCACCGGACGGGGTCACCGTCGTAAAAGACTCCGTCGGCGTGGTGGAAACGATCTCCGCGAACGCCCGGAAGTTCGCCGCACCACGGGGAATGTCCAGACTCCGCGCCTGCGAAATCGACTTACCCGTATCACCGACCTCCGCCGCCACCAGATCATCGAACCGACGCTCCAACTCGTCGGCGACCCGATACAACACCGCCGCCCGCTCCCGCTCACCCATCCGACCCCACGACCCCCGCAACGCCGACCGCGCCGCACCCACCGCAGCATCCACCGTGGACCGATCAGCCTCGGCCACGTACCGGATGGTTTCCCCGGTGACCGGGGAGACCTTGGCAAAATGGGTGCCGGAGGTGTCGAACTCGCCGCCGACGTAGTTCGGCAGCACGGTCGGCTCGCCGTCCGGCCGGCCGGTGAGCAGGGTCGGGGACCAGAGCCCGGTCATGTGCGTACCTCTCGGTCAGTCGGTGGTGGGTGCGGTGTCGGCGTCGGCGACCAGGGCGACGACGGCCGCGTCGACGGTGGCCTCACCGGTCACCGCGGCGGCGGCCTCGTCGGTGACGACGAGCACGGTGGTGCCGATGCCGACGTTCAGCGGGTCGACGGCCACCAGGTCGGGGCCGTCCGGCCGGACCCGGACCAGGACGAGTCGCCGGCCCTGGAGCGGGGACAGGATGCGGTCCGCCCAGACCTTGCCGACGACCTCGCCGAGCAGCATCAGCCTTCTCCGCGCAGGCCGGCCATGACCTCGCGGATCCGGGCGGTCTCCGGGTTGTCGAGCAGTGCCGCGGTGGTCGGGTGCGGCTTCGGGTAGACCTGGGAGCTGCGTAGGTCGCCGTGGGCACGGATGGCGGCCTCTCCGGCGGCGACGGCCTGGCGTACGGCGGCGAGGGTGCCGCGTACGGCGACGGCGAGGTAGCCGCTGGTGACCCGTTCGACGCCGACGCACCGTACGTCAGCGGTTTTGATCATGGCTTCGATGCCCGCCGAGAGGGCCACCACGCCGCGGGTCTCGACGATTCCGATCGCGATGTCGGACGACATGTCTGGTTCTCCTTACCGGGTCAGTTGCCGACGAGTTGGGGGTCGGCCGCCAGGGCGCTGACGGCGTCACAGGGGCTGGCAAAGACGATCGAACGCACCGAGCGGCTCTTGGCCCGGGCGGTCTCCTCGCCGATGTCGACGGCCTCCTCGACGGTGGCGAGGTCGCCGCGTACGGCGACCGCGACGATGCCGCCACCGAGCCGGACGACCTTGGTCACCTCGACCTCGGTGGCCTTCACCATCGCGTCGACGGCGTCGAAGATGGGGGTGAAGCCTTCGGCTTCGAGGAAGCCCACGGCCATGTTGCGCATGGTTTCTCCTTACTGGTGGTCGGGCAGGTTCCAGGACAGGACGGCGGCGCCGGTGCCCCAGATCGGGCCGTACGCGTGCAGGTGGGCCGGGCCGGCGGTCGCCCCGGCGCCGGCGGCGAAGGCCAGGGCGCGGAACTGGCTGTCGGCCTGTGCCTGCCGGGCGAAGTCCTCGCGTACGGCGAGTACCTCGTCGACCTTGCCGGCGGTGAGCAGGTCGAGGATCCGGGTGTTCCACTGGTCGTGGCCGGGTTCGCCGATGCGGTCCTGGCCGGGCTCGATCCACTGCTGGATCAGGCCGGACGACATCCCGGTGACGACGACGAGGGCGGCGCGCAGGTCGGCGTCGCGGGCGGCGGCGGCGCCGGCCCGGCCGACGTCGGCGAGGGTGTCGGCGTCGGCGTAGAGGTTGCAGGAGACCTGTGCCCAACGCAGTTTGCGGTCCGGGTCGAGCAGGGCGGAGGTGACGATGGTGCCGGTGTCGATCGGGAAGCCGTCGTAGCGGGTCCGGCGGGCCTGCATCCCGCCGGCCTGGACCCGGTCGGCCCAGCGTTCGGTGAAGTCGACGTCGAAGCGCAGGTCGTAGTCGAGCAGGCCGTAGTCGTAGGCGTACCAGTTCTCGTCGACGTGTTCGCCGCGCGGGTTGGGGTCGCACTGGAACTGGTGGCCGAGGACGGTGAACCACTGGGTCGACAGCAGCAGTACGACGTCGGGTTCGAGGCGGCGCAGCCGGGTGCCGACGTCGCGGGCCGCGTCGGCCAGTGCCGACCAGCTCGGTGCCGGTTCTCCGGCGAGCAGGTGCGGCATGCCGGGCAGCAGTGCCCCGGCGACGATTCCGGTCCGGTCAGCCATGGTGGCTCCCCTCAGGCAGCCACTCCACCACGGCGTTGCCGGTGCCGATGATCGTGCCGTAGCCGAGCACGTCGCCGGCGACCTTGGGCCAGCCCATCGCGGCGAGCATCCAGGTGAGGCTGCCGGCCTTGGTTTCGGAGGCGGTCGCCTCGATGTGTTCGGGGATGAGTTCGCGCAGCGGCGCGGTGGGTCCGCGCCGGACCGCTTCGAGCAGTTTCATGTCCCACCGGTACTGGTGGTTGTTGTACGGGTGTTCCCGTTCCATGTCCTCGGGCAGTTCGGGTTCCTCGTGCCAGTGCAGGTGTGACAGCGAGTTGGAGGCGAGCAGTACGGCGCGGCGGCCGGTGGCCTCGACGGCGCGGCGGGTGGCCTCGCCGAGGACCTCCATCTCCTCCAGGGAGGCGTCGGAGTAGAAGTACGGGTTGTTGTTGGCCGACAGCGACACCACCGGGATGTCCCAGGCCGGGTTGGCCAGGTGCAGGGCGCCGATGGTGGCGTAGTCGACGCGTACCCGGGGGTCGCGCATCTTGCGGGTGACCAGGCCGAGTCCGCTGGCCTCGTCGGCGATCGCCTCGCCGAGTTCGACGTCGGTGCGGAAGTCGTACCGGTAGCGGAACAGGTGCGGGAAGATCGGTTCGACGGAGAGGCCGCGCGGGTTCGGTACGCAGTTGACGTGGTGGCCGACCATCGTGATCCAGTGCGGGGCGTGGACGATGAGCACGTCCGGCTTGTGCACGTCGCGGATGCGGGCGCGCAGCCGCTCGTACGCCCAGCGCAGCGTCTCCCAGCCGCCGGTGGAGCGGGGCTCGTTCTGCGGCGGGTTCTCGGCGTAGATCAGGTGTGGCGGGTGCGGGCTGAGGCAGCCGGCGACGATGCCGGGCCGGGTCGGCGCCGCGGCCGGCTGCGGGGCCCGCGGGGCGGTGGTGGTGCCGCCGCGGGCCGGCACCAGCGGGACCCGGAAGACCTTGCTCATGCCCCTCCTCCCCCGGCGAGCACCCGCACGTAGGAGCGGTCCTGCGGGGCGGTGCCGAGAATCTGCAGCCCGTCGTCGTCGAGGGCGAGTTCGTCCGCGGCCAGGGCCGCGTCGTGTCGGATCCAGGCCCGCAGCGGGGCCGGGTGTCCACCGTGGACCTCGACGAGGGTGTCCTCGGCGAGGCCGCTGCCGGGGGCGACGTACGCCAGCCGGCGCTGGCCGCGCTGGCCGGTGTAGGCCGGGCTGGCGGTGACGGTGGCGCGTAGCCAGCGCCGTTCGTCGCGCAGCCGCTGCCGGGTGGCGGCGGTGGCGGCCGGGTCGACCTGTCCGGCCGGGTCGAGTTCGACGCCGTAGCGGTCCCGGGCTTCGCCGGCGGTCAGGTATTCCTGGGCGACGTCCTCGGCGACGTCTTCGGGTGCCCGGTCCAGCGGGTCGCCCCAGCCGCCGCCGCCGGCGGACTCCATCACGAGTACGTCTCCGGCACGCATCGGGTAGCCGGCGACCTTGCCGGGGGTGGCGAAGTCGACGCGTTCGCCGTCCGGCCGCCGGATGTGGGTGACGGTGGGTGCGCCGGGGCCGCCGTGCTTCAGCCCGTACGGCGGGACGGTGGTCCGGTCGGTCTGCACCGAGTACGCGCCGCCGCTGGCGAGCAGCCGGGTTTCCCGGCGGCTGCCGAGCCCGCCGCGGCGTACGCCGTCGCCGCAGGACCCGGTGCGCAGTTCGCACGCCTCGACGAGAATCGGGATCTCGGTCTCCAGCCGTTCGACGGACTGGATGGTGGAGATGTCGCCGAGGTCGACGGGGTTCATCGCGCTGGGGCCGTCGGATTCGAGGAATCCGCCGTTGCCGCCGGCCGGGTAGTCGTAGTAGAGGTATGGCCGTCCGGTGTGCTCGTCGACGCCGCCGATGAGGTTCTGGAAGGTGGTGCCGAACTGGTCGGCGGCGATGAGGTCGGGCGCCACCTGGCTGAGGGCGGCCATGACGGCGGAGATGACCCGCTTGCGGACCTCGCTGTGCGCGTTGGCCGGGGCGGGATAGCTGACGTGTACGACGGTGCCGGGTTCGGTGTGCACCCGCAGCGGCCGGAAGGCGCCGTGGTTGACCAGGCCGCCGGGGTCGAGGGCCGACTTGACGGCGATGAAGACGCCGGCGACGGTCATCGCCCGCGACGAGTTGACGACGGCGGCGACCTGGGTCGACGAGCCGCGGAAGTCGGCTTCGATCTCGTCGCCGTCGACGGTGAGCCGGCAGCGGACGATGGCGGCGTCGTAGCGGCCGTCGGTGTAGAGGTCGAGGTAGTCCTCGTAGCGGTAGGTGCCGTCGGGCAGGGCCCGGATCATGTCGCGCAGCCGCTGCTCGGTGCGGTCCATGTTGGCGGCGACGGATTCGAGGACGAGGCCGGTGCCGTGCCGGGCGACGAGTTCGCGCAGCCGGCGTTCGGCGGTGTGGCAGGCGGCGATGCTGGATTCGAGGTCGCCGCGGCGTTCCTCGGCCATCCGGACGTTGGCGAAGACGATGTCGAACGCGGCGCGGTTGGGCCGGCCCTCCTCGATCAGTTTGATCGGCGGGATCCGCAGGCCCTCCTGGAGGATCTCGGTGGCCTGGCCGGAGACGCTGCCCGGGGTCATCCCGCCGATGTCGGCCCAGTGCATGCGTACGCAGGGGAAGAGGAAGAGCTTCCCGTCGACGAAGACCGGGCTGATCAGGGTGACGTCGTTGAGGTGGCTGCCGCCCCGGTAGGGGTCGTTGACGATGTAGAGGTCGCCGGGGCGCATCTCGTCGGCGAAGTCGGCGAAGATCTCGGCGACCGAGGCCGGCATGGCGATGACGTGGCCGGGCATGTCCCGGCCCTGGGCGACCATCTGCCCCTGCGGGTCGAACAGCGCGCAGGAGAAGTCCTGGGCGTCGGCGATCACCGGCGAGTGCGCCGTACGGAAGATCGTCTGTCGCATCTCCCGGACGATCGAGATGAGACCTTCGGTGACGACTTCCAGGTCGATCGGGTTCACAGTCATGCGGATGCCTCACTGGTTTCCGGCTCGATCCCGGCGGCGGGAGAGTGGGCCATCTTGTAGTTCAGGTGAGCGAGTGGACTGCTCCGGCTGACCACCTGAAGAGGTGGACCATATTGTGGTCCTAGGGTTATATTATGAAACCTAGCAACCGAGAGTTGAGGAAGCAAGATGCCGTACGCCACTGACGCCACCCCGGACGACGGGCCGGCCCCCCGCGAATCCGGTACGCAGGCGCTGGACCGCGCGCTCAGCGTGCTGCTCGCCTTCCGCGGCAACGACACCGAACGCAAGGTCAGCGACGTCAGCCGCGAACTCGGCCTACACAAGTCGACCGCCAGCCGGCTGTTCCGGGCGCTGGCCGACGCCGGCTTCCTCCAGCGCAACGAGGAGAACGGGAACTACCGCCTCGGGGTCACCGTCTTCGAACTCGGCGCGCGCTACCTCGCCGGCCTCGACCTGCACACCCTCGCCCGCCCGCTGGTGCACCAACTGGCCGAGGAGGAGGGCGAGAGCGTCAACCTGTCGGTCCTGGAGGGCCTCGACGCGATCTCGATCCACGTCGTCCAGGGCACCCGCAACCTGCAGCTCGTCTCCCGGCTCGGCCGGCGCATCCCGCTGTGGTGCAGCGCGGCCGGCAAGGCCCTGCTGATCGACCAGGACGACGCCGCGCTGCGGGCCACGCTGGCCACCGCGCCGTTCACCGCGCTGACCGCCAACACGATCACCGACCTGGACACCTTCGTGTCCCGGATGGCGACCGTCCGGCAGCAGGGCTGGGCGCTCAACGACCAGGAGAGCGAAGAGGGCCTGCGGGTCGTCGCCGCACCGGTCCGCGACCGCCACGGCCGGGTCACCGCCGCGATCAGCGTCTCGGGTCCGATCTTCCGGGTCGACGGCGGCCGGGTCGCGGAGCTGGCCGACGCGGCCCGTCGGACCGCCGACGAACTGTCCCGGCAGCTCGGCTACGGCTTCGGCGAGGTCTGGGGCGACTGAGCCGGTCAAAACTTCTCCTGCACCACGTCGGGGCGCACCTTCACGTGCAGCACCGCCGGGCCGGTCAGCGGCAGCACCGCGTCGAAGGCCGCCCGCGCGCCCGCCTCGTCGGTGACCGTCCACGCCGGCACCCCGAGCGCGCGGGCGATGGCGGCGAGGTCCCGGTCGGGAAAACGGGCCAGGTCCGGGTCCACGCCGCGCGGGGCGAGCTTGCGTACCTCCGCGCCGTACGCGGCGTCGTCGAGGACCACCAGCAGCACCGGGGCACCGACCCGGGCCAGGGTGTCGAGTTCGCCGAGTCCGGTGAGCAGGCTGCCGTCGCCCTCGAAGGCGACCACCGGCCGGTCGGGGCGGCCCACGGCGGCACCGACCGCGAACGGCAGCCCGACGCCGATGCTGCCGAACTCCCACGGCGCGACGAACGACCGGTCGGTGGCGGCCGAGTCGAGCAGCAGGTTGGGCCAGCCGCCGAAGTGGCCGACACCGACGACGGTGGTCCGCTCCCGTGGCAGCCGTTCGGCGCAGATCCGGATGAACGCCCGCGGGTCGATCCGGTCCACCGTGGACCGGAGGTAGAGGTCGTCGAACGGGTCGGCCGTGGCCAGTTCGGCGGCCAGTTCCGGGCTGCGCCAGTGCGGCCGTTCGGTCGCCGGCAGCAGCGCCGACACCGCCCGCGCCGTCTCCCCCGCGTCGCCGACCACCCCGGCGGCCACCGGCCACCGGGCGCCGATCGCGGCCGCGTCGACGTCCACGCTGACCACCGTCGCGTTCGAAAAGAGGCTGCCGTGGTCGGCGGTCCACCGGTTGAGGCCGGCTCCGAACGTGACCACCAGGTCCGCGCCGGCCAGTACCCGCCGGGTCGGCGGCCGGGACAGCCCGCCGGCCACCCCGAGGTCGTACGGGTGGCCGGTGAACAGGCCGGCGGCCATCAGCGTGGTGGTGAGCAGCGCGCCGCTGCGGTCGGCGAGTTCCCTGATCGCGTCGGCGGCCGGTTCGGCGCCCCGGCCGGCGAGCAGCACCGGGCGGTCGGCCGTACGCAGCCGCTGCGCGAGCGCTTCGACGTCGGCGGAATCCGGCACGAGCGGTCGTGGCGGGCGGGGCAGCACCGGCGGTGCCGCCGCCGTGCCGGCCGGCACGGACTCTTCCTGCAGGTCGATCGGCACGTTCAGGACGACCGGGCCGGGCAGTTCGCGGGCCGCCCGGAACGCCAGCCCCACGTCGCGTACGGCGGTTCCGGCGCCGGTGACCGGCACGAACCGGCCCGCCGTGGCCAGCGCGTACGGCTGCTGGTCGAAGCTCTGTACGTGCAGCGGGTCGCCGGGCGGGGTGTCGCCGGCGATCAGCACCAGCGGGGTGCGGGCCTGCCGGGCGATCGTCAACGCGGCCCCGGCGACGGCGAGTCCCGGCCCCTGGGTGACGGTGGCGACCGCGCACCGGCCGGTGGTGCGGGCGTACCCGTCGGCCATCATCACCGCGGCGTTCTCGTTGCGGGCCGCCACGAACCGTACGCCGTGCCGGTCGACCAGGTCGGCGACCAGGAACATGTTGGCGTCGCCGAGCAGGCCGAAGACGGTGTCGACGCCGTGCGCGACGACGGCGTCGGCGATCGCCTCGAAGACCTTCACCGGGCACCGCGGTCGAGGTAGTCGCCGGGCGGGCGCAGCGCGACGCTCAGCGCGCCGAGATACGAGTCGTTGGCGACCGCGTCGAACCGGGGGCCGGCCAGCCGGGCGGCCCGCTTGGTCATCGAGCGGCCGACGGCCGAGGTGGCGAGCAGCCGGTCGGTGATGCCGGCGACGGCGTCGGGCAGCCCGTCCGCGTCGACCACCCGGGTGACCAGGCGCAGGGCGAGCATGTCGGCGGGTTCGACCCGCTCGCCGAGCAGCAGCCAGCGCTTGGCCAGGTCGGCGCCGACCAGGTCGGCGAGGATCGCCATGCCGCTCCAGGTCAACGGGATGCCGAAGGTCACCTCGGGGAAGGTGAAGAACGCGCTGTCGGCGGCCACCCGCAGGTCGCTGGCGAGCCCGAGTACGGCCCCGGAGCCGATCGCCGGCCCGTTGAAGGCGGCGACCGTGGTCTGCTCCAGCCGGTACCAGCGTTCGACGAGTTCGGCGGTGCGCCGCTGGACGTACATGGTGGTCTCGGCGTCGAGGCCGGCCAGCTCGCGCAGGTCGGTGCCGGCGCAGAACGCCGTACCCTCGCCGGTGAGCACCACCACCTCGATGTCGCGGTCCCGGCCGAGTTCGTGGAGCACGTCCTCGAATCGGGCGAGCATCGCCAGGTCGAAGCTGTTGCGTCTGGCCGGCCGGTGCAGCGTCACCCGGGCCAGCCGGCCGGAGCGGTGCAGCAGCACGGACTGTTCAGCGGTCACGGCGACTCCGAGTTCAGTAGGGCGCGGTCGACCAGCGCGGCGGCGTGGCCGACGTACGACAGCGGATCGAGCAGCCCGGCGAGTTCGGTGCCGGGCAGGGCGGCGGCCACCTGCGGGTCGGCGCGCAGCACGTCGACGAACGGCCGGTTCTGCTCCAGGCTGTCGCGGACGATCCGCATCACCAGGTGGTGGGCCTGCTCGCGGCCGAGCGGGCCGGCGAGGCGGAGCATGACCGCCTCGGAGAGCACCAGCCCGCCGGTGATGTCCAAATTGGACCGCATCCGGTCCGGGTTGACGCCGAGGTCGCCGAAGACCTCGACCAGCCGTTCGAGGGCGCCGCCGATGAGGATGAAGCACTCCGGCAGCAGCTTCCACAGCGTCATGCCGACGCCCATGTCGCGGTCGTCCTGGGCGACCATGGTCTGCAACGCCAGCGGCACCTGGGCGCGCAGCGTGCCGGCGGCGGCGATGACCGCCTCGCACCGGATCGGGTTGCGCTTGTGCGGCATGGTGCTGCTGCCGACCTGGGTGGCCCGCTGCGGCTCGTACGCCTCGCCGACCTCGGTACGGCCGAGGAAGTAGATCTCCCGGGCCAGCTTCTCGGCGCTGGCGGCGACGAGGCCGAGCACCATCAGGCACTCGGCGAACCGGTCCGAGGTGGCGTGCCACGGGGTGTCGGCGACGCCGAGGTCGAGTTCGACGGCGACGGCGCGTTCGAGCGCGAACGCCTGCGGGCCGTAGCCGGCCATCGTGCCGGCGGCCCCGCCCATGCTGGTCACCAGCAGCCGTTCGCGCATCTGGGCCAGCCGGGCCCGGTGCCGTTGCAGCTCGCTCTGCCATACCGCGCAGCGGAGCCCGAACGTGGTCGGCAGCGCCTGCTGGCCGTGGGTACGGGCCGGCATCGGGGTGGTGCGGTGCCGCAGCGCGAGCCGGCGCAGGATGCGTACGAGTTCGTCGACCTGGCGCGTGACGATGTCCAGGCCGGCCCGGGCGCGCAGCACGAAGCCGGTGTCCATGACGTCCTGGGTGGTCGCGCCGAGGTGGACGTAGCGGCCGGCGTCGCCGGGGCAGGCGGCGGTCAGTGCCCGGACCAGCGGCACCAGCGGGTGCACGGTGTCGGCGGCGTCGGCGGCCAGGACGGCGGTGTCGAGCCGGTCGAGCCGGGCGGAGTCGGTGATGGCCTGGGCGGCGGCCGTCGGGATGATGCCGAGGCTGGCCTGGGCGCGGGCCAGGGCCGCCTCGACGTCGAGCCAGGACTGCATGAGCTGGCGGTCGTTGAAGACGCCGCGCATCTCGGCGTTGCCGAAGAAGCTGGTGACGGTCAGCGAGTCCAGGAAACAGGAGCCGAGCTGCATCAGCGGTCCTCCTCGGCGGTGAGCAGGCCGAGCGCGGCACGGCGGTCGACCTTGCCGGACGGCAGCAGCGGCAGGCCGGGCACCGTACGGATCAGCGTCGGCACCTTGTGCCGGGCCAGCCGGGCGGCGGCGACCCCGGCGAGCCGGTCGGGGTCCGGTTCGGTGCCGGTCGCGGCGACGACGAGCGCGCCGACCTCCTCGCCCCAGCGCTGGGACGGCACGCCGAGCACGCAGACCTGGGCGACGGCCGGGTCGTCGAGCAGTGCCGCCTCCACCTCGGCCGGGCTGACGTTCTCGCCACCCCGGATGATCAGTTCCTTGACCCGGCCGGTGAGGGTGAAGATCCGGTCGGCGTCGAGCGCGCCGAGGTCGCCGGTACGCAGCCAGCCGTCGGCGGTGATCGCCGCCCGGGTGGCTTCCGGGTCGTCGACGTAGCCGGCGGTCACCGACTCGCCGCGGACGAGCAGTTCGCCGGGCTCGCCGGCGGGCAGTTCGGTCCGGGTGTCGGGGGCGACGACGACGGCGGACAGGGCCGGCACGATCCGGCCGACGGTGCCGCCGGGCAGGCCGCAGCTTCCGTCGCCGGGGTCGACGCTGATCGTCGGGCCGGCCTCGGTCTGCCCGTAGATCACCGCGATCCGGTCCAGGCCGAGGACCCGGCGGGTGCGGGTGATCAGCGCCGGGGCGCACGGGGCGCCGCCGAGGAAGCCGACCCGCAGTGCCGACAGGTCGAACCGGTCCGGGTCGGCCTCCACCTTGTCGGCGAGCATCGTCGCCATCGTCGGTACGGCCTGCAGCACGGTGCACCGGTGTCGGGCGATCTGTGCCAGCACCGGTTCGGACCGGAACCGGCGGGCCGACACCCACAGCGCCCCGGTGACCAGGGCCAGTACGGCGCCGCTGCCGAGGCCGGCGGCGTGGGCCAGCGGCAGCGGCGAGGCGATCCGGTCGTCGGCGCCGAGCCGGGCGGCGGCGGCCGTCCACTCCGCGTTGGTGATCAGGTTGCGGGCGCTGAGCGAGACCATCTTCGCCGGGCCGGTGGAGCCCGAGGTGAACTGGATGTTCAGCGCGGTGTCCGGGTGCCCGGCCGGGGCCGGGGCCGGGTCGGTCCAGCCGGGCAGTCCGGCCAGGTCGTCGCCGTACGCGTGCCAGCCGTCGGGGCGGGCGTCGGCCGGCAGCCCGGCGACGGCCTGCGCGGCGGTGGCCCGGCCGTCGCGGTCGCGGACCCGCTCGGCGACGAAGAGCCGGCGCGGGCGGCTACGGGCCAGGGCCGCGGTCATTTCCGGGGTGGTCAGGCCGGGGTGCAGGGTCACCAGGGCAGCGCCCCGCCACGCCGCGGCGGCGAGCAGGACCAGCCAGCCGAGGCCGTTCTCGGCCCACACCGCGATCCGGTCGCCGCGGCCGACGCCGAGGGCGGCGAGCGCCGCCGCGCCCCGGCCGGCCAGGTCGGCGAACTCACCGGCCGACACCGGCCGGTCTTCGTCGAACACGTACAGCGGCCGCTCCGGGTGCCGGGCGGCACGGTCCAGGACGGTGGCGTCGAGGGCGGGTGGGGTCACGGTCACTCCCGGACGAGCAGCAGGTTCCCGTGGTCGTCGACGGTGGCGGTCCAGCCGGCGCCGACGACGGTGGTGCTGCCGTTCTCCCGTACGACGGCCGGGCCGGGCACGGCGCGGCCGGGGGCCAGTTCGGTACGCCGCCAGACGGTGGCGTCGACCCAGCCGGCCGCGCCGTAGATCCGGGTCCGGCCGGGCTCCGGCGCACCGCCGGCCGGGGCGGTGAACCGTACGGCGGGTCGGGGGCCGAAGGCGGTCAGCCGGCAGTTGACGATCTCGGCCGGGTGTCCGGAGCGGGCGTACGCGTACCGCTCGGCGTAGGCGGCGTGGAACGCGGCCACCAGGTCCTCGGCGGTCGCCGGCAGGTCGGCGACGGGTACGGCGAGGTCGAAGCTCTGGCCCCGGAACCGCATCCCGACCGACAGGCCGAACGTGACCTGGTCGGGTTCGACGCCGTCCTCGGCCTTGAGCTGGGCGCGGGCCACGTCGCGCAGTTCGGCGACGACGGCGCGTACGGCGGACAGCCCGGTCTCGTCGGCCGGCACCAGCACGGTGCGGACGTAGTCGTGCCGGGCCTGGGCGGTGACGAAGCCGAGCGCGGAGAAGTTGCCGGGGACCGGTGGCACCAGCACCCGCCGGATGCCGAGTTCGTCGGCGAGGGCGGTGGCGTGCATCGGGCCGGCGCCGCCGAACGGCATCAGCACGAAGTCGCGGGGGTCGTGGCCGCAGGCGACCGAGATCTCCTTGATCGCGCTGGTCATCTTGATCGTGGCGATCTTGAGGATGCCGTGGGCGAGTTCCAGGTCGTCCAGGCCGAACTCGGTGGCGAGCCGGCTGACGGCGGCGCGGGCGGCGTCGACGTCGAGGCGTACCTCGCCGCCGAGGCTTTCCCGCGGGTCGAGGTGGCCGACGACGACGTGCGCGTCGGTGGTGGTCGGCTCGGTGCCGCCGCGGCCGTACGCGGCCGGGCCGGGGGTCGAGCCGGCGCTGCGCGGCCCGATCCGCAGTTCGCCGCCGAGGTCGCGCCAGGCGATCGAGCCGCCGCCGGCGCCGATCGTGTTGATCTCGACCTGGAAGGTGCGGTTCGGGTATCCGGCGATCTTCCCGTCGTTGGTCATCAACGGGGCGCCGTTCTTGATCAGGCAGACGTCGGTGCTGGTGCCGCCGATGTCGCAGGTGATCACGTTCGGGTAGCCGGCCAGGCCGGCGACGTGCACGCTGGCCGCGACCCCGCCGGCCGGACCGGAGAGCGCCAGGTTGATCGGCAGCCGGCCGGCCTCGTCGGTGGAGACGACCCCGCCGCTGCTCGTCATGATCGACAGCGGGTGGGCGTAGCCACCTTCGGCGAGCGCCGTACCGAGTCCGCGCAGGTAGTCGGCGACCGTCGACCGGACGCTCGCGTTGAGCACGGTGGTCGCGAACCGCTCGTACTCGCCCTGCTCCGGCACCACGTCCGAGGAGATCGTGCAGACCAACCCCGGGTAGCGCTCGGCGAGCCGGGACGCGGCCGCCCGCTCGTGCGCCGGGTTGCGGTAGGAGTGCAGCAGGCATACCGCGACGGCTTTCGGGCCGGCGGCGGCCACCCGGTCCAGTACGGCGTCCAGGTCGGCGGTGTCCAGCGGCCGGACCACGCTGCCGTCGGCGCCGATCCGCTCCCGCAGCACGTGCCGCAGCCGGCGCGGGGCCAGCGGCGGGCGGGCCGACTCCTTGACGCTGTAGAGCTGCGGCCGGTGTCCCAGACCCATCTCCAGCACGTCGCGGAAGCCCTCGGTGGCCACCACGCTGACCGGCTCGCCGGAACCCTCCAGCAGCGCGTTGGTGACCCGGGTGGTGCCGTGGACGAAGCGGTCGACCTCGTCGAGGCGTACGCCGAGCTTGGCCAGCCCCTCGAAGATGGCCGCGGCCGGGTCGTCCGGCGTGGACAGGGTCTTGGCCTCGGCGAGCCGGGCGGTGGCCGGCTCGTACACGATGACGTCGGTGAAGGTGCCACCGATGTCGACGCCGATGCACAGCATGGCGAGCCTTTCGGTAGTGGTGGGCGGGCGGTCGTCGCCGTCGCTGGAGGTTGTCGCCGTCGCCGGCCGGCTAGAAGTTGACGCCGTAGCGGCGCAGGGTCTTGCTGGTGACGACCCGCAGGATCCAGTCGAAGAGGTAGCCGAGCAGGCCGAGGGCGATGATGCCGACGAAGACCCACTCGGTCTTGGCGTAGTTGCGGGCGGTCCAGATCAGCGATCCGAGGCCGCTCTGCGCCGCCACGATCTCGGCCGAGACGATCGTCAGGAACGAGTTGCCCATGGCCAGCCGGGCGCCGGTGACCACGTGCGGCACGGTCGACGGCAACACCACCGAGATCAGGGTGCGGGCCGGGTTCGCGCCGAGCGCGCGGGCCGCCCGCAGCCGCAGGTCGTCGACGGACAGGACGCCGGCCAGGGTGTTGAGCGCGACGATGAAGACGGTGGTGTAGAAGATCAGTGCGACCTTCGACGCCTCGCCCGGGCCGAGCCAGATGATCGCCAGCGTGACGAAGGCGATCGGCGGCACGAACCGGAAGAACTGGATGTACGGGTCGAGCATCAGCCGCAGCCACGGCACGCAGCCCATCAGCAGCCCGACCGGTACGCCGATCACGACGCCGAGTGCCCAACCGGTCAGGATTCGGGTCGACGAGGCGCTGACCGAACTCCACAGGGTGCCGTCTTGGACCAGGTCGACCGCGCCCTGCCAGGTGAGCATCGGCGAGGGCAGGAAGAAGGCGGTGTAGTTGCGGCTGACCAGGTCCCATATGGCGATGCCGAGCAGCACCGACAGGACCGACAGCCCGACCCGGGTCAGCCGGGGCCGGCTCTTGCCCCGGCGGGTCGGACCGGGGGCGGTCGGGCGGACCTTCTCCGGGGCGGTGGGTGCTTCCACGCTCATCGCAATGCCTTCCTGTCCCGACCGTTCGCCCCGTCGGCCGCCCGGCCGTCGTGCCCGTCGTCGAGGCCCTGGGCGCGCAGTGTCCGGGCCACCTCGGCGCCGATGTCCTCACGCAGTTGGCGGAAGAGCGCGGCGCTCGCCGGGTCGGTCAGGTCGCGGGGCCGGGGCAGGTCGCACGGGTAGACGTTCTTGATCGCCGCCGACGGGCCGGCGGTCATCGTGACGATGCGGTCGCCGAGCAGGATCGCCTCGCCGATGTCGTGCGTGACGAACACGATCGTGGCCCCGGTCTCCCGCCAGATCCGGTCGAGTTCGACCTGCATCACCAGCCGGGTCTGCGCGTCGAGCGCGCCGAACGGCTCGTCCATCAGCACCACCGACGGCTCGTTGGCCAGCACCCGGGCCAGCTGCGCCCGCTGGCGCATGCCGCCGGAGAGCTGTCCGGGGAACCGGTCGGCGCTGTGGCTGAGCCCGACCATGGCCAGGTAGCGGTCGACGTCGGTGGCCCGCTGGGCCTTGCCGACGCCGCGCATCCGGGGGCCGAACTCGACGTTCTGCCGTACGGTCAGCCAGGGGAACAGGGCCTCGGCGCTCTGGAAGACCACGCCGCGCGACACGTCGGGTCCGGTGACCCGCGCCCCCGCGCAGGTCACCTCCCCACCGACCGGCTTGACGAAGCCGGCGATCGCGTTGAGCAGCGTCGACTTGCCGCACCCGCTCGGGCCCAGAAGGCAGACGAACTCCCCGGCGGCGATGTCCAGGTTCGCCTGCTGGACCGCCACGAAGTCGCCGAACCTGATGTCGACGTCGCGTACGGACACCGGGGAGCCGGAGCCGGTCACGCCACTCCCCTGACCATGACGGTCGCCGCGTCGGCCTTCTGGTTGACGATCCCGCTGTCCTGCTGGAACTGGGCGATCTCGGTGTAGCGCTGGATGTCCTCGTCGGTGAAGTCGCGGACCTGGCACTGCACGCCCTCCAGGAGGGTCTGCGCCTCGGCCGCCGGCACCTTGATCGCGGTCTCGGTCACCGTGCCGGCCTTGGCCGGGTCGGCGGTGAGCTGCTCGCACGCCTGGCCGATGGTGTCGACGACCTTCTTGGCCGTCTCCTTGTTGGCCTCGTACCAGGCGCCGTCGACGCCGATCACCAGGTTGTAGACGTAGCCGATCTCGCCACTGGTCAGCAGCACCTGGCCGCCGTTGGCGACGCCGCGCGACGGCCACGGCTCCCACATGATGTAGCCGTCGACGTCGCCGCGCTGGAGCAGCGCCGGCATCTCGGCGGGCGAGGCGTTGACGAACTCGACGGAGTCCCGGCTGATGCCGCGGCTGTCGAGCACCTTGTTGGTGGCGTACTCGTTCACGGTGCCCGGCACGACGCCGTACTTCTTGATGCCGGCGACGTCGGTGATGCCGGAGCGGGCGACGAGCTTGATGAAGCTCGGCGACTGGGAGAAGACCGCGAGGCCCTTGATGTCGCCCCGGGTGGCCCGGTTGAGCAGGCTGGACTCGGTGCTGGCGGTGATCTGGCCCTGCTTGGCCAGGATCGCGTCGAGCCCGCCGGTGCCCTCCTGGTACTGGGTCACGGTCACGTCGAGGCCGGCCCGGTCGAAGAGGTTCTCCTGGTCGGCCAGGTAGATCGGCGAGTACGCCGGGTCGACGCCGACGCCGAAGTTGACGGCGGCGGTGGTGCCGCCGTCGCCGCCGGACTCCCCGGGCGACTGGTTCTCGGAACACGCCGCGACGGCGACGGTCATCAGCAGGGCTGCGGCCGCGGCCCGCAAAGCTCGCATTCTCATGGCTACCCCAGACTTGCGCGGCTCATATTGTGGTCTTGGTTGCTTAATATGGGACGCTACTGCGATGCAGGTAACGGGTCAAGACCACAACGGCTCCACCTCCAGACACAGAGAGTAGGCAGACTTCAGCGAACCTCCCCATCCCGCCGGCGGTACGTCGAGGAGGTAACAACCATGAAGTACCTGAACAAGCCGCTTGGCGCGGGAGATCCGGATTCGGATCCCACTTCCGTGCCGAACGAGTCGGTTACCGAACGTGTCCAAGAGTCGGCCAACGGCCGCCTCTCTTCACGAGACCGTTACGCACGGACGGTGACCGAGCGCGGCTGGACCGCCGCCGACACGATCCTCTACGCCCTCGGCGTCGGCGCCGGACAGGCCGACCCGGCCGACGAACTCCGGTTCACCACCGAGAACTCCACCGGCCACCCGCCCGCCGCGCTGCCGACCTTCGCCACCCTGCTCGCCGCCGACCCGCCGTACCTCGGCGAACCGGCCGCCGTCCGGCACGCCGGGGAGACCCTGACCCTGCACCGGCCGATCCCGCCGGCCGGCCGGGTCCGCACCACCGCCACCGTCACCGACGTGTACGACCAGGGCAGCGGCCTCCTGCTGCACCACCGGTCGGAGATCCACGACCTCGACGGCAACCCGCTGGCCACCGTCGAACGGGCCATGTTCGTCATCGGCGCCGGCGGCTTCGGCGGCCGGCGCGCCCCCGTCGCCGACTGGCGGCGACCGACCGAGCACCCCGACCACACCGTCAGCCACCCGGTCCGCCCCGACCAAGCGCTGCTCTACCGGCTCAACGGCGACCGCAACCCGCTGCACTGCGATCCCGCGGTGGCCGCCCGCGCCGGCCTGCCCCGGCCCGTCCTACATGGACTGTGCACGTACGGCTTCGCCGGCCGGACCCTGCTGCACACCGTGGCCGGCGGCGACCCCGGCCGGGTACGGCGGATCAGCGCCCGGTTCAGCGCGCCGTTCTTCCCCGGCGACACCCTGACCGTGCTGGTGTGGCGGCGCCCGGCCGGCGCCCTCTTCCAGGCGGTCGACGGCCGGGGCCGGCCGGTCCTCGACCGGGGCGTGCTGGACCTACGCTGACCCGCCGCCGGGCACAGCGGTCGCAGGAGTTCGTTCGGTATCGGCCCTGGCCGGACCGGCACCGGCGATCACCGCCGTGGTCGTGGCGGTGTCAGCACAGCGAGCAGACGTCGCCACCGGGGCAGTGCCCGGAAGACCTGTCGACGGTTCGTGTCGGCGAGCCGCCAGGCGCGCTCGGCGGCACCGTCCGGCACGTTCCCCGGGCCGTGGACCACCCGGTCGACCAGGTGGCCCAGTTCCCGGATCGGCTCCCGCGCGCCAGGGAAACGTCTCCCGGCGCTGGCGGCCACCTCACCGGTCGTCATCGCGGGCCCCATCCGCAGCCCGCTTTCGGCATACCGGTCCAGGGTGTCCCACCACGCCCCGAGAACCCGGCCGCGCGGATCAGGCGCCCGGCGCCGGCGGGCCCGAACCGCCGTCTTCAGGGCCGGGCCGGTGGCACCCAACAGAAGGCCGGCAAGGGGCACGCCCAGCAGATAGAGCCAGCCCGGAGCCGCGTCCCCGCTACCGACCGGCCCGCTCGCCGCAGGACCCGGTCCGGTCGTGGCACCGGGCGCCGGCCGCGTCGGGGCAGGCTGCTCCGGCTCAGCCGCCGGCTCCGCCTCGGGCTGTCTCTCCCGCTCCGCGTTCCCCTGCCCAGGCGTGGGGTAGAACGGCACCCAACCGGCTACGGAGAATCGGACCTCGACCCACGCGTCCACATCGCTACCGGTGATCCGGTAGCGGCCGGCGACCGGGGTCTGGTCGGGCCGGAACCCGACCACCACCCGGGCGTCGTACCCGAGCGACCGGGCCAGCACCGCGAACGCCGAGGCATACTGCTCCGCCGTCCCCCGCTTGTCTTGAAACAGCCGCTCGATCTGGAACAAGCCGTGCCCTGCGGGTGGCCGGGCCGAGGTGTCGGCGATGAAGCCACCGGTCCGGGTGAAGTGCTCGGTCATCCGGCGCAGCGCGAGATACCCGGAGCTGTCGCCGACCATGCCGGTGGCCCGCTCGGTCAGGCTCACCGGGAGGTCACCCGGAGGCCGTCGGACCGGCAGGTCGGTCGACAGAGTCTCCGGATCGGGTCGGTTCACCACGCTGCGCGCGGTGTACTCCCCCGGTACCGGACGGTCGTCAGGCAGAACGACGTCGCCGGTCGCCCGGTCCACCCCGAGGCCGCTGACCGACACCTCGAGCGGTCGCCCGGTCGTCAGCAGCCAGCCGAGGGTACCGGGCTCCTCGACCCGGACCCTGTCCTCGATGACCTCGACCGGTCCGGCGGGCGTCACCTCCGGCAAGCGGCCGCTGGCCCGCCAGTAGGTGGCGGTGCTGGTCCAGTAGGTGCCGTCGAAGCTGTCCAGCGTCGCGTAGCGGAGTCGTTGCGGCGGTTCGTCGGCCGCGACGCTGAGCCGCATCGGTAGCTTTCCGCTACGCAGTGCCGGAAATCGGGACAGCGGGCTGGTGTCCTCCCGGGGCCGTACCGGTTGGGTCACCAGGTCCCGCGCGTCGACCGGAGGTGGATCGCCGGCGGCGGACAGCAGCGCCGGACCGAGTTGGCTGCCGGCGACACCGGCCGCCAGCACGGTCACGAGTGCGGCCGCGGTCAGCGGCCACGGCGCTCGGTGCCGGCCGTCGCCACCCGGTCGGGGCCGCGCCCGCCCGGTGTCCAGCGCCAGAACCAGGAGGTACGGCAGCACCACGGCGAGCGCCAGCCACTTCGGGGCTCCGGCGGCGGTGCCGAGGGCGAGTCCGGCCGTCGTCACGAGCAGAGGAACGGGCAGCGCCCAGGCGACCGCGGCACCACGCAGCACCGGTTCGACGGCACCGAGCGCGGCCAGCCCCGCCAGCAGCGCGACCGTGGCGAGTTCGGGACCGGACGGGTCGATCGGTGGCACCGAGGTGAGCAACCGGTACGGACCGTCGACGATCCGTGTCGGCGTGACCAGTACGAGGTAGCCGGCCAGGAGCGCCAGCCCGACCGTCAGGCGGGTCACCGGTACGAGCCGGGTGGCCGCCGCGAGCACGACGCAGGTCACGGCCGTCACCAGCGCGGCACCGGTCACCGGTAGCAGGTATCCGAGGTCGGCCAGCGCCTCGGTCGGGGTGCGGCCGAAGACCGCCGCGAACGCGATGACCGGCGGCAACACCAGCGTCGTCGCGAGCAGCGCTCGGATCGTCCGGGCCGATGTCATCGGCGACCGCCGGAAAGCTGGTTGAAGGCACCAACGGCGGTTCCGGCGTCGGTCGCACGGAGCACGGCCAGCCCGGCGCGGCCGGTGGTGGCAGCACCTTCCGGTACGGCACCGAGCTGCGCGATGACCACCCTGGCGTACCGGCGCCGCTCGGCGCTCAGCCGGGTCACGACGGTCTGGTCCGGCCCGGTGATCGCGATCAGGCTGCCGCCGGCCGGTGCGCGGCGCAGCAGTCGGAGCAGGGCGCCGGCGTCCCCGCGATCGGTACGGCGGAGGGCGGCCAACCGATCCAGCTGGCCAGGCCCGCGGGACAGTTCACCGGGCTCCTCCCCGGGCGCCAGCAGTGTGACGGACTGGCCGATCCGGGTAGTGGCCACCAGCAACGACGCGGCCAACTCGACCGCTTCCTCGAACCGTGGCTCGTCGAATACGTCGGGCCTGGTGTCGATCAGGATGGTGGCGGTCGGTTCGCTGGTGTCGACCCGGTCCTGGACGACGAGCGTGCCGATCCGCGCGGTGGAGCGCCAGTGGATCTGCCGGGGATCGTCACCGACCCGGTACTCGCGCAAGGAGGCGAACGCCGTGGAACCGCGTTGGGCGTTCTCGCTGAGCTGGCCCTCGAAATCGAGTGCGATACCGACCGGCAGCGGCCGGACCGGGCGGACCCTCGGGTGCACCCAGAGCTTGGCCGGAGCGGCCAGCCGGGACCGGTGCATGGCCAGTCCCAGCGGATCGCGCCGCTCGACGTGCAGCGGTCCCAGCTGGAACACCCCACGGCGCGGTGTGGGCACCGGGTAGGTCACCCGGCCCGATCCGCCACGCGGCAGGGCCGGTACGGCGATCCGCAGCGAATCGCCGTCGATCATGTCGACGACCTCGAACCCGGCGGTGGCCAGCCGGCCGACGTTGCGGATCTCCACCTGGCCGGTCGCGCCGGCGTGGACGGTGACCCGGTCGGGGGTCACCGTACGGTGCACCTCGACGCGGACCGGCAGCCGTACCAGGAGGGCCGCGACGGCTACCACGGCGAGAAGCGCGGCGCCGACGCCGACCAGCGTCGGATAGCCGGTGGCCACTCCGGCGGCGAGGAGCGCGGCGGCGCCGATCCCGGTGGCCAGCCCGTTACCGGTCAGGCCGAGCAATTCGGCGGGCCGCCTGCGAAGCCGCCGGTCGGCTCGGCTCACCGGACGGCCGCGGCAAACGGAACGGACACCGTGCCGAGTACGTCACGCAGCACATCGGCCGTACGAACTCCCTGCATGTCGGCCTCGGACCCGAGCACGAGCCGGTGTCCGAGAACCGCTTCGGCGACCGTCTTCACGTCGTCGGGTACGACGTATCCGCGGCCTTCCCCGGCCGCCCAGGATTGCGCCGCCCGGACCAGCGCCAGGCTGCCACGCGGACTCGCGCCGAGCCGTAGCCGGGCGTCGTTGCGGGTGGCCTCGGCGATCCGCGCCACGTACTCGGCGACGGCGTCGGTGACGTGTACACGGCTGACGTACTCGATCATCCAGCGCACCTGCTCGACGGTGGCGACCGGGGAGAGCACCGGTGCCACCCCGTTGCGGGCCCGGGCGACCAGGATGTCGCGTTCGGCCGCCACGTCCGGATAGCCGACCGCGATCCGCAGCAGGAACCGGTCGAGTTGGGCCTCCGGCAGCCGGTAGGTGCCCTCCAGGTCGATCGGGTTCTGAGTGGCGACGACGAGGAACGGCACGGGTACCGGGTAGCTGCGCCCGTCGACGGTCACCTGCCGTTCCTCCATGACCTCCAGCAACGCCGACTGGGTCTTCGGTGAGGCGCGGTTGATCTCGTCGGCGAGCACCAGGTGGGCGAAGGCGGGTCCGGGCCGGAACTCGAACACCCCGGAACGCTGGTCGAACACGTTGGTCCCGGTGATGTCGGACGGCAGCAGGTCGGGGGTGAACTGGATACGGTTCCAGCTCGCGTCGATCGAGGCGGCGAGCGCCTTGGCGAGGCTGGTCTTGCCGACGCCGGGTACGTCCTCGACCAGCAGGTGACCACCAGCGAAGAAGCAGGTCAGCGCGAGACGCACCGCCTCGGGTTTGCCGGCCAGCGCCTGCGCGACGTTGCTCCGGACCGCCTCGTACCGGTCGGTGAAGTATGCGGACGGGTCCGAGCCCGCGCCGGCCCGCCCGCCGTCGACGGCCTCAAGTTGGCTGCTGGTCATCAGGGGGTTCCTCACTTCGAAACGTGATCGGACGATCAGCCGTCAGCGGTCAGACAGCTCGGCTTCGGGGCGGGTGGCAACGGCTGTGTCGACTCGACCAGCGCCGCCACCTGGAAGCAGTACTCGGTTCGGTGGTCGATCCCGTGCAACACGTACGGCGATCCGGAGCCGGAAGCGACCTCGGCGACCTTGGACCCGTCGCGCAGGATCACGTACCTGACGAAGCCGTCGAGGTGGGTGGCGTCGCTGAACTCCAACCGGACAGTGCCGCGCCGCGGGCTGGTCGCGGTGACCGGCAGCAGGACGAACTGGGGTGGCGGGGGGCCGCTCGGCGTGGCCGCCAGGGTGCCGACCGGTCCGGGATCCGGTCGGCCCACCCACCACCCGCCCCCGGTCGCGACCAGGAGCAGCGCGGCCAGGGCCAGCACCGGTTTCCGCCAGCCCCGGCGTCGGACCGGTGCCGGCGGTGGCGGGTCGGGTAGCAGTACGGTCGCCCCGGTCGTCGGCAGTTGCGCGTCCACCGGCGCCCCGCCGACGCTTTCGCCGGTCTCCGGGCCGGTAGCCGGCCCGGTGGTGGCTCCGGGCACGTCAGCACGAGCGGGGTCGGGCCGGACCACCGGATCGGCCGTCTGGACGGGCTGTCCCGCCGGCGGGCCGGCCGGCCGTGGTGGGGGTGCGTCGGCGGGCAGCCCGCTCTCGGAATGTCTGAGCTGGTCGAGGTGGGCGGCGAAGGCGTCGGCGGTTGGCCGCCGGTCCGGATTCTTGTCCAGGCAGGCGTTGATCAGTTGCCAGAGTGGCTCGGCGACGCCCGCCAGCCGGGCCGGCTCTGACACGATGTGCGCCGCCAACGGATCCGGGGAGCCCGCGTATGGATGCCGCCCGCCCAGCAGCTCGTAGGCGACCAGGCCGAGCGCGTAGATGTCGACCGGCGGGCCGTGCGGACGACCGGTCGAGGCCTCCGGCGCGACGTAGTGCGGCGTGCCGACCACCTCGGAGACCCGGGTCAGCTGCAGGCCGTCGGCGAACTTGGCGACGCCGAAGTCGACCAGCTGGATCCACGGCTCGCCGCCGCGCCAGGTGACCAGGATGTTCTCCGGTTTGACGTCGCGGTGGGTCACGCCGGCGGCGTGCACCGCGCCCAGCGCGGCCGCCAATTGGGACAGTACCGAGAGTGCCCGGTCGGTGGACAGCGGCTGGCGCCTCATGACCTGGCGCAGGTTCTGCCCGGTTACCAGTTCCATGACGATGGCCAGCGTGTTCCGTTCCGCCACCATGTCGTACAGCCGCACCAGGTGCGGATGGTCCAGTTCGAGCAGCACCTCTCGCTCGCGCAGGAACCGGTGCAGGACGGCCCGGTCACCGGCACGACCCGCGTGCAACTCCTTGATCGCGACCGGCTCGTTGTCCTCACGTCGCCGGCCACGCCAGACGGCTCCGCTGGCGCCCGTCCCGATGAGCTCTTCCTTGAGATAGCCGCGCCCCAACTGCATCGGCGGCGCGGGGCCGATGGCCGCCTCCGGCGGCGCCGGGACACGATGCGTCGGCGGCGAGGTCGGCAGCTCCGCCGGGCCGCTTTCCGGAGTACTCATTGTCTCCACAATGGGCGATGGGACGGTGAGCGGTGGGACGATGCCGGGCTCCGCGTGCGGCACGCGGCCGGGTTCCAGTGTCGTCGTACCATAGCCGCTGCGGGCCCCTGCCGGGTTCCTCATCCTGCCGGCACCGCTTCCGCCACGGGCACCTGCACCGGCATGGTCCGTCCCGGCACCACCAGCAACCCCCGCCCCGGTGGCCAGCCGCCGTCGATGGACCTCGGCAGTCGGAGTTCGAAGACCTCGCCGTCCCCGGACGACGGGTTGAGCAGCAGGCCGGCGCGGTTGCGGCACAACAGGCCCAACCAGCCGCCGTGGCGGCTGCGATGGAGATCCTCGATGGCGACCGCCGCGACCAGGTGGTCACCCTCGTCGCGTCCCCGACGGGCCAGTTCCTCCAACTCCCTGGCCATACCCGAAGTGGCGAGCAGTTCGGCGTCGTCGACCACGACCACCACCGGCGCCGACGAATCGGCCCGCAGACTCCGCAGGGTGCCAGGCGGCTCGTCGCCGGTGAGCAGCGCGGCCGCGCCGAGCTGGGTGGCGGCCAAATACAGCGGTGAGCGACGGGGGCAGACCAGCACGAGGGTCGGCGCCGCCGTACCCGACCCGGTCCCGTCGGCGGACGCGGATGGCCCGCCGCCGAGCGAGCTGACGAGGGCCAGCAACGCGCCGGTGCGGCCGGACCGGGACGGCCCGGCGACCAGGAAGCCGTGTCCGAGCTCCACCAGATCCAGGTCGACCGGGGCGAGGTGGTTGCCGCCCACACCGACGGTGATCGTGGTCGGCCGGGCTCGGACCGGTTCCGTCCGCAGTGCGGTGGCCTGGGCGACGGTGATGGTGTCCGGCAACGGATCCACCCGCGCCGGCAGCGCGTGTGCCTCGATGCCGGTCGCCCTGTGCCGTGCCTCGGCGGCCAGCCGGTCGACCGCGGCCGCCTGCGCCGTGCCGTCGGGGTCGGCGTCGAGCAGGGCGACCTGTACGTCGACGTGTCCCGGCAGCACGATCGCCCGGCCGGGCGGCAGGTGCGCCGGCACCTGCCGCGGGTTCAGGCCGTAGGCGGCCAGCGCGTCCCGGTCCGGGTGGGCGAGCACGATCCGGGTGGCCACCGCACCGGCGAGGCGGTGGGTGAACCCGGACCGGTCGGTCGCCAGCACCGCGACCACGCCGACCGCCGGCCCCCGGCGCAGGAGGCCGTCCAGCAGGTCGACCAACCGCCCGCCGTCCCGGTCCACGTACCGCGCCACGAAGGATTCGTACCTGTCGAGCAGCAGCACCAGGTAGGGCAACGCCTCTCCGGCGGCGGCGGACCGCTGCTCGGCGAGCGACCCGAAGCTGTCCGCGGCGAGCACCCGTTGCCGGCGGTCGATCTCGGCGGCCAGGAAGGCCAGCACCCGCTCGGTGCGGTCGGTCTCGGCACCGGTGACGTACGCCCCGCAGTGCGGAAGTCCGGCGAGCTGCGCGAGTGCCTGGTTGCCCTGGTCGAGGACGTAGAGGTGGACGTCGGCGGGCCCGCTGCGGGTGGCCAGCCCGGTGGCGAGCACGCGCAGCGCAGTGGACCGTCCACTGCGGGCCATCCCGGCGACCAGCACCGGCCCGGTCCGAGCCAGATCGAGCACGTACGGCTCCTGGACCTGTCGCCGGGGATGGTCGGCGAGCCCGATCGCGACGGCCACCGGCGAGTCCGGGCCGGTCGGGTCCGGGGCGGGGAGTTGGTCGGCGACGAGCAGTTCCGGCAGCGGCGGCAGCCACGGGCTCGGCGGCGTGGCCACCCCGACCCGCCGGGCCGCCTGCCGGATCGCGGCCACCAGCACGGTGAGGTCGGTCTCGTCGGCAGCACCGTCGTCCGACGGTTGCCCGTCCGACGCGGGCCGGAGCCGGCCGAGTTCGCCGACGGTCCGCGGTGACACGGTCACGACCGCCGGGTCGGCGGTGCCCGCCCTCTCCCGCGGCCAGCCGATCCGGGCGGCCTGGAGCAGCGTCAGGTCGGTGTGTCCGGCCCGTAGGTAGGCCCGGCCGGGTTGATGGCGTGAGAGCCGGGCGGCATCCGGCACATCGATCACGTCACCGCTGTCGCCGGCGCTGGTGACCCGTAGACAGATCCGCAGGTTCAGGTTGGCCCGGAGCTCGGCGTTGACCACACCGGCCGGTCGCTGGGTGGCCAGCACCACGTGTACGCCGAGACTGCGTCCCCGCATGCCGATGCCGACCACGCCGGTGACGAACTCGGGTACCTCTTCGACCAACGAGGCGAACTCGTCGATCACGATGACCAGTCGGGGCAGCCCAGCACCGGTCGACCAGTACTCCTCGATGTCCTTGGCCCCGGCGTCGGCGAGCAACGCCTCGCGCCGGCGCAGCTCCGCGCCGAGCGATTCCAGGGCCCTCGACACCAGGTGACCGTCCAGGTCCGTGATCATGCCGACGCAGTGCGGCAGCTGGCGGCATTCCGCGAACGCGCTGCCGCCCTTGTAGTCGACCAGCATCAGGGACAGGGCGTCCGGCGCGTTGCCCAGTGCCAGCCCGACGACCAGGGTCTGCAGCAACTCCGACTTGCCCGCGCCACTGGTTCCGGCGACCAGCGCGTGCGGCCCGTCCCGCCGCAGGTCGACGGTCACCGGTCCGTCGGGACCGACGCCCAGAAGCACCTCGGTGGTCCGTCCGCCGGTCGCCCAGCGGCGTTCCACCGCCTCCGGACCGGGATCGCGGCCGAGTCCGGCCAGCTCGAGCAGACGTACGGTGTCGGGTAGTCCACCCCCCGCACCCCAGTGGCCACCGAGCACCCGCAGCGGCGCCAGCGCGTGGGCGAGTTCCGTCGCATGTGCGACGGACAGCCGGTCCAGCAACACCGATTCGGTGACCGGCAGACCGGGACGCCGCAACCGGGCGCGGGTGCCCGAGGTGCTCGTGACGACGACGGTGGCCGCGCACTCGGCGGGCAGGTTCGTCTCGTCCGCGTCCAGGCACACGGCGTAGACGCCGCCGTCCGGCCCCTCGGTCAGCAGTTCGGCGAGCCCGGGCAGGCCACGTAGCCGCCGGGCGCCGTCGGCGACGACCACCAGCCGGCGGCCGACGACAGGCTCGCTCCGCAACGTCGCCTGCCGTTCCGCCTGCCGCTCGTCGACGACGCGCCGCAGTTCGGCGAGTCGGGCCCGGACCTGTTCGGCGTCGGTGGCGACCATGCGGCGGCAGGCCAGTTCCGCGGTGTGCGGCAGGGTGTGCGGCAACCAGGTGACCCATTCCCACTCGGCGGCTTCCGCCTGCCCGGTCAGCACGACCAGCCCCACGTCGTGCGGAGCGTGCAGGGCGGCCAGGTGCGCCAACAGTGCCCGTACGGTCGCCAGGAGCGGTTCCCGGGGGCCGGCCAGCCCCAACACCCCCACGGCCGCCAGATCGACTGCGGCCGGCGCGTGGTCGACCAGGGGCGGTACGACCGGGTCGTCCTCCTCCGGAGAACCGGTTGACCGGCCCTCCTGTCCGGCGAGGACGGCGTCCACCGGCCGCGGGGCGAGACCGACCCGGATCCGCAGGAAGTCCTCGTCCGAAGGGCGGCGTTCGAAGAGACGGCGGGTCGGCCGGCCGGCGATCCGCAGCAGCCGCCCCGGGTCGGGCAGCGCCTCCCGCCAGCTCCGCCCCTGCTCCTGGGCAAGGGCGTCGAGCCGGTCGGTCAGCTCCGTGCGTTGCCGTTCGTACTCCCGCAGCGCGGCGCGGTGCTCCTTGCCACCGTTACGCCGGTCGGACAGCACGTTGGCGAGCACCAGGACCGGCGACAGCGCAAGGAAGATCAGAAAGTAACCCGCCGTCGGGTAGACCACGTACATGACGCCCGCGAGCAGTAGCGGTACCAGCATCATCAGCAGCGGGAAACGTACCCGGCGGGGTCGCTCCGGCCGGCGCGGCACGGTCAACCGGACCGCCGCCGGCCGGAACGAGATGCGCGGCGGACGGTTGTACCGCACGACCTCGCCGTCCGCTGCCACATCGACAGGTGCGTCCGACGGCGTCGCCGCCCGTACCGCGAGCACCGTCTCCCCGACCGCGAACGTGTCGCCGGGCCGGACGACCACGGGCGCGACGAGGCGGACGCCCCGCCAGGCCGTCCCGTTACGCGAACCGGTGTCGCTCAACTCACCGGCTCCCTCCTCGTCGGCCCGCAGGCGCGCGTGGGTCCGGCTGACCTCCGGATCGCTCAGCACCAGGTCGGCTTCGGCGCCACGACCGATGAGCAGGGTGCCGTCGCCCGGTATCGGGACGGAGGCGATCTCGGCCCGGCCGCCCACCACCGCCAACTCCCGGTCGCCGGGCACGGTGCCCGTGCCGACCGGGGCGGCGCTCTCCCCGGAGAGGCTGAGCCGTACCCCGGTCGGCAGGGCGAGCTCCGCCAGCGGGGTCTGCCCGGGTACCGGCTCGCCGGCCACCCACAGCCCCGTCGGCGATGCCGCCGCACCCCCCTGTTCGGCGAGGGCCCGGGCGAGGTCGTGTGCCGTGGCCCGTGAGCCGGCCCGCACCGTCAGCGCCTTCTCCCCGCCGGGTACGGCAAGGCGTAGCTCCCGTTCCATGTCGGTCCGCGCCTTCGCCCCACGCTCCCTCAGTCGACGCTCAGCCGCCGACCTGCTCCAGCGCCTCGGTACGCCGGCGTACCTCCTGGGCCGCGTCCTCCAGGGCCGCGGAGAGCCGCATCAGCGCCGGCTCGTACTCGCTCTGCCAGGCCGCCCGGAAGCGGTCCGCGGCACCGCCGCGCCAGTACGTGTTGTCCAGCTCGGTGCGCAGTTCGCGGAGCAGGGTGTCCACAGTGGCGCTCTGACGCCGGAAGTTGCCGTTCAGCGAGTGCAGTTGGGTGATCTCGCCGCCGATGACGGACATCGCATCTCCTTCGTTGGTCGGTGTCGGATCCGACGCTAGGAGCGGTACGGCGAGCCAGCCATCGGCAGGGTTCCCCAACTGTCTCGGCCCACCCGCCGGCGGTCCCGGCTCACCGGGGCAGCAGGGCCAGGTCCTCGCGGGTCACCAGACCACGACCGATCGCGTACTCGGCCAGGTTCGCCAGCGCGAACGAGCCGTGCAGGTTCGGTACGCCGGCCGCGTCCAGCCGGGTCCGGAGGTATTCGATCCGCTTCCGGAGCGTCGATTCCGGCCAGCCCAGCCGTTTGGCGGCGGCGCCGTACGACTGGGGGTGCGGGTCGTATCTCGGTGGCTCGCGCAGGTAGCCGGCGAACAACGCCACCATCGCCAGGCGGTCGGCGTCTTTGATCAGTACGTCGGCGCCGATCGCGGTCGCGACCTCGGCGGCGGCCGGTCGCGCCGTCGCGTCCGTCTCTTCGGCGCGCTCGGCGGCCGCCGGCAGCAGTCGTAGCAGATGCTGCCCACGGGCGCCGTCCACGAGCACCATGGTCGGCGTCTCCACCGCGACCCGTCGGGCCGGGGGCAGCACCTGACGGAAGCCGACATCGTCCACGACAGACAGGGTGCGGGTGTCGGACGAGTTCGTCAGCCACCACACGCCGTTCTGCCGGTGGACGGTCCCGGCCGTGCGGGAGATGCTGACGTCGTCCGGGTCCAGGAGGATGCCGCTGTTTCGGGACCGGCCGAACGTCACCCGCTCGTCGCCCACCAGTTCACGCACCTCACCCACGTATTCGATGCGCATCAATGTCGTCGATCGCCTTTCCTCGGGCGATGGGAAGCCCTCCCCAACGCGGAACTCACCGCCAGGAGGCATCATCCCCTATTCTCGGACACCGCTGGCCGCCCCGTCGCCGTGCCCGTACCCGGCTCGTCCGTCCACGGAGGAATGTGATGCCCGGATCCAGAAACCCGTCCTGGCCCGCCCGGCTCCGTCGACGGATGCCCACCGCGCGGGCCACGTTGACCGGCACCCGGGTCAACCGGGTGGCCCTCGGTCTGGTGGCCGTCCTCGCCGTGACCGCCGTCGGCTTCGGCACCGGCTACCGGTCCTCGGAGGCCGCGCTCGGCGACGGCAGCACCTACCTGCAAAAGGGCGAACGGGTCATGCGGGTCAACGCCGACAACCAGGACGCCGACGCGATCACCGCCAAGAAGTTGGCGACCGGCAAGGAGCGACTGGAGATCGTCCAGGTCGACGCCGGCTCGGTCTTCGTGGTCAACAACGACACCGGTGTGGTCACCCGGCTGCCCACCCGCACCCTCGACCCCGAGACGGTGGACAACCGGCCTGAGTCCAAGGGGCACCTGTCGGTGGTGACCGGCGGTGGTGCCACCTACCTGGTCGACGGGCAGCGGGGCACCGTCGACGGCCTGGAGGCGACGACGGGGCAACGGGTCCCGGTGCCGACACCGGTCAGGGTCACCCAGGCGGTGGTGGATTCCCGGGGTACGGCCTGGGGCTACGCCCAGGAGTCCGGGGAACTGATCGAGATGCCCAAGGGCGGGGCCGCCGACAGGCAACACGTCGCCGGCAGGGGCGAGCCGGCCATGCTGACCCTGGTCGCGGACGCACCTGTGCTCTACCGCCCGGATTCCGGCGAGGTCGGGATGTACGGCGGGGACGGGTTGCTCCACAAACGTGACCTGGCCGCCCGGCACGGCCGGGTGAGCGCCCCCGGAGCCCGCCCACTGGCCATCGTGCTGCCCGCCACCGGGGAGCTGGTGATCACCGACCTCGACGGGGAACGGGGCGAGGACCGCCGGGTCAGCCTGCCCGACGACCGGGCCGGTAACCGGTTCGGCGCTCCCGTCGTCCACCACGAGCGGATCTACGTGCCGGACTACAGCACCCGGCAGGTCATCGTCGTCGAGCACCGCGGCCTTCGGATCGAATCGGTCGTGACGGTGCCGGGCAAGTCCGACGAGTTCCAGGTCACCGTCCGCGACAACCGGGTGTGGATCAACGACCCGCACGACACCAGCATCGTGATCACGTTCACCGCGGACGGCAGGCAGACCGAGATCGACGTTTCCACCGACCCCGGCGACAAGCCCCGCGGAACGCCCACCGTCGCCCCGACCAGCACCCCACGGCAGTCGCCGCAGCCGACCACCGCACCCCGGCGGACACCGCCGGCGAAGCCGACGATCACGGTGCCGAACCTGGTCGGCACCGACCGTACCGCGGCATGCGCGCGACTCATGCCGGAACTGCGCTGCGTTCCGGTGGCCCAGAACGACGGAGCCGGCGAAACCGACCAGGTGCTGCGCACCGATCCGCCGGCCGGTTCCCGGGTCGCCCACGGCAGCGCGGTCACCGTCGTCTACCGGGGTGAGGCCACCGTGCCGTCGGTGCAGGGCCTGCCGGCCGACCAGGCCTGCCGGGCGCTGGCGCAGGCGCACCTCACCTGTGTCGATCAGCCCGCCGGACTGGCCGTGGATGGCAACGCCGTACGGCTGGTGACCGGCCAGGACCCGGCGGCCGGGCAACCGGCGAACACCGGTACCCGGGTCACCATCACCTATCCGGTCCAGATCGCGGTGCCGAACTTCGAGAGCCAGCCGTACAACGTGGCCTGCCCGGTCGGCCTGACCTGTGTCCCGACGCCGATCGGCCCCGGCTCCCCGACGTACACGGTGATCGACCAGCATCCGCTGCCGGGTGCCGGGCTGGACCCGAACGGGACCGTCACGCTGCGGTACCGCACGAACTCGGCGGTCCCGGACGTCCACAACATGCCGCCGGACCAGGCCTGCCAGGTGTTGCAGAGTGCGGGCCTGGCCTGCAACCGGGTCGAGGGAGCCGCGACGCTCGCGGTCAACCAGGTGATCACCCAGGACCCCCAGCCCGGCACCGAACTGGCGCCCGGCAGCCCGGTGAACATCGTCTACGAGTCGACCGGTCCGACGGTCCTCCATCGCTTCAAGGCACCCCATCCGCGACAGACCAACCTCCTGTCCATCAGCCCCGACGTGCCACCGGGCTGGAGCTCCCAGTCCTCCCCCGGCCGGGTCTACCAATCGACCCAGGTGGCCGAGGTGCCCGGGCTGATCCAGATCTACCAGTTCCAGTGCGTCAACGGATGCCGCGAACCGAACTACTACCTTTCCGCCGATCCCAACACCCCGGCGAACTACGCCCCGGGTGGGCCGGCCTTCTCCTGCTTCGCCGACCAGCCCCACGGCACCCTGCCATTGCACGCCTTGCACCATCGGGAGACCGGTGTCTGGGTCTGGGCCCGGGAATACACCAACGAGTGGACAGTCTTCACCGCGAGAGGCTTCCAGCCGATGGCACGGCTCTGTCACATCTGGCCCTGACCGACGGGGATCCCTGCCCATTGAGGGGGGTCTCCGGAACGGGAAGGCTCGGGGCATGTCCCTCGTATGTGACCCCAGCACCGACGGCGCACGGTACGCCGAATACAGCGCCACCGCCGCGAAACAGGCGGTGGCGCTGCGTGCCGCCGCCGACCGGATCGGCACCACCACGAACACCATCGGCCGGCAGGTGGCGGCCGTCGAGTTCCAGAGCCCGTCGGCGGCCGACTTCCGGCGGCGCGCCGAGGGAGTCGACGCGGAACTGCGCGGGGTGGCCCGGCGACTCACCGACCTCGCCGAGACGCTCGACCGGACCGGCCGGCACTATGCCGAACTGCACCTCGACTGGCTGGCCAAGCGGGGCGCCGCCGGCCTGACGGGAGGCTGACCGTGGTGGGAAGCAATCCGGTCACCCGGTACGTGTTCAATCTCGACGACATCAACGGCACCGGGATGTCCCTGATCCGGGCCGCCGGCACGCTCGGTGGCACCGCCGACTCGGTACGGGCCGCCGGCCGGGCCTGCGAAACGCTACCGAACGTCGGTCCGGGCATCGCCCAGCAGACGACGACGCTGGCCAGGGCTCTGGACGCGCTCGAACGAAGCCTCGGGGCCGAAGGCCGCTGGTTGTCGGCGACCGCCGGCAGGCTCGCCGCGGTGGACGCGGGGGTCTGGGCCGGCGCCTCCGTCGCCAAGATTCACCGGGCGCTACGCGACGGCGGCGGGGAATCGGGGCGGCACCGGAAGACGGGACGGCTGGGCCGCGTCACCGCGGTGGCCGCCGACCTCTTCGGTGAGGACGTCACAGGCTCGAAACTGCCCGACATCGCCGCACGTTACTACGAGGCGGCGAAAAGACTCCGTGACATGTCCCAGCGTCTTCCGAAGCCGGGCGCACCGCCGACCCCGGCGCGTCGACCCGCAGCGCCGGACCTGGCCGAGCGGCTGGCCGGGGACGGGCGCGGCCTCAACCGCCTCAAGCGTGGCGGCACCATGATGGTTCCGGTCGTCGGATCCGGCGCGATGACGCTCGCCGACATCAAGCAGTGGCGCACCCAGGAGCACGACGGCCTACGTGGCGGGTTCGAGAAGCTCCGGGACAGCGCGGCCGTGACCGCCTCGCTGATGCATCTCGGCACCGACGTACTGAACGTGGTCCCGGGTGCCGGCACACTTGCCGACAAGGGTCTCGACGGAATCATCTTCGTCGCGCTGGACGGCCCGGTGATGCTGATGGACGGCGCGGACTACCTCTTGTTCGAGAAGGGGAACGACATCGTGCACATCGTCGGCGACGCGGGCGGCTCGGTCCTCAAGGGTGCTGCCGATGTCGCCGGGGCGGCCGCCAAGAGCATCGCCCCGGCCCCGGTCTTGAACGGGCTCAGGAGCATTGGTGGTCTCCTCCCATGACCGCCGGGTACACGTCCATGACGGGAACCACCGGCTCCCTCGGTCCTCTCGCACTTCGTGCGTCGGCCGACGAACTCGACGCGCTCGCCTACGGGCTCACGGGGGTCGGTTTTCCAGGGGTGGGGCCATCCCTCGTCACCGCGGCCGCCGAGACGCACCGGGCCGTCGTGGCGCGGCGTCTGCTCGGCTCGCTGATCGTGCGTGGTGTCGTGGAGGAGGCGCCGGACCACTGGCGGATCAGTCCGGCGTACCAGGATCTGCTGGCCACCGTGCTCGATCCGCGACAGGCCGTCTCGGTACGTGTCCGGACACCGGACTCCTCCGCGATGGCGATCGTCTGCCAGGGGCCGGCCGGGGTCGTGGTGCACGGGGCAGGGCCGGGCGGTACCCACGAGCTAAGACGGGTCGACGACGACCTGGACACCGCGGTGGTCACCCTGCTCGGGGTACCCGACGACGACATCATCGGAACCCGGAACGACGACCGGCCCGTCCGGCTGCGGTACAGCGCGCTGCTGCGGCAACTCGATGAGCCGGTCGGGGTGACCGCCTGCGGTTTCGTCGCCGCCCTCGCCGACTACCGGTACACCGCGAAGCTGATCCCGTTCGGCCGGACCGGCGAGACCTACCATGTCAGCTCGGCCGTGCTGGTCGCCGGTGGAACCGGTCCGCTCTGGGCCGCGACCGTCCAACCGGACGCCGCCACCGACGACCCCGGGACGGACGCCGACGGCTGGGTGACCGCCCGCCCACTCCTACCCGCCGATCTGCGTGACTGGCTACGCGGTCTCGACCTGGCCGGCTGACCCGGGTCACCGGTGGCGACGACCGGCTCGACCGCTGGAGCCACCGCTACCCACCGGTGGCCGCCGACGGACCGAGCACCCGGTCGACGAAGGCGTTGCCGAACTTGCCGGTCGGGTCGACCCGGTCACGCAGCCGCGCGAAGTCGTCGAGCCGGGGATACACCGACCGCAGCTCCGCACCGGTCGCGACGAAGCACTTGCCCCAGTGCGGGCGGGCGCCGAGCGGCAGCAGCGCCTCCTCGATCGCCGGCAGCACCCCGTAGACGGCGGGGGTGTCGCGTACCCAGGTGAAGTGCAGGGCGACGACGTCGGTGCCGTACGCGCCGCTCAGCCAGAGCCGGTCGGCGGCCACCGTACGGATCTCGCCGACCTGGAGGACCGGCGCGAGCCGGGGGCCGAGCCGGCGCAGTTCGGTGATCGCCGTCGCGGCGTGCCGCCTCGGCACCAGGTATTCGCTCTGCAGTTCCTCACCCCGGCTGGGGGTGAACGCCATCCGGAAGTGCGGCAGCCGCTCGTGCCACGGGCTGGGTACGCCGTGCTGCCCGGTGACGGCCGCGACGTCGGCGCCGGCCAGCATGTGCCGGGTGCCGTCGGCCCGGGGTGCGCCGAGGAAGTCCGCCGGTGGTTCGCCGGCGCGGCTCTTGCGCCACACCTGGTCGACGCGGTCGCCGGCCCAGTCGGTGAAGAGGCTGACGCTGTACGCCCCGGCGGTGACCGCGTCGAGGTCGGTGAGCACGGTGTCCCAGGACAGTCCGGTGTAGACGGTCTGCCGTACGTCGTACGCCGGCTCGATGTCGAGGGTCAGCGTGACGACGATGCCGAGCGCGCCGAGGGCGACGACGCTGCCGTCGAAGTCCGGGTCGGTCCGGGTGAGCCGGCGGACTGCGCCGTCGGGTCCGACGATCTCGACGGCGGCGACCGCGGTGGCCAGCGAGCCGTTGCGGTCGCCGGAGCCATGGGTGCCGGTGGCGACCGCCCCGGCGACCGAGATGTGCGGCAGGGAGGCGAGGTTGGCCAGCGCCCAGCCCTTGGCGTGCAGCGCTTCGGCGACCTCGCCGTAGCGGGCGCCGCCGCCGACGGTGACCTGGCGGCGGTCCGGGTCGATGTCGACGCCGGCCGGCAGCGCGGCCAGCGACAGGAGCAGGCCGGTGGTGTCGCCGATGTCGGTGAACGAGTGCCGGGAGCCGAGCGCCCGCACCCGGTCCGCGCGGGCCACGACGTCGCGCAGTTCGTCCACGGATGCCGGCGCGTGCACCCCGGCCGCCCGGTAGGTGTGGTTGCCGGCCCAGTTCGTCTCCATGGGTAAGAGGCTAGGGCCGGGCGGGCCGGCCGCGCTGGCCCCGTGTCCCGGCGTCGCGGGTCCGGCCGCCTGTCGCGGGTCCGGCTGCCTGTCGCGGGTCCGGCTGCCTGTCGCGGCCCACAGCGAGTTCGCTGTGCGTACGCCGAATTCGCTGTGGGCTCCGACAGAGACACCTACGTCGACTCGACCAGGTGCCGGGCATAGGCGTCGGTGGTGAAGAACGCCGGCAGGTCCTCGGCGAGGGCGTTCTGGTCGAAGACCGTCGCCGCCGCGAGGGCCCGCTCCCGGTCGGCGCCGCTGCGTCCCCGCGCCAGCTTCGCCGACTCCTCGGCGACCAGCGACCGGACCAGGTCGGCGGTGACCACGCCGCCGTCGGCCAGCGGGGTGCCGTGGGCCTGCCACTGCCACACCTGGCAGCGGGCGATCTCGGCGGTGGCGGCGTCCTCCATCAGGTCGAAGATGGCGACCGCGCCGGTGCCGGCGATCCACGCGTCGAAGTAGCGCAGGGCGACGGCGATGTTGGATCGTACCCCGGCCAGCGAGACCTGGCCCGGCGTCTTGTCGACGGCGAGCAGGTCGGCGGCGGTGACGAAGACGTCGTCGCGGAGCCGGTCGAGTTGGTTCGGCCGGTCGGCGAGTACGGCGTCGAAGACCTCGCGGCAGACCGGGACCAGCCCCGGGTGGGCGACCCACGAGCCGTCGAACCCGTCGCCGGCCTCGCGTTCCTTGTCGGCCCGGACCTTGCCGAGGGCGACCTCGTTGACCGCCGGGTCCCGGCTGGGGATGAAGGCGGCCATGCCGCCGATGGCGTGCGCGCCGCGCTTGTGGCAGGTCCGGACCAGCAGTTCGGTGTACGCCCGCATGAACGGCACGGTCATCGTCACGTCGACGCGGTCCGGCAGTACGTAGTCCGGCCACTGCCCGAAGTTCTTGATGACGCTGAAGATGTAGTCCCACCGGCCGGCGTTCAGGCCGGCGGAGTGTTCCCGCAGCTCGTACAGGATCTCTTCCATCTCGAACGCGGCCGTGATGGTCTCGATCAGGGTGGTGGCCCGGATCGTGCCCTGCGGAATGCCGAGGTAGCGCTGGGCGAAGACGAAGATGTCGTTCCACAGCCGCGCCTCGCGGTGCGTCTCCAGCTTGGGCAGGTAGAAGTAGGGTCCGCGACCGGCGTCGAGCTGCCGCCGCGCGCAGTGGAAGAGATAGAGCCCGAAGTCGACCAGGCTGGCCGAGACGGGGCGGCCGTCGATGACGATGTGCTTCTCGACCAGGTGCCAGCCGCGTGGCCGGACGACGATGGTGGCCGGGTCGTCGGACAGGGCGTACCGCTTGCCCTGCGGGCTGGTGAAGTCGATCCGCCGGTCGAGGGCGTCGATCAGGTTGAGCTGGCCGTTGACGACGTTGTGCCAGGTCGGGGCGGTGGCGTCCTCGAAGTCGGCGAGCCACACCTTGGCCCCGGAGTTCAGGGCGTTGATGGTCATCTTCCGGTCGGTCGGGCCGGTGATCTCCACCCGGCGGTCGACGAGTCCGGGGGCCGGCGGCGCCACCCGCCAGGTCGGGTCGGCGCGGATGGCGGCGGTCTCGGGCAGGAAGTCGGGCAGTTGGCCGGAGGCGTACCGGGCGCGGCGGGCGCGGCGGGTGTCCAGCAGCGCCACCCGGCGGGCGGCGAACTCCCGGTCGAGGGCGACCAGGAACTCCAGTGCGTGCGGGGTGAGGACTTCTTCGAACCGGTCCCCCATCGGGCCGGTGACCTGGAGTGTCATGCGAACTGCTCCTCTTCGGTCGAACCGCGCAGCGCGGTCGTCTCGGCGGCGGGGTTGAGCACGGTGCTGATCAGGTCGAAGTAGCCGGTGCCGACCTCACGCTGGTGCTTGACCGCGGTGTAGCCGGCGGCCTCGGCGGCGAACTCCCTCTCCTGAAGGGAGACGTACGCCGGCATCCCGTCGGCGGCGTAGCCGCGGGCCAGGTCGAACATGGAGTAGTTCAGCGCGTGGAAGCCGGCCAGGGTGATGAACTGGAACTTGTAGCCCATGTGCCCGAGTTCGCGCTGGAACTTGGCGATGGTGGCGTCGTCGAGGTGCTTGCGCCAGTTGAACGACGGCGAGCAGTTGTAGGCCAGCAGCTGGTCCGGGTAGCGCTCCTTGATCGCCTCGGCGAACTGCCGGGCCACCTCCAGGTCCGGCTTGCTGGTCTCCATCCAGAGCAGGTCGGCGTACGGGGCGTAGGCGAGGCCGCGGGCGATGCACGGCTCGATGCCGTTGCGTACCCGGTAGAAGCCCTCGGCGGTCCGCTCGCCGGTGGTGAAGGGCCGGTCCCGCTCGTCGACGTCGGTGGTGATCAGGGTGGCGGCCTGCGCGTCGGTCCGGGCGACGATCACCGACGGTACGCCGGCGACGTCGGCGGCGAGCCGGGCGGCGTTGAGGGTCCGCACGTGCTGGCCGGTCGGGATGAGCACCTTGCCGCCGAGGTGGCCGCACTTCTTCTCGGAGGCGAGCTGGTCCTCCCAGTGCACGCCGGCCGCGCCGGCCGCGATCATCGCGGTCATCAGTTCGTACGCGTTGAGGACGCCGCCGAAACCGGCCTCGGCGTCGGCGACGATCGGGGCGAGCCAGTCGTGGTCGGTCGGGGTGCCCTCGGCGGTGGTGATCTGGGCGGCGCGCAGCAGCGCGTTGTTGATCCGGCGGACCACGGCGGGCACCGAGTTGGCCGGGTAGAGGCTCTGGTCGGGGTAGGTGTGGCCGGACAGGTTGGCGTCGGCGGCGACCTGCCAGCCGGACAGGTAGATGGCCTTGAGGCCGGCGCGGACCATCTGCACGGCCTGGTTGCCGGTGAGCGCGCCGAGGGCGTGGACGTAGTCCTCTTCGTGCAGGAGCTGCCACAGCCGCCGCGCGCCGCGCCGGGCGAGGGTGTGTTCCTCCTGGATCGCCCCGCGCAGCCGTACGACGTCCTCGGCGCGGTAGGTGCGTTCGACGCCCTGCCAGCGGGCCTGGGTGGCCCACTCGTTCCGCAACTGCTCTGCCGCTGTGCTCATGGGGCTCTCCTTCGGTCATCCGGGAACGGCGTGTCCCCACCATGGCACCGGGCGGATCACCGGGTCGAGATACGTAATCGGCCAATTATTGAAAACTGGAAAGCGCTTTTTGCCAACTTGCGAAAGGGTCCTTTAGCAGAGGTGTTAACGTGTCGGAATCCCGGCCGGAGAGGAGTCGCGATGACCAAGACGTTCGCCGGCGCCCGGCTGCGCCGGCTGCGTGAGGACCGGGGCATCAGCCAGATCGAACTGGCCCGGCAGCTCGCCATCTCGCCGAGTTACCTCAACCAGATCGAGCACGACACCCGGCCGCTGACCGTCGCCGTGCTGATGCGGATCACCGAGGTCTTCGGCATCGACACCGCGTTCTTCGCCCCGCACGACGCGCCCCGGCTGGTGGCGAACCTGCGGGAGGCGCTCGGTGCCCGGGCCAGCGTGCCCGACCTGACCGAGCTGGCCAGCCGGCTGCCCGAGGTCGCCGAGGCGGTGATCGACCTGCACCGCCGCTACCAGCAGGTCAACGAGCAGCTCACCGAACTGGTCGGCGACCGCGACACCGTCGGTGGGCGCAGCCCGCACGACCAGGTCATCGACTTCTTCTACCGACGGCAGAACTACGTGCCGGAGCTGGACGAGGCGGCCGAGGCGCTGGCCGGGAGCATCGGCGTACGGCGCGGTGAGGCCCGGTCGGCGCTGCGGGACCGGCTGGCCGACCGGCACGGCATCCGGATCGCCCGGCAGGACACCGACGCGCTCGCCGGCGATCTGCACCGCTACCGGCCGCAGACCCGCACCCTGCACCTGTCGACGTCGCTGCGGGCCGGGCAGGAGGCGATCCGAATGGGTGCCCAGATCGCGCTTCTCGAATACACCGACATCATTGACGAGATCATCGAACAGGAGCGGTTCGACGATGTGCAGACGCAGATTCTCATGCGGGTGGGATTGGCCAACTACTTCGCGGCCGCGGTGATCCTGCCGTACCAGAGGTTCCTGTCCGCGGCCGAGACGATGCGCTACGACATCGACCTGTTGACCAACCATTTCGCGATGGGCTGGGAAAGCGTCTGTCACCGGCTGAGCACGTTGCAGCGGCCGAAGGCGCGCGGCGTGCCGTTCTCGTTCGTGCGGGTCGACCGGGCCGGCAACATGTCCAAGCGGCAGTCGGCGACCGGGTTCCCGTTCTCCCGCTCGGGCGGCACCTGTCCACTGTGGAACGTGTACGAGGCGTTCAGCGCCCCCGGCCGGGTGATGACCCAGGTGGCGGCGATGCCGGACGGGCAGCGCTACCTGTGGATCGCCCGCACCGTGATCCGGCACCACGGCGGCTACGGCCAGCCCGGCAAGGTCTTCGCCATCGGGCTCGGCTGCGAGACCCGGCACGCCGGCCGGCTGGTCTACTCCGCCGGCATGGACCTGCACGCCACCGACGCCGCGACCCCGATCGGCCCCGGCTGCAAGACCTGCGAGCGGATGACCTGCCCGCAGCGGGCCGCCGCCCCGATCAGCCGTCGCCTCGACCTCGACGAGAACCGCAGCACCTTCATCCCGTATCCGCTGAAGGACCGCACCGGCTGACCGGGCTCCGGCCGGGCGTCGGGGCCGGCGCCGCGTCAGCCCCGGGCGTCGTGGACGAGGATGGCGACCTGCACCCGGTTGGCGCACTCCATCTTGGTCAGCAGCCGGGAGACGTACGCCTTGACGGTGGCGACGCTCATGAACAGCTCGACGCTGATCTCGGCGTTGGACAGGCCCTGGCCGACCGCCTCGGCGACCTCACGCTCGCGTCCGGTGAGGCGGCCCAGCATGCTCCTGGCCCGCGCCACCCGGTCGGTGCGGTCGGCGCGGTCCTCGTCGCGCACCACGTGTTCGATCAACCTGCCGACCACCGACGGGGACAGCATCGACTCGCCCTCGGCGACCCGGCGCACCGCGTCGATGATCTCCAGCGGCGGGGTGTCCTTGAGCAGGAAACCGCTGGCCCCGGCGCGCAGCGCCCGCAGGATGTGGGCGTCGGTGTCGAACGTGGTGAGGACGATGACCGCCGGCGAGCCGGCGACCGTACGCAGGGCCTCGGTGGCGGTCAGGCCGTCCATGCCGGGCATCCGGATGTCCATGAGTACGACGTCCGGCCGCAGCCGGGCGACGGCGGCCAGGGCCTCGGCGCCGTCGGCCGCCTCCCCCACCACCTCGATGTCCCGGCCGGCGCCGAGCACCGTGGCCAGCCCGAGGCGGACCATGGAGTCGTCGTCGACGAGGAGGACGCGGACCATACCGGTCACGGTAGCGACGCCGCCGGTTCGCGGCCGTCCGGTGGCGGCGGAGAGCACCGGGTCACGACCGTACGAGGGGGCGCCAGTACTGCTGGGTGCCCTCGTCCCGGACGGCGTAGTCGAGCTTGAGGATCGCGCCGCGCAGGTCGCGTACCTCCTTGTGGGCCTTCTTCTTCAGGGCCGAGGCGCGGATCGCGAGCAGGTCGTGGACGGCGGGCGGCAGGTCGGCGGTGTGGACGTGCCAGGGGCGGTAGAGGTCGGTGAACGGGTCGGTGTCCCGCCACGGGTATCCGTGGCCGCGGAAGGCGTCGGCGATGACCGTCGGGGCGGCCTCGTGGGTCTCGTACAGCAGTTGGCGGGACTCGTAATCGAGGACGACGACCTTGGTGCCGTCGACGAAGACGGCGGCCACGTCGGCGCGGGGGATGATCCACTTCTCCTCGCCCCGCTCGATCCGCAGCTCGGTGTCGCCGACCGTCAGCTTCAGCGACTCGGTCATCGTCGTGAGGGCGATCCCGGCCACCACCGCGAGCCAGATGGCCATGTTGACGGCGATCTCCCAGGGTCGGTCGATGCCGGCGAAGAGCCGGAAGACGAAGCCCATCGGCAGTCCGACCTCCCAGCTCAGCGCCCAGCGGGCGAGCGGGGGAAGGCCGAACCCGAGCACCAGTACGAGGGCGGGCAGCCCGGCGAAGAGGACGATCTTGTTGAGGAGTGGGACGCCGAGGTAGGTCCGGTTGTCGCCGGCACCGTGGCGGGCCGCGGGTTGCTTGCCGGTCTTGCGGGCGTCCATCGGTTCCCTCCGTGTGACGGTGGCGGGCCGGGTCCGGCTCGCCCTGTCGACCACGCTAGGTGTCGGGGACGGCCGGCGACCAGTCGCCGAAAGTCGATGATCCGGGCGGTCCGGTGCTCACAGCCAGCGCTGGCGTACGGCGTTCGCGCCGGCCTGGAAGCGGCTGGCGGCACCGAGCCGGTCGGTCAGGTCGGACATCATCCGCTGGATGGTCCGGACGGACAGGCCGAGCCGGCGGGCGGCCGACTCGTCGGTGTGGCCGTCGCCGAGCAGCCGGAGCAGTTCCCGCTCGGGCGGTTCGAGACCGTTGTCGTCGACGGGCGCGGCGCTGCCGAACGGGGTGGCGGACGACCACACCTGGTCGAAGAGGGCGCAGACGGCGGTGGTCACCCCCGGGCTGTGGATCTCGACCGCGCCCTTGCGCGGGTCGGCCGGGTCGATCGGGAGCAGGGCCAGCCGACGATCGACAACTGTCAGTTGAAAATGGATTAGTGGGACGGTCCGGGCCTCTCCTCCCATTTCACTGAACCAACGTGCGTACGCCAGCGTTTCCGGATCGTTGCGGAAGCTGTCCTGATAGACGGCCCGGACCGTGATTCCGTGTTCGAGTGCGCGGCGGTGGAATGGTCGGCTGACCGCGATGGCGTCGAACTTGCGCGGGCCGCCCGGAATGAACGACAGGCACTCGGAGCCGGCCAGGGCGGCCAGGTGTTCCAGCCGGTCCCGCACCGCGTCGAGGGTGGGCAGACGGACCAGCCGGTCGCGCTGCCGGTTGTCGCTGTGCGCCTCGGCGAGCGCCTCCACGGCGGCCTGGGTGGCCTCGATCTCGTACTGCTGCCGGGCGATGCTGGCCCTGGCGCGGGCCAGCAGCGGGGCGAGGCCGACCTCGGGGTTCGTCGGCCGCAGCCGGCCCGGGATGTCGCCCGACTCCCGCACCAGGGCGAGTTCGATCAGTTCGTCGAGCGCGTCGTGCACCTGGTGTGTCGACACCTCGACCGATCGCGCGAGTTCGGCCACTCCCCAGGTCGGCTCCGCCAGCATCGCGCGGTAGACGGCTTCCGCCGTCGTCGACAGACCAAGGGATCTGAACAACTCGGCCTCCTCGCCCTGCCGAACACCGTCTCAGACGATCTTCGGGTTGGCAAGGGTGCCGACGGCCGCCGTGGCGTGATCGCGCCAGGCGTTTTCACGCCTATTTCCGCTCGTTGACCGCATTCGAAGACAAAGAAAAGAATGAATCCGCAAGGATGTCCGCGACCCCTGGACGGAAAACATGCAGTTATCGGCCGTATCCCTCGCCCCGGTCGGCGAGGACCGCACCCCGCTGACGCCGGAGACGCTGCGCGACCTGGTCCTCGGACTGCGCGCCGAGACCGACCGGGTCGAGCACGTCAAGGTCATCGAGCGGGCGGGGATGATGTGGATCGCCGCGTTCGTCGCGGTGGCCGACGACGAGCGGGCCCAGCACTGCCTGCACGAGCTGTGCGCCCGGCTGACCGGTGTCATCAACGGCTGGGACATCGTCGGGGCGCCCGAGTGGCACACTCCCGCGGTCGACGGGTGATCACGTGACCGGAGACGACACCGCGTCGACGCGGCTGGCCGCCGGACCCGACCGGACGTTGCCGCACCGGGCCACGTACCAGGAGCGGCGCGGCCCGGCCGCCGAGATCAACCTCGCCCTGGTCGCCGCCGAACTGGCCGAACTGACCCGCGACGAACTGCTGGTGCTGGTGCCGGCACCGCACCGGCTGCCGCTGCCGGCGCACCTCTTCGAGAGCCTGCGGGCCCGTGGGGTCACCGTCCGGCTGCTGCACGCCGCCGTACCGGAACCGCCGGCCGGGCCGCTCGCCGCCCTGGCCCGCGGCGGGATCGCCCTGCCGACGTCGTCGCAGATCCCCTACTTCCTCGTCATCCGGGACCGGGCCGTGCTCTACCTGCCCTACCAGGATTCCGGGCATCCGAAGGCGGACCGGCTGACCAGGATGCGCAACGTCGTGCTGGCCGGCTCGCTGGCGGCCGCGTACGGCGCCGTCTGGGAGGCCGCGGCGCGGCGGGCGGAGGCGGCCCGGGTCGCCGCCGGGATCGACGGCGTCGAGGGCGGGCGGGACCTGGTCCGGGTGCTCGGCGACGGGCTCACCGACCAGCAGGCGGCGGCGCGGCTGCACATGAGCAAGCGGACGTTCGCCCGGCGGGTGGCGGTGCTGATGCAGCGCCTCGACGCCGCCACCCGCTTCCAGGCCGGGGTACAGGCGGCCCGGCGCGGCTGGGTCTGAAGCCGCCCACCCGGCCGGCAACCGTGCCCGCCCGTCACACCGCGAGGTAGGGCACCGGCCAGTGCCGCATCCGGTACGGCAGCACCAGCGCCCGGCCGCCCGCCTCGACGGCGAGCCCCGCCTCGACCGCGTCGGCGACGAGTTCGTCGTCGCCCGGACCGGGGACGCCGTCGGGTGACTCGGCCAGCCGCTCGAACCGGTCGGCGCCCTCCTCGATCACCATCCGGGCGCCGGGCTGCCCCGGCCGGACGTCCTTGACGGTGACGATGCCGGGGCCGCGGCGGTAGTAGTACGTGCCGTACCGGTAGTCGCGGGCCCACTCGACGGCGTGGTTCATGCCGTCGAGGCCGACGCCGTCGGACGGCGCGACGAAGTGGGCGTACGTCTCCAGCGGGAACGCCGGCCGGCCGCTGATCGTCCAGCGCAGCCGTACGGCGTGGCTGGTCAGGGTGCGCAGCAGCCGCAGGTGTTCGAGGTCCCGCACCGGGTCCTGCCCGAACCGCAGTGGCTCGGGCAGGACGACCACCTGGAGACTGTGGGCCGCCGGGTCGGCGCGCAGCGCGGCGATGTCGACCGCAGGTCGGGTCGTCGTGGTCATCGTCAGCCCACCTTCAGCGGCTCGGTGGTGGTCGCCAGCGCGATCCAGTGATCCTGTTCGGTGAAGACGAGCCCGTGTTCGGACAGTTCCCGTAGCCAGGCGTCGACCTTCTCGGCCGGCAGCCCGTATCCGGCGAGCCGGGCGGCGAGGGCCTTCGCCGTACGGCCGTTGCCCAGTTCCCGGTAGCCGGCGACGAACGGTGCCCCCACGATGTGGTGGTCGCGTTCGGGCCAGCCGACCCGCCGGTCGGCGATCACGATCTCCTCGTCGTCGTCGCGCACCACCCGCAGCGCACTGGACGGGTATCCGTCGTTCCACAGGTTGATCAGCTTGGCGAGCGGTTCGGCGTCGGCGTCGGACAGTCCGGCCGGCTCGGTGTCGAAGAGATAGACCATGTCGGTCAGCTGGTCGGCCGGCAGCGCGTAGACGTGGTCGTAGAGCCGGGCCGGCCGGCGCTCGGGGAAGCCGAGCAGCGGGTTCTCGAAGTAGGGGCTGAACCGTTCGAGCAGGATGCGGGCCAGGCCGGCCGGCGGCTGCAGGTGGATCAGGGCCGGCACCTGGCGCAGGATCGCCTGGTAGTCGGCGCCGCGCTCGCTCGGAAAGCCGTAGAGCCAGTTCCAGGTCACGGTCAGCGCCGCGGATTCGCAGTCGCGCAGCGTACGGACGTTGCGGACACCGGTGACGCCCTTGTCCATCAGCTTGAGTACGGGGCTGATCAGCGACTCGATCCCGGGCTGGACGTGGGTGACGCCGGCCTGCCGCAGCGCCTCGATCTCGTCGGGGCGCAGGTTGGACTTCACCTCGTAGTGGATGCGCAGGTCCCAGTCGAGGTCGGCGACGCGGGGCAGCACGTCGCGGAAGTAGCGGTTGTCGATGATGTTGTCGACCATGATCACGTCGAGGGTCTGGTGCCGGCTGACCAGTGTGGTCAGTTCGGCGATCACGGCGTCCGGCGACTTGGCCCGGAACTGCATGCCGGTGCCGTTGAGGCCGCAGAACGTGCAGTGGTGCTTCTCCCCCCACCAGCAGCCGCGGGCGCTCTCCAGGACGAGCTTCGGTTCGACGTACTCGTTGACCGGCGAGTCGGCCATCAGCTCGAACCAGTCGTCGAAGTCCGGCACCGGGATGAGTCCGGGCGGGACCAGGCCGCCCTGCGGGTTGTCGTGCCGCTGGTCGCCGTCGCGCCAGGACAGTCCGGGTACGTCGGCGTACGGGATCTTCCCGTCGATGGCGTCGAGCAGGGCCGGGTAGGCGATCTCGCCCTCGCCCCGGATGACGTGGTCGATGAACGGGAAGTTGCGGTGCATGGCGGTGCCCATGGCGCCGTCGCAGTTGCCGCCGCCGAAGACGATGATCAGGTCGGGTGCCAGTTCGCGCAGCCGGCGGGCGGTGGCCAGGCTCGGCGCGTTCTGCATGAAGGTGGTGCTGAAGCCGACCATGGTCGGGTTCGTGGCGAGGATGTCGCGGGCGGCGGCGTCGACGAACGCGGCGGCGTGCGGGCGCATCCGGGTGACCACGTCGATGTCGACGTCGAGGTCGGCGGCGTACCGCCGCAGCTCGGCGACGCCGAACTCGTCGTCGTCGTGCAGCACCCCGGCGAAGACCCAGTCGCCCAGCCCGTGGAAGAGGCCGGATTCGGCGACGTCGGTGTATTCCGCCGGCCCGATCCCGCCGTCTGTGGCGGCGAGCAGGAACTCGGCCCACCGGGTGCCGCCGTGGTAGGTCGCCGGCTCCGGCCGTCCGGTGGCGACGGTGATGGCCTTGAGCAGGCCGAGGGGCAGCGAGGGGCAGTCCAGCGACTGCCACGGCATGGCCGCGAGGCAGATGGCCACGGGTCACCTCCGCAGACTGGTGGGCCGGGGGTACGCCCGGGCGGGGCGTTGGCACCGCCCGGGCGTCTGGATCACTTGGCCGACCGCTTGAGGTCGACCTGGTACTTGCACGTGCCGTGGGTGACCTTCTTCAGGCCCACCTTCTTGATCTTCATCCGTGTTCACCCCCCATCGCCGGGTCGGGCACGGGTGCGCGGCGTCCGGGCGGGACCGGCCCGCCCGGACGCCGCGGTCACTTCGTCGCCTTCTTCAGGTCGGCGATGTACTTGCAGGTGCCGTGCGTGACCTTCTTCAGGCCCACCTTCTTGATCTTCATTTCTGCTCACCTCCCCTCGTGAACTCCACACCGGCGGCGCGCAACCGGGCGCGGTGCCGGCGGACGAACCAGGCCTTGATCCGTTTCGGGTCGCGGCCGGTCAGCGCACCGCACTTGGCGGAGATGCTGTCGAGAGAGGTGATGTTGAAGCCCAGGTCGTGCCATTCCTGGCCGTGTTCGCGCCAGAGTTCGGCGCCCTGGCGGGTCTTGGAGACCCGGGCGAGGTAGTTCAGGCCGATGGCGATGTGGTGGATCTCGTCGCCGCGTACGGCCTCGTAGAGCCGGCCGAGCGGGTCGCCGGCGAAGATCTCCTGGAAGAGGATGAACTCGTCGGCCGCCAGCCCTTCGAGGATCGTGTGCACCAGCGCCCGCCCCATGTGCGGCAGGCTGACCAGCATCTCGTTGAGCGGTTCCACCGTCTCCGGGGCGTCCGGTTCCGGTTCGCCACCGATCGCCTTGGCGTACTGGTAGAAGGCGTCGGCGTGCCGGGCCTCGTCGGCGGTGGCCAGGGCCAGGCTGAAGCGCAGCGGCGCGTCCTCGGTGTGGGTCGCCAGCGTGGCGGCGGCGACCAGGCCGGCCTGCTCGGCGTAGTAGCCGCGTGACGCGACCCGCCACGCGGACTCGGTGCGGTCCCAGTCCTTGCGGCGCATGGCGTCGCCGATGATGTCGGTCGCGCGCCAGGACTTCTTGTCGCGGGTCGCGCCGAAGATGCGGTAGGCGGCGGCGTCGCTGTCGAGTTCGTCTGCGCGGTGAAGTGCCATGACTGCTCCAGTGCGGTGCGAGCGGACCTTGAGGACCGTGGCCCGCCGGTGGGATGCCGGCCGACCCGTGGCGCCGCATGTCCTGCCCGTGGCCGGGCCCGTGACACGCCTCGATGAGGCGAAACACGCAGCCGGCCACTCTCCGCCCGGAGATTGACCAAACTAACTGGCCCTACGGACCGCGTCAAGGCTGCTACTCGCGGTCAGCGCGACCCGGGTCGAACTAAGCTGCGCCGATGGCAACCCGCCGCAGACCCTGGTCCCGTACGGCCGGTCACGGGCTCGGATCGCTCGTCACCGCGCACGGTGTCGGCGTGGTCGGCACCCAGATCACCGCGCTCGCCCTGCCCACCCTCGCGATCCTCCACCTGGGAGCGTCGCCGCTGGTCGCGAGCGTGCTCTTCGCGCTGGAGTTCGGGGCACAGGCGTTCGCCGCGCCGGTGCTCGGCGTGCTGGTCGACCGGGCCCGGTCGCCGCGGCGGCTGCTGATCCTGGCCAGCCTCGGCTACGGCCTGGCCGTCCTGCTGGTGCCGGTCGCCGCCGTCGGCGGCCTGCTCTCGCTGGTGCTGCTCGGCGCCGTCGCGGTCGTGACCGGGGTACTCGGCGGGCTGATCACCATCGGGCTGCAGGCCGTCGTACCGGTGCTCGTGCCGCGCGACAAGCTGGTCGCGGCGAACTCCGCGATGGCCGGGGCCCGGTCGGTCGGGCAGGTGGCGGGGCCGGCCGTCGCCGGGACGCTGGTGCAGTGGTGGGGCGCGGCGGCGGCGATGGGCGTGGACGCGGGCACCCGGGTGCTGTCCATCCTCGCCTTCGCCACGATGCGCCCCTCCCGCGAGGCGCTGGCCCGCCGGTCCGCCGAGGCGTCCGGCATGGTCCGGGCGTTGCGCGACGGCGTCGCGGTGCTGCGCGGCCAGCCCCTCCTGGTCCGGATCGCGGTCACCGCCGCGGCGCTCAACTTCGGCGGCTCGGCGCTCGGCGCGCTCTACCTCGTCTTCGCCTACCAGGAACTGCACCTGTCGCCGGGCCTGGTCGGGGCCGCCTACGTGGTCAACAGCGTGGCGTCGCTGGTGGCGGTCGGGACGGCCGGGTGGGTCATCCGCCGGCTGCGGATGGTGCGGGTGGTGCCGTTCTTCGCCCCGCTGGCCGGGGCCGCCCTGTTCCTGATCCCGGCCGCCGCGATCGCCCCGCCGTTCGCCGCCCTGGTCGCCTACGAGGCGGTCTTCGGCTACTGCGCGACGGTGTGGTTCATCGCCACCGCCACCCTCCAGCAGTCGCTGGTGCCGACCCACCAGCTGGGTCGGGTGATCGCGATGAGCCGGACGATCGGCGCCCTGGCCATCCCGGTCGGCGCCCTGCTCGGCGGGGCGCTGGCCCAGTGGTGGGGCATGGTCCCGACCCTGCTCGCCTTCGCCGCCGCGGCGCTGGCCGGCACCGGCGCGAGCATCGTACGGAACACCCGGTTCGGCACAATGATGCCGACATCGGTCGATGATCGGCCCGCCGAGAGTGGCACTAACGCGCCATCCTCTGAGGTTTTGTTGACAGCCGAGCCGACCAGCCCGAAAGCTGGCTCCAGCAGTTAGTCACGAGCCGTACGGCGTACCCGGCGTCCTGCGTTTCCTCCGCCCGGAACCGCACCACGCAAGCCAACGAACTCCTGACGGGACCGCACCATGGATCTGTTGTCCGCATACCGCGCCATGCTCGAAATCCGACTCTTCGAAGAGGGCGTGCTGCGGTTGGCCGGGCAGGGGCTCGTGCCCGGCGCGACACATCCCTACACCGGCCAGGAGGCCGTCGCCGTCGGCGTCCTCGCCGCCCGCCGGCCGGACGAGTGGGTGGTCAGCTTCTACCGCTGCCACGGTCACGCCCTCGCCGCCGGCAGCCCGCCCGAGCCGTTGTTGCGCGAGATCCTCGGCCGCGACGGCGGGGTCTGCGGCGGCAAGTCCGGCTCGATGCACCTCGCCGACCGGGCCAACCACCTGCTCGGGTCGACGTCGATCGTCGCGGCCCAGCTCCCGATCGCGGCCGGCGCGGCGATGTCCGCGAAGCTCGACGGCGCCGGCCGGGCCGTGATCGTCTTCTGCGGCGACGGGGCGCTGAGCGCCGGTGGCGCGTACGAGACCCTGATGATCGCCGCCGCGCAGCGGCTGCCGCTGCTCGTGGTCTGCGAGGACAACGGCTGGCAGGACCGCACCGCCAGCCCGCTGGTGCGCCACCTCACGCCGACCGAACTCGTCCGTGGCCTGCGGCTGCCGCACGTCGAGGTCGACGGCAACGACGTCGAGGCGGTGCACGAGGCGGCCACCGGCGCGCTCGCCGCCTGCCGGGACGGTGGCGGGGTCGGGGTGCTGGTCGCCCACACCTACCTGCGGCATTTCCACTCCCAGCTCGGTCCACGGCCGCCGGCGGAATACCGCCCGGCGGCCGAACGCGAACGCTGGCTGGCCCGCGACCCGCTCACCGTCGCCGCCGACCGGATCACCGCCGACCTGACCGCGCTGCGTGCCGAGGTCGCCGCCGGGACGGACGCGCTGATCCGCCGGGTGGTCGACGCCGGTGGGCCCGCCCCGGCGACCGCCGCGACCGGGATCACGGTCACCGGCGACGCGCTGATCGGCGCGGCCCGGTGAGCCGCCCGCACCCGATCGGGGCGGCGGTCCGTGACGCGCTGACCGCCCAGCCGACGATGAGCATGTTCTGCACCTACCAGCAGGACGACCTGGTCGCGCGGTACGGCGGCGACCGGATGGTCCGGATGCCGATCGCCGAGAACGCGATGCTGGGCATGGCGCTCGGCATGGCCCTGACCGGCCGGCGGGTGCTGGTCAGCATCGCCCGGATCGCCTTCCTCTACAGCGCCTTCGACCAGCTGGTCAACCAGGTCACCACCTGGCGCTACATGTCGGGCGGGCAGTTCTCGGTGCCGCTGGTCGTCCGCGGCTTCAGCCGGGGCGGTGAGCACCTCGGCGCCCAGCACGAGCACGCCCCGTACGGGCTGCTGAGCCGGATCCCCGGCCTGGTGGTCGCCGTACCCGGGTCGCCGAACTCGCTCGCCGGCCTGCTGCGGACCGCGTTGACCCATCCCGACCCGGTGGTCGTGCTGGAGTCGCCGCTGCTGTTCACCCCGGACTGGGCGGAGTTGCCCGAGCCCGAGCCGTCGCCGGCCGCGCTGCCGTTCGGGGTCGCCGGGCTGGCCCGGGCCGGCGCCGACCTGACGATGGTCGGCATCGGCAACACGGTCGCCGCCTGCCTGCGCGCCGCCGACCGGCTGGCCGGGCAGGGCGTCGACGCCCGGGTCGTCGACCTGCGTACGGCGGCACCGCTGGACCGCGACGGGGTGGCCGCGATGGTCCTGCCGGACCGGCCGGTCCTGCTCGTCGACGAGGAGCCGCGCTCCGGTTCGGTGATGACCGACCTCGCCCTGCACCTGGTCCAGACCGGGGCGGCCGACCCCGGACGGATCGACCTGCTGACCGGCGCCCCGGTGCCGGCGCCGGTCAGCCCGACCCTGCTCGCTCCCCTGCTGCCCGACGTGGACCGGATCGTCGACGCGGCCCTGCACAGTTTCGCCCCCGACCTGCGGAGGAAGAACCCATGATCGAAAGCAGCGGGTACGCCGTCTGGCACGGCCTGACCCCGATGGGCGAGTTCCTGCGCGACAACGATCCGGACATGTTCCTGGTCAGCGGGGCGGACAGCCACGTGGTCGACGCCGGCGGCCGGCGCTACCTCGACGCCCGGTCGTCGATGTGGAACGTCACCCTCGGCTACTCCTGCGAGCCGGTGAAGCGGGCGATGGCCCGCCAACTCGACGTGCTGCCGTCCGGCACCGTGATGCGCTACGAGCACCCGCCGCAGTCCACCGTGGACTACGCCGCGGCGCTCGCGGCCACCCTGCCGGCGCCGCTGCGGCACATCCGGTTCGGCAACACCGGCAGCCAGATGACCGAGTCGGCGGCGATGCTGTCCCGGTTCTACCGGCGGATGACCGGCGAGACCGACCGGCACACCGTGATCGCCCTGCACAGCGCCTACCACGGCACCGGGCCGCTGGCGACGGCGCTGACCGACGAGCCGGTCCTGCACGACTACTCCGCGCCGGTCGACCAGCACGTCGTGCATGTCACCACCCCGCCGCCGGTGTCGTGCGAGCCCGGCGCCTGCACCGGTGGGTGCGTCCGGCCGGTCCTCGACGCCATCGAGTCGGTCGGCACCGACCACGTCACGGCGGTCATGTTCGAGCCGGTCTCCGGCACCTCGTTCCTGCCGGCGCCGCCGCACTACCTGGAGACGCTGATCGTCGAGTGCCGGCGGCGCGGCATCCACACCATCGCCGACGAGGTGACCACCGGCGCCGGCCGGGTCGGCGCGATGACGTACATCGAGCGGCTGACCGAGGTGCCGGACATGCTGGTGCTCGGCAAGGGGCTGAGCGCCGGCTACTTCCCGCTGGCCGTGCTCGCCGTCGGGTCGCACGTCTTCGACGCGCTGACCCACCCGCCGGTGCGGCTCGGCTTCCCCAACGGCTCCACCACCGACGGCCACCCGCTCGGGGCGGCGGCCGGGCTGGCCGTACTCGACGTCCTCACCGCCGACGGCTTCTTCGACGGCGTACGGCGGCGCAGCGCCGACCTGGTCGCGATGCTGGCCGCGGCGGCGGAGTCGGAGCCGCGGCTGGGCGCCGTACGCGGCGAGGGGATGCTGCTCGGCATCGAACTGGTCGACGAGAACGGCGAGCCGTGGCGGGTGCGGGAGGTGAACCGGTTCCGGCTGGCCTGCCGTGACCAGGGGCTGCTGACCAGCTATTCGCTCGGGGTGCTGCCGCTGCTGCCCCAGCTCACCATCAGCGAGGCCGACTGCCGCGAGCTGGTCGACCTGCTGCTCAAGGCGTTGGCGGCGTACCAACCGGGCGCCTGACGCCCACCGGCCCGCCCGGGTGCCCGGCCGCCGGTCCGTCCGGGCGGGTACGCGCGGTCCGGGGTCGCATGATCAGTGCCGCCACGTGGTAGGTGCACGGCTCGGTGCCGGGGTTGGCGTAGGCGTGCGGGGTGTCGGCGGCGAAGTAGACGGAGTCGCCGGCCCGCAGCTCGACCACCCGGTCGGTGAGGCTCAGCCGCAGGGTGCCGTGTTCGACCGCCACGAACTCGTGGGAGCCGGGCGCGTAGGCGGGGAACTCGCCGGCGTCGCAGCCGGCGGGCAGGGTGGTGCGTATCCACTCGAAGTTCACCCCGGGCACCACGGGGCTGACGATGGTCCGCCGCCATCCGCCGGGTTCCTCGACCGTGTCCTGCTCGGTGGCGCGGCGGACGACGACGCGTACGTGCTCGGCCTCGGTGACGAGGTCGGCCAGGCTGGTGCCGAGCCCGTCGGCGATGCGGGCGAGGACCACGACGGTCGGCACCTTCTGGCCGCGTTCGACCGAGGACAGCATGCTCACGCTCACCTCGGCCGCGTCGGCCACCTCGGCGAGGGTCATGCCCCGGTCGCGGCGTAGTTCCTGCACCCGGGCGCCCAGCTTCACCAGATCGAGCATTTCACTATAATAGCGTTCCATTTCACTATAGAGAAATGAGACGCCCGTGTCGACGCCTCCAGCGACCATCCGCCCCGCCACTTCGGCCGACCTCACCGCGGTCGCCGAGATCATGAAGCACTACGTCGAGCAGACCGTCGCCACCTTCACCGAGATCCCGCCGACCGTCGACGAGTGGTCCCGGCTGCACGGGGACCTGGCGGCCCGGGGTCTCCCCTTCCTCGTCGCGCAGGCCGGCGGGGACGTGGTCGGCTTCGCCTACGCCGGCCCGTGGCGACCGAAGTCGGCCTACCGGCACACGGTGGAGGACACCGTCTACCTCGCGCCGACCGCGACCGGCCACGGCATCGGCACCGCCCTGCTGTCGGAACTGGCCAGCCGGGCCACCGCAGCGGGCTGCCGGCAGATGATCGCGGTCATCGCCGACACGGGCGACCCCTCCTCGGCCGCCCTGCACCGCCGCCTGGGGTTCGTCGACGCCGGCCGGCTCCGGGCGGTCGGCTTCAAGCACGGCCGGTGGATCGACACCCTGCTGCTCCAGCGGGAGCTGACCGCGCCCTAGACATCCATCGACATCACGCCGTTGACGCCTTCGTAGCACGTCGGTAAAGTTCGCCCCCAAGCAACGAAAGATTCAAACAAAGCCATGCTTGTTTCAAAGCAGGCTGGCGCAATTTCCCACGCGGACACCCACGGTGGCCGCCCCTCTCCTCCGTCCCGGACAAGGCCCGGTGATGCCTTCGGCTGCCGTACGCACCGGCTGGTCGCCCCCACCCCGGCCCCGGGGGTGCCCACCCAGCACCGCACCCATCCCGCCCGTGAACACCATCCGGTCCCGCTCGCCGTTCGCGGCCCACCCCGGCCCCGCGCCGGCACACCCCCGCGCCCGTGGCCCCCGCGCCACCGGCCGAACCGTCCCGACAGCGAAAAGGACAGTGATGAGACGATCCGCTCTGATCAGGGCGGTGGCGACAGCGGTCGCGGCCGCCGTGATCGCCACCGTGGGAGGCACCGCCGTCGCGCACGCGGCCGGCGGCCCCAACCTCGCGCTCGGCAAGACCACCGCCGTGAGCTCGACCAACGGCCAGAACCCGGCCGGCAACCTCAACGACGGCAACGCCGGCAGCTACTGGGAGAGCACCAACAACGCCTTCCCGCAGTGGGCCCAGATCGACCTCGGCGGCAGCACCGGCGTCGACCAGGTCGTGCTGAAGCTGCCGCCGGGCTGGGGCACCCGCACCCAGACCCTGGCCGTGCAGGGCAGCCAGGACGGGGTCAGCTTCGCCAACATCACCACGCCGCAGGGCCACGTCTTCAACCCGGCCAGCGGCAACACGGTGACCATCGACTTCCCGGCGACCAGCACCCGGTTCGTCCGGGTCCACATCACCGCCAACACCGGCTGGCCGGCCGGGCAACTCGCCGAACTCGAGGTCTACGGCACCACGACCGGCTCGACCACCAACCTCGCCCAGGGCCGCCCCACCACCGAGAGCGGCCACGCCGACGTCTACGCCTCGTCGCGGGCGGTCGACGGCAACCAGAGCACCTACTGGGAGAGCACCAACCACTCCTTCCCCGAGTGGCTGACCGTCGACCTCGGCACCGCCACCGCCGTCGACCGGGTCGTGCTCAAGCTGCCGACCGCCGGCTGGAACACCCGTACCCAGACGCTGAGCGTGCAGGGCAGCACCAACGGGTCGACGTTCACCGACGTGGTCGCCTCCCGTACGTACACCTTCGACCCGGCCGTGGCCGGCAACTCGGTGACCATCACCTTCAACCGGACCACCACCCGCTACGTCCGGATCAACATCACCGCGAACAGCGCCTGGCCGGCCGGGCAGCTCTCCGAGGTCGAGATCTACGGCCCCGGCGGCGGCACCGACACCACCCCGCCGAGCGTGCCGGGCACCCTGTCCTACACCGCCTCCGGTACGACGATCACCCTGAACTGGGGCGCGTCGACCGACAACGCCGGCGGCAGCGGGCTGGCCGGCTACGACATCTACCGCAACGGCGCCCTGGTCCACAGCGTCGGCACCGTCACCACCTGGGCCGACACCCAGCCGGTGGCGGCGACGGTCAGCTACTACGTACGCGCCCGCGACAACGCCGGCAACCGGTCCGGCAACAGCAACACGGTGACCCGTACCGGCACCGACAGCATCCCGCCGACCGTGCCCGGCACCCTGTCGCACAGCACCTCGGGCAACACCATCACGCTGACCTGGGGCGCCTCCACCGACACCGGCGGCAGCGGGCTGGCCGGCTACAACGTCTACCGCGACGGCAACCTGATCGCGACGCTCGGCACCGTGCTGACCCACCAGGACAGCCAGCCGCCGACCGCGACCGTCTCCTACCAGGCCCGGGCCCGTGACGGCGCCGGCAACCTGTCCGCGTTCGGCAACACCACCACCCGCACCGGCACCCAGCCGCCGACCTGCGTCAACGTCGCCCAGGGCAAGACGATGACGGCGAGCGGGTCCACGTTCACCTTCACCCCGGAGAAGGCCAACGACGGCCAGCTCGGCACCTACTGGGAGGGGGCGGCCGGCTCCCCGCAGAACCTGACCGTCGCGCTGGGCGCCAACCACGCCGTCAGCGCGGTCACCGTCAAGCTGAACCCTGACCCGTCCTGGGGCACCCGTACCCAGAACTTCCAGATCCTCGGCCGCGACCAGGGCTCGACCACCTACACCAGCCTGGTGGCGGCGGCGAACTACCAGTTCGTCCAGGGCGTCAACGTCGTACGGGTCCCGGTCACCGCGACCACCGCGGACGTGCAGTTGCGCTTCAACTCCAACACCGGCGCCCCGGCCGGCCAGGTGGCCGAGCTGGAGGTCTGCGGCACCCCGGCCCCGAACCCGGACCTGACCGTCACGAACGTGTCGTGGTCCCCGGCGTCGCCGTCGGAGACGACGAACCTCAGCCTCACCGCCACGGTCAACAACACCGGCGACCGGGTGTCCGGCAACACCCGGCTGGACTTCCTGCTGGGCGGGGTGGTGAAGGCCAGCGCCGACATCGGTCCGATCGCCGCCGGCGGCTCGCTGCCGGTCAGCCGGGTCATCGGCACCCTGGCGCAGGGCTCCTACACGGTCAGCGCCCGGGTCGACCCGGCCAACACCATCGTCGAGCAGAACGAGGGCAACAACACCGCCGCCAACCCGACGCCGCTGGTCGTCGCCCAGGCGCCCGGCCCGGACCTGCAGGTGCTCGGAATCACGTCCAACCCTCCGAACCCGGCGGTCGGCGCTGCGGTCTCGTTCACCGTCGCGGTCAACAACCGGGGCACCACCGGCGCGGCCGCCGGCACGGTCACCCGGCTGACGGTGGGTGGCACCACGCTGAACGGCACCACCCCGGCCGTCGCCGCCGGCGCGACCGTCAACGTGGCGGTCAGCGGCACCTGGACCGCGACCAGCGGCGGGGCGACCATCACCGCGACCGCCGACGCCACCAACACGGTCACCGAGACCAACGAGGGCAACAACACCTTCACCCGGTCGATCGTGGTGGGCCGCGGTGCGGCCGTGCCGTGGGTGTCGTACGAGGCCGAGGACGCCAACTACCAGGGTGTCCTGTTGCAGGCCGACCCGCTGCGTACGTTCGGGCACACCAACTTCGCCACCGAGTCCTCCGGGCGCGAGTCGGTGCGGCTCAACAGCACGGGCCAGTTCGTCGAGTTCACCTCCACCAACCAGGCCAACTCGATCGTGGTCCGCAACTCGATCCCGGACGCCGCGAACGGCGGCGGCATCGAGGCCAGCATCAGCCTCTACATCAACGGCACGTTCAACCGGAAGCTGACCCTGTCGTCACGGCACAGCTGGCTGTACGGCAACACCGACGACCCGGAGGGGCTGACGAACACCCCGCAGGCCGACGCCCGGCGGCTGTTCGACGAGTCGAACGCGCTGCTGGGGCAGTCGTACCCGCCCGGCACCCGGTTCAAGTTGCAGCGCGACGCCGGTGACACCGCCTCCTTCTACATCATCGACTTCGTCGACCTGGAGCAGGTGGCGCCGCCGTCGAGCAAGCCGGCCGAGTGCACGTCGATCACCGAGTACGGCGCGGTGCCCAACGACGGTCTCGACGACACCGCCGCGCTGCAGCGGGCGGTGACCGACGACCAGAACGGTGTCATCAGCTGCGTGTGGATCCCGCCGGGCCAGTGGCGGCAGGAGCAGAAGATCCTGACCGACGACCCGCTGAACCGGGGCACCCACAACCAGGTCGGCATCCGCAACGTCACCATCCGCGGCGCCGGGATGTGGCACTCCCAGCTCTACACGCTGACCGAGCCGCACCTGGTGGTCGGCGGCATCAACCACCCGCACGAGGGCAACTTCGGGTTCGACATCGACGACAACACCCAGATCTCCGACATCGCGATCTTCGGCTCCGGCCGGATTCGGGGCGGGCCGGGTGGTGCCGAGGGCGGCGTCGGCCTGAACGGGCGGTTCGGCAAGAACACCCGGATCAGCAACGTCTGGATCGAGCACGCCAACGTCGGTGCCTGGGTCGGCCGCGACTACAGCAACATCCCCGAGCTGTGGAACCCCGGCGACGGGCTGGAGTTCAGCGGGATGCGGATCCGCAACACCTATGCCGACGGCATCAACTTCTCCAACGGCACCCGCAACTCGCGGGTCTTCAACTCCTCGTTCCGCACCACCGGCGACGACGCCCTGGCGGTCTGGGCCAACCCGTACGTCAAGGACACGTCCGTCGACATCGGACACAGCAACCAGTTCCTCAACAACACCATCCAGCTGCCCTGGCGGGCCAACGGCATCGCCATCTACGGCGGCTACGACAACAAGATCGAGAACAACCTGGTCTACGACACCATGAACTACCCCGGCATCATGCTGGCGACCGACCACAGCCCGCTGCCGTTCTCCGGGCAGACGTTGATCGCCAACAACGGGCTCTACCGCACCGGTGGCGCCTTCTGGAACGAGGACCAGGAGTTCGGGGCGATCACGCTCTTCGCGGCGGGCCTGGACATCCCGGGCGTCACCATCCGGGACACCGACATCCACGACTCCACGTACGACGGCATCCAGTTCAAGACCGGCGGCGGGTCCATTCCGAACGTCGCGATCACGAACGTACGCATCGACAAGTCGAACAACGGGGCCGGCATCCTGGCGATGGGCGGTGCCCGCGGCAGCGCCCGGCTGACGAACGTGACCATCACCGACTCGGCCGACGGCAACATCGTGATCCAGCCGGGATCGGGCTTCACGATCACCGGTAGCTGATCCCAGTTCCGGCGCCGGCCCGCCGGGGTCGGCGCCGGGACCGACCGGCCATGCGCTTCCTCCGGGGGCGCGTGGCCGGTCACGTCGTTTCCCCGGCGCTAGGGATTTCCCGGAAGAGTCCGGGGTGGCACGGCGGCGAGCATGGACACCGGACAGCCCGGGGCGACCAGCCCCGAATCCCACCACAGTCTGGAGTTCGAGCCATGTCGTCGCTTCGCGCCGCCCGCACCGCGATCACCACCACCGTCGCCGTCGCGGCCCTGACCGCCGCCACCGCCGTACCGGCCGCCGCCGGCCCCGTCTTCGACTTCTACTTCGCGAACGGCTACATCGCGGCCAACGAGGTCAGGACGCAGCTGGGGGCGTTGTCCTGGCCCGGCCAGGCCGCCCGCAACTACTATCCGGGCGCCAACGGCAACCCGAACGGGTCCAGCGCCATGGTGTGGGGGACGCCGGGCTCGCCGTCGACGTACACCGCCACGGCCACCTGCGCGCCGATGGTGACCATCTCGCTCAAGCGGGCGTACGGCGCCGACTGGGCCACCAACAGCTTCTTCCAGACCCACTTCGGCAGCACCAGCCCCACCTCGGCGCAGTACCACAACGCGATCAACGCCGGCAACGTCCCGCACGTCAAGAGGGTCGGCAAGCTGACCGACGCGTTCGTCGGCGACATCATCGCCATCAGATACAACGGCGGCTCCGGCGCGGCCACCGGCCACACCGCGTACTTCGCCGGCCGTACCCCGTACGACATGGACAACAACCCGGCCACCATCGAGTGGGCGGTGCGGGTCCTCGACAGCACCAGCGAGCCGCACGGCGTCGCGGGCAGCATCCACCAGGACTTCCGGGACAGCCGTACGGTCGGCGCGGTCGAGTACGACGGCCTCGGCGAGGGGCACATGGTGTTCCGGACCGACAGTGCCGGCACCATCCTGGGGCACTGGTGGGGCGTCAACGAGAGCACCTGGCGCCCGGTGAGCGACCGCCCGGTCACCATCGGCCGGATCACCCGCACGGCGTAGTGCTCTCCGGCAGCGGGGTGGGTACCTGGACCGGGTGCCCACCCCGGTTCGTGGCGCGTCTGCCCGGGGCGGTTCCGGCATTCGGCCGCCCCATGTCTGGCGTGGCGGGTGCGGCGGTTGTACGCTGCCCCCGATGAACACCTCCTCTTTCAGATTGGGGGCCCCGTTCGCACAAGGTGAGTGCTGATGCGCCCATCTACCGCGAACCGGGATTCCCGTCTTCTCGTCTGGCGGCACGTGCGCGAGTTCGCCGTCCCGCCGTCCATGATCAGATCTGCGACCGACCGCCGTGCCGTCGGCGACTGGGCCGGAGCGTGCGCCGCCGCCCGCGTCGATGTCGACCTGAGTCTTCGCTCCGTGGCCCACGCCCACGGGCAGGAACTCGCGGCGCGAATCCGGACCGACCTCCGTCAACTGGCTCCCGACCTGCTGCGCTGGCACATGCCCAGGGTCGCACCGGACGGGCTGCTCCGACCGGGCCTGACCATCTCCCTGACCCGCTACGGCCCGGCCGAGGGCGCGGACGGCGACCCGGTCCACCTGGTGGCCCGGACTCCCCCGGCCTGGGCGGACGCCGGCCAACGGATCAGCCTGACGCTGTGGAACGGGTCCCGGCCCGGAGCCGGCCGGGGTTCGCACCCCGACCGGCGGTTCCGCCTCGACCTGCACCGCCACCTCTGGGACTCGCGCCGGGCGGGTGAACTGCGAACCCGGGCCGGCGCGGACCGGTGTCCCGGCGACCAGAATCTCGGCCTCGAACCGTTCGTGCCGCCAGGCCACGGTTACGCGACGGAGCGGTGGGCGGACGAGGCAGGGCTGCTGCTCCGCGCGGAGGGCCGGACCACCGGCACCGTCGCCGTACGGATCGGCGCCCGGCGCCGGTTGCTCCTCGACCTGACCACCGTCGGGAACACCACCGGCGGGTCGCCGGGACCGGGGATCACGGTGGCGCCCGCCGGGGGCCACGTCCGCGGGCTTCCGGTGCTGCCCGACGCGGCGACCTGGGAGCTACCCGACCTGGCGTTGCTGCGCGCCGGGCTGATCGGGCCCGAACGGCTGCACCCGCTGGTGGCGCAGGCCCTCGTACCGGATCGGCCACCGGCCGACGCCGCGCACGCAGCGGACGGCGACCACGTTCCGCGGCTCGTCGAGTGCCGGGGCGCCCGGCACCGGATCGGCCTCGTCGACGGCGTACTCGTCCCGCTCGACCACGACCCGGCCGAGATCCGCCGTGAGGAACTGCTGGCCGCGCTGACCGGCACCCCACTGCCCTGCCTACAGGCGATCGACGACGCCCACCGGCACCCGGAGTGCCTCGTCGACGTACGGGCCCGCCTGGACCACGGCGACATCGCCGGTGCCCTGGCCGTCGTCGAGGCCGTTCTCGGACCCGACGCGCTGCTACGCCCTGGTGCTCTGCGGGACGAGTTGGAGACCGCGGCGCTCCGGCAGGTCAGGCACGGACTGTTCCGGGCCGGACTCGCCGGACGCATCGGCGCCCTGGCCCGCCGACCCGACCAGCGCCGCCTGCGTCGCAAGTGCCGGACCCATCCACGGCACGCGTTGCCCCGCTGACGCGGCCCGCTCCCCCACCCTTCCGATCTCCACCCCGTCACGGGCGCGACCGCTGCCGCCCCGACTCGAACCCCAAGGTGATCCCACATGCTCAGTTCCATCCCGTCCGTCACCCCGGCGACGCCCCACCACACCGGGCTCGACGTCGCCGCCGACCTGCTTGCCCTCCTGCGCGACACCGCCACCGAGCCGCGTCCCGACATCCAGTTGGAGGCACTGACCCTGGCCGTGGCCGCCGACCTGCCCGTGCTGCTGTGGGGCGAGCCGGGAATCGGCAAGACGGCGGCCCTGAACCAGCTCGCGACGGCCCTCGACCTGCCGCTGACCACGGTGATCGCCAGCGTGCACGAGCCGTCCGATTTCGCCGGCCTGCCCGTGGTCGGCGACGACCCGGCGGTGCAGGGCGTCCCGATGGCCCCGCCGGACTGGGCCGTACGCCTGGTCCGCGCCGGGCGGGGACTCCTCTTCCTCGACGAACTGTCCACCGCGCCGCCGGCCGTCCAGGCCGCCCTGCTCCGCGTCGTACTCGAACGGCGGATCGGTGCCCTGCGGCTGCCGGCCGGTGTCCGGATCGTGGCCGCCGCCAATCCACGGTCGTCCGCGGCCGACGGCTGGGAGCTGAGTGCGCCCCTGGCCAACCGGTTCGTCCACCTGCAGTGGACGTACGAGCACGAGACGGTGGTACGCGGCCTCGGCGGGACCTGGCCCAGGGCGGCACTGCCCCGGCTCGCCCCGCAGCGGCTGCCCGAGGCGGTCGCGTACGCCCGTCGGGCGGTGTGCGGGCTCCTCACCGGCCGCCCCGCGCTGGTGCACCAGATGCCGAACAACGAAGCCCGCCGGGGCGGCCCCTGGCCGTCACCGCGCAGTTGGCAGATGGCGCTGTGCCTGATCGCGTTCGCCACCGCGGCGGGGTCCTCGCGGGAAGTCCTGTCCATGTTGGTCAGAGGGACCGTCGGGGACGGGCCGGGCCTCGAACTGCTCGCCAGCCTGGACCGGATGGACCTTCCCGATCCCGAGACGCTGCTGGCCGCCCCGGCAACGGCCGAGCTGCCCGAACGGGGCGACCTGCGCCAGGCCGTACTCGACGCTGTGGTCGCGGCGGTCCGGGAGCGTCCGGACCGGGCCCGCTGGGACGCGGCGTGGAACCTGCTCGTACGGGCCCTGGAGACCGGGGCCCCGGACCTCGTGGTCGTCCCCGCGACCACGCTCGCCGCGCTGCGGCAGCCGGACTGGGACGTCCCGGCGGCGATCGAGCGCCTCACCGGAGTGGTGTCGCTGAGCCGGCGCGCCGACCGGGTCGCGGCGGCGGTCGGGAGCGGCCGATGACCGCCGCCGTACGGGGTGCACTCGACCTCCAGAAGCTCTACACCGCCCGGCTGCACGCCGCCCGGGTCCGGCCGTACCTGGCGACGGCGCTGTTCGCCCTGCATCCGGTGGAGTCATCGCGGGTGCCGACGATGGCGGTGGACCGGCACTGGCGGTGCTACGTGTCGCCGGCGTTCGTGGACCGGACCCCGGTCGAGGAGTTGGCCGGCGTGTGGGTGCACGAGGTCTCGCACCTGCTGCGTGACCACCACGGTCGCGGCGACCGGATCGCGTCGCAGCAGGGCCTGACCGGCCGGGGTGAACGGCTGCGGATGAACATCGCCGCCGACTGCGAGATCAACGACGACGTGTACGGCGACGGACTCGCCCGGCCCGAAGGCGCCGTCGACCCGGCTCTCCTGAGGCTGCCCGAGGGGAAGCTGATGGAGGAGTACCTGACCATGTTCCGGCTCGGACCACACACCCAGGGCCTGGTCTGGCTGGACTGTGGCAGTGGCGCCGACGGGCTGGAACGGGAATGGGACCTCGGGGCGGACGGCGCGTACGGGCTCAGCGACCAGGAACGGGACGCGGTCCGGTTCCGGGTCGCGCAGGGCCTCACGGGACAACCGGGTGACGCCCCGAAAGGGTGGCGACGCTGGGCGGAAGAGGCGTTCCACCCGCCGCAGCCGTGGCGGGACCTGCTGGGGGCGGCGGTCCGCTCGGCCGCCTCCAGCGCCGGTGCGGGCGAGGACTACACGTACGGCCGGCCGTCGCGACGGTCCACCAGCCTGCCCGGCATCGTCCTGCCGAGCCTGCGGCGCAGGCCACCCCGGGTCTCGGTGGTCGTCGACACGTCCGGGTCGGTCAGTGACTCCGAACTCGGCAGCGCGCTGCTCGAGGTCGCCGCGATCGCCCGCGCACTGGGCGGTCGACGCGACCTGGTCACCGTGCTGTCGTGCGATGCCGCGGCCCACCTGGTACGCCCGGTGTGCCGCGCCGAGAACATCCCGCTGGTCGGTGGCGGCGGCACCGACCTGCGTACCGGCTTCGCCAGGGCGCTGCGGGCGACGCCCCGGCCGGACGTCATCGTGGCGCTGACCGACGGGCAGACCCCCTGGCCGGACCGACAGCCGCCGTGCCGGACCGTGGTGGGCCTGTTTCCCCGGCACAGAGCCGCGTGGGACGAGGAGGATCCCGACTACGTACCGGACACGCCGCCGAACTGGGCCCGGGTCGTCACCATCGGCCCCCAGCCGCGCTGAACCCGTCGCCGGCCCCGGTGGTCGGGCGGCGGGTTCAGTAGCCGATCGTGCGGTGCAGCCGGAGGAACGTCTCGGTGAAGCCGAGCCTCGGCCAGGTACGCGAGGACAGCAGGTTGGTCACCCGCCAGTCGGTGACCACGCTGTCGAATCCACTGTCGACGGCCCAGTCGATGACAGCCGCACCGAGCGCCCGGCCGGCGCCGGCCCCACGGGCGTGCGGATACACCGCGGCGTACGCGAGGAACCCGGCGTTGTCCGGGAGGGCCAGGCTCAGGTGGCTGCTCGACTTCTCCAACGCGCACCCGATCGCGGAGCCGATCACCTTGCCGTCGCGTTCGGCGACGAACGTGGCGTACTCCGCGTTGTCGATGTCGTCCTCCCAGTCGGCGAGGCTCTCCTCGACCGTCCCGACCCGGCCGGCCGAGAACGTCGGGGCCAGGCCGTGGTGCAGTGGCAGTTCGAGGTCGAGCCGGGCCAGCTCCGGGATGTCGGCCCGGACGGCCCGACGCACCGACACCCCGCCGGCCGAGGGCTCCGCCACCTTCTCCGGCGGTCGGATGGCGTGCGCGTGCTGCTGGCCGAAGCCCAGCCGGAACCAGGCACCGACCAGGTCCTCGTCATGGGACGGCACGATCACGAAGTGCGCCGTACGGCCCTCGTCGACCCAGCGGGTCGCGGCGACACCGTACAGGTCACGCATCACCTCGGCGTCGGTGACCGCCTGCCCGGCCGCCTCGACCCAGATGTTCGGCCCCCACACCGGCGACGTCTTCGGGGCGCCGAGCAGAAATCCGACCGGTACGCCGGCGCGGAACGCGACCGCACCGGACGCGCTCTCGGTCTCGAATGCAGCGGTCAACTCGGCGACGGCGGCGTCGACGTCTTCGAAGCGGGGGGACAGCAGCGGCTGCGCAACGCGGTGGCGGCGGTGCCGCTCGGCCAGCAACACGCCGCAGGCGGCCAGGTCGGCGGCCTCGAGCGGGCGAACCTCTAGGGACATGGCGGGCACGGTATACACGCGCGGCCCGGTCGGCACTCGTTTTTCGCTCGAGCTCGGCCCGGCGTCCTCACTCGGGCAGGAAGCCGGCCGACCAGGTCTCGAACCGCTCGCCGTACTCGTTCCGGGCGGTGGCGACGACCGCGTCCGGGTCGTCCGCCGGGGTCAACCGGAAGTGCTCGTCCAGCCAGGCGACGTAGTCCGCGTGGCCGGAACGGTGCTCGTGGTCGTCGCCGCGGTAGAAGTAGGCGTCGTCCCAGCCGACCGTGATCTCGCAGTCGAAGCCGACAAGCCGGAACAACTCCCGCAGGTCGCGGGCGACGACGTGCTGGCCGCCCTCGTCACCGAAGACGACGACCGGCAGGCCCGCCAGGTCGGCCCGGTCGTCGACCCGCCACAGGGCGTAGAACGATCCGCCGTCGGTGGCCCGCGCGAACGGGACCAGCCGATCGAGGAAGTCGGGATCGGCCGACCAGCCGGCCTCCAGCCCGGACGTGTCGTCGTACTCGAAAAGGCCAAACCCGTCGGCGTACTGCCCGAACCCGATCCGGTCCTGGAACGCCTTGAGCAGGTTGAGTTCGGGAACCGGTGAGTAGTCGGCGGCCACGGGTCCTCCACAAGATCGACTGTACGGCCGAGCGTACCGGTGTCTCCGCGCCGGACGACCGTCATGGGTGACCGGCGAGTGCCCAACGTCAGCCGGCCGAGTTCCGCTTCCGCCCCTTGCCCCAGTTTCGGGCCTTGTCCCAGGACATCAGGGCGTCGTGGGTCACCAGGGATATGCCCAGGCAGATACTCCCGATCGCGATGGCCATGGAGATCAGTGCCACGGCACCGGTGGTGTGTGCCGCAACCTGCACCAGGGTGAGCCCCAGTCCGTTGAGCAGGCACAAGACAGCAAAGCCCCGACTCGCCCCCGGGAATGGTGGCGCCGCACCGGTCACGAGGGCCAGGAGACCTGCCCCGACAAAGCAGCCTCCCAGAAACAACCCGAACGCCGTCAGGAGAGCGGACACACCTGAATCTTCACATGCGATACTGAAACGTCCTGTCCCGTACCTGCCGCCCGATCCCGACCCACCGGCGACGGCCGGGGCCGACGTCCATCGATCCCGTCGTTCCCGCTCCGGCTCCGCCCGGAGTTTTTCCTCGCGGCGCCGTCCCTCCCCGGTGAGCCCGACCCGCACGTGGTTCCTCGATCAGTGGCGCACCTGCCAGCGGGTGATCGTTCGGGACAGGTTCCATGGTCAACCAGCCGTTCCTGGCCGTTTCGGCCGCGAAGTCGGCGAGCATTCCCAGCCCCGCTTCGCTCATCTCGGGCTCCGGCAGCACCTTGGCGTGGGTATCCGGCTCGCCCGCATCGGCGAGGACGAGCCGGGTCAGGTCGTAGCCCGGAAACCGGCCGGGCATCCCCGGCGGCAACGTCCGGAACACCACCCGGTGTTCCGGCGTATCCGTGGGTACCTGACTGTACGGCTCTCGACCGGGACCGATCCGTGACTGACGACAGGACGTTTTTGGGGCAGCGGCCGAGAAGGCTGGCAGCCATCATGGGAACATGGCCGAATCAGTCGCCGACCTGGCTCGCCCATCCCGTGAGGAGCCCGGACCGGCCAGCGCCCCACCCGCTCCCGGTCCACGGGCCTACGGTCCCTGGCTGGTCGCCGGCGGGGTGATCGTCACGCTCCTGGTCCTCTCCAACCGCTACGGCTACCACCGCGACGAGCTCTACTTCCTGATCGCCGGCCGAAACCTCGACTGGGGCTACGTCGACCAGGGCCCACTCGTGCCGGCCCTGGCCCGGCTCGTCGATGCCGTGGCGCCCGGCAACCTGGTGGCGCTGCGTACCCCGTCGGCGTTCATTGCCGGCGGGTGCGTTCTGCTCGTGGCCGCGCTCGCCCGCGAGTTCGGAGCGGGACGGGGCGCGCAGACCTTCGCGGCGTTCCTCGCCGGCAGTTCCGGCCTGGTGCTGGCCAGCGGCCACCTGCTCAGCACCACCACCGTCGACATGCTCGTCTGGCTGGCCGCGGCGCTGTGCACGGCCCGGCTACTGCGCACCGGCGACACCCGCTGGGCGCTCGGCATCGGGCTCGTGCTCGGCGCCGGCATGCTCAACAAGCTGCTGCCCGCGCTGCTGGGCGTCGGCCTGCTCGCGGGGGTGGCGATCGCCGGGCCCCGCCGGCTACTGCGCGACCGGTGGGTGCTCGCCGGCTTCGGCGTCGCCCTGCTGCTCGCCGCGCCCAGTCTGGTCTGGCAGGCCACGCACGGTTTCCCGCAGTTGTCCGTGGCCGCATCCATCTCCGGCGGCGACAGCTCCTACAGTGGGCGGCTCGACGCACTGGCCCTGCAGTTCGTCATCATCAGCCCCTACGCCGTGCCCATCTGGATCGCCGGCCTGGTGGCGCTGCTGCGACGCCCCCAGTGGCGGGCCTACCGGGCGCTGGCCTGGGCCTGGCTGGTGGTCGTCGCCGTGGTGCTGCTCGCCGGCGGCAAGGGCTACTACGACGCCCCACTGCTACTGGTGCTCACCGCCGCCGGCGCTATAGTCACCGCCGCCTGGGCCACCCGCCGCGCCAGCGTGCTGCGTCGGACGCTGCTGGTGGCCGGTGCGCTGCTGTTCGTCGCCCCGAACGGCGTGCTGCTGCTGCCCACCCTGCCCGCCGACCGTCTGCCCGGCTTCGTGGTCGACGTGAACTACGACGCCGGCGAGACGATCGGCTGGCCCGCGTTCGCCGACTCCCTCGCCGCCGTGCACCAGGCACTCCCCGCCGAGCAGCGACAGCGCGCGGTGATCCTCACCGCCAACTACGGCGAGGCCGGCGCCGTCGCCCGCTACGGTCCGGCGCGGGGCCTGCCACCGGCGTACTCCGGACACAACAGCATGGCCGACTTCGGCCGCCCTCCGGCCGACGCCGACGTGGTGATCGCCGTCGGCTGGAACCGTCCCGACCAGTTACAACAGTGGTTCACCACCGTCAACCTGGCCGGCCGTGTCGACCAGCGGGTCGAGGTCGACAACGACGAGAACGGTGGCCCGATCTGGCTCTGCGTCGGGCTGCGCCGGCCATGGGCCGACATCTGGCAGGCCGAGGTACGCCACGCCGGCTGATCGCCGGCAATAGCTCGTCACGATCGACTCAACGAGTCAAACCGGGCCGCGGGAGTCCATATGTCGGCGACCAATCCCCCAGGTCACATCCCCGGAGACCGTGAACCAACCCGGGCCACTGATCGGACCCACTCTATTCTTCCGCCTGGGTAAGGCCGAGGGCCGACAGCGCGTCGGCTACCGCCGTCCGATGCCCGGCCCCCACTCTGGTGGGCAGTGTCGGCGCACCATCAGTGACAGCGACCGGGTGTGCCGTCAGCGGACGGTGCCGGAGTAGGCGACGGCCAATTCACCTTCGCCCTGCCCCCGAGCGAGATCGAGGCGGGCGGTCGGAGAACGGACGGCCGGTTCGGGCAGAGCGCGGACCAACTGTGGCAGCCTCATCCGGCCCACGTTCGCCCCTAGCCGGGCAACGAGCCGCGCGCTGGCCTGTCCGCCAGAGCCAGCGCGATCGCCTCCAGTACCCGCCGGGCCAGCGTCACGCCGTCCGGGCGCTTCGCGTAGATCCTGAGCAGCACGTCGTTCGAGGCTCAGGGCAGGAGATCGGGGATGGGCTCCCGGCTCGGGAACCGGAGGTCCCACCGCCTTCCAACCGACAGACAGCCGGTGGACCAGTGTGGTCAGAGGCACTCTGCGGGAACCCGGCGCCTTCGCCGCCCCGGACTCCGCCGTCGAACTACGCGGCTACCCCGCCCCCATCCACCCCGACGGGACGCCATCTGGCGCGCCAAGTGCCACCGGCTGCCGTTCTTCCTCGAGTACGACGAACTGCTCCGCAAACTCGCCGGCTACCACCGTCTGCTCGCATACGGCGGCCCGCGCTGGCCCGTCCTGTTCTGGCTCCACTCCGCCCGACGCGCCCATCGCCTCCACCAACGCCTCGGCGACGACAACCGGTACGTACCCGTGGCCACCGCCAGCCGGGACCACGCCGCGCAGACTGGTCTCGGTCCCGCCGGCGCGCTGTGGTGGCTCCACGGTCACGACGGGCTGCTCTCCCTCGCCGACGTCGCCCGCGCGCTCCCTCACTTGCAGCGTTAGGCGGCGACCGCAGGGAACACTACGAGCGATCCGTCGCTGCTTCGTTCGATCTCGATCGCAACGTCGGCTTGGTGGGATCCTATGTTGAGGCCGTCGCCCAGGGCGCGAAGGCGATATGCGGTTTTGAGTAGGTCGTCGACCTCGCCCGGCGTGAACATGATTTTTCGGATACCGCTGTAACGCTTCAACTCGAGAGTCGACAGTCGGAGTAGGACCGAGTTGATGCCTGATTCCAACTCGTCGACACGACGTTCGTCGTCGCGCAGCGTGCCGATGAAACTTTTGAACGGATTGTTCGTTTCCACCAGTTGCGCGTGTTCGACCGCTTGAAGCACGAGCACTCGGCGTTTGAGAGCAATGGCGAGTCGTGCGAGCTCCAGGTGTGCGCGGAACATGCCGCCTTCCTCGTTGATACCAGGGAAGGGCTTCGTCAATGCGCCGACTTCAACCGGACCTTCGGGCAGCGCAGCTATTACACCTTGCCATTTCATAAGCCGACGCTTGGTTCGTTCGATCGCCCTGCTGATCGCGTACGACGAGGAATCCAGTCCTAGAGACAGGCCGATTCTGCCCTGGTCGAGGAGAAGCGACGTCGCCTTGTCGATCGCGTCACGACAACCGTCCAACTCGCTGCGTTCGTTCTCGAGGTTGTCTTCCTGTAACTGCTCCAGGAGGTCGGCGATCCGCTCGATCGCTTTCTGACGCTGCTGATCAGCGTAGGCGCTGACGCCGACCGCGACGGCCATCAGGACAAGTGGCGCGGCCACCGTCAACGCTCCGGCGCTGGCCGCGGCCACACCAGCTGTGGTGGCCGAGCCGGTTGCCGCACCCGCGACAGCGGTCTTGCCGGCAACGGGTACAAACGTGGAAGCAGCCGTTATGCGGCCAGTGGAGTTGACCAGCGCGCCGCGAATACCTCCTGCGGCTGCCTTCGAAGCCATGGGCCAGACAAGTCCTTTACCGACCTGCGCGGCGACCTTTGCCGGTACGACCATTCGGTAGAGCACGTCACCGGTAGCGGCGACGTTCGCCGTCGGAGGCGCCGACTTCGCTGTCTGAGTCACAAGGTGCGACAATTGCTGAGCGAGTGGACTGGCGGCATGAAGCGGAATTCCGGCGTTCCGATCGCGTTTGGCTGACACCGGGTGCGCTTCGAGGGTGGCGATGGGGGAATCCGCAAGTGTTGCCAGCACTGTTCGCAATTCTGCGAGTCGATCCGGTGTCATGCACTCATCGCCTAGCACGTCCGGCACGCTCACGGCCTCCGTAGCGAGTGTCCATACCGGCACCGCCGCGTTGTTATCAGTGGTCACGTCTTGTTCCTCCCCGAAACTGGCATCCACCATAGGCGGTGGCAGCGACGCCAACAACAACATCAGGAGGAATACTCAAGCCCGTGGAGCGGCCCGGGAAGGCACATCTTCCCGGTGGTCGATTCGTGTGGATCTCGAGCAAGGCCGACGTTATGGCATTTCTGCAGGTCGGCGTTGTGAGCTGGCGGGACGGCGGTCGGCCGGTACGGTGCCGGCCCACTTGATGACCACCTCGTTCGATCCTGGCCATGCCGCGTGGTCCACGCCGAAGTCGGCGGCGGTGATGAGGGTGACGCGGCGGTCCCTGCGCAGGCCTATTCTTCGGTGTGGGTCAGGCCGAGAGCCGACAACGCTTCGGCAACCGCCGTCCGGTGCCCGTCCTCCACTCCGGTGGGCAGTGTCAGCACACCATCAGTGACAGCGACTGGGTACGAGGTCAGCGGGACGGTGCCGGCACGACCGCGCGCCGCACGCGGGCGTCCAGGTTGCCCAGCCCCTCTGCCCGGTCAGTGGTGGCCAGCAGGACGGTGAGCCGTTGGCGTACCCAGGGGGCCAGGACCTGCTGCAGCCGGTGCGGCCAGGCCTCCTCGGCGGCTTCGACGGCGAAACACAGCGCCGACTCCAGCCAGGCCAGGCGGTCATCGACGTCGGGCCATTGCTCACCGGCGCGGCCGGTGTGGTCGGGCAGCGCTACGGCGTGCCGACGGGCGACGTACTCGACTGTGGCGCGCAGCGCGCCGCCGGCGGCCAGGTCGACATCCTGCCGGTTGTCGCACCACGACCAGTCGCTCTGATGTTTCAGCAGTTCCTGCGCGTAGGGATCGCGCAGAAGCTCGTCGCCGTGGTCACCGTGTGGAGGGCGGGTGGCCGCATCGACCACCTCGGCGGCGAACCGCAACGCTTCGGCGTACCTTGTCGGCGCGGACGACACATCCACCTGCGTCACCTCCCATCGGGTCGAACGATGCCACAACCACGCGACTCGCCGCGTCCGCTCCGGGCGGCGTTCGAGTTCCGCGGAGGGGCACGGCCCTGCTTCCCTGCGTGATGTAGCTGGCGAGCCGGGTGGAGCCGTACCGGCCGGTCCTCCTTGTCTCGTTTCGCCGGGCCGTTCCACAATCCCCCTGGCCGGGATCTGGTCGATGTGGGCCAGGAAGCGTAGGCAGCCGGCGTCCTCCAACCACATCCCGAACCCCGTCGGCACGCAGATGCGCCAAGCCGTGCCCGCACGGCCACACCGGCGTGTCGGAACCGGTGCTGGTCGACAGGGGCACGTGATCCGGGCCGCGTGGTCCAGAATGGCCGATGCCGACTGTCGCCCGGCCCCTCGCACCACCTGGACCGGCACCGGCAGGGCTGCAACACGGACCGGACCAAGGGAGCACACGTGGACGACGAGGCCGTTTACCGCACCGCGCGACATATTCTGACCGCCGGGCTGGAACAGGACGGCTCACTGTTCACACCCGGTGCCAGGATCTGGACCGGCGGTACGGCCGACGCGCTGTACACGCACTTCGTCGAACAGCCGGACACCGGCAAGCAGACCTTCGTCCAGAAACTGCGTGGACAGATGGCGTCGGCGCCGCCCGAGGCGGTCCAGCTCATGGCGGAACTGCTCTATCTGCATTTCCTGTTGCCGAGGGACATCGGCGGCGCCGCGAAACGAGCCGTGATCGCCGGGGTTCTCCAACTCCTACCCACCCCGGTCGGCATACCGGCCGACCTCGACCGGCTGCTCGACACCGGGCTGGTCCGCGCCGGTACGGCGTACATGACGCTGCGGGACCGGCAGATCGCGTTCCTGGTCCGCTTCGTCCAGGCGTGGAAGTCCCTGCCGCCAGACGGTCGGGAAGCGGCATTGCGGGACCCGTGGCGGTTCCGGGAGGTCGTGGACGGAATACCGGTCAACGGCGCCTACAGCCAACGGAACGTGCTGCTCAACATCGCCTTTCCGGAGACCTTCCCGGCGGTGGTGTCCCGGGACAACAAGAAGGCCATCGTGGCCGCTTTCGCGGATGAACTGCCGGCAAAGACCGGCGACATCGACCGCGACCTCGCCGAACTCACCGAGGTGCTGAAGCGGAAGACCGGCGCGGCCGTACGGTTCTACGCACCACCGCTGGTCGACCGATGGCGCGGCGCGACCAGCGGCGAGACGACCACGGGAGCCCAGGGCTGGCTCGTACGGGGTGGGAAGGTCCACGGCCAGAACCTCGTCCCGGACTGGCTCAAGGACGGCTACTGCTCGATCGCCTTCCCCGATCTGCCGGAGATCGGGCCGGACACGCCGAAGGCCGAACTCGACAAACTGCTTCGGCAACGGATGCCGGAGCATTCCGCGGCCCAGCGCGGCGTACGCGTCGGCGTTCTCGACCGTTTCCTCAACCGGATGCGGGAGGGCGATGTCGTCGTCACCGTCGACTGGCAGGGCTTCTACGTCGGCACCGTGACCGGACCGGTGACCTGGACGCCCACCACCGACCGGCTGTCGAGCCGCCGTCGGGCGGTCAGGTGGGCCAACCCGGACGCGCCGATTGCGCGGGAGCAGTTGTCGGAGATGGCCCGCAACAAACTCGCCGGGCAGATGACGGTCAGCGATCTCGGCCCGGCGACCGACGAATTCGTCGCCCTGGCGACCCTGGAAACGCCGGCGGTCGACGACGCCACTGCGGCGGCACCGGTCGACGTCGAGTTGCCCGATCCGACGCCGGCCCTCGCCGACCGGCTTCTCATCGACCGCGAATGGCTCACCGAGACCGTCGACCTGCTACGGGAGAAGAAGCAGATCATCCTGTACGGGCCGCCCGGCACCGGGAAGACGTATCTGGCCTACGAGTTGGCCCAGTTTCTCACCGGCGACATCGACGGCGCGTACCGGCTGGTCCAGTTCCACCCGTCGTACTCGTACGAGGATTTCTTCGAGGGTTACCGGCCGGTCCGCGGCGAACAGCAGGGTGGCATCACGTTCTCGCTCGAACCGGGCCCGTTCAAACAACTCGTGACGGACGCCAGGAACGATCCGGCCCAGCCCTACGTGCTCATCATCGACGAGATCAACCGGGCCAATCTCGCCAAGGTGTTCGGCGAGTTGTACTTCCTCCTCGAATACCGCGGCCGGCGGATCCAACTGCAGTACTCCCCGACCGACGAGTTCGAGCTCCCGCCGAACGTGTTCGTCATCGGCACGATGAACACCGCCGACCGGTCCATCGCCCTCGTCGACGCTGCGATGCGGCGTAGGTTCCTGTTCCAGGCCCTGTTTCCCGGCGAACCGCCGCTCCGGGACATGCTGCGGCGCTGGCTGCGGGCCAACCAGCTTCCCGAGGACCGGGCCGACCTCCTCGACGAACTCAACCGGGCGATCGGCGACCGGGACGCGGCCGTCGGCCCCTCGTACCTGATGAACCCGCGGGTCGCCGACGAGCACGGGTTGGCGCGCATCTGGCGTACCGCGATCGAACCGCTGTTGGAGGAGCGGCACCTCGGCGATGGGGTCGACATCCGCGCCCGGTACGGCCTGGACGTCCTACGCCGCCGGTTGGGTGCCGCCACCGACAACCCGACCGGGGCCGGATCACCTGGATGAGGCAGTTCGTTCTCGACGAATACCAGACGGCGGTCTTCGGCCCGACCGACGCGGCGCTGGGGCCGGCGCTGGCCGGCACCGGACTGGTGGCCACGACGCTGACCGTCGACGGGCGGCTACGCCTAACCGCCGACTCCAAGGTCGGGGTGGTGCGGTTGCAGGCGGGTGAGGACACCGTCGAGGTCAGGGTCAGGCCCAAGTTGCCGATCGGTCGACTGTTCTGGATGCTCGGCCACGCCCGCGACGACAGCGGCTGGCGGCCGGAGCCGGCGGATCTTGCCACCGAACATGAGCTCGTACCTGCGGTCGCGGTGGCCTTCACCGCAGCCGCGTCGCGGGCGCTGGCCCCCGGCGTCCTGCAGGGGTACCGGGTCGCCGAGGAGACGCTGCCCACCCTGCGCGGCCGCTTGCGGGAGGCCGACCAGCTCCGCCGCCGGCCAGGGCTGGCGCTGCCGCTCGAGGTCCGCTACGACGACTACTCCGTCGACATCCCGGAAAACCAGATCCTGCGCGCGGCCGTCGACCGGCTACGCCGCACCGACAGCGTACCGGCGGCCGCCCGATGCGGCCTGCACCGGCTCGGCCAGGCCCTCGCCGACGTCACCCGGCTGCCGCCTGGCCTGCCGTTGCCTCCGGTCCCCGTCAACCGGCTCACCGCCCGGTACGGTCCGGCGCTGCGGCTCGCCCGGCTGATCCTCGCCGACGACAGCGTCGAACACCACAGCGGCACGGTGCGGGCCAGCGGATTCGTCTTCGACCTGAACAGGGTGTTCGAGGACTGGTTGACCGCCGTCCTCCGGGACGTGATCACGAGAGAACACGGGGGCACCGTGGTGGCCCAGCACCCGGCGCACCTCGACGAGCGCGCCACGGTGCCCATGTATCCGGACATCACCTGGTGGCGGCAGCACCGGTGTCTCGGGGTCGTCGACGCGAAGTACAAGCGGACCAGCGGATCCTCGCCGCCGAACGGGGACCTTTACCAGATGCTCGCGTACTGCACGACGCTTGGGCTTGCCGAAGGCCACCTGGTCTACGCGACCGACCACGAGCCGGAACGGGAGTACCGGCTCGTCGGCAGCGGCGTCCGCGTCATGGCACACGGGCTGGATCTGGCGGGTCCGTTAAACGAGCTGCGTGGGCAGATCGAACGTCTCGCGGACCGGGTGGCCCGCGCCGCCGTGACGGCGCGGGCCAACTCGGCTCGGTAGCCGGCGCGGTGCGGCCGGAGGAACGCGACCACCGACCGGGTATCCGGCGGGAAGGCGCGGTCGGGACCGAGCGCCACGGCCTGGTCGCGAGGTGCAGGCTCACATGCAGCGCCGAAGGGTCGCCGCGGAGGGCTCTGCGATGATGGGTGAATGTCCACCGGCACCGCTCCTGCGGCCCAGCCGTTCGCGCACCTGCAGGCACAGAACGTCAGGCTGTACCGGGACGTGCTGAACGCCTTCGTTCGGGCAAAGCGTCGCTTCACCGTGCACCTGCGTCCCGAGGACGTACTGGCCGAGATCGGCACCGGGGCGTCGCTGGAGAGCGTCTCGGCGGCGCTGGCACAGCTCGCCGAATGGGGCAATCTGCGTGCCGACCCGGACACCGGACGGGTCACCACGGTGGAGGATTTCCATCGCGCCCGCTACCTCTATCAATTGAGCGCGCACGGACACGCCGCCGAGCAGGCGATCGCCACTTACGAGGAGGCGATCGGCCGGCGCGGCGCCCTGCAGTCGGTCGCGCTGTCCGACATCGCCGACCAGTTGCGCGCTCTGCTGGGGATCGCCGCCGAGGCTGCGGCCGGGTCCTCGCCCGACCCGGCGAAGACTCATCTGTTGATGATGAGCTTGGTCGACCGGTTCACCGGGCTGGCGGACAACGCGCAGGCGTTCATGGCGTCGCTGCGGCGGGCCGTCGACTTCGCCGACGCGGACGTGGCGGCCTTTCTCGCGTACAAGGAACAGCTGATCGCGTATATCGAGCGGTTCATCGCCGATCTCGCCAACCGGGGCGCGGAGATCGCCAACCTGGCCCACAAGATCGAGGCGACCGGGGTGCACCCACTGCTGGACACCGTGGCCCGTAGGGAGGCGGCTGACGCCGCGCCCGGCGACGACGCGGACGACCAGGTTGTACGGCAGGCACGGGTTGCCTGGCAGCAACGCTGGAACGGACTACGGGACTGGTTCGTCAGCGGCGACTCCAGCCGACAGTCCCAGGCGCGGCTGCTGCGCACTGCCGCGATCAACGCGATCCGACAGCTACTCGGCGCGGTCGCGGCGATCAACGAGCGCCGGGCCGGCCGGTCGGACCGGTCGGCCGACTTCCGCTGCCTGGCGCTGTGGTTCGCGCAGGCCCCCGACGACGAGTCCGCGCACCGGTTGTGGCACACCGCGTTCGGCCTCTCCCCGGTTCGTCACCTGACCGTCACGGCGGAAACCCTGGCCGCGGTCGAGCAACGGCCGGTGCCGGCGGCGACACCGTGGGCGCAGGCGCCCCGGCTGGAGATCAGTCCCCGACTACGCAAGACCGGGTCGTACGAGCGGCGGGGTTCGCCGGCCCGGGTCCTGGACCGGTCCGAGCAGCGACGGCTGCTCGCCGAACGCGCCGAGCGGGAGACAGCGCAAACGGCACGGGCCCGGTCGTCGTTGGTCACCTCCGGCCCCGTCATGCTCTCCCGCCTCGGTGAACTGGACACCGCCGAGTTCCGGCTCTTCCTCCAGTTGCTGGGGGACGCGCTGGCCGCCCGGCGGCCGGACGTGTCGGAGGTGACCACCACCACCTCCGACGGCACCCTGTGGATACGCCTCGTCCGCGTCGACGGGGCACCCCCCGTGCGGATCGTCACCGCCGACGGGGTACTCACCGGCCCGGAGCATCTCGTCGAGATCATCGACCTCGCCCCGGTCGAGGTGGCCGGATGAGGGCCCGAGAGTCTGCCGAGGGCGACTTGGGCCGGTCGCAGCGGGCCGCCCGGCTGCTGCTGTCCCGCCCGCTGCTGGTCGCCGGGCTGACTCCGGACGAGGAGTTCCGGCTGGTCCGGACGTACACGTCGGAGTTGCGGGAGTGGTTCGACCGGGAGACGGGTTGGCGGCTGACCGCCGACGCGCAGACGATCCGGCTGATGAAGCTGACCGCGGACCCGTACGACCACACGCATCCGGCCCGTGATCCGAAGGCCAGGACCCCATTTTCCCGGCAACGGTACGTGCTGGCCTGCCTCGCCCTGGCCGCGCTGGAACGCGCCGACGGGCAGATCACCCTGGGCCGGCTGGCGGAGGACGTGGTCCTGGCCGCCGCTGACCCGACGCTGGCCGCCACCGGTTTCACGTTCACCCTGGACCGGCGGGAGCGCCGGGCCGACATGGTGGCCGTGGTGCGGTTGCTGCTGCACTGGGGGGTGCTGCGTCGAGTGGCCGGCGACGAGGATGCCTACCTCGGCACGAGCGGGGACGTGCTCTACGACGTGAACCGGCGGGTGATCGCCGGGCTGCTGGCCAGCACCCGCGGCCCGTCGATGGTCGGTGCCCCGGCGCCCGCCGACCGGCTGGCGGCACTGACCGTCGAGGTCGTACCGGACGTGGAGGACGCCCGCAACCGGACGCTACGGCACCGGCTCACCCGGCTGCTGCTCGAACAGCCGGTGGTGTACTACGACGAGCTGACCGAGGCCGAGTTCGCCTACCTGACCAGTCAGCGGTTCGCCATCCTGAACCGGATCACCCAGTTGACCGGGCTGGTCGGCGAGGTACGGGCCGAGGGCGTCGCGATGGTCGACCCGGCCGACGAGCTTACGGATGTCCGGATGCCGGCCGAGGGAATGCAGAGCCACCTGACGCTGCTGCTGGCGGAGCGGATCTCAGCGGCCGGCGGGGGCGGGCTGCGGGTAAGCGAGCTGCACCGGCACACCCGCGAGTTGGCGCGCCAGCACCGGTCGTACTGGCGCAAGCACGCCACCGATCCTGGGGCGGAGGTGGAACTGGTCGCCACGGCACTGGACGCACTGCGCGCGCTCAAGCTGGTCTGCGTCGAACCGGCCGACGACCCGCTGGTCGTCGCCCGTCCGGCGATCGCGCGCTATGCCTTGGCGGAGCCGACCCTCCGGGAAACCAGGGCCTCCGCCCGCTGACCGACGCGTACCACCGACACGATCCACCGACCAGAGGAAGCAACCGTCACCGTGACCGCCGCTGCCGCCGCCCCCGCATCGATGTCGACATCCGGCTGGGAACTCCCGGTGCCGGACCGGGAACGGTGGCAGCCGCTGCGGGCAGGGTTGGTCGACATCTTCTACTACGACCGGGAGGAGTTCCACTTCCACGGCGGCAGCCTGCTGCTGCGGGGCAACAACGGTACGGGCAAGTCGAAGGTCCTCGCGTTGACGGTGCCGTTCCTGCTGGACGGCGAACTCGCGCCGTACCGGGTGGAGCCCGATGGGGATCCGCACAAGCGGATGGAGTGGAACCTGTTGCTCGGCGGGCGGCACCCGCATCCGGAGCGGACCGGCTACACCTGGCTGGAGTTCGGTCGCCGGGATGTCGACGGCACCCCCCGCTTTCTGACCGTGGGCTGCGGCCTGAAGGCGGTGGCCGGGCGCGGAATCGCCCGGCACTGGTACTTCGTCACCGGTCAACGGGTCGGCGCGGACCTCCAGCTGCTGACCGCCACCGGCACGGCGTTGACGAGGGACCGGCTGCGCGACGCGATCGGTCCGGCGGGGATGGTCTACGAACGGGCCGTCGACTACCGACGGGCAGTCGACGAGGCGCTGTTCGGCCTGGGCAACCGGTACGACGCGCTGGTGTCCCTGCTGATCAGGCTGCGGCAGCCGCAGTTGTCGAAGCGCCCGGACGAGAAGAGCCTGTCCCGGGCGCTCAGCGACGCGCTGCCGCCGCTGGACGAGAACCTGATCACCCAGGTGGCGGAGGCGTTCCGCGGTCTCGACGACGAGCGGGAGACCCTGACCGAACTACGGGAGACGAAGAAGGCCGGCGACAACTTCCTCACCCGCTACCGGCAGTACGCGCGCATCGCGACGAGACGCAAGGCCGCAATGCTGCGGCAGCAGCACAGCCGGTACGAGCAGCTGGGCCGCGATCTCGGCGAGGCGCAGCGGGCATACGAGCAGGCCGACGAGCGGGTACGGCAGGCCGAAGCCCGCCTGGTGGAGCTGGACGCACGGATGACCGAGCTGACCGCGCGCCGACGGGCGCTGACGGAGAGCCCCGAGGCGCGGACCGCCGAGCACCTGCGCCGGCTGCGAGAGGCGGCAGGTCAGCGGGCCACGTTCGCCGACCGTCAGGCGGAACGCCTGCGCGACATCGAGGCGGACGTGACACGTACCCGGCGTACCGTCGAGCAGTTGGCCGAGGAGCTGGGTGCGGCCGAAGTAGCCGAGGACGCGGCGCGTACCAGGGTCGCGCAGAGCACGACGACGGCGCGGATCGCCGACCGGCACCGCGACCGGGTGCTCGCCGCCCTGGGGGACGAACCGGGCGGCTCCCCCGGCGGGCTGGACGAGGCGCGCCGCGCCGCCGACGAGCTGATCGCAGCGCGGCGGGCCGCGCTGCGTACCCTCGACCGGCTCCGGGCCGCCGCCGACGCGGCGCGGAGCCGGGCCGACCAGGCCCGGGGGGAGGTTGACCGGCTGGACACCGAACTGGCTGCGGCCGACGAGGCGATCACCGACGCGGAGGCCGTGGCGGTCGAACGGGGTCAGGCGCTGGTCCGGCGGACCGGGGAGTATCTGACCGGACTGGTCGAGCTGCCGGTCGCGGACCCGGAGGCGGTGCTGACCGGGCTCGAATCCTGGGTGACCACCCTGGACGGGGACAATCCGGCCAGCCGGGAGGTCACCGCGGCCGGTCGGTCAGCTGCCGAGGCGATCGCCCGGGCCGACGCGGCCGTGGAGGCCGAGCAGCGCCAGGTGGCAGAACGGACCGGGGAGATCGACGACGAACTGCGCCGGCTGACCGACGGGGCGCACCAGCCGCCGCCGACATCGCACACCCGCTCCCCGCAGGCACGCTTCGGCCGGCCGGGCGCTCCGCTGTGGCGCGTCGTCGACTTCGCCTCCGACGTGCCACCCGTCGCCCGCGCCGGCATCGAGGCGGCGCTGGAGGCGGCCGGGGTGCTCGACGCGTGGGTCGACCCGGACGGCACGGTGCGGAATCCGGCCAGCGGAGACGCGGTGCTGCGGCCCACCGTCGAGGTGGGCACGAACCTCGGGACACTGTTGCGGCCGGCCATCGACGTGGCCGACCCGCACGCCGCCGCGCTGACCGAGCGGACCGTGACCGCCGTACTCGCCGCCATCGGCCTCGGCGCGGACTCTGGGGCGGACACCTGGGTCAGCACCGACGGCGGCTTCGGCATCGGCGTCGTCACCGGGCGGTGGACGAAAGCGGACGCGGAGCACATCGGCGAAGGCGCCCGGGAGGCGGCCCGCCGGGCACGGGTCGCCGCGCTGCGCCAGGAGGCCGACGAACTGGCCGTGGTGGCAGCCGACCTCGCCGAGCAGCGCTCCACACTGGACGAGCGCCGGCGACGGGTCGGCCGGGAGGCGGAAGGTCTCCCGACAGATCAGCCGCTGCGCGAGGCGCACACCCTGGTGCGCGGCGCCCACCAGCTGCGCCGGGACACGATCGGCAAGCGCGACGAGGCGACGGCGAGCCTGCGTGAGGAGGTCAGTGCCGCCCAGACGGCGCTGGACGAGGCAACCGAGTTCGCCGCTGACGTGGGCCTGCCGTACGACGTCGACGAGTTGGCCGCGGCCCGGGACGGTCTCCAGGACTACCAGGTGACGCTCGCCGCCTGGTGGCCCACCCTGACCGGGGTACGCGGCGCGGCGCGGCGCCGCGACGAGGCGTGGCGGGCGTACGAGGAACGGCTGGACCGGCTCGAACCGGCCGCGATCGAGGCGGCCGAGGCGGCCGAGCAGGCCCGGCTGGCCCGGACGGAGTTCGAGACGCTCGACGCGACCGCCGGAGCGTCCGTCGCCGAGTTGGAACGCGAAATCCGCGAGGTGGCCGGCGCCGAGAAGACGTGCCAGCGGGAGCGCCACGAGACCCAGCAGCGAGAACGCGACGCCCGGGACGCCCGGGGCGACGCCAACGGGCGACGTACCCGGCTGACCGAGGAACTCGACGAGGCAACCCGGTCGCGGGACGCCGCCGTCGAGGTGCTGCGGGCCTTCGCCGGCACCGGCCTGATCGGACTGGCCTGCCCGGACCAGGAGGTCCCGGATCCGCGACAGCCGTGGGCGACGACGCCGGCCGTGCTCGTGGCCAGGGGTGTCGATCGACTGCTCGCCGACGTCGACGATGCCGACCGCTCCTGGGAACGCGTCCAACAGCAGGTGAGCCTGGACATGAAGGTCCTCACCGACAGCCTGTCCCGGCACGGCCACCAGGTGCTGCCCGCCGTCCGCGAGGACACCATGATCGTGGAGGTGATCTTCCAGGGCCACAACCGCTCCGTCGCGGAACTGTCCGCCGCGTTGGTCACCGAGATCGAGGAACGACAGCGGGTGCTCTCCGCCCACGAGCGGGAGGTGCTGGAGACCCACCTCGTCAACGAGGTCGCCGGGGCACTCCAGGAACTCGTCGCCGGAGCGGAACAACAGGTGGCGACGATGAACGGCGAGCTGGAGGAGCGGCCCACCTCCACCGGCATGCGGCTACGGCTGTTGTGGCGGCCCACCCGGGACGCCCCGCCGGGCCTCGCCGAGCTGCGCGCCCGGCAGCTGCGGCAGAGCACCGACGTGTGGAACGACGAGGACCGGAGGGCGATCGGCGCCTTCCTGCAGGAGCAGATCGGGCGGGAACGGTTGCGCGACGAGGCGGCCACCTGGCACGAACAGCTCACCCGGGCGCTCGACTACCGCGCCTGGCACGAGTTCGCGATCCAGCGCCACCAGGACGGGCAGTGGCGTCCGGCCACCGGTCCCGCCTCCGGCGGTGAACGGGTGCTGGCCGCCAGCATCCCGCTGTTCGCCGCCGCCTCCTCGTACTACGGTTCGGCGGGCAACCCGTACGCGCCGCGCCTGATCGCCCTCGATGAAGCGTTCGCCGGGGTGGACGACGACTCTCGGGCCAAGTGTCTCGGGCTGCTCGCCACCTTCGACCTGGACGTGGTGATGACCAGCGAGCGGGAGTGGGGCTGTTATCCGCAGGTGCCGGGTCTCGGCATCGCACAGTTGGCCCGGCACGACGGCATCGACGCCGTGCTGGTCACCCCGTGGCGGTGGGACGGGCGGGAACGGCACCGGCTGCGCCGCGTCGACGTTCCGCTGCCGCACCAGCGGACGTCACACCCCGACGGCGAACCGGACGACGCCGCCGGGCCGGGCGCCTCGGCGCAACCCGACCTGTGGGCCACCGAGTGACCGAACCGGACGTCGAGCGGTTGCGCCGCCAACTCGGCGGGGCCGACACCGAACGGCTTGTCCAGCGGCTACGGCAGCGAATGGCCCGCGGTCAGCCGCTGACCGGCACGCTCTCGCTCAGCCAGCCGACGCCGGCCGAACGGTTGGCGGTGCAACGGCTGCTGGGGCGGCGGCCCGGGCGGGGCACCTCCGTGACGATCAGCCTCGACGACCTCGACCAGGTGGTCCGTCGGAGCGGCATGCACCCGGACGGGCTGGCCGCCGCCGTCGAACGGCTCACCGGGCCGGTGCCGGTGAGCGCGGAGATCCGCGCCGCCGAGGCGGCCGCCTGGCGTACCGCGGCGGCCCCGCTGGAGCGGCTCGGCCGGTACCGGACGGAACTGGCCGACTGGTGCGCCGATCGCGGGACGGGCACGCTGCTGCGCCGGCTGTCCGGTACGCCGGCCGTGGCGGGCCGGCTCGCCGAAGATCTCGTCGAAGTCCTGGCTTCGTTGCCCGCCGACGGGGTTCCCCTGGCCCGGCTCGCCGTACGGGCGACGGGCGACGCCCACGCCCTCGACTCCGACCGCCCGCTGGCCACCCTCGTGCTGTCGGCCGTACGAGCCGTCTGGTGGCCCGGCGACGACGAACCGACCTCCCCGGCCGAGCGGCGGCGGGCGCTGTGGGACAGCGCCGGCGTGCTCGTCGACGAGCTGTCGTCGACGGTCCTGGTGCTCAACGTGACGGCGATCCCTGGCAACCGGTTGCACGCCTTCACCGCGCCGGCCGCCATGACCGGCGAACCGCTCGTGCTGACCCTGCGTCAACTCGGCCGCGAGCGACCGAGCTTTCCGGCTGGCGACGTCCACGTCTGCGAGAACCCCACGGTGCTGGCCGCCGCGGCCGACCGGCTCGGTCCGGCGTGCCCGCCGTTGGTCTGCGTCAACGGGCAGCCGAGCACGGCGGCGCTGCGGCTGTTGGCCGCGCTCGCGGCCGGCGGCGCACAGCTGTCCTACCACGGCGACTTCGACTGGGGCGGCCTGCGGATCGCCAACCTGTTGCGGTCGCGTGTCCCGTGGCAGCCCTGGCGGTACGACGCCGCGGCGTACCGGGCCGCGGTCGCGGACGCCACGCCGGGGACGCTGACGGGCCAGCCGGTCGAGGCCGGCTGGGACGCCGATCTGACCCGGCTCATGCGCCGGCACGGTGCGCGCGTCGAGGAGGAACTGGTCCTCGACGCGCTCCTCGCCGACCTGGCCGCCTCGAGGTGACGTCGAGGACACCGAGCGCACGCGACACGCATCGACGAACCCGTGATCCAGGCGGGGCTCAGCTGTCAGCTCAGTGGTCGTCTCGTCAATTCGTCGGGGGTCGCGTCCAGTGATGCCGTCGGCGAGTTGGCCGTCGGGGTAGGCGAACACGCGGCGCCACCGTACCCACAAGAACCAGCTCCCCTGCGTCACCATCGACGGAGTCGGAGCGCCGACAGGAGGCCAGCCGCAGCAGCCAGAACCGCGAACCCGCCCCCGAACCCAAACACGAAAACGACTCTGATCTGGTTTAAAATCCCAGGTCATAGCCTTGATTGTTGGTGCGCCGCCAGGGACCCGAACCCGCGGATTAAGAGCGCAGTCGTGATCGACTCAACGGGTCCAACCGGGCCGCGGGAGTCCATTTGTTCCCTGCCAGTCCCCTGGTTCTTCGAGACGGTGTCCCGTCCGGTCCACACAAGTACGACCCCGTCCACGGCGCCTGAGCACCCGGCGAGCACCCACCCCCGCCCTCTCGGACGGCCAAATGAAACGGGAAGACACACGTGGCGCCAGCGCCCGGTTTTCGGTGTCAGCGCCTGTCCAAACCTTGGCCGATACAGTTTCCACGAACCCTATCTTGATCTTTAACCCGTGCGGCGTGGTGTGGGGTTGGCCGTTTTCTTCGGTCTCTTCGGTGTGTTGGCCGGTTTTGTGCTGGTGACGATGTGGACGTCGTGGCGGGTCGCTGGGCGGTGGTTGCGTTGGCCGGGTGGCCGGCCCGGGCCTGGTCGGGAGGGTTTCGGCGCGCTGGCGGGGTTACCGGCTTTGCCGCGCAGGTTCCGAAACCCTCGCCGGACGCGGGCCGGGGTGAGCCGCTCGGGCGGGGCCGGGCGTTCCCAGGGCCGGCGGAGGTCGGCGACGGCGGAGCGGGCGAGGCGTAGCTGGGTGTAGGCGGCCAGGACGAGCCAGGTCCAGCGGTCGGCGGCTGCCGGGTCGCGTAGTTTCGGACTGGTCCAGCCCATGGTCTGTTTGAGCATCCGGAACGTGTGCTCGATATCGAAACGGCGCAGGAACGCCTGCCAGATCAGGCCGACCTCGCTGCTACTTGGCTCCGGGTGAGACCACCAGAGCCAGACCGGCTTCGGGGTGGCGCCCGACGGGAGCCGGTCGACGGTCAGCAGGACCACGGTGCCCTCGATGATCGGCAGCGTGCCGGTGTGGCTGGTCCAGGCGGTGCGGTGGGTCAACCGGGGATGCAACGCGTGCCAGGCCCGAACCGTCGCGGTGCCGTAGAGGCGGGTGTCGGTGATGGTGACCGCGTCCGGGTCGCCCCAACTGGCCGGGTCACCGAAGACGAACTCGCCGCCGTGTCTGGGTGGCCGGCCGTTACCGGTCCGCTCGACTGGGGCGCGGCGGCGTAGTACCCGGTCGGAGCGCATTCTCACCAGGACCCGCACCGGCAGATCAGCCAGCAGGAACGCCAGTCGGGGACCGTCGTAGCCGGCGTCCGCGACCACCCACATGTCCGGATCCCCGGGCTGCCACTGCCCGGCCGTGATCAGCCGTCGCACCACGTCGCGTAGTTGATCGGCGGTGACCGTGGCGGCATCGTCCCCCGGGGCCAGGCGGCGGACGTCCAGCGGTGCCGTCCACGAGCTGCGGCCGGTCTCCAAAGCGGTGACCAGCGAGTACGGCCATCCCGGAACCATGATGTGGGTGTCCTTGCCACGGCCGTAGGTGTGACACAGCACCCGTTGCGGACAGGTGTGGGCCTCCGGCCCCAGCCAGCACGTCACGTCCACCGCGAGCACGATCCGACCATCGGCGGCCCGGGGCACCGGCACCGCGGCCACAGCGGTCCGCAGCCGGTCGACATCGACCCGACCGCGGTTCAACGCCGCGTACAACGACCCGTGACCACGCCGATGCTCACCCACCAGCGACAGCCCCACCAACGAACCCACCGGCCCGTCCGCGCACAACGCGGCGTCGACCAACTCGAACAACGCATCCGCCCGACGGGTCAGACACCGGTAGAACTCCCGCCGGAACGCGGCCAACCCCACCGCCGCATCCGCGACCGGCCGCTCGACCACCACGTTCACGGCACTGGGCGTGTCAATTGGCAGCATCCCACCCAGGTAGTCCAGAATCGTGGCCACGGCCACCGTCCTTCTTCGCGTCCTTGCAGGGAACGCGAGGATCATCAGACGGTGGCCTTCCTACACGGCCACGACACGCCGAGTCCACACAGGATCGATGAAGCAACGCCTCTCCACACGTTGAAGAACAAGCTATGATTCGTACGCCACACGTCAGCCTGGGACTGTCGAGGCCCTCGGGCGGAGGTGGCATCGTCAGCGAAGAACTCAGTGACGCCTGCGGTTGCTGTCCGGTTGTCCAATCGGCCGAGCCTGTACGCTCTCGGTGGTCTCAGCTGGATACTCACGCTGCAGATCTCGGGCCGGTTCCTGCCGCCAGCGCGCGGATGCGCTCCGAACTTCCTGCCCGGTTGGCACTTGGTCGTCTCGCTTCTTTCGACGCTCGACCTGAACGCGGTCACGCAGTATCCGCACGGCATCGCGGTTGTTATCGACGTCCGCCACTGCCCTCATGGTTGTGGCGACGGATCCGTGAAGCTCCAGCAACTTCTCAATGTCTCCGGGCATAGGAACCATGATCGCCACTGCGCCAGGCAACGGCTCGAAGGATACGGCTGGCCGCCCACTAGCATCGATGCTAACCCATACCCGAACCGGGCCACCACGCCGCCGGGGTGCGGGAGTCACATGGGGCCTGTCGTCCATGACCTAACTCTAAGTGCCCGTTGAAGAACCTGGTCAGCGTGGGTGGGTGGCGGTGTGGAGTCGGCCGGTGTGGTGGTATCTGGCCAGGCGTCGGGTCATCACGATGATCATGGCCCATTGGACCATCGCGGCGTGGTGTGCGGGATGGCGTTCGTAGTCGCGGACGGTGCGGCGGCAGCGGGTGATCCAGGACAGTGTGTTGGGTCGGGTCCGGGCGCGGTGCCTGGATTGCTCCAGGTCCGTTTCCCGGACCCGCCCGCCGAACCCGGCGTGCGACTCTCACCGCACCGGGCTCTCCACGAGGTCATGCCGTTGGGACGGGACTTGTCGGTGTGGGCTGCCAGGGGTTCGGGATCTTGCTGCCGCGATAGCGGTATCGGGTCACGGGGACCTTCGCGATCTTGAACAGTTCGACCCCGTCGAAGGCGATCGGCCGCCACCCTTGCGGGGTGCGCAGCCATCGCCGGACGGCCCTCCACGTCATGCGGTTGCGGCGCATCACCCAGTTGATCATTCGCCACCAGATGAAGTTCTGCAGGTGGGAGAAGGTGTGCTTGGCGACCGCGTGCTTGAAGTAGTTGGCCCATCCACGCTGGATGTAGTTGATCCTGACCAGCGTTTCCCGGTAGCTCAGGTGCGACAACCGGCGGGTCAGTGACTTGATCTTCCGTTTCAGCGCCTGGACCGGCTTGTCGGCGATGAACGTGTAGACATGCCACTTGTCCGTTCCTCGTTTTCGCTTCCAGACGATGTGGAAGCCGAGGAAGTCGACCCCGTCGACAAGGTGGGTGATCCTGGTCTTGGCCGGTGACAGGCGTAGGCCCATCGTGGCCAGGACGGTGCTCACCTGGTCGCGCAGGTCCTCGACGTGTTGCTCGGTGCCGTGGACCAGGACGAGGAAGTCGTCGGCGTAGCGGACCAACTGCCACGTCGCCAGCCCCCGGTCGCGTCGCTTCCTGCGCTGCCAGTTGGTGCCCATCGCGGCCCACTGCTCGGCGAAGAACTCGTCGAGCACTGACAACGCGATGTTGGCCAGCAGTGGTGAGAGGATCCCTCCTTGGGGTGTGCCGGACGTGGTCTCGTTCCGCTCGCCGAGCTCGGTCATGATCCCGGCTTTGAGGAACGCCTTCACCAGCGCGAGCACCCGCTTGTCCTTCACCCGCGCTCGCACCCGGTCCATCAGGGCCGGATGGTCGATACGGTCGAAGCACGCCTCGATATCCGCGTCCAGCACCCACCGGTAACCGGCGGTGGCCAGATGATGGATCTCGGCGATCGCGTCGTGCGCACGCCGGTTCGGCCGGAACCCATACGAACAAGGCTGGAAATCCGCCTCGAAGATGGGCTCCAGGACCAGCTTCAGTGCCGCCTGGACCACACGGTCCGTGATGGTCGGTATCCCCAGCCGGCGTAGTTTCCCGCCGGTCTTGGGGATCATCTTCTCCCGTACTGGCAGCGGCCGGAACGTGCCGGTCTTCAGCAGGGAACGGACATGGGCCAGGAACACTTCGGGCCCGGCCATGCTCACGTGGACAGCGGTGATGCCGTCCACTCCGGCGGTGCGGGCTCCGGCATTCCCGGCGACCCGTTGCAGGGCCACGACCAGCGTGGCCGGGTCGCTGACGAAATTGCAGACATCGTCAAACCGGCGACCACGGTCGGCCGCCGCCCAACGGTGCAGTTTGATCTGCATTCCCCGTACCCGTGACCAGGCCTCTTCCGGAGTCGGCCACGTGACGGCGGTATCCACCACCGTGTCTTCGGGCATTGCAGTACCTCCCTTGCGATCTCGCTGCCGCCCTTCCCCATGTGACCGGCTCTCCCGGCCTCGGAGTACTACGGCGGCTCCGCCCTCTCCCGACCCGATCGGCCGACGGTGGACCCAACCCGAGGCGTCCTCTCTGGCTGAAACGACACCGGGCAAAGCCGGGAGAGTTCCCGTGTTCACTGACTGATCGCTCGACGAAGTAGGCACCCGGCTATACCCCCGCGGCATCGCCACGGCTACCCCGCAGCACTTCACCGTGGCCTCCCGGACCGCCGAACGTCAGCAGCCGCAGGAGTTCCCCGTCCCGAAAGAAGAGGACCAGGACGCACCGCACCCAGCCCATATCCGCCAGGTTCGAGCTGGTAGGGATCGTTAGGAGTCTTCGGACACCGGTTCCTCGCGTATACCTCTCCGTCTCGCTTGCCGGACCCGCGCCATCTGGCAGTACTGGTCACGTCCCGGCGTTGTCGGGGCCGCTTGCCACCCTCCCCGGCACCTCCCGGGTCAGGCTGTCCCCAGCTTCACCGAACTGCTGCGACAGCCCGGCGGCGAAGGTCTCTCACCTCCACTCGATCAATCAGCGCCTCACGGCGCACTCTCTCGACGACCCATCTGCGGTGTAGGACCTGGAAGCCGACCTGGTCGGCGAGCTTGCGCACGATCTGGACGGTCAGGCCGAGCGTGCCGGCGGCCCAGTCGACGAGTTGGCCGGCGTAGCCCGCGTCGGCCCAGACCCTGGCCACGCGGGTGAAACAGCCGTGTAGGGCCCACAGCAGCAGGCGGGCGGCGTGGCGGTCCTGCACGGCGCCGGTGGTGACCAGGATGACCAGGAGCAGGCCGGTGGTGTCCACGACGATGTGACGCTTGCGGCCGTTGATCTTCTTGCCGGCGTCGTAGCCGCAGCTGGTCCTGGCGACGGTGTCGGCGGCGCGGACGGACTGCGAGTCCATGATCGCCGCGGACGGGGTGGTGTTGCGGCCCTCGGCGGTGCGGACCTGTTCGCGGAGGCCGTTGTGCGGGCGGGTGAGGGTGCCGTCGCGTGTCCAGGTGCGGAAGTAGTGGTAGACGGTCGGCCAGGGTGGGAAGTCGACCGGTAGTGCGCGCCATACGCAGCTGTTGTGGTCGAGGTAGCGGATGGCGTCGACGATGTCACGACGCGGGTAGGTGACCGGACGGCCGCCGCGATTGCCGGTGCCGCCGGTGGGCAGGTACGCGGCGATCAGCTGCCACTCGGTGTCGGTGGTGTCGGACGGGTAGCGGCGTGGACGGGCCGTGGGCAGGTGCTCCGGGGCGGTGGCAGGGGGCGCGGCGACGGCCTGGCCGCAGACCAGGTAGAAACTCACTGTAGGGCCTTCGGGATGGCATGGCTTCGACAACCACAGCCGTACCCGGAGGCCCTACCACGTGTCCGCGCGACACACCGAGATCGACTCGGATTCCTGCGCCCTCAACCGAGCCCAGCCACGCCGACCTGGTTCTTCAACGGGCACTAAGCCGGCCTTATCGAGCCACGCTGGCGCGGGACGACCGATGCAGTGGCTTCGGCGGCGGCGTGGGACAGCTCGGGTAGGACGTCACCGTAGTACTTGGCGGTGAAGTGGGGGCTGGAGTGGCGTAGTCGGTTGGAGATGACCTTCATTTGGACTCCGGCGGCGAGGCCCATGGTGGCGGCGCCGTGGCGGAGGTCGTGGAGTCGGATGGGTGGTAGGCCGGCTTGGGCGGCGAGGTGGTGGAAGTGGTCGGTGACGTCGGCGGGGTGTAGTGGGTTGCCGGTCGGGGTGGTGAAGACCAGCCCCGACTTGGTCCAGGTCTCGCCGGCGGCAAGACGTTCGCGGTGTTGCCGGGTGCGGTGGGCGCGTAGGACGGCGATGGTTTCGGCGTCGAGGGCTACGGCTCCTTCGCTGTCGGCGGTTTTGGGTGTGTCGATGGCGGTGGCCCAGCCGAGTTGGACGAGTTGCCAGCGGACCGTGAGGGTGCGGTTGTCGAGGTCGAGGTCGTCCCAGTGCAGGCCGCAGGCTTCGCCTCGGCGGAGGCCGGTGAAGGTGACGAGGTGGTAGAGGGCGTAGAGGCGGTCGCCGGCGTCGTGGGTGTGGTCGAGGAATCGGCCGGTGTGTTCGGGGGTCCAGATCATGACGCGGCTGGGGGTCTTGCCGGTGTCGCGCCAGGTCTTGATGCGTTGGTCGGTCCAGATGGTGGGCTTGGGGGCTCGGGCCCGGGGTAGTTCGATCATGGTGGCGGGGTTGATGTCGATGAGTCGGTGGCGGCGGATGGCGTCGTTGAGGGCTTTGCGCAGGGTGGCGCGGATGCGGTGCATGGTGGCGGGTACGACGGTGCGTTGGCCTTTGACCTGTTCGCGTTTGGCGGGGTCGGGGCTGGCGCGCAGGGTGTTGATGGTGGTGTTGCGTTCGTCGATGGCGTCGTACATTGCGTCGATGTGGCCGGGGCGGAGTCGGTCGATGCGTAGGTGGCCGAGGTACGGGATCAGGTAGAGGCGGATGTGGGCTTCGTAGGTGCGTACGGTGCCTTGCTTGATGCCCTTGCGCCCGGCCAGCCAGCTGTGCAGGTATGTCTCCATGGTGGGTAGTTCGGTGGGGGTGATGTCGAGGTGCAGGGCGCGGCGGATCTGGTCGGGGGTGGGGATGGGTGCGCCGGTCTTGACGGCGGTTTCGATGAGGTCGCCGGTTTTGGTGGTGGCGTAGGTGTCGGTGGGGTCGGGGACGGTGAGGGCTGCCCGGATGCGGTCGAGGACGGCTTCGGCGTCGGCTTGGCTTGGGTGGGGGCCTTGGCGTAGGGGGCGGCGGGTGCCGTCGGCGCGGGCGGGGATTTCGATCTGCCAGTGCCAGTTGCCGTGGTTGCGGGACCAGGCGCCGCCGGCCCGGCGGAGCTGGGGGCAGGATTGCCCCAGTCGCCGGCCGGTGGCGTCGCGGCAGCCGCAGCGTTTGAAGGTGGTGCCCTTCACTCATCGTCTCCCGGGTGCTCGGCGTAGTGCCGCCAGCGGTGGTGGCGGTAGTCCGCTGGTGGCGTGTCCGTTGCATCCACGCTCGCCTCCCCGAGCGGATCAAGTCGCTGGCCGTCGGGGTCGGGGTTGTCGAGTAGGAGGAGTCGGAGCAGGCCGGCGACGGGGACGATGATCCGGCTGCCGGCGCGGATGACGGGTGTGGGGAAGGCGTTGGTGGCGACCAGCCCGTACGCCTGGGACCGGCTGATACCGAGTACGGCCGCGGCGGTCGGCAGGTCGGTGGCCGCGCCGAGCGCGCGAATCCGCTCGGCGGTCCATACCCCGTCGGATGGCCGTTGTGCTGTGGTCGGGTTGTTGTGGTCGGTCGGGATCGGGTTGGCGCTCATGGTGTGGCGTCTCCTGGATGTGGAGTGGCTGGGTGTCGTACGGACGGATCGGTGAGCGGTGCCGGCGCGATGCCCGCTGCCGGACCGGGCCGATCCGGCTCAGGTGCGGCAGGCGCCGGCGGCTGTTCGGTTTTGAGGAGCTTCAGCAGGTGCGATGCCCTGGTGTTCGACACCGGGAACCCCGCCGTGCGCAGGGCTTCGGCCAGGGCGGCGCGGGTCAGCGGCCGCCCCTCGGCGGCGAGTCGTTCGCGGGCACGTCGTGCGGCCGCAAGTAACTCGTCGAGGCCGGCCGTACCGCCGTGGGACGGTCCACGTCGTACGGGTCGGCGTTGGTGTGGTGGTCCGTTGGTCTTGTGGTGGTCCGTTGGTCTTGTGGTGGTCCGGTCCGCTGGGACGGCGGTCCCGACCCGGCTGGTGGACCGTCCGATCGGCGACGGTTCGGACCGGGACCGGTGCCGCGAACGGGTCCCGGCCGTCCGGTGGAGCGGTGTCGGTGGTGGGCCGGTCTCCGGCAGGTGCGTCTGATCGGACGGGACCGGTCGGTTCGGTGGCGGATGCTGTGTCGGCGTAGCCGAGGGCGATCTTGACCATGACGAGGAAGCCGAGCGCGGGTACGGCGGCGGCAATCCAGCCGATCGGTGACGGCTCCGCCTCGACCACCTGCGCGGCCAGGGACAGCGTGACCGCGCAGGCCAGCACCGTCGCCGGGAACACCGTCGACTTACCGGCCCGTTTACGGCGGCGAAGCTCCAGCCCGGAGGCGATGGACATCAACTCCAGGACAATCGCGTCCGCCCAGGCCAACCAGCCCGGCTGTCCGTGAGCGGCAGCGACGTCACGTACGTGGGTGAACGACGCCGCGCCGGCCGCCCCACCGATCGCGAGCATGATCACGATCTGGACCGTGCCCTCAATGCGGCTGGACCGCCGACCGGCGTCCCGGTCGTCAGATGTCGAGGCGGCCGTGGCGGACCACCTCCCCGGACCGAAGCATCCCCGGCACGCGCGGGTCAGGAGCGGACCGGTCCCGCGTGCGGCGGCCGGTCCCCGCGCCCCGGTTCGGGACCGCTATGGGAGCGGACCGGGACCAGGCCGTGGACCGGACGGCGGGCGGCGCGGACGATACCTCTCCCCCATCACAGGCGGGACCGTCCGGTCCTCTCACCGGTCTGTCAGCCGCCACCCGCGAGGCGCTGACAGACCGGTGCCAGCGGAACAGACTCGTGGTGCTGCACCGAGACGTGCGGCTCATGCCGGATCCTTTGGGTGGTCGCGGAGGGCGACGACGTACCCGGCCAGGTCGACCAGCCGCCGCCGCTCCCCCACGTCGCCGGGCGCCGCCCAGACGGCCTCAGCCGGGCACAGTCCCGCCGAGGTCGCGTGGTCGCGGGCACCGGTAGCGACTGGCAACGGCGGCGCCTCGGCCAGCAGGCGGCGCAGGTTCCGCTCCCGGGCGGCCGAGTGCAGCCAGAACAGCACCGGCCACATCCGCCCGATCGTGTCGAACAGATCCCGGTACCCGGCCAGCTTGTCGACCAGCACCGACAGCGGCTCGCCACCGGTGTCGTACTCGACGAAGAACGGCACCACCACACCGTCCTCGACCCAGCGGCCGAAACCGTCCGGACGGACCCGCGGCTGATACGCCCGCACCAACGCAGGATCGTCCGGGCTGGTGAACGCACCGGAGCGCAGGCACGCCGCCTCCGGCAGCCACTCCACCAGCTCCGCGCCAGGGTGGGTGCGGGCGTAGCCAGCCAGGTCGGTGAAGAACCCGTTCACCCCGAGCCGGTGCGCGAGGCTACGGCTCGACGTCCACCGTCGCCGCTGCGCCCGGGCGTGGTCCCGCCTCGGCGGACGCTCGTCCCGGTACGCGGCGACGACCTCGGCACCGCGCTGGTCCAGGACATAGTGGTACGGGTACGAGCCGCCGTCGGGACGCTGTGGCCGGAACCGGGCCACGAGTCCCAAGCCGTGCAGCTTGCGCAGTCGACGCTGACAGAAGTCCAACGACGGGAACAGGGCGTGGGCGAGCTGGAACGAGGTCAGCACCCCGTGGTCGTACAACCAGCCCAGCAGCACCCGATCCCGGGCGGTCACCTGGGACTGCACCCGCAGGATCGGATCATCCACGAGCCATCACCCCCAGCCGACGCCTGTGGGGCTCCCCAGGGGGAGAGACCCGAGACCAGCAGGGTCTGTCGCAGGACCAGCCGGAGGCGCTGACAACCGCGTCGACCTGCGCTGTGAGAAGGAACAGGGGGTCAGTCCGGGGGTCCGCTCCAAGACTGACATCAACCCTGACATCAAGCCTGACCCCCGAACGACGGCCAAGCAGGAATCTGTCACCGCCACCGAACCCGGCAGCGGCAGGAAACACCTGGGAAAACAACGAAACTCCTTCAACGAGAAGATGCGACCGGCACCGCCCCTACGGCGGCACCAGAACGGGGCGCCCGACGGACGCCATCCACTGTGGAACTGTCAACGAACGCGTCGTCCCCGTTCGGGGACGGCTGGAAAGAGAAGGTCAGCACCCACCGCGACCACGACCTACGTAGCCAGGACGGAAGGGGCTCGGGCGATGGGCGAGGCGAGCGGGCGGCGTAGCAGCCGAACCAGCGACGGCCGAGGACAGGGCACGCGCAGGCGGCTGCGCGGCGGTGTGCCTACCGGCTCAACCCGCCGGAAGAAGGTCCTTCATGGTGGCCTCCCATGACTCGATCGACACCGGGTCGACGACCCGCTCACGACGGGCCACAACGACTGCGGGCGCCCCAACGGAGCGCCCACCCATCGACTATATGGCCCGGCAAACAAGACCGCCGCACGGGGAACGTTCATCCAGTACCGCTCGACCAAAGTGCCCCTGTCAAGAACTTTCGCCGGCAGGCGCGGGCCTTCGGCGTACAGGGCTGCGCGGGAAGCCAGTTCCGTGCTGACGTACCGGGACGCCCGGGCATGAGGCGATCTCGCCCTCACCAAGGCGGTGATCATCGGATCGAACACCCGGGCAGGTCGCCCAGTTGCGGCATGTTCGGTACGCCCGTCATGGCACCCCGGAGATGCGAGGCATCATGATCCGGTGACCACCGCCAGGATCATCCTCATCGACGATCTACGCTCGTTCGTCGACGGCCGGCACGCCGAGGTAGCCCGCACCAGCGCAGCCGGGGCCGCACTCCTCGGCCGCTACCGGGACCAACGGCTGGACGAGTTGTGGCTCGATCACGACCTCGGCGAGGACGACACGATCTGGCCCGTCGTGGAGATCCTGGAACGGGCCGCCTTCGAAGAACACCGGTACGACATCGGCGTCATCAACATCCACTCCGCCAACCCGGCCGGCAGCGCGAAGATGGCACAGGCCCTCCGGCACTGGGGCTACCACGTCCGGGTCGTGCCCGGCTCGGCGGACGTCGGCTACCTGGGCGAGTCGGCACTGAACGAGTCTCAGCCAGTCCTTCGGCGGCCGGGCAGACCTCAAGGAGGCCCGGTGGCGACTGTCGATCCGACCCGTTCGCTGGAAGACCTCGAAGGTCACCACTGGGGTGAGGCGTCCGACGGGGCCACCCGGCTGGTGGCGACCGCACATGAACTCCGCAGGAAGCCGATTGGTGAGCTCACCGTCGGAGATCTCCGGCTGCTCATATCGCAGCGGGTAGGGCTCTTCCACCTCGTTCCGATAGCGCTCGACGTGCTGCAGGCCGACCCCATGGCCGAGGGCGACATGTACGAGGGCGACCTGTTACGCGCCGTGCTCCGCAGCGGCCCCGTTTTCTGGGCTGCACACACCGACCTGCTCCAGCGCCTTCACGCCGTCATCGACGCGATCGCCGATCCACCGAAATGGTTGACCACCGACCTTCTCCCGGCTCTCGAAAGCCCGTGAACCCCGTGCCATCGCGCACGTTGGGCACGGATCGCAGGATGGTCGGAGACGCCTCGACAAGCCGAGCACGGCAGCCACGCCAGGGCAACCAACTCGGCCGACCTCCACGATGATGGTGGCGTGAGCGAGCGCATCATCCGCGGGTACGCCGAACGGATGGCCGGGTACCGCCGCGTCCTCGAAGCGAGGTCCACGACGACGTCCGCCGGCCGGTTGCGGGAACTGGCCGCAGACGAGATCCGGCCGGTACGGGTATGGACGGCACGCAACCACAACACCCCGGCAGACGCACTGGACCCGCTGACCCGGGACTCCGACCGGATCGTCCGGTGGATCGCCCTGCTCCACCCGCGGACACCGGCCCACGCCCTCGAGCGGATTGCCCGCGACCACCAGGATCCGTTCGACATCCATTCCTCCACCGTCCGTGACCGGATCGCCCACCACCCGCACACGCCGGACGGACTGCGGCAAGCTCTCGCCCAGGCCGGCGCCTGCCCGAACTGCTCTCCGACATGCCCCGAAGCGCGGACCTACACCCACCGCCACCCCTGGCAATCACGGTACGAACCCGCCGACCGCTTCCGGCGCACCGACGCCGAGCGCGCCGACCAACTGCTGTCCTGGCAGCGCGACGACCAGGCGTTCTTCGCAGCCGGCGCCTGCCACATCCTGGCCTGGGCCTTCCTACAGACCAATCCCGACAGCGGGTACGAAATCCATGGCCTACGAAGGCCCGGCGAAGCACACTGCCACCACGTCTACGTCACCGACGGACTCTGGGCGTTCGACCACTGCGGCTGGACCCTGGCCTCCGAACTGCGCAAGGCGTACCAGTCGGAGAATCTAATCATCCGGTCCGACCTGGAAACGTTCTGCGCCGAACACAACAGTCGGCTACCCCACCAGTTCGCGCACCTTCCATGGCAGCGCGCCCACAACTACATCGCACGCTACACATGACCATCGATCAGGGACCACGCCCGCAACGACAAGGACCAGTGCTCCCTGGCGCACCGATGCGTCCTCATCGATCAATTCGGGTGATCGACTGGAATCAGAATCGAACGATGCCGGCCGCAGTGGCAGGATGCTTGCCGATGACGACGGACGACTCTCGGCAACTGATCCATCCGCGCCTGCTCTCCTGGGCAGATGTCGACTCGGCGCGGCATCCGTTCGACGTCGACGAGACTCTCCATGTCGTGCGTACCCTCGCGCCGCCGGTACCTCCCCCTCTGGTGTGGGCCGGTTACGAGTTGGTCGGCAAAGACGAGGCCGACAAGTGGCGTGAGACGGTGACCCACGCCCTCGCCACCCATTACGGACGCTGGGCCTGTGGCTGGTGTTGGGGGACCGGCGAGGGAGACCACGACGGCGGGCCAGTCGACGGATGGTGCTGCGCCTCCGACTCCATCTCGTCTCCGGACGAGACCCTGGCCCTCGTCGCCGCATCATTGGTCGACTGGCGGGGCTGGCTGGAAGACCTGGCCGAGCGGTTCGAGCGGTTCCGACCGTTGCTCGATCCCGCGCAGGAGCCGGACGACCTCGTCGTCGGCTGGGAGGTCGCCGTCGCCCAGCTCGTGACGGCGACCGTGGACCGCACGCGCAGCGAAAGCGGCTGGTACAATCACTGCGAGCAGGTCCTCACCTGGTTCCTGACCTTCGTCGGCGTGCCGCCGGAGCAGCACTCGACGCTGATCACCCACGCCATCGGTGGACGCTTCCACAGTTGGGTGGAGCCTTCCGTCACCGAAGTCGCCGACGTCGCAGGGCGACTCGCGCAAGAGGTCGTCGCGCATGGGCCGGCCGATCCGTTCAGCCGTGGGCGCCGGCCGGGCGACGACTGGCCGGACACCTGGCCGCAGGACTGGCCCTCCCCACGGGCGACGAACCTGCCAAGCTGGGCCCGGCAATCCCGACGCCGTAAGGACTCGCCGCCCGACGACGACCTGAGCGCATGGCAGAGAATCCGGGAACGCGTCGACTGGCACACCGCCTCCGGGCCGGTCTCCGGCCCGGTCCGCGGCGACCGCGACGGCATCGCCGAGTACGTCGCCCAGCGCGTGGACGGTGGCAGCGAACTGTCCGCCGCACTCGCCCAGGTACGACAGGAGGCGGTCGACGGCGGTCCGCTCACCTTCGCGCGCCTGGCCCGCTGGCAGCGCACCGTGCTCGGCGTACCCGAGGCAGGATTCCGTACCGGTCCCGCCTCGGCCAAGGGCGGCCGCGAACGCTACTACTGGCGGTCGGATCTCCCCGAACTGTTCGAACAGTGCCTGGCCGAGGCGACCGACGACGAACCACCCCTGCCGTCAAGAGCCGCCCGCGTCTACCTCGACGTGGCGTTCTTCCACCCGTTCGACGACGGCAACGCACGCTCGGCCATGCTCGCGCTCTACTACGTACTCGCCCGCGAAGGCGTGGTCCTCGACCGCGCCACGCCGCTACTCATGACGGTCAGGCAGGCACACGACGCACTCGGCGCCGCCGGGCTCATCGGAAAGCTGATCGGCGCCACGCGGGACCGCACCCGGACCTCCCACCCGCACGACGCCGACAACCCACCCCGCTGAACGATCCTTCCTATCCCTGGAGCGCAGACCATGGGAACGTACGCATCCGTTCGCGGCTGGCTCCAGATCGCCTTCGAACAGCGGACAGCCGCCGAGAACATCATCGGCCGGCACCGCCACCCCCTCTACTCCGGCGGCTGGGCCTTCCCGTCAGCGCCGTTCAACTGGACGGTGTACCTGTTCTACGGCGGCGACATCCAACAACACGAACTTCCCTGGCTACACGCGCAGATAACCGAGATGGCCGCGATGCCCCCGATCGACGATGACGGCGACCGCCCCACCGGCCTGTTCCTGGTCACCGACGAACACGGACGAGCCGACACCTGGCAAATCCGAAACGGCGTCCTGAACGAGCGTCCCGCCCCGGTCCTGTCCTGGCTCGACGAGTAGACCGAGCCGGGCCACGCACGCTGGGCAACTGGTCCGTCCTCGCCTCGACCTCTGGGTCCGAAGTCGTGGACCGGCTGAACTGCACGGTGACGTTCTGTGAACCGTTTCGTCCGCTCACCCGGTGATCCTCACCGACAAGCCGCCAACCACGTCCAACTCCGGCAGCCCCTCGTCTCCTGCACCATCCGGATCCGGCATCGCCAAGACCTGCCGTGCCCGCCCGACTCCGCCCCTACTCTGGAAGACCATGGACAGGATCGCCATCATCGGCTGCGGCGGCAGCGGCAAGTCGACGATCGCCCGGCAACTCGCCCAAATCCTCGACGCGCCGCTGACCCACCTCGACGCGATCTACTACGACGAGCAGTGGAACCCGCTGCCTCAAAAGGAGTTCGCCGCCAAGCAGGAAGAACTCGTCACCAGCAAGCGATGGATCATCGAAGGCAACTACGCCGGTACTCTGCCAATCCGGCTGACCACCGCTGATACCGTGATCTTCCTCGACCTTCCCGCCGCCACCTGCCTCTGGGGCATCGCTCAGCGACGACGGCACTACCAGGGCGGCCAGCACCAGGCAGACGGCGTCTACGACCGGATCACCTGGGACTTCGTCCGGTACATCCTCGGCTATCGACGCATGATGCGACCCCGGGTCCGGAACCTCATCCGGGAACATGGGCGCCATGTCCGGCTAATCTCGGTCACCAGCCGCCGCCAAGCCAACCAACTACTCAACCGGATACGAGAACAAACCCAGCCAGTGACCTGACCCAGACGGGACGGGAGGCAACCGGCGTCGGCTAACCCGTTCCTCGATCCCGCTCTGGTCAACGGCGACCTGTACCGGACCGGCGATCGGCTCGCGAAACGCCCCCGTACGCTGCCCGACGCCAAGGTCAACGGGTGGGACGCCGCCGGGGTCCTCGCCTCGGGCGGGCTACTTGCTCTGAACCGCTGGTCTCACCCAACCCTGACTCCCAGGGGGACACCGCACGACGAACGCCGTATCGCGGACCCACGAGGCCGCCCAGCAGGGCGTAGCCCTCATCGTGTCCTACGCCGAGAGCAGTGCCTCCTCGTTGGAGGTAATGAACTCTTTCAGCGCATCCGGCTTGAGATCCACCGTTGAGAGCTTGTCTATCGTCACCCGGTCGAGTTGGTAGTCACCACGCGATGGATCAAGGAACTCCTGACCGGTACGGGCTTCCCCCTTCAGCTGAAGTAGCCGACAGGTGAAGAAGTGCTGGACGGAAACGCCCTCACCGGCGGGGGCGGTGAGCAGGAACACCTGGGCGAACCGATCCGCCTCGGCGCCAAGCTCTTCGTATAACTCGCGGCGAAGTGCGGACTCCAGGGAGACGTCCGTCGACTCCAGACCGCCGCCAGGCGTTGTCCAGTACGGTGTCCGGCCGGGCTTGATCCGCTTGATCAGCACCAAGCGGTCGTCGTCATCCAGAAGAATGGCCCGCACCGACCTACGCACGATCTGACGCACGACTTGCCCCTATCCGCGCACGGGCCGACTCACTAGCAGTAGCGTAAAGGCACCCGGTAGCAGTTCGGACGGGTCCAAGCCGCACCCGCCGACACGACGCTCAAGGTAGTTGATCAATCTCTCCGCCGACAGGGCACCGTGTCCCGGTTCGTTTGCTCGGGCGGCCCCTCGCCGATTGGCTCGAGGCCTAACCGGCATCGCCAGTGGTGGCCTCGGATCCCGGCATCAGCAACTCCCACTCGGCCATTCCGGCCGGCAGCGCAAAGATGGCACAGGATCGTGGTGGTTCGGACCCGTACCTGGCCGGAACGGCGCTCTGAACGAGCGGCCTGCCCCGGACCTGTCCCGGTTTGACGAGGAGATCGATCGACCTGCGCTCTGAGTCGACCGTGGCCCCTGACTGGCAAAGACACTCGTACGGTCGAACTCGAGGGCGAAACCGGCGCGCGCGGACCCTTGTGCATCTGGCCCACCAGCGACTTCACTACCTGTTGTGGAAGTTGACAGCCTGTCGCACGTCGAGAAGGTCAGCGGCGAACTCGGCATCATAGCGGCCGGGGTCGCGAAAGCTCGAGAACTGACAGTCGCAGTCGACCGTCAGGCGCAGGAGGCGGTTCTACGTGCCCTGACCGCCGGCTTCGCGGCGGTCGCGACTTCCATGACCCAGGTCCGGGAAACCGTGGCAACGGTTCAGGGCAGCCTCGCGAGCCTCGCGGGGGCGACCGACGAGGCGCGGACGAGCACCGCGACAGTTCCGCACGAAGCAAGTCCCGACGCAACGGTCGCGAGCCTGAGTTTCGTCCGAGACGCAGTCGACCGCACCCGTGATGCCACAGCCAGGACCGTCTCCCAGGTCGGCGACGCACAACAACTTGTCGTCAGAACCCTGCACGGCGGCGAGCCTGGACCAATGCTCCAGGCGCTGGAGGCCGTCAAGCAAGTGCTGCTGATGGTCCTCCAGAAGGTCGAGACCGCCCTACAACTCGTTAATGCGGCGACCGCCGAGGCACGACAGTTGGGATCTGCGGGAAAACCGTCGGGGCTGGCGGGCCTGTCCCGACCAGCCCTACTCCTGCCACCGCGGAAACCCCGAACTCGACGGCTCCCGACCAGAACAACAGCGTTCCGACCGGCTCCACGTCGACGCCCCCTTGGAGCAGAGTCCCCACCGGGTCCCCCGGCGGCAAGCCGACCGGCCCGCGCACCAGAATCCCGGTGAAGGCCGATGACAGCGTACGGCGTTCCCTGCAACTGGAGAACGAATGCGCCGACACGCTTGCCCACAAGGGATACCAGGTCCATCAAAACCCAACGCGACCGGAGATTGCCGAGGCTCGACACAACACCGGCGACACCGGTAGTCCGGACAAGGATCCGGATTACCTGATCGAGGGGCACGTCTTCGACTGCTACTCCCCCAAGCCCACCAAACCTCCTCGCGGAGTTTGGTCCGAAGTCCGCGATAAGATCGACAGCCGGCAGACCCAGCGCGTCGTTCTGAATCTCGAGAACTGGCGTGGCGACCTTGGGGCTCTCCAGAAGCAGTTCGACGACTGGCCGATACCGAACCTCAAAGAACTGTCAGCGCTCACCCGAGGTGGCGCCACCCTAGAGTTCGTCAGGCGAGATTAAGGACCGGCAGACGTGGCTATCGAATACCGACTGACCCTCGAAGGGGACATCCCTCTGGAGCAGGTGGCCGAACTGGCTGCCCCGGAGGCCACCGAAGCGCCCGCGTCGCCTGACGCGCCCCGCCTGTTCACCGCCGACCTATACGACCGGTACGGGTACGCGGTCAGCATCTACGCGGGCCGGAACGGCTACTACGACGCCGAGAGCGACGGCTCCGACTGGGAATGGGAACCGGAAACATACGTCAACGTCAGCTTCCGAATGGCCAAGAACGACCCGTCGGAGCGGGGAACTCCGAACATGGTGGTGGCCGTGGCAAGGATCCTGGCCGGCCGGCCCGAGGACGCCGCACTGGTCCTGAACGGCAACTGGCTGCTACTGACGCGCGTCAACGGCGCGATCCGCAAGAGCAGGCAGTCATGGTGGACGACCTACGACGCCGACAAGTTCATTCCTCACCCGTCTGAATAGGACCGGAGTTCCACACCAAACTTGCCGTCAGCGGATAGCCGTTGACGAGGTATTGGACCCGCCCGGTGTTCTTCGCGTCGAGGGCTGCGGTAAGCCGGCGGCCGACGTACGGGCGAAGTCGTCGGTAAGCCTGGTCAACGGCGCAGAATTCGTAGGCTGTCAGCTCGCCGTCGCGTGGGGCGAGCCCGGCAGCCTGCTCGTGGGTGAGTCGGCCACCGTCGAAGACGAAGGCGAGTAGGTCGTCCCAGGGGTCGTGGGGCGCGACCCAGTCGATGCAGAGCAGGGGTCCGGGTTGTAGGTCGAGGCCGAGTTCTTCGGCGAGTTCGCGCCGTACGGTCTCGTGGGGCGGTTCGTTGGCTTCGGCCATCCCACCGGGCAGATCCCAGTCCGGCTTGTAGCTCGGATCGACCAGAAGTAGCCGGTTATCGGGGTCGCGGAGGATGACGTCGGCGCTGACCCGTTTACGGGGCTGGGTGGCGTTACCTTCGGCCAGGTAGGCCCGCCACGCCTCGGGGTCGCGTCCGTACAGCGGTGGGTCGGGGTTCATGTGGCCGCTTTCCAGGCCCTGGGCTGATGGCGGTCGGGTGGCCTGCGGGCCGGCATCGACCCGTGCCTACGCATGCCGAACGGCATTGCGATGGCGTCGCCACAACAGCACGACCCAGTCATTGGCCCCGGCGGGCGGCTCAACGTCGATTCGGAACGTCGGCGCCGTCTCTACCAGATGAAAAAGTGTCCAGGCCAGGCCGTAGCAGTTGTCGACGCCGAAGCAGTCGACCAACAACCGCGCCTCGTCGTCGCTGACCGATCCGGTGATCCGGTGCAGACGCCGCTCGTACTCTTCCAACTCCTCCTGCCCAGCGGCGTCCTCGGCGGGGAGCGGGCCCAGATCCACGAAGGCGCGCACCTCCGCCCGTACCGTGGACGACGGTCGGGGTCGACCGACCGTCGTCCAGTCCGTCGGAGCGGGCGCTACGAGTTCGCCTGCCTCGAACCGACCGAGCCGGCGAAGGATCTCCGGCAGATCCGAAGCGGGAAAACAGACCTGGAGCAGCCTGAGCTGGAACCGCGACTCCCTGGTCTCGTCAAACATCGCGATATCCATCGGCTTGACGTTGACGTCCCACGCGTCCGGGGCGGCCCAGTGCGTCATCCGTACGTAGAAGGCGTCACGCGGCCCTGATCTCGCGACAGCGTCGAGGAACCGGAGGCCGTCCTCGATCGGGAAGTCGACGAACGCCCATCCTTTGCGGGCCTCCATGTACGTTGCCATGTGCGGCAGCACGTCCAGCCAGTCAGCGTTACTCTCACCGGCGTCCTGACAGCTCGTCAGCGTCTCGAATTCGTTACGCCAGAGAGCCTCGACGACTGGCGCCAGCATCTCGTCGATGTGGGCGCTACGGTCACCAACGCGGACCTCCCGCACGGGGTGGACCTGGATCGCTTCCGTCACCAGCAGCAGGCTACTCCCCCACCGCCTGCCACAGATGATCCTAATAAACGATCTGCCCTGCCCCGACGAACCGTTGAGGACAGTGCCGACGTTGCCGGCCGCTCAGCCGGGCCGTTCCCGGGCGGTCTCGCCGCCTGGGCTGGCGGTTGCTGATGGCCATGCCCAGTGCGTTGGTCACCAACGTGGCCGTCTGCGTAGCGTCGATGGATTAGCCGACGACCCCGAGGGAGAAGGTGTCGAGCACCACCGCGCAGTACACCTTGCCCTCCGGGTCGGGGTCTGTGGATGCAACGGCACCTCTCTGTGTCAAGGCATTGGCGTCAGAGAGGTCTCCGTGTCTTTGATCATGGTCCGGTAGACGACGTCCGCGAGGCGGCGTTTCAGGCAGCGCATGGCCTCTTTGTGGGTCTTGCCCGCCGCTCGTTCGCGAGACAGGCCCGACAACCAAACTGGGCCCAGTCACGACGGCCGATCAGAGAAAAACTCCTTCGGTGTGAACTTGTCGGCAGGACCGTCCGTTCGGCCGCGTACGAGGTCAGCCGGGGTGTTGCGGTCGCTCGGGGTCGGGTTTGGTTGCTGGCGTTGCTGTACTTCGCTGCTGTACCGCTGCCAGGCCGGCGTGCCAGGGGAATCGGGCGATCTGTTCGCCGCCGGTCCCTGGTGGGTGCGGAATGAATCCACCGGGTCCGAGTAGGACGGCGACATCTTCGCCGCGTAGTGCTTCGACGGCGTGTTGGAAGGGCTGTCGTGCCGCGAGGGCTTGGTTGACGAAGGGCAGGATCACGGTCGGGGTCCGGCGGCCGATGGCTTCGGCGGCGACGTTGAGGGCGTAGGTGTCGTTGATGCCGAGGGCGAGTTTGTTGATCGTGTTGTAGGTGGCGGGTGCGATCAGGACCGCGTCGTCCTGGCTGCGGCGGGTGCGCGGTTGGCGGGGGCGGTAGTCGCTGCGTACCGGGGTGCCGGTCTGCTGTTCGAGGGCGTTGGTGTCGATGAAGTCGAGTCCGGCCGGGGTGGCGATGATCCGTACGGTCCAGCCGTCGGTGTGGGCGAGGTCGACGAGGGTTCCGACGTCGGGTGCGGGTCCGGCGCCGCAGACGATGACGCACAGGGTTTTGGTGGTCATACGGGGGCGCCGATGGTCTGGGCGTATTCGATGGCGCGTCGTTGGGTGCTTGGCGGGCAGGTGTGGGTGATGTCGGACAGGAGGCGGTGTACGGCTTTGCGTGCTCGGACTTCTTCTGGGGCGTGTTGTTCGGCGTCCTGGATGGCGTCCAGGGCTTTGTCGTGTTTGCCCCATTGGGTGAATGCCTTGGCGGTGTCGATGAGCAGGGTGGCTCTGCGTTCGGCGATCGGTACCTGGTGCAGGTCGATGGTGGCGGCCAGGTCGACGGCGGTTCCGGCGTCGCCGAGCCTGACGGCTGCGGAGACGCGGTGCATGGTGACGTTGGTGGGGCCGAACGCGGTCCAGTGTTGGTTGTCGTCGCGCCCGAGGCGGTGGGCGGCCTGGTCGGCTTCGTCGAGGAGTTCCTGGGTCTTGTGCCGGTCCTGGACCTGGGCGGCGGCGACGGCTGCGCGCAGGGTCAGGGCTCCGTACACCGAGATCGCTCCGCTGGTGGCGTTGTCGGTGTCGCGGCCGAGTTGGTTGGCGGCGGTGACGGCGATGTTGATGGCCTGGATGGGATGTCCGGCGGCGGAGAGGGTGTGGACGACGGCGCGGGCGCTGGAGGCGACGGCGAGGGGGTGACCGCTGTGGCGGGCGGCGTTCATGGCCCGGTCGGCGGCCACTGATGCCAGTGCGGGTTCGTCGAACTTCAGCAGCAGACCGCTGGCGACCTGGTGAATCGCGGCGACCATGGTGTCGAGCAGGCGGCGTTGGTCACCGTCGTAGAGGGTTCTGGCCTGCCGGACGACCGCGAGCAGTTCCGGGACCGCGTCGAGGGCCTGGTGGTATCGGCTGTGCTGGTACGCGTGCCGTACCGCCGCGACTCTCGTCTGAAGATGCTCCAGAGGTGGGATCTGGTCCGGGGTGAGACCGGTTGAGGTCAGCAGCGCGGCGATCAGTCGGCCGGTGCCGGTCGGCCGTTGGCCGGCCGAGGCTGCGATACAGGCGAGTGGGCCTCCGGCGCGGAGCAGCGTTCGTCGGTCGAGCGTCCCGCTTCCTGTTGCCGATCGGCGGGGGGTGCCGCTGGCGTTGGGGTCCGGGCTCGGTGTCGCGGTCGGCGTGACAGTCCGGTCGTTCTCCTCGGGCAGGAGGAACCAGCGCAGGTTGGCGGGAATCTGGAGCAGCCTGGCCCACTGGTAGAGGCGGTCGAGATGCATGGGCGCCTTGCCGTTTTCGATCTGGCTGAGCTTGGGCTGGCTCATCCCGCACCAGGCGGCGACGACGGTTTGGGCGACCGGGTGCCGGCCGTGCCACGGGTGGTAGCGCCAGGCCCGGATCACCTTGCCGATATGCCGGCTCGACAGGGCGCGTCGCAGAGGGGGATGGTTCCAGAAGTCCGCTGGTACCTGCGGCGGGCCGTCGACTCCCCGCTCCCGCGCGCCACAGCCGGCACAGACCACCTCACGGTTGTCCCGCGCGAGCCGCACATCACAACGCACACACCGACGGCCCGCATCGTCGACCCCCGTGCCCATCATCGGCCCCCATACGCTCCGCCGCCGATCCGACATCGATCACCGTACCGGTAGGCGGGTTCCAAAGACGGCCGGAACCGACCGCCTCAAGGCCTGCGATTGGGCTGGTCGGGGATTTGGCACACGATATTCGGAATCCTGATAGAGATCCTTTCGAGGCGCTTATGCCGGCCAAGCCGGATGCGGACTGTCGAGCCCGCCGGCACGAGGAGAAGGTTGGTTCCGCGCCGCACGTCGAGCCTGTGCTCCACAAGGGATGGCACACGGACGTTGGTATCCCACGCTCTCCCTCGACAGCTGCGTGCGCAACACATCCACGCCCGTACCTCTGACGGAAGGTGCCCCCTGTGCCGTTCAAGGAACCCGTCCGCAAGACCCTGCGCGCCCAGTGGCTCGGCTACCTCATGCGCGAGTTACGCCGCGAACGCGGCGTCACCCTGAAGGAGGCGACCGAGTACCTGAACCGCGACCATTCGGCCCTGGCGAGGTACGAGCGGGCAGAGTGGCCGTTCAAGCGTGACGACGTGATGGCCCTGCTCGACATCTACGGCGTCGACGACCCCGACCGCCGGGCGAGGATCCTGAAGCTGTCCGAGGAGTGCTGGCGCACCGGGGAGTGGGATCTCGACTACGCCGACGAGCGCTACAACCGCGGCTACGTCGACCACGACTGGCTTGAGGAACACGCCACCAGCATCAACGTCTACGCCACCCACCTACTCCCCGACCTGCTCCAGACCCCCGCGTACACGGCGCACGTGATCCAGTTGCGGGAGCGGACGAAGAAGCGCACCGAGCACCAGGGCCGACTCGTGGACAAGCTCATCGCCCGGCAGCGGGCGTTCGAGGCCCGCACCAACCGCCTCAACATCGTCATCGACGAAGCCGCCCTCCACGTCAAGACGCCCGACCCGGACCTGATGCGCGAACAACTCGCACACGTCGCCGCCCTCGCCCAAAGGACCCGGATCAACATCCAGGTCATCCGGTCCGAGGTGAACACCGCCGCCCGCGCCTGGGGGCCGTTCGAGCTGTTCCTGATGCCGGACCCGTACCCGGAGGTCGGCTACCTCGACAACCTCGCCGGCCGCATCTACGTCGAAACCCCACACAGCAAACGCTTCGTCCTCGCCTACGAACAACTCCAGCAAGCCGCTCTCAACCTCAGCGACTCCATCAGAGTCATCCGCCAGGCGGCCGAGCAGGCGTAGGCCGCGCAAGCGTCGCGGTTCAGGGCGCGAGATCGATCAGGCGCCGACGGGTGCCGGCCTCGCCCGGCACCCGCCACACCGCCTCGTTCGGCCACTGCCGGACCAACAGCTCGATGTTGGTGGTGGCGATCGGCGCCCGGACCGGTCGACGGGCCAGGTCTTCGAGAAGGTGGTCCTCGTAGTCGGTGTCGCGGGCGACGAGCAGGACCGCGCCGACGGGTACCGCCGGATCGGTCCGGCGGTACCCGGCCAGCAACACGTCCAGGCCGGCCGCGCGCTGCTCCTCCTCGCTCAACAGGCCGCTGATCCGGGCGTTGTCGACGTGGACCAGGAACCGCAGACAGCGGCCGTCCTCCAACCACACCCCGAAGCCGTCGGCGCGCAGATGCGCGAGGCCGTGCCCGCGCAGCCACACCGACGTGTCCATCGTGGTCAGCCACCCGAACAGCTCGCACCGGCCCGGATTCTGCCGCGACATCTCGACCAACGGCAGGAACAACAGCCCGTCCGCGTCGCTCCAACGCCGCCGCCCCAGTTGCAACGGCACCGGCCGCCCCGACGCCGCCAGGTCACGGCCGACCAGATCGGCACCTTCGGCGGTGACGCCGTACCACCAGGTGTGGGTACGGTCCTCGTCGGACCGTCGCCGCTCCACCAACCCCAAGCCGTGCAACCGCGTCAGATCCCGGTGTGCGGTCAGCCGGGGCACCCCGACGGCCACCGCCACCTCGACCGTCGTCGCGATGCCGTGCAGCGCCAGGAACGACAGGACCCGCCACTGCCGCGACGTCAGCCGGCGCGAGACAGCCCGATCCCCCATCCACCAATGATCCACCGACCGGCCACCGACTTCCGCCGCCGACCACGTTCTGTAGTCACCGCCGCCGGGGACAGGCTCGCCTCTGAGGACCGCCAGCCCGGCGGATCACGCCACCGGAACCAGCCCGACAGGGCGATGGGACCGCTCCGCAAAACCCCCGCATCTCCCAATCGGGCTTTGTCAGAGGTTTTCCATGATCGTTGTTCAACAGATCAGCCGAAGAGACGAAGACGAAAGTAGTAAAAGAAACAAAACGACGCCGCCCATTTGATCTTCAAAACAGCCGCCCACCACGCCCACACGGGCCGCCTCAGACGCCGGAACGGCACCACCGACCACCCCGCCAGCCCCACGGCCCGACCCGCACGACAACAAAAACCAACTACCCTGCGTCACCAACAGCGAGATTAGAACGCCGACACAAAGCCGGACATACCGGCCAAAATCGCGAACCCGCTCCCGAGCACCCACCGAGCGCCCAGCCCCTAACCCAAAACATGAAAAAGGCTCTGATCTGGTTTGAAATCCCAGCTCAGAGCCTTGATCGTTGGTGCGCCGCCAGGGACTCGAACCCCGAACCCGCGGATTAAGAGTCCGCTGCTCTGCCAGTTGAGCTAGCGGCGCTCTCTGACAACGGGGGAAACCCTAGCACGCTCACCCGGGCCCCTTCCAACCAGTTCGCCTCCCACACCATCCGTGTGGTTGACGTGACACCGCCACCCGGTCTGGCACCGTGTCGGCGGGGCACGCGCCCTTTCCTCCGTCGTGCACGATGTGCACAGCGACGAGTGAATCGGGGTTGTAATGGGCAGGGTCTGGCGGTTCGTGGCCGTACTGGCGGTGGTCGCGCCTCTGGCGTTGACCGGGTGTGCGGGCGACGACAAGCCGCGGTTCGGCAGCGCTCCCTCCGGTGCGGCGCCCACCTCCGCTCCCCCGGTGCCGTTCGAGTTCTCGGTGACGCCGGCCGCCGATGCCAAGAACCTGCCGATCAGCACGGAGGTCGGCACGCTGGTCAAGGGTGGGACGGTCACCTCGGTGACGCTGACGGAGACGGGTGGCACGAAGCAGATCGAGGGCGCGTTGCGGGACGACCAGTCGTCGTGGGTGCCGGCGAGCCCGTTGAAGTACTCGAAGTCCTACACGGCGACGGTGACGGCGACGAGCGCGGCCGGGCAGGCCGAGACGAAGACGACGACGTTCACGACGATGGCGAAGTCGGGTTCGACGACCGGCACGGGCCTTTACCTGTTCGACGACCGCGAGTACGGCGTGGCGATGCCGGTGGTGGTCGAGTTCCATCCGGGGGTGAAGAAGGAGGACCGGGCGGCGGTGCAGCAGCGGATGTTCGTGAAGACGGATCCGCCGCAGCCGGGTGCCTGGCACTGGGTGGAGAACGGCACGCAGGTCTTCTACCGGGCGCCGGAGTTCTGGCAGCCGGGTACGACGTTGTCGGTGCGGATCGCGGTCGGCGGGCATCCGACGGCCAAGGGCCGGTACGGCGACATGGACCGTAAGGCGACCGCGAAGATCGGCGGGAAGCTGGTGATGGAGGTCGACAACGCCACGAAGCAGATGTCGGTTTTCAAGGACGACCAGTTGATCAAGACGATGCCGGTCAGTCTGGGTAAGCAGAGCACCCCTTCGTCCAGCGGCACGATGATCGTGATGGAGAAGAAGGAGGAGACGGTCTTCGACACGTTCGCCGAGTTGGGGCCGGAGTTGGGTTACCGGACCGATATCCAGTTCGCGCAGCGGCTGACCTGGGGTGGCGAGTACATTCACGCGGCGCCGTGGTCGGTGGCCGACCAGGGGCGGCGCAACGTGTCGCACGGGTGCGTGAACCTGGCGACCGACAACGCGCGGTGGCTGTTCCAGCAGACCAAGATCGGCGATCCGGTCACCGTGAAGGGCACCGAGCGCAAGCTCCAGGCGGGTAACGGCTGGACGGCGTGGGACCTGACCTGGGAAGAGTTCGTCAAGGGCAGCGCGTTGCCGGTGGCGGCCGATCTCGGCCCGCGGACGGCGGAACCGGGTGCGACGCCGACGGTGGCCGCAGGCTAAATTCTTCGCGGGCGCCGCACACAAAGCGATCGACCGGTAAATCGGGTTTTGTCCCGATTTGCCGGTCGACTTTTTGGTGCTTCTCGTCTCGGCATGAAACCGGGACTTGCCGCTTTCCGTCTCTGAGAGACGATGGTTGTCGAGAGCGACTTTTGTGAGGGAGCCATGCGACCGAACCGAATGCAGCGGACACAGCACGCCCGTCGGGCGCTGGCGGCGGCCGTACTCGTCGGGGCGGTGGCACTGACGTCGGCCTGCTCCGGCGGCGGCAACGGCCCCTCGTGGCAGGGCGGCGGGCAGCAGCAGGAGCAGGGACCCAAGGCGACCGCCGCGATCACCGTGCCGGCCGCCGACGCCACGGACGTGCCGGCGTCGACCGAGATCACCTTCACCACCGAGGGCGCCACCCAGAGCACGGTCGAGCTGAAGGACGCCGCCGGCGAGGTCGTGGAGGGCGCGCTGACCGCGGACGGCAAGAGCTGGCTGCCGTCGGGGCAACTGGAGTACGGGACCGCCTACACGGCGACGGTGACGGCCACCGGCGACGACGGCAGGCCGGTGACGGCCAGCCACTCGTTCACCACCATGGCCAAGCCGGCCAACCAGGTGCGGGTGACCAGCTTCATGGGTGACGACCAGGTGGTCGGGATCGCGATGCCACTGATCCTGCGGTTCAGCCGGGCGATCCCGGAGGACTACCGCGACGACGTGCAGCGGCGGCTGACGGTGCGCACCGAGCCGGCGCAGGAGGGCATCTGGAACTGGGCCAGCCCGACCGAGGTCCGGTTCCGCCCGAAGGAATACTGGCAGGCGAACACCAAGCTGTTCTACAAGGCGCAGACCGGTGGCCTGCCGATGGGCGACGGCTGGTACGGCCGGGCCGATCTGACCATCGACGCCAAGGTGGGTGCGGCGGTGGAGATGGTCGTCGACAACGCGTCGAAGAAGATGACGGTGACCAAGGACGGCGCCGTGATCAAGACGATCCCGATCAGTCTGGGCAAGCAGAGCACCCCGTCGTCGAGCGGCACGATGGTCGTGATGGAGAAGCTCAAGGAGACGGTCTTCGACACCTTCGACGAGCTGGGCCCGGAGGAGGGCTACCGCACCGACATCGAATACGCGCAGCGGCTGACGTGGGGTGGCGAGTTCATCCACGCGGCGCCGTGGTCGGTGGCCGACCAGGGTCGGCGCAACGTCTCGCACGGCTGCGTCAACATGTCGAACGAGAACGCGAGCTGGCTGTTCAACCAGACCCGGGTCGGTGACCCGGTGACGGTCAAGGGCACCGAGCGCAAGCTCCAGCTCGGCAACGGCTGGACCGACTGGAACGTTAGCTGGGACGAGTACGTCAAGGGCAGCGCGCTGCCGTACGAGCCGGCGACCGACACCCCGGCGACGCCGGACGCGAGCGCCACGCCGGGCAACTGAGCGAAGCGAAAGGGCCGGTCAGGAGATCCTGACCGGCCCTTTCGACCTACTGGGGTGACCGAGGGGACTTGAACCCCCGACATCCGGGACCACAACCCGGCGCTCTACCTGCTGAGCTACGGCCACCATGCAACCGGTTCCGTGAGCGGGGCTCGCGGGACGGTGCCGCACAATGATAGCCACACCGGTACCCCCGCCGTCGAGTGGGTTCCGGCGCGCCGCGCCGGCCCGTCCCCGCCGGGCAACCGGGACCCTGCCGGGCCGGGACCGGACCCCGCCAGTCCGGGACCGGACCCGGCCGAGCACGGCCGGACCGGGCCGAGAAACGCCCGGCCACGGCTGAGAAACGACCAGCCCGGACCCCTCAGAGCTCGGCGGCGATGGCCTTGGCGGTCTCGACGTCGGGGCCGGGCAGCGGAACGAACAGGGTACGGCGGTAGTACTCCAGCTCGCGGATGCTCTCCCGGATGTCGGCGAGCGCCCGGTGGGCGAGGCCCTTCGGCGGCTGCCCGAAATAGACCCGGGGATACCAGCGCCGGCACAGCTCCTTGATCGACGACACGTCGATCATCCGGTAGTGCAGGTAGCCGTCGAGGCGGGGCATGTCGCGGGCCAGGAAGCCGCGGTCGGTGGCGATGGAGTTGCCGCACAGCGGCGCGGTCCGGGGCTCCTTGACGTACGTGCGGACGTAGTCGAGCACCATGTCCTCGGCCTCGGTGAGGCTCACCGCGGAGCGGCGTACCTCCTCGGTCAGGCCGGACTTCTCGTGCATCGTCCGGACGATGTCCGGCATCGCGTCGAGCACCGCGTCGTCGGCGTGGATCACCACGTCGACACCCTCGCCGAGGACCGTGAGGTCGGGGTCGGTCACCAACGCGGCGACCTCGATCAAAGCGTCCCCACCGAGATCGAGCCCGGTCATCTCACAGTCGATCCAGACAAGAAGATCACGCACTGGAACAGCCTACGCCCCGGCGTGGCCGGTGTGCCTCGACGTGGCGCTCCGCGCGGGGCCCGGCGGCGGACGCGGCCGGGCGACTGCCGGCACCGCGCCGTCCGGGTGCCGTTGATGGCCTAGGGTTGCCGACGTGGCAGCCGCACCACCCACCGCACGGATCCCGGTCGACGACACCGCCGGCGGCGGCCGGACAGTCCGCCGGATCGCCGCCGTCACCGCCGTCACGACAGCGGCCGCCACCTTCCTCGCCTGGTACGGCAACCGCCACGACTTCTTCGATCTGCGGATCTACATGTCGGCGATGCGGTGGTGGAACGAGGGGAACCCGCTCTACGACTACCGGCAGCCGGATCCGGTGCAGGGCGAGTTGTACTTCACGTACCCGCCGTTCACGGCGCTGTTGCTGCGGCCGTTCGCGTGGCTGCCGCTCGGCGCGACCTTCGCGATCTTCTCGCTGCTGACGCTGGTCGCGGTCGCGGTCACCACCTGGTGGCTGGTCGGGCCGGCGGCGGACCGGCGGGACCTGCCGCGCTGGTTCGTCGCCGGGCTCGCGGTGCCGCTGGTGCTGGTGATCGAGCCGAGCCGGGAGACGCTGGCGTTCGGCCAGATCAACATGCTGCTGATCGTGCTGATCCTGGCCGACCTGCTGTTCGCCGTACCGCGCGGTTCGCGGTGGGCCGGGGTCGGCGTCGGGCTGGCGACGGCGCTGAAGCTGTTTCCGGGGATCTTCATCGTCTTCCTGCTGGTGACCCGGCGGTGGCGGGCGGCGCTGGTGGCCAGCGTCACGGCGGCCGTGGCGACCCTGCTGTCGGCCGCGGTCACGCCCGGCGACTCGTGGCGGTTCTGGACGCACGAACTGTGGGCCACCGACCGGGTCGGCCGGCTCGACTACACCGCCAACCAGTCCCTGCTGGGCATGCTCAGCAGGTTCACCGCCCCCGAGGCGGCCAACCGGGTGCTCTGGATCGTCCTGGTGCTGGCGGTGACCGGGTTCGGGCTGTGGCGGGCGGCGCGGGCGGTGTCGGCGGGGGTGGACCCGATCGCCGGCCTGACGCTGGCCGGGCTGGTCGGCGCGCTGATCAGCCCGATCTCCTGGTCGCACCACCTGTTCTGGCTGGTGCCGGCGATGATCGTGCTGGTCGACGCCGCGCTGCCGGTACCCGGCGGCGGGGGTTCGCGGTGGCGGCCGGGTTACCTGGTGGCGGCCGGCGTCGTCTTCGCCGCGTCGGTGTACGGCGTCGTGTCGTTTCCGGTGTGGGGCAACGATCCGGTGCCGACGAGTTCGGTCGGCGAGTTCCTGCTGCGGAACCTGTTCGTCCTGGTCTCGCTGCTGCTGCTGGTCGGCCTGCCGGTGCGCCGGCACGGCGGGACGCTCGGCTGGTAGTCGGGCAGGAGAGCCCGCCCCTACCACCCGCCAGGCAAAACGGACAGATCTAGCTAGTCACACCTTTCGCCCGTAATATGGCGCTCAGGGGACGAACTTCTCTGCACCGCTCCCCCGGTGAGGGCGGCCCCGCGCGTCGGCAGCGCGCGGGGCCGCCCGCCGTACGGGCGCCGTCAGGCGGCCGGCGGCGCACCGACGCGCCGGGTACGCGCGTACGCGAGCCCGCCGAGAACCAGACCGGCGAGACCGGCGACGAGACCGGCGATGCCCCACGCGTTCGACCCGCCGCCGTCGCTGGTGCCCGACGCCGGGACCGCCGCGGCACTGACACCGGCCGACGGGGCACCTCCCGCCGGGGCGCCGTCCGCCGGCGCGGCCGCCAGCCGCAGCACGGGAGCGGGGCTGGCCGGTTCCTCACCGCCGGCCGCCGCCGGCGGGTCGATCCAGCGGACCACGTTGCCGTCGGAGTAGGTCTGGAGCGCCCGGAACACCATCTGGTCGACCTCCGGCAGCGGGCCGGCCGAGACCGGGAACTCCTGGAACTCGCCCGGCTTGACACCCGTGTCGTCCGACGACGCCGTCCAGGTGATCTTCGCAACCGCCTCGGTCACCTGGCTGCCGTGCACCTCCAGCGGCGGGTTGACGGCCCGCTTCTCCACCGCGACCGTCCACCCCGGCACCGGCATCGTCGTCACCGACGCCACCGGCGCGTCCTCGGGGAAGAACACCTCCACCTTGGTGGTGGCCGCCTCGTCGCTCTCGTTCGGCACCCGGAACGCCAGCCGGGCGTACCCGCCCTGGTTGGCCTCGTTCGGGTTGACGGTGATGTGCGCCGCCGCGGGTGCGGCGAACCCGAGCACGGCGCCGACGACCGCCCCCAGGGTGAGGACCGCCGCGGCGGTCACGGAACGACGAAGACGGGTCATGAACGGGACCTCTCTACGTGACGGGCACGGTGACCGTCACCGTGTCCTGGTCGATCTCGGATATCCGGACCGTGACGCGCATCTGCCAGTCACCGGCGGCCGGCAGGCGGATCTCACCGAAGGCGTGGTTGTCGGTCAGCTTCAGCAGCGCGATGTCGATCGGCTCCACCCCCTGGTCGGGCAGCGCGATCGTGGCCCGCCACTCCACCACCGGCAGCGGCCGGTTGTCGAGGGTGTAGGCGTACATGTGCAGCGAGTTGTTGCCCCGGGCGGCCGGGTCCATCTCGATCTGCAACGAGTAGATCGAACTCGTCGCGGTGGTCGTGAAGTACTCCACGCCGCCGTCCGCGCCGCCGGCGACCGCCGTACGGGCCGGCGTCGTCTGGACCAGCACCGCGCTGACCGCCAGGATGACCGCGGCGATGCCGAGTTCGAGCCACACCGCCTTACGCATCCGGCCCGGTTCCTCCGGCGCGGTCCGGCGTTGAACCAGCCTGCGGGCGAACGCCGCCACCGCGAGCACCACGGCGAACAGGACCACCTTGGCGATGATCAACTGCCCGTACCTGGTGCTGATCAGCGCCTTCGGGGTGCCGACCTCCAGCAGCGCCTGCACCACACCGGCGAGCAGCAGCGCGCAGACCGCGAACGTCGCCCACCGCGACCACACCGGCAGGATCGCGCCGAGTTCCCGGCCGTCGGCCTGCCGCAGCAGGAACGCCACCAGCATCACCAGCCCGCCCAGCCACACCGCCATCGCGGCCAGGTGCACGGCGTCGACCACCACCGACACCGCCGGCACCAGGGCGGCCGCCGCGTGCCCCGACAGCGGCCAGGTCAACAGCGCGGCACCGCCGAGAATGCCGAGCAGCACCTGGTCGCTGCGGGTCGCCCGGCCGTCGCCGTGCAGCAGCGGCCACAACAGGAACGCCGCCGCGAGCAGGATGCCGAGCCGGACCAGGTGGACCGTGCCGTACAGGCTGCCGAGCACGTCGCCGAGCGCGGCACCGCTGCCGTCGAAGATCCCGCCACCGTTGGTGTACGGCACCTGCAGCCAGATCGCCGCCAGCGCCGACACGGTGATCAGGCCGGCGCCGGTCCAGACCAGCCGGGCCGGCCCCGCCCGCGACAGCCGCTGCGGCCACAGCAGCATCAGCACCAGCACCGGGCCGACGACCAGCAGCAGGCCGGTGTATCCGACGTACTTGGCGACCGGGATCGCGGCCGCGACGACCGGGTCGGCCCGGTCGCTGCCGTCGTCGGTCGGCGGCTCCGAGGGGTTGCCGACCGAGTAGGTGAAGGCGCCGCTGACCGGATGGCTGTCGGCGGAGATCACCCGGTAGCTGACCAGGTAGGTGCCGCGCGCGCCGCCCTGGTCGACCGGGATCGTCACCACCGAGCCGTTGAACGCCGGCTCGCCACGGTCGACCCGCGCCCCGTCCGGGCCGATCACCCGGATCTTGTCGGTGACCTTGCGGACCGACTCGCTGAAGGTGAGCACCACCTCGGCCGGGGCGGTCGGCACCACCGTCTCGGCGACCGGGCTGGTGCTGCTGAGTACGGCGTGCGCGTACGCCGGGGTGGCCGGGACGAGCAGCGTGGCGAGGGCGGCGACCAGCACCGCCAGCAGGGCCGCGCACCGCCTCGGGGTCGCCGGGCGCGCCGGGGCCGACGACGTCGTGGGCGGCGACGGCAATCGATGATCTGCGGCAGTCATGTCGGACATGCTCGCCGACCGGGCCCGTTCGACGCGAGTCCGGACACCCATCACCTCCGAAGATCGACTGATCCGCGACCGGCGGATCAACGCGACATCAGCAGGTAGTCGGACGGCCACCCGGAATAGTTCCCCCGCACGCGGGAAACTTGCCCGCGTTCTGGCCGGGCTGGTGACCTTTGGCCCTACGGCCGGTAGTAGCCGCGGCCATACCGTCTGACGCGGCGGACGGGCGCGACGGAGATCACGCCCGCGAGCCCCGCCGTGGCCACCGGCGGACGACCGTCAGGACGGCAGGTGAGCGTGACCGTGAACACCGTGGGCGAGACCCGCCGATCCGCCGTCCTGCCGTGGATCGGCACCGCCGTACGGCTCGGGCTGGCCGCCGTGTGGCTGCTGGCCGGCGCCAGCAAGGTCGGCGACCTGGCCGCCTCCGGCCGCGCCGTCGCCGCGTACGAGGTCATGCCGTACGACGTGGCGAAGATCGTCGGCGCCGCACTGCCGTTCGTCGAGATCACGCTCGGCGTACTGCTGCTCCTCGGGGTGGCGACCCGGCTCGCCGCCGCGGTCTCCGCGGCCCTGCTGGTCGTCTTCGTCGCCGGCATCACCTCGGCCTGGGTCCGCGGCCTGACCATCGACTGCGGCTGCTTCGGCACCGGCGGCCAACTCCCCGCCGGGCAGACCCCCAGCTACGGCCCCGAACTCCTGCGCGACCTCGGCTTCCTCGCCCTCGCCGGGTTCCTGCTGGTCAGGCCACACACCCGGATCTCAGTCGACGCCATGGGCGCACCCCGCCCCGAGGAGGAGCAGTGAGCAGCAGAGCCGGACAGAAACGGGCGGCCAAGGTGGTCCGCCAGCAGATGGCCCGGGAACGGCGCCGCCAGCGCACCCTGTGGACGTCGGTCCTCGCCGTCGCCGCGCTGGTGATCGCCGGAATGATCGGCTGGGGCGTGTTCGCCAGCCAGCGGGCCGACGAATACCACGCCCCGGCCGGCGCCACCGCCGACGGCAGCGGCATCGCCGTCGGCACCGGCCCGGTCACCGTCGACATCTACGAGGACTTCCTCTGCCCCGCCTGCCGGCAGTTCGAGACCCAGGTCGGGCCGGTACTCGACCAACTCGTCGCCGACGGCCGCATCCGCGTCGTCCACCACCCCGTCGCCTACCTCGACCGCGCCTCCACCACCGGCTACTCGAGCCGGGCGTCGGCCGCGGCCGGCTGCGCCGCCGACGGCGGCAGGTACGGCGAATACTCGTCGGCACTGTTCGAACGGCAACCGGCCGAAGGCGGCGCGGGCCTCAGCACCGACGAACTGATCCGCATCGGCGGCGGCGTCGGCCTCGACGAGGACACGTTCGGCACCTGCATCCGCGACGGTAGGTTCAGGTCGTGGACGGAACACGTCACCGACCTCGCCAGCGAGCGCGGCATCCGCGGCACCCCGACGGTCTTCGTCGACGGCCAGCCGGTGCAGAACAGCGCCGACGCGATCCGGGCGGCCATCGACGCCACCGGACGGTGACCCGCCCGGCCGCCGGAACCGTTCCGGCGGCCGGCCACCGGCCCCGGGCGGCGGCCCTGCTGATCGCCGCCGTCACCGGACTGCTCGCGGCACTCGCCCTGGCCGGCCCGGCCCGCGCCCACGGCGCCGACACCCCCGACGGCACCGACTACCGGGTCCGGATCACCGGCGTCACCCCGGCCGTGCCGGGCCTGACCGTACGCACCATCGAGGCCGGCGCCCGGCTGGAACTGACCAACCACACCGGCCGCGTCGTCGAGATCCCCGGCTACGCCGACGAGCCGTACCTCGAGATACGGCCCGACGGGACGTACGAGAACCTCAACTCCCCCACCACCTACCGCACCCGCACCCTCGCCGGCGACACCCCGGTCCCGGCCGGCGTCGACCCGACCGCGCCACCCCGCTGGCAGCGCACCGGCACCGACCCGGTCGCCCGCTGGCACGACCAGCGCACCACCTGGCTCGCCGCCGACCCGCCCCCCGGCGTACGCGCCGACCCCACCCGCGAGCAGCGGGTCCGCGACTGGACGGTGCCGGTACGCCTCGCCGGCACCACCGTCACCGTCACCGGCACCCTCGACTGGGTGCCGCCACCCGACCCCTGGGCGTGGTGGGCCTGGATCCTGCTCGGCACCGTCACCATCGGCGCGCTCGGCATCCTGCCCGGCCGCCACGCCCCCGCCGCCACCGGCGTACTCGGCGCCCTCTGTGTCGTCGGCGGCGGCTGCGCCGTCGCCTTCGCCGTCGCCCGCGAACTCGACGCCGGCACGACCGGTGCCGGCGCGATCCTGATCGGCCTGCTCGCCAGGCACGGGCTGCCCCTCGCGGTCGGCCTGTTCGCCGTCGCCGTCGGCGGCCGCGTCCTGATCCGCCGGTCCGCCACCGACTTCGCACTCGTGCTCGCCGGCCTCTTCCTGGCGATCTTCCACGGGGCGGTCAACGCCGGCGTACTCGCCCGCGCCGTCGCCCCCGCCCCCTGGCCGGCGACCTGGGCCCGGCTCGTCATCGCCGTAGCGGTCGCCGTCGGCGCCGGGGTCGCCGCCGCCGGCCTGCTGCGGATGCACTCGGCGGCCCGCCGGGCGCCGCGCCGGGCCACCGAACCCGACGACGCCGGCAGCCCGTCGACCGGTGGGCCGACCGGCGGCGACACCCCGGCACCGGACATCCCCGCCGACGCCGGCTACGCCAACGCCTCCTGAGCCGACGCCGGCCCCGCGGGCGGCCGATCCCGGGCGGCGAGCTGCGCCGCCGCGAGCGCCGGATCGAAGCCGTACGGCAGCTCCAGCCGGTGCCGCGCCAGCAGCTCGGCATCGGCCAGCAGGTCCACAGTCGCCCCGTCGGCCACCACCCGCCCCGCGTCCAGGATCACCGACCGGGCGCACAACTCCATCGCGTACGGCAGATCATGGGTCACCATCAGCAGCGTCACCGGCAGCGCCCGCAGGATCACGGCCAGCTCCCGCCGGGACGCCGGATCAAGATTCGACGACGGCTCGTCCAGCACCAGGATCTCCGGCCGCATCGCCAGCACCGTCGCCACCGCCACCCGCCGCCGCTGCCCGTACGACAGATGGTGCGGGACGCGGTCCCGGTACGCCGACATCCCGACGGCGGCCAGCGCCTCGTCGACCCGGGCCGACAGCTCCGCCCCCCGCAGCCCCAGATTGGCCGGGCCGAACGCGACATCCTCGGCGACCGTCGGCAGGAACAACTGGTCGTCCGGATCCTGGAAGACGATGCCGACCCGGCGGCGGATCTCCGCCAGCGTGGCCCGGTCACGCCCGACGGCCAGGCCACCGACCGTGACCGTGCCCGCCCCGCCGTGCAGCACCCCGTTGAGATGCAGCACCAGGGTCGTCTTGCCGGCACCGTTCGGCCCCAGCAGCGCGACCCGCGCCCCACGCGGCACCCGCAGGTCGACGCCACGCAGGGCGACCTGCCCGTCCGGGTACGTGTAGTCGAGGCCACGCACCTCCAACGAAACCGGCCCGGTCATGACAGCAGCACCGCCGTGACACCGACACCCGCCGCGACGGCCGGCACCGTCGCCGCCAACAGCCACTGCCCCGCCGACGCCACACCCGCACCCGCCGGCGGCATCCGACCGGAGTAGCCGCGCGACAGCATCGCCAGATACACCCGCTCCCCGCGCTCCAAGGCCCGCAGGAACAGCGCGCCGATCCCGGCCGCGAAGCCCCGCAACTGCCACAGGAACCTCGGATCGTCGCCGCGCGAGATCCGGGCCACCCGCATCCGGCGGGCCTCGCCGACCAGCACGTCCAGGTAGCGGACCATGAACATCGCGATCTGGGTCACGATCCGCGGACACCGCAGCCGGTCCAGGCCGACGATCAGGTCCCGGCTCGTCGTGGTCGCCGCCAGAAGCAACGACACGAGTACGCCGAGCGTCCCCTTGACCAGGATGTTCCACCCGCCGAGCAGCCCCTCCACCGACAACCCCAGCCCCAGCCAGGTGACCCGCTCGCCGGCCCCGACGAACGGCAACACCAGCGCCAGCACCACGAACGGCGTCTCGACCAGGGCCCGGCGGCCCAGCCAACCGGCCGGCACCCGGCCCACCACCGCCAGCGCCGCGACCAGCACGGCGTATCCGCCGAAGGCCCAGAACACCTCGCGGGGCGTGGCCACCATGACCAGCGTCACCGCCACCGCCGCCGCGATCTTCACCTCGGGCGGGAGCCGGTGGAGCGGGCTGTCCCGGTCGAGGTGCAGGACGTCCGCGGACCCGCCGGCCATCCCCGCTCCCGCCCCGGCTACGCGCGATCCGCCGGACGCCGGCCGCGGACCAGCCAGAACAGCCCGCCGCCGACGACGAAGGTGAGCAACACCCCGGTCGCCCCGGCCACCGCCGTTGCCAGGAAGGGGTTGTCGACGCCCCGCAGCCCGTAGTCGGCCAGCGGGCTGCCGGCCCACTCGTGGTCCTTCGCGTTGGACGCCATGCAACTGCCGCCGGTGATCTCCTCGTCGGCGTTCAGGGTGCAGCCCTTCGTCGACGCCGAGTCCAGGCCGTCGGGCGAGCCCGAGGCGAAGTTGCTGACCACCCCGGCCAGCAGGAGGGCGACCAGCAGGCCACCGAGGACGAACCAGCTTCCCCGCCTCACGCCGCGCCTCCCACCGTCGAAGTCGTCGCCAGCCGGCCGCCGCGCAGGGCGTACACCAGATCCGGCCGGGTCTTCGCGACCGTGACCACCGTCGTCGCCGCGATGATCCCCTCACCGACACCGATCAGCAGATGGGTGCCGGTCATCGTCGCCGCGATCGCCCCGAGCCCGTAGTCCACCAGCTGCGTCGTGCCGCCGAGCGCGTACTGGAGCACGAAACTCGACGCCGCCGCGACCACGCTGACCACCGACGCCAGCAACGCCGTCGCCGCCAGCCCCGCCGCCGTACGCGGCAGCACCCGCAACAGCAGGACGATCAGCCCGTACGCCGCCGCCGTACCGACCAGCGCCATGTTGAAGATGTTCGGCCCCAGCGCGGTGATCCCGCCGTCGGCGAAGACGAGCGCCTGCACGACCAGCACCACGGCGACGCACAACGCACCCACCCACGGGCCGACCAGCAACGCTGCCAGCGCCCCGCCGAGCAGGTGCCCGCTCACCCCCGGCAACACCGGGAAGTTGAGCATCTGGACCGCGAAGATGAACGCCGCCACCAGGCCGGCCATCGGTGCCAGCCGGTCGTCGAGATCCTGCCGCCCCCGCATCACGCAGAAGACCAGTGCCACCACCGTGAGCACGGCGTAGGCGATCGAAACCGGTGCGTCGAGCACCCCGTTGCCGATGTGCAGAGCCAGACCGTCCATGGGCTCCTCCCGACCAGCGCGAAAGCCCGGTACGCGGTGCCGGTGCGCCGCGCGTACAGGCATCTCCCAGAGTATTTCGGAACATAGGCAGTTGCCAATACCTTGCAACTAGCCCGTTCGTGGATGCCCGGCCCGGCACCGCCAACCGGAACCGGACGGGCGATAGGGTTCGGGCCATGACCGCAACGGCACGCCTCGCTCCCGGCGATCCCGCACCCGAGTTCGAACTGCCGACCGACACCGGCGAGACGCTGTCCCTGAACGAGCTGCGCGGCCGCAAGGTGGTGCTCTACGTCTACCCTGCCGCGATGACCCCCGGCTGCACCAAGCAGGCCTGCGACTTCCGCGACTCGCTCGCGTCGCTCCAGGCCGCCGGCTACGAGGTCGTCGGCATCTCCCCCGACAAGCCGGCCAAGCTCGCCAAGTTCCGCGAGCGCGACGCGCTCACCTTCCCGCTAATGTCCGACCCCGACAAGGCGGTGCTGACCGCGTACGGCGCGTTCGGCGAGAAGCAGCTCTACGGCAAGACGGTCACCGGGGTGATCCGATCCACTTTCGTCATCGACGAGGACGGAAAGATCATCAAGGCGCTCTACAACGTCAAGGCCACCGGCCACGTCGCCAAGCTGCGCCGGGATCTCGGCCTCGACTGAACCTGCCGATTGGCGCTCGTGTTCCACTTCACCCTGCCGTCTAGCGTCGGGGACGTGGTGAAGTACACGAAGCAGGTACTCGCGGAGGCGGTGGCGGCGAGCCACAGCATGGCCGAGGTGCTGCGGCACCTCGGCCTCCCGCTCAACGGCGCTCCCACGCACATCTACGGCGTCGCATCGACGTCCTGGGCATCGACACCTCGCACTTCCTGGGCCGGGCGCACAACCGGGGCCGGCGGTCCCCGCGCCGACTGCGTCCCGAGGAGGTGCTGGTCCTGCGGGCCACCGACCGGCGACGGGCGCATCCCGAGGTCCTGCGGCGGGCACTCGTCGAATCCGGTGTCCCGCTCAAGTGCCAGGCGTGTGGCATCGGATCGGTGTGGAACGACCGCCCGCTGACCCTGCACGTCGACCACGTCAACGGCGAGTTCTGGGACTGCCGGCCGGACAATCTGCGGTTCCTGTGCCCCAACCGCCACAGCCAGACATCGACGTACGCCGGCCGAAACCGCCGGCCGTCCACCAGATCGGCCGCCTTCGCGACCCCGGACAGCGGCACCAGCGGCGATCGACCGGACGACGACGCCGTCCGGGACATCATCGACCGGGTAGATCACGGTGATCTGACGGTCGTGGCGGCGGCCCGACTGATCGGATGCCACCGCAACCACTTCTACCGGCTCCGACGGCGCTTGGCCGAAGCCGGCTCGCTGGTCACCAGGCGGGGCGGACCACGCTCGCGCACCGTCGCGCAGCGGGACCGGATCATCGCGCACGCGCTGGCCCACCCGGGTGACCGGCCGAAGGCGATCGCCCGCCGGTTACGCGCGCTCGATCCGGCCGGCGCCGTCAGCCACGGCACGGTATCCAGCATCCTGCGCGAGGTGGGCCTCAACACCGTCGCCGCCCGGCGCTCTAGACTCTTGGCGTCGGCGGGAGTGGCGTAACGGCAGCCGCGGCAGGTTTAGGTCCTGTTGTCCGAAAGGACGTAGGGGTTCGAATCCCCTCTCCCGCACCATCAACTCGGCCGTGGCCGACGACACGTCGGGGCCGTCGGTGCGGGGCGGCAGGATTGCGGGCATGGGCCTGCGCTTCGTACTCGACCCCCCGCTGACCGGCGTCCTGCGCGACAGGATCGTCGACCTGTGGTGCACGGTGACCAACACCGGCGGCGCGGTGGGATTCGTGGGGCAGGTCACTCCGGACGACGTGTGGCCGACGGCACGCGCCGAGTTCGCGGCGGTCGACGAGGGACGGGACCGGCTGCTGGCCGGCTTCGAGGGCGAGCGGCTGGTCGCGATGCTGTTCATGACCGACAACAACTTCGTCCTCAAGGACCATTGGCGGATTCTGAAGCGGGTGATGGTGCACCCGGACCGGCAGGGCCTCGGTTACGGTGCGGCGCTGGTCAGGGAGGCGGAGCGGGTCGGTCGGGAGATGGGGTTGGACGCGCTGCACCTGACGGTCCGGGACGGGGCCGGGGTGACGGAGTTCTACGCGCGGTGCGGTTACAAGGAGGTGGGCCGGTTGCCGGGCGCGTTGCGGGTGGCGACCGGCGACGACCGCGACGAGGTTCTGATGTGGTTGTCGCTGCGCTGAGTCGCCGCGTCCGATGTCCCGGCCGCTGTCCTGCGTCGGGGTCCCGTCGGCAGCCGTCATGATCGTCTGCGGTTTAAGCGTTCAGCGCCCGGCGTGTCGAGTGTCCCAACCGCAGACGATCAAGAGGCGATGGCCGGGTACCCGTCAGCGGCCGGGTACTGCTGTTGCGGGCCACAGCGAATTCGGCGTATTGACAGCGAATTCGCTGTGAGACGCGGCAGCGATCCGCCGCCTCCCCGGCTGACAACCCGTGGCCCTGGGGCACCTGGGCGCGGCTGACGCCGAGCACCGCGGTTCGAGTCAGTGGCAGGTGGCCGGTGTGGCTGAGCCGCTGGCGGCGGGCGCCGTCGGTACGTCCTCGCTGGCGGCCACCGCCGTCGGGGTGGGCTCGACCGTCGCGGTGGGCTCAACCGTCGGGGAGGGCTCGGCGGTGGGGGTCGGCGGACGCGACGGGCTGGCGGCGGTGGGGCGGGCCGGTGCGCCGTACATGGAGATGTTGGTCTGCTGGGTCTGTTCGGGCGCCATCCGGATTCCTTCGGCCACGGCCTGCCGGCCCCGGTCGTCGGTGACCCGGATCGTGTACGGGCCGGGGCCGAGCCCGCCCTCGATGATCCAGTAGTTGTAGTCCTGCCGTACGGCGGATTTCCAGCCGCCGCCGGGTGGTCTGGCCTCGACCTTGTTCAGCGGGTTGCCGTGGTTGGTGACGAGTACGGCGAACCACCACTGGGAGGCGCCGTCCTTGATGCGGAAGGCGAGCGGGCCGGGCAGGGCCGGGTCGACGACGCGCCGGTAGGTGACCGGAACCACTCCCTGGACCGGGTCGGCGATCTTCGCGAATGCCTGGCGGGAGAGGTCGATGTGGCCGGGCGGGCATTCCGGGCACTGGTCCATGACCATGACGCGGACCTTGCCCTTGGGGCCGGTCACGTCGAGGTAGCTGCCGCAGGCGGCCGCGTCGTCGTATTCGGTGGGGCCGAGGGCGACGTACATGCGGGTGGCGGGCGGGCCGACGTGGGAGCAGTTGCCACCGCCGCCGTTCGAGTCGTAGAAGGTGGCCTTTCCGTTCTGGGCGGTGGTCGGTACGGCGCACGCGGCCGGCACCCCGGTCTGCAGGAGGACGGCGAGGCCGGCGACGGCGGCGACGACGGTCAGGCCCCCGGCGGCGAGCCAGCGGGCGTACGGCCGGCGGGGCACGCGGCGGTGGCCCCTTATGGTTCGCTCGCTCACGGCGGCTGATGCTGCCCGAGTCGGGGCCGGCACCGCAAGCGGGTCAGATCACCTCGACGGGGTCGCCGACGGTGACCGGTCCGGTGTCGTCGGGGATCAGATTGACGCCGAAGAGCAGTTTCTGGTCGTGGTTGCGGTGCCGGGCGAGCAGCCGCAGCGGCTGCCGGCCCTTTTCGCCGGTCTCCTGGTCGATGGTGGTGACGAGGCAGCGGGCGCAGGGTTTGACGGCGCGCATGACGACGTTTCCGAACCGGAGGCGGCGGCCGATCCAGTCGTCTTCGGCCCAGGGTTCGGCGTCGCCGACGACGAGGTTGGCGCGGAAGCGGTTCATCGGTATCGGTGCTTCGACGTCGCCGGCTTCGAGCAGCAGGCTGTTGAGGGCGTCGAGGGAGGCGCTGTTGGTGACCAGCATCGGGTAGCGGTCGGCGAAGCTGACCCGGTCTTCGGGGCGGCTGAGTTCGGTGCCGATGGGTTGGTCGGCGGGGTTGGCGAGCCAGACGAGGCGTACCTTGCGGTCGAGCAGGGTGCTGAGCCAGTCGTCGGCGGCCGTGCCGGCGGGTGTGGCGGCGACCGGGGTGCGGTTGACGAAGATCTGTACGTCGAGCGCGTCGCCGGTCGGCGCCGGTTCGGGTACGTCGAGCGCGGGCCGCCCGGTGGCGTGCAGGGTGAGTCCGCCGCCGGGGCGTGGTGCGGGCCGGACGTGGACGAGTGCGGCGGTGTCGCGTTGGGTGACGCCGGTGCCGTGCTCGTCGACGATGAGCCAGCGGCGGTCGCCGGCGAGCCCCCACGGCTCGACGTGGACGGTGTCGTGGTCGAGCCGGTGGCAGCCCTTGACGGGGTGGGTGTGCAGGGACGCGAGCCGCATCCGGCCAGCCTGCCACAGGGCGGGCGGCGGGCTGCGGGGCCGGGTCTACCAGGCGATTCCGATGCCGTCGCCGGGGAACCAGTGCCGGGCCGGGTTCTCCCGGTAGGCGAGGAAGCGGCGGCCGGTGCGTTCGGCGTGTTCGGCGAGGACGTTGGTGACGGTGACGTTGTCGGTGAGCAGCCGGGCGCCGGGGGCGAGTCTGGGTTCGACGGCGTCGAATTCGCGGCGTTCGTGGGCGACGCTGTGGTCGCTGTCGTGCAGGAAGAGGTCGACGGGGCGGTCGAGGGCGCCGATGCTGGCGATGGAGTCGCCGATGACGAGGTCGACGACGTCGGACCAGGGGCGGGCCTGGGCGAGGTAGCCGGCTTCGGGGTTGATGTCGAGCGAGGTGACCCGGCCGGGATGGCCTTCGGCGGTGTTGCGTAGGAGGGCGGCGGCGAGCACGCAGGTGCCGAGCCCCTTGTCGACGCCGGTTTCGACGATGTGGGCGGGTCGGGTGGCGCGGACGATGGCGTACCAGCCGATGCGGCGGGCGTAGCGGACGTGGCGGTCGGCGAGGCCGCGCCGGGCGGAGGTGGCGGTGGTTTGTTCGATGTGCCGGCGCAGGGCGTCGTCGGTTTCGATCTCGGCGAGGTAGGTCCGGACCTGGGCGACGGGTAGGTCGCAGGTGACGCTGACGAACCAGGCGAGGTGTTCGCGGCTGAGCGGGGTCAGGTCGTAGGTGTAGTTGTGGTGTTCGCGGGAGGTGAACAGCCAGCGGGCGGAGACGCCGAGGACGCGGGCGTCGTGGCGGGCCACCCGGAGGAGCCGCTTGGGGAACGCGGCGACGGGTGCGAGCGGGGTGCGCGCGATGCGGCGCCGGAGGTTTGTACCGGTCACGCCCGAATATCTATCACAGTCCATGACAACCGTTGCGCTCTGAATATTTTCATGCATATCCTCGCCCCATGAATCGGAAGAGCCCCGAGGGACCCACCGCCGACCGGGTGCTCGACCTGTTCCAGGGGGTCCGCCTGACCCCGACCCAGCGCCGGATCGCGCACAGCCTGGTGCGGCACACCGCGTCGGCGGCGTACCTGTCGGCGGCCGAGGTCGCCGAACTGGCCGGGGTGAGCCAGCCGTCGGTGACCCGGTTCGCGATGGCGCTCGGCTACGACGGCTACCCGGCACTGCGCCGCCGGCTGCGGGAGTTCGCCGGTGCCGGGAACGGGACGGCCGCCGGCCCGGCGACCGGCAACGAGTTGCAGCGGGCGGTGCACGACGAGGTCGACAACCTGCACCGGCTCGCCGGACAGCTCGGTGACCGCGACCCGCTGACCGTCGCCGGGTCGCTGCTGGCGGCCAGCCGGCCGCTGCCGGTGCTCGGCCTGCGGTCGGCGGCGCCACTGGCCGCGTACTTCGCCTATTTCGCCGCGAAGGTGCTGCCGGACGTACGAGTCTTGGACTCCGGGGGGAGCCTGCTCGCCGACCGGCTCGACCAGGCCCGGGCCGCCGGGGCGACCGCGCTGCTGGCGATGGTGATGCCCCGCTACCCGCGGGAGGCGGTCGAGGCGGTACGCGAGGCGCGGGCCGCCGGGCTGTCGGTGGTGGCGATCACCGACTCGGCGGTCAGCCCGGTCGCCGAGCACGCCGACGTGGTGCTGCCGGCGGCGGTCGGCACGCAGCTCGTCTTCGACCTGCACACCGCGCCGATGACGATGGCGATGGTGCTGTTGCAGGCGATCTGCGACGTGGCGCCGGCCGACGCGCAGCGTCGCCTGGAGCAGTTCGAGCAGTCGGCGGCCAGCCGCAACGTGTTCGTGGCCTGAGCACGCCTGAGAACGCCCGAGCACGCCTGAGAAACGCCCCGAAGGAGGCAGACCGATGGACGGACCGGTTCGCGCGGCGCGCGGGGTGACCCGTACCGCGAAGGGGTGGCCGCAGGAGGCCGCGCTGCGGATGCTGATGAACAACCTGGACCCGGACGTGGCCGAGCGCCCCGACGACCTGGTGGTGTACGGCGGGACGGGCCGGGCGGCCCGGGACTGGCCGTCCTACCGGGCGCTGGTGCGGACGCTGACCGAGCTGGACGACGACGAGACGATGCTGGTGCAGTCGGGCCGGCCGGTCGGGGTGTTCCGCACCCACGAGTGGGCGCCGCGGGTGCTGCTGGCGAACTCGAACCTGGTCGGTGACTGGTCGACGTGGCCGGAGTTCCGCCGGCTGGAGAACCTGGGCCTGACCATGTACGGCCAGATGACCGCCGGCTCGTGGATCTACATCGGGACGCAGGGCATCCTCCAGGGCACGTACGAGACGTTCGCGGCGGTGGCGGCGAAACGGTTCGGCGGCACGCTGGCCGGCACGTTGACGCTGACCGGCGGCTGCGGCGGGATGGGTGGCGCGCAGCCCCTCGCGGTGACGATGAACGGCGGGGCGTGCCTGGTCGTCGACATCGACCGGGCCCGGCTGGACCGCCGGGTGGCGACCCGCTACCTGGACGTGGTCGCCGCCGACCTGGACGAGGCGGTGGCGCTGGCCACGGCCGCCCGCACCGGGCGGCGGGCGCTGTCGGTCGGGGTGGTCGGCAACGCGGCGACGGTCTTCCCCGAGTTGCTGCGCCGCGGCGTCGAGATCGACGTGGTGACCGACCAGACCAGTGCCCACGACCCGCTGTCGTACGTGCCGGAGGGGGTCGAGCCGGACCAGGCCGGCGACTACGCGCGGGCGAAGCCGGAGGAGTTCACCGCCCGGGCGCGGGCGTCGATGGCGAAGCACGTCGAGGCGATGGTCGGCTTCCTCGACGCGGGTGCCGAGGTGTTCGACTACGGCAACTCGATCCGGGGCGAGGCGCAGCTGCACGGCTACGAGCGGGCGTTCGACTTCCCGGGGTTCGTGCCGGCGTACATCCGGCCGTTGTTCTGCGAGGGCAAGGGGCCGTTCCGGTGGGCGGCGCTGTCCGGTGACCCGGCCGACATCGCGGCCACCGACCGGGCGGTGCTGGACCTGTTCCCGGAGAACGAGGCGCTGGCCCGGTGGATCCGGCTGGCCGGGGAACGGGTCGCGTTCCAGGGGCTGCCGGCCCGGATCTGCTGGCTCGGGTACGGCGAACGGGACAGGGCCGGGGTGCGGTTCAACGAGATGGTGGCCTCCGGTGAGCTGTCGGCCCCGGTGGTGATCGGCCGCGACCACCTGGACTGCGGCAGTGTCGCCAGCCCGTTCCGGGAGACCGAGGGGATGCGCGACGGCTCGGACGCGATCGCCGACTGGCCGCTGCTGAACGCCCTGGTGAACACGGCGAGTGGCGCCTCCTGGGTCTCCATCCACAATGGGGGCGGGGTGGGTATCGGGCGGTCGCTGCACGCCGGGCAGGTCTGCGTCGCCGACGGCACCGAACTGGCCGGGCGCAAGATCGAGCGGGTGCTGACCAACGACCCGGGGATGGGCGTGATCCGGCACGTCGACGCCGGCTACGAACTGGCCGCCGAGGTCGCCGGGGAGCACGGCGTCCAGATCCCGATGGCCCGCCCGTGACCGGCTTCCGGGAGCTGTGGGACGAACTCACCCCGGTGGGCCGGGACCCGGTCAGCGGCGGCTACCTGCGCTACGCGTTCACCGAGCCGGAGCGGTGGCTGCGGGACTGGTTCCGCCGGCAGGCGGCCGACCGCGACATGCCGGTCGAGGACGACGGCAACGGCAACCTCTTCGCCTGGTGGGGGCCGGCCGGCGCCGGTGACGCGGTGCTGACCGGCAGCCACTTCGACTCGGTGCCGCACGGCGGCGGCTACGACGGTCCACTGGGGATCGTCAGCGCGCTGCTGGCCGTCGACGCCCTGCGGGCACGCGGGGTCACCCCGTCCCGGCCGGTGTGCGTGGCGGCGTTCGCCGAGGAGGAGGGCGCCCGGTTCGGCGTACCGTGCCTGGGGTCGCGGCTGCTGACCGGCGCGATCGAGCCGGAGCGGGCGGCGGCGCTGACCGACCGGGACGGGATCACCTTCGGACAGGCGCTGGGCGGGCCACCGGCCGGCCCGGTGCCGGGCCTGCTGGCCCGGTTCGGCACGTTCGTCGAACTGCACGTCGAGCAGGGCCGGGCCCTGGTCGACGTGGACGCGCCGGTCGGGGTCGCCAGCGCGATCTGGCCGCACGGCCGGTGGCGGTTCGACTTCCACGGCGAGGCCAACCACGCCGGTACGACCCGGATGGCCGACCGCCGCGACCCGATGCTGACGTACGCGTTCACGGTGCTGGCGGCGAACAAGGAGGCCCGGCTGCGCGGCGCGCACGCCACGGTGGGCCGGGTCGCGGTCGAGCCGAACGCCACCAACGCGGTCCCGGCACTGGTCCGGGGCTGGCTGGACGCCCGGGCCGCCGATCCGGCCACACTGGACGGTCTGGTCGAGGCGGTCCGGGGCAAGGCGGTCGAGCGCGCCGGCCGCGACGGCACCACGGTCGCGGTGACCCGGGAGTCGTTCACCGGTGTGGTCGACTTCGACGGGCCGCTCGCCGGACGGCTCGCCGAACTGCTCGGCGGGGCGCCGGTGCTGCCGACCGGGGCCGGCCACGACGCCGGGGTGCTGGCCGCACACCTGCCGACCGCGATGCTGTTCGTCCGCAACCCGACCGGGGTGTCGCACTCACCGGCCGAGCACGCCACCGACGACGACTGCGTCGCCGGGGTGGCGGCGCTCGCCGACGTGATCGAGGAGCTGGCATGCCGGTGACCCGCTGGCACGCCGCGTACGCCTGGCTCGACGGGCGGACCGGGCCGGACCCGGACGTGCTGATCGAGGTGACCGACGGGCGGTTCACCACGATCGACGTCGGCGTGCCGGCCCCGCCGGACGCGACCCGGCTGGCCGGACTGGTGCTGCCCGGGCTCGCGAACACCCACTCGCACGCATTCCACCGGGCGCTGCGCGGCCGTACGCACACCGGGGGCGGCACGTTCTGGACGTGGCGGGAGCGGATGTACGACGTCGCCACCCGGCTCGACCCGGACTCCTACCTGGCGCTGGCCCGGGCGACGTACGCGGAGATGGCGCTGGCCGGGATCACCTGTGTCGGCGAGTTCCACTACCTGCACCACGCCCCGGACGGGCGGCCGTACGCCGACCCGAACGCGATGGGTGCCGCGCTGGTCGAGGCGGCCGCGCAGGCCGGCGTACGGCTCACCCTGCTCGACACCTGCTACCTGACGGCGACCGTCGACGGAAAGCCGCTGGCCGGCCCGCAGCTGCGGTTCGGCGACGGCGACGCGGCCGGCTGGGCGGCCCGGGTGGACGCGTTCCGGCCGGCCGGCGACCACGCCCGGCTCGGCGCCGCGATCCACTCGGTGCGGGCGGTGCCGGCCGCGCAGCTCGGCGACGTCGCCGGCTGGGCGGCGGCGCACGACGCACCGCTGCACGCGCACCTGTCGGAGCAGCCGGCCGAGAACGAGGCGTGCCTGGCGTACCACGGCACCACGCCGACCGGGCTGCTCGCCGGCGCGGGCGCGCTCGGGCCGCGCACGACGGCGGTCCACGCCACCCACATCACCCGGGCGGACCTGACCACCCTCGGCGGGTCCGGGACCGGGGTGTGCCTGTGCCCGACGACCGAACGCGACCTCGCCGACGGGATCGGGCCGGCGCGGGCGATAGCCGACGCCGGCAGCCCGCTCAGCCTCGGCAGCGACAGCCACGCCGTCATCGACCCGTTCGAGGAGGCGCGGGCGGTGGAGCTGGACGAGCGGCTGCGGACACGGCGGCGCGGGCACTTCGGTGCCGGGGAGCTGCTGCGGGCCGCCGGCCCCGCCGGCCACCGGGCGCTCGGCTGGACCGACGCCGGCCGGATCGCGGTCGGCGCCCGCGCCGACCTGGTCGCCGTACGCCTCGACAGCGTCCGGACGGCCGGGGTGGAGCCGGTCGGGGCGCTGTTCGCGGCGACCGCCGCCGACGTCGACCTGGTGCTGGTCGACGGCGCGGTGGTGGTCCGCGACGGCCGGCACGTGCGCGTGGACGTACCGGCCGAACTGGCCCGGTCGGTGGCGAACTCCTACGGGGAGGATGTGGCGTGAACCTGCTGGTCGACGACATCGGCGAACTGGTCACCAACGACCCGGCCCGCGAGGGCCTGCTCGGCATCGTCCACGACGCCGCCGTCCTGGTCGAGGACGGCCGGATCGCCTGGATCGGCCGGGCCGCCGACGCGCCCGCCGCCGACCGGCGGATCGACGCCGACGGCGCCGCGGTGCTGCCCGGCTTCGTCGACAGCCACGCGCACCTCGTCTTCGCCGGCGACCGGGCCGCCGAGTTCGCCGCCCGGATGACCGGCGAGCGCTACACCGGCGGCGGCATCCGCACCACCGTGTCCGCGACCCGCGCCGCCTCCGACGACGAACTGCGCGGCACCGTCCACCGCCTGCGCCGCGAGGCGCTGCGGCAGGGCACCACCACGATCGAGATCAAGAGCGGGTACGGCCTCAGTGTGCGTCACGAGGCCAGGTCCCTGCGGATCGCCCGCGAGGTCACCGACGAGACGACGTTCCTCGGCGCCCACGTGGTGCCGGCCGAGTACGCCGACCGCCCCGACGACTACGTCGGGCTGGTCTGCGGGCCGATGCTGCGGGCGGCGCTGCCGTACGCCCGCTGGATCGACGTGTTCTGCGAGCGGGGCGCGTTCGACGCCGACCACACCCGGGCGATCCTGACCGTCGGGCAGGCGGCCGGCCTCGGCGTACGGGTGCACGCCAACCAGCTCGGCCCCGGACCCGGGGTGCAGCTGGCGGTCGAACTGGGGGCGGCCAGCGCCGACCACTGCACCCACCTGTCGGACGCCGACGTCGACGCGCTCGCCGGCTCCGAGACCGTGGCCACCCTGCTGCCGGGAGCGGAGTTCTCCACCCGGTCGCCGTACCCGGACGCCCGGCGGCTGCTCGACGCCGGGGTGACGGTGGCGCTGGCCACCGACTGCAACCCCGGATCGTCGTACACGTCGTCGATGCCGTTCTGCGTCGCGCTCGCCGTACGCGAGATGGGGATGAGCCCGGCGGAGGCGGTGTGGGCGGCGACGGCCGGCGGGGCGCGGGCGCTGCGCCGCACCGACGTCGGCGTGCTGCGCCCGGGGGCCCGGGCCGACCTGACGGTCCTCGACGCGCCGTCGCACCTGCACCTGGCCTACCGGCCGGGGGTTCCACTGATCAGCGAAGTCCTGCACAACGGAGTGCCGCAATGCCTGACGTAGTCGTCCAGCCGACCGGGGTCTCCCCCGCCGACGTGCTCGCCGTGGCGCGCGGCACGGCCCGGGTCACCCTCGCGCCATCCACCGTGGACGCGATGGCGACCAGTCGATCCATCGTGGACAAGATCGAGCGCGACGGCCGGCCGGTCTACGGCGTCTCCACCGGATTCGGGGCGCTGGCGAACACGTTCGTCGCGCCCGAACGGCGGGCCGAACTGCAACACGCGCTGATCCGCTCACACGCCGCCGGGATCGGCGCCCCGGTGTCGCGCGAGGTGGTCCGGGCGATGATCCTGCTCCGGGTCCGCTCGCTGGCGCTCGGCCGCTCCGGCGTACGGCCCCTCGTCGCGCAGGCACTGGTCGACCTGCTCAACCACGACATCACCCCGTGGGTGCCGGAACACGGCTCGCTCGGCGCGTCCGGCGACCTCGCCCCACTCGCGCACTGCGCGCTGGTGCTGCTCGGCGAGGGCTGGGTACTCGCCCCCGACGGGCAACGCATCGACGGCGGCGAGGCGCTACGCCGGGCCGGCCTCGCCCCGGTCGAACTGTCGGCCAAGGAAGGGCTGGCGCTGATCAACGGCACCGACGGCATGCTCGGCATGCTGCTGCTCGCCATCGACGACGCCGCCCACCTGTTCACCATGGCCGACGTCACCGCCGCGCTGTCGACCGAGGCGATGCTCGGCTCCGACCGGCCGTTCCTGCCCGAACTGCACGCCATCCGGCCGCATCCCGGCCAGGCGGTGTCGGCCGCCAACATCCACCGGCTGCTCCAGGGCTCGGCGATCATGGACTCGCACCGCGACGACCTGGCCCACGCGGTGCAGGACGCCTACTCGATCCGGTGCGCCCCCCAGGTCGCCGGCGCCGCCCGCGACACCCTCGCCTTCGTCGAGACGACCGCCGCCCGCGAACTCGTCAGCGTCGTCGACAACCCGGTCGTACTCCCCGACGGGCGGGTCCTGTCGACCGGCAACTTCCACGGCGCCCCACTCGGCTTCGCCGCCGACTTCCTCGCCATCGCCGCCGCCGAGGTCGGCGCCATCGCCGAACGCCGCGTCGACCGGCTGCTCGACGTGACCCGGTCGCGTGACCTGCCGGCGTTCCTCTCCCCCGACCCCGGCGTCAACTCCGGGCTGATGATCGCCCAGTACACCGCCGCCGGAATCGTCGCCGAGAACAGGCGGCTGGCCGGGCCGGCATCGGTCGACTCGGTGCCGACCAGCGGCATGCAGGAGGACCACGTCTCGATGGGCTGGGCCGCCTGCCGCAAACTGCGTACGGTGCTGGACAACCTGACCAGCCTGCTCGCGGTGGAACTGCTGGCCGGCGTACGCGGGTTGCAGTTGCGTGCGCCGCTGACCCCGTCCCCGGCCGGGCAGGCCGCGGTGGCGGCGGTCGCCGGCTACGCGGGCGAACCCGGCCCGGACATCTACCTAGCCCCGGTCCTGGAGCAGGCGAGAGCGACGGTGTCCGGCAGGACACTACGCACCACCATCGAATCGACGACCGGCCCCCTGCACTGAACGCCCCCGCGCGGCGCCGCGCGTGCCGCCCCGCCGCGCCGCATGTGCCGCCCCGCCGCGCGTGCCGCCCCGCCGCGCGTGCGCCGCGTCGCGCGTGTCGCCGCGCTGCGCCGGCGCCGCGTCGCGCGTGTCGCCGCGCTGCGCCGTGCGTGCGCCGCGTCGATCAAGGACTAACCGTGCCCGTTCTGCCCCGATTCCCGCCACGACAACTCCTTGATCGTCGCGAGGGTGGGCAGGGAGCGGGCAGGGGCGGGGCGGCAGGCAGGGAGCGGGGCGGGGGCAGGGAGCGGGGCGGGGGCAGGAGCGGGGGCAGGGCGGGGATGGGAGTTGAGGGTGATCGTCTGCTGTTCCGCCGGTGTCCGTGCGGCGTGTCGGCCGGCTGAGCAGCAGACGATCATCGGTCACCCGTTGGACGTGGCGCGTGGGCGCCGGATGTGCCGTGGCGCCTCACAGCGAATTCGGCGTATCCACAGCGAATTTGCTGTGGACCACAACAGCAGTGTCCGCACCGCAGCCTGAACCACCTCGGGCCGTGACGAGACCGGCCGGCCTCGATCGTCTGCGGTTCACGCGCTCGCCACGCCGAGCCCGCAACGCCTCACCTGCAGACGATCAAGACCACGGTGGCCTACCTCGCCGGCTGGACAGGACGAGGCAGCCGGGCAGGGGCAGCGGGCCAGAACGGGACAGAGTCAGCCGGCCAGGGGGATTTTGGCGATCACCTTCGCCAGGGACCGGAACGCCTTGCCGCGGTGGCTGATCGCGTCCTTTTCAGCCGGCGACAGTTCGGCGTTCGTCCGGGTCTGCCCCTCGCCGAGGAAGATCGGGTCGTACCCGAATCCGCCGTCGCCGCGCGGCGCCCGCAGGATCAGGCCGGCCTGGCGTCCCTCGACCAGGTGCTCCTTGCCACCGGGGAGCACCAGCGCGGCGGCGCAGACGAACGCCCCGCCCCGGTGCTCGTCCGGCACGTCACCGATCTGGCCCAGCACCAGGTCGAGGTTGGCCTGGTCGTCGCCGTGCCGCCCGGACCAGCGGGCGCTGAAGACGCCCGGCATCCCGTTCAGCGCGTCGACGGCCAGCCCCGAGTCGTCGGCGACCGTCGGCAGCCCCGTGTTGCGGCATCCTTCCCGGGCCTTGAGCAGCGCGTTCTCGCCGAACGTCAGGCCGGATTCCGGGACCTCGTGATACTCCGGTACGTCGGACAGCCCGACCAGTTCGACGCGCCGCACACCCAGCGCCTCGTCGAGGATCCGCTGGAGTTCGACGAGCTTCTTGGCGTTACGGGTCGCCAGCAGCAGTTTCGTCATTGGCCCAGCGCCTTCCGCTGCGCCTGCGCCAGCTCGGCACAGCCGGCCACCCCGAGATCGAGCAACGCGTCCAACTGGTCGCGGGCGAACACGCCGGACTCGCCGGTCCCCTGCACCTCGACGAAGTCACCCTCACCGGTGCAGACGACGTTCATGTCGACCTCGGCGGCGACATCCTCCAGATAGCACAGATCCAGCCGCGGCTCGCCCTCGATGACGCCGACGCTGACGGCGGCCACCGACCGGTGCAGCACCTTCGCCGGCTTGCCGGCCAGCGCCTTGCGCTCGGCCAGCCAGTCGACCGCGTCGGACAGGGCCACGTACGCGCCGGTGATGGCCGCCGTACGGGTGCCGCCGTCGGCCTGGAGCACGTCACAGTCGAGCACGATCGAGTTCTCGCCGAGTGCCTTCAGGTCGATCGTCGCCCGCAGGCTGCGGCCGATCAGCCGGGAGATCTCGTGGGTGCGCCCGCCGACCCGGCCCTTCACGCTCTCCCGGTCCGACCGGGTCGTGGTCGCCCGGGGCAGCATCGAGTATTCGGCGGTCACCCAACCGAGCCCCGAACCCTTGCGCCAGCGGGGAACCCCCTCGGTGACACTGGCGGTGCACAACACCCGGGTGTCGCCGAACTCCACCAGCACCGAGCCCTCGGGGTGCATGCTCCACTGCCGGGTCAACGTCACCGGTCGGAGTTGGTCGGGCCGCCGCCCGTCAGGTCGCGCCATCCCGACACCCTATTGGTGGCCGGATCAAGCCTGCCGGCCGGGATCAGAGTTCGTAGCGGGCACCCGGCCGGACGATTTCCAGCGGGCCGTCGAACGCCGACTCGGCCTCCTCCAGGGTGGTCGCCTCGCTGCCCCAGGCGGTCACCAGGTGGGTGAGCAGCAGTTTGCCCACCCCCGCCTTCGTCGCGATCTCGCCGGCCTCCCGGCCGGTCAGGTGCAGGTCGGGCGGATTCTCGACCTCGTCGAGATAGCTCGCCTCGCACAGGAACAGGTCGGCGCCGTGCGCCAGCCGGATCAGCGCGTCGCAGGGCGCGGTGTCCGACGAGTAGGTGATCACCCGGTTCTGCCACTCCAGGCGCACCCCGTACGTCTCCACGGGGTGGTTGACCCGGTCGACGGTCACCGTGAACGGGCCGATCGGGAAGCTGCCCGGCTGGAGCCCGTAGAAGGTGTAGACGTCGTCGACCGAGTCCGGCTCGTTGCTGTACGCGGCCGCGATCCGGTCCGGGGCGCCGGCCGGGGCGTACACCGGCAGCGGGGGCAGCGGCCCCTGCGGGGCGTACCGGCGGACCACGATGTAGGTGCACGCGTCGAGCATGTGGTCGCCGTGCAGGTGGGTGAGCAGGATCGCGTCGACGGCGTAGAGCCCCGCGTAGCGCTGCAACGCGGACAGCGAACCGGAGCCGAAGTCGATCAGGAGGCGGAAGCCGTCGGCCTCCACCAGGTAGGCCGAGCAGGCCGAGTCGGGTCCCGGGAAACTGCCGGCGCAGCCCAGGACGGTCAGCCGCATCCGACTGTCCCGGAGGGGTCGCCGGCCACCGACAGCCCGCCGACCGTTGTGCTGAAGATCCGTACTGGCGAGTCCGTCACGGCACGCAGCCTACGCGGTGACCAGCATGGCGACGAAAGGTCTGATCCAACTTGTCATCAAGGCGACACCACCGGAGGGTACGCCGCCTGCGGGTTGCGACCGGCCGCACCGTTACGCGCCGTCACACAGATCCGTTGCACAGCGTGAAGGTCCACGGGTACGCGTGGACCGCGACAGATCGCAGGACGGTGACACGTGGCCCCGCAAGCTGACAGCCCATCGCTCGGCACCGGCACACTGCCCGCCGAGGTGGACCCGGAGGCGGCTACCGAACCGACTCCCACGCCGGCGGTTCCGGTAGCGCAGCGCCACGATCCGGACCTGTCGACGGCGGCTGCGCCGGACGCCACCGAGCCGGTGGAAGCGGCGCCGGAAAGCGGGTCCGGCACCGAACCGACGCCGCGCCGGAGCGGGAACGAGGCGCCCGACCGACCGTTCTGGGTGCAGCGGGCGGCGAGCGACACCACCGTACGGCTCGGCTCCCGCGACGAGGTCTTCCTTCCCCGGCGCGGGCTGGCAAGCCTGTTCCGGCTGCCCGGTGCCGGGGACCCGGCACCCGACGGCCGGCGGATGGTCGGGCTGTGCGCCTGGGCGACCGCGCTGGGCCTGGTCGGCATGGCCGTGGCGCTGCGCGGCCTGTACGCCATCCTGTCCGGCACCGACCCGTTCTGGTACGAGCCGGCGCTGATCATCGGCGGCCTGGCGGGAATCGCGCTGACCGTCGGCGGCTTCCTGTCGATCCAGCGGCGCCGGCTGCCCTGGCTGATGCTGGGCGGCGCGACGGTGCCGCTGCTGCTGAACCTGGTCCTGACGATCGTCGCCCTCTGACGCCCCGGCGCCCGCCGGAGAGACGTACGCCGGCCGCGGATGCCGCGGCCGGCGTCGTCGGGGTACAGGTGTGACAGAAACTCAGGCCCAGAGCTGGCCTTCGAGGGCGTCCTCGGCGTCGGAGAGGGTGCCGCCGTACGCGCCGGTCGACAGGTATTTCCAGCCGCCGTCGGCCACCACGAACGCGACATCGGCCCGGCGCCCCGCCTTGACCGCCTCGTGCGCGACCGCCAGGGCGGCGTGCAGGATGGCGCCGGTGGAGAACCCGGCGAAGATCCCCTCGACCTCGACGAGCTGCCGGGTACGCAGCACCGCGTCGCGGGTGCCGACGGAGAACCGTCGGGTCAGCACCGAGGCGTCGTAGAGCTCCGGCACGTAGCCCTCGTCGATGTTGCGCAGCCCGTAGACCAGCTCGCCGTATCGCGGCTCGGCGGCGATGATCTCGATGCCCTCGACCTTCTCCCGCAGGTAGCGCCCGGTGCCCATCAGGGTGCCGGTGGTGCCCAGCCCGGCGACGAAGTGGGTGATCGAGGGCAGGTCGTGCAGCAGCTCGGGGCCGGTCGACTCGTAGTGGGCGCGGGCGTTGGCCTCGTTGCCGTACTGGAAGAGCATCACCCAGTCCGGGTGCTCGGCCGCGATCTGCTTCGCGGTCGCGACCGCCTGGTTGGAGCCGCCCGCCGCCGCCGAGAAGATGATCTCGGCGCCGTACATGCGGAGCAGTTGCACCCGCTCGGCGGAGACGTTCTCCGGCATCACGCAGACCAGCCGGTAGCCGCGCAGCTTGGCGACCATGGCCAGCGAGATGCCGGTGTTGCCGCTCGTCGGCTCCAGGATCGTGTCGCCGGGGCGGAGCCGCCCGGCGCGTTCGGCCTCACGGACCATGAACAGCGCCGGACGGTCCTTGATGCTGCCGGTCGGGTTACGGTCCTCCAGCTTCGCCCACAGCCGCACCGGTGGTGCCCCGTCGGGCACCGTCGGCGAGAGTCGGGGCAGGCCCACGAGCGGCGTGCCACCGCAGGCGTCGAGCAGGCTGTCGTACCGTGCCATGCCGGCCCGGCCTCAGCGGGCGGCGACCGGCGCGCGGTGGCCGAGCATCGCGGCCGCGGCCGCGAACCCGAACGCACCACCGGCCACGGCCGGCAGGATGGTCACGCTGTCGCCGTCGGACAGCTTGGCGTCCAGCGCGCCGAGGAACCGTACGTCCTCGTCGTTGACGTAGACGTTGACGAAGCGGTGCAAAGTGCCCTCGTCGGTGACGAGCCGGCCGCGCAGGCCGGCGAACTTGGCGTCCAGGTCGGTCAGGAGTCCACCCAGGGTGTCTCCACTGCCCTCGACGACCTTCGCGCCACCGGTGTAGGTGCGCAGGATGGTGGGGATACGAACCTCGATAGCCATTGACGTGCTCCTAAGAAACGACGGTGATCGGGAGAAAGACTGCGGTGGGTCGGGCTGCTGCGGGAATCAGCGACCGGAACACTCGTAGTCGACCGTCGTCGGGCTCTGCCCGAACATGTAGGACTGGACCGCGTTCGGGTCCACGTTCGCATCGACGATCCGGACCGGCTCCTCGGTGATCACCCCGTCCACGATGCGGAACGAGCGGATCTCCTCGGTGTCGGGGTCACGGGTCGACACGAGCAGGTAGTGGGCGCCCGGTTCGCCGGCGAACGACACATCGGTGCGCGACGGATACGCCTCGGTGGCGGTGTGCGAGTGGTAGATCACGACCGGCTCCTCGTCGCGGTCGTCCATCTCGCGCCACACCCGCAACTGCTCCATCGAGTCGAACTCGTAGAAGGTCATCGAACGGGCGGCGTTGTCCATCGGGATGTGCCGGGTCGGCACGTCGGACCCGGCGGGACCGGCGACGACGCCACACGCCTCGTCGGGATGGTCCCGGCGGGCGTGAGCGACGATCGCGTCGATGATCGCCCGGTCGATGGTCAGCACGGGGGCCAGCCTACCGCCTCACCAGCGTTCGGTGCCGTTCCTGTCCACCACGTGGTCGGCGTCACCGCCCGGACGTCCCCGTCGGTGCCGCCGCCGGTCCCGGCCCGCGCGGTTCAGTCGACCAGCGCGTTGAGCAGCGACTCCTGCAGATAACCCAGGTAGGCGTAGACGGAGAGCTGGAAGACCCGCGACGAGGTCGGGTCCTGCAACACCGCGTCGTCGAGTTCCTCGCCGAGATCGGTGCCGTCCTTCAGGTCGAGGCGCACCCCCATCGCCAGCCGGGCGTCGTTCAGCGCCCGCAGCCACGCCTCGGCCGCCTCGCCGTCGAGGCGTACCTCGCCGCCGCTGGCGTCGGGAAGGGCGGCGAGGACCGCGCCCGCCTGGTCGATCTTGGCGGTCTTCAGGTCGCCCTCGGTGTAGAGGCGGAACTCGGCCGACTCGGTCGGCTCGTCGGGGTAGGCGTCCGGAAAGAGGCGGCCCACCACCGGGTCGTCGTGGTCGAACCCGTCGGTGAGCAGGCCCACCACCTCGCCGGCGACCTTGCGCAGCACCCGCACCTCGTCGGTGGCGAAGGTGGCGACACAGTACTCACCCTGACGCCGGAACATGCTCACGCCGCCCCCTCGCTCCGCTCGGGGTCGGCGTGCCAACCCCTGAACCCGACGGCTCCCTCGCTCCGCTCGCTCACGGCCCCCTCGCTCCGCTCGGGGTCGGCGTGCCAACCCCTGAACCCGACGGCTCCCTCGCTCCGCTCGCTCACGGCCCCCTCGCTCCGCTCGGGGTCGGCGCGCCAACCCCTGAACCCGACGGCTCCCTCGTTCCGCTCGCTCATGACTTGTCGACCGTCGCCCACAGACCGTACGCGTGCAGCCGTGAGGCGTCGTGCTCCATCCGCTCGCGGGCGCCGCTCGACACCACCGCCCGGCCCTTGTGGTGCACGTCGAGCATGAGCCGTTCGGCCTTCTCCTTGCTGTAGCCGAAGAGCTTCTGGAAGACCCACGTCACGTAGGACATGAGGTTGACCGGATCGTCCCAGACGATCGTCACCCACGGCCGGTCCTCGGCCGGCACCTCTTCGGTGATCGGGACCTCTGCCGGTGCAACCTGTGGAGCCGCCATGGCACCCATCGTGCCACCGATGCCGGGGAACCGATGAACCGGAACCGCCACAGATGTCCGGTCCGCTGTGCCGTTTTCCGGCGATCGGGCCGGCAATCGGGTGAGCAGGCCGGAAGTCCGGTGATCAGGCCAGCAGGATGCCGTGGTCGAGCGCCTCGGTGGTCACCAGCGTGAGCGAGCGGCCGGCGGCGCCGTACCGCCGGGAGGTTTCGGCCAGCAGTTCCAGTTCGACGGCGCGTACCGCACGCTGGAGCCAGGCCCGGGCCCGCGCCGGATCGGCGTTGGCCGGGTTGCGCCAGTGGCCGTAGCAGCCGGCGGACAGCGCCAGCCCGAAGGGCGGCAGCACCGCCGGTCCCGCCGGCGCCGGGTATGCCTGGAGTGCCGCCACCGCCGCCGGACCGGTGACCGTGGCGACCCCGGCGGTCGTGGTGACCAGGAGCACCCGCTCGAGACCGGACGCGGCCGGGTCGTCGGCGAGCCCGCGGCGTACCGCGACGGCCAGCCGGTGCCGGACGTCCCGGTCGGTGCGGTCGAAGAGGCGGCGGGCGGTCTCCTCGACGATCCGGGCCAGTTCCGCGTCCGCCGTGGCCGTGGCGAGCACGGACAGCGCGTGCAGTTCCCGGTCGAACCGGTCCGGCAGGCCGGCCGGCCCGGCACCGGCGACGATGTCGCGCAGGCAGCGCAGGTGGATGCCGGCGAGTTCGACGGCGAGCCGCTGCCGGGCCAGGTGCGCGGCCGAGCGGACCAGCCGGTCCAGCCACGCCGCCCAGTCCGCGTCGGGTACGTCGGCGACGACCCGTACGGCGCCGGTGGCCGGGGCCGGTGGCCGGTCGGCACCCCGGCGCAGGTCGGTCACGCCGGCCCACTCGACCAGGGCCCGGCGCAGGTCGGCCGGGTCGGCTCCGGCCGGGTCGACGGCGAACCACGGCGCCCCGGCGAGCGCCGGAACCGCCGCCAGCACGGCGGAACGCTGCGCGGCCGCCCCACCGTCGGGAGCCACGGCCGGGTCGGGAGCCGGCGTGACGACGAACAGCACCGGTACGCCCGCCCGGGCGGCCCCGGCCAGCAGGGCGATCTCCGGCCGGTCCGGTTGCCGGGCGGCGGGCAGCACGAAGAGCAGCGCACCCCGGGCGGCCACGTCGAGCAGCAGCCGTGTCCCGGCGGCGTCCAGGTCGTCGGTGTCCGGTGCGTCGACCAGGGTGAAGTGGCGCAGCAGCGGATCGGGCAGCGACACCTCGATCCGCCGGGGTGGGCGGGTCCGTAGGCCGTCCGGGGCGTATGGCTGTGGCTCCCGGCGCCCGGGCAGGTGGGCGACCACGGCCGGCTCGGCCGCGTGCCCGACGACCAGGAACGCGTCGCCGGACGGCCTCGACAGCGGCACCGCCCCGCCGAGCAGCGCGCCCAGCACGGCGCCGTGCCCGGATGGGCCGGCGACGACGACGGCCAGCGGCTCGTCGGGGACCGCGGCGGCCAGCGTGGTCCGCAGCCGTACCGGGCGGCGCCGGCGCGGAATCCGGACCGTCCCCGCCCCGGACCGCGGCGCCGGATGGCGCGCGTCTCCGGGACCGGGCGGATCCTGGGTGGGCAGCAGCGTGGCAGGCTCCATGGCGGTGGCCTCCTCGACGCCGGTGGACCGGCGGCGGAGCGGACGACCGGAACGCCGCACCGCCGGCCCCTCACGTCAGGGGTGGTGACGCTTCTCAACTGGTGACCGGGATCGCAACTGAGACTGCGGCCCGTCGACGGAACTCACGCACGGCATGGCGTGCCCTGCTCCGCGGACGGACCCGTGGCGCGGTGTCGGCCGCACGGAGGGGCTCCGCCTGCTGATCGCGGCGGCGACCGGCGGCAATGGTTGGGCCCATTCTCAGCGCGCCGGCCGGTGTTGGCAAGAGCCGTCCGGCCAAGCGTTTCCGCACCCCGGCGCCGTCGTGCGGCCGGTGTGACCGGCGGCACCCGGCCGACCCGGCCCGGCGGGACCGGCCCGGACCTCGGCGACGGCCCGCGGACACAGCACCTAGGCTCTCAGGAGTGACCACCTTGCACCCCACGCTGCTCACCGACCAATACGAACTGACGATGGTCAACGCCGCCCTGAAGGACGGCACGGCCGACCGGCGCTGCGTATTCGAGGTGTTCACCCGACGGCTGCCGACCGGCCGCCGCTACGGTGTGGTCGCCGGCACCGGCCGTCTCGTCGAGATGCTGCGCGACTTCCGCTTCGCCGACGACGACCTCGCCTACCTGCGGCGGGCCGGCATCGTCGACGCCGACACCGCCAAGTGGCTGGCCGACTACCGCTTCACCGGCGACATCGACGGCTATCCCGAGGGTGAACTCTTCTTCCCCGGCTCGCCGATCCTGACCGTGTCCGGCACCTTCGCCGAGTGCGTGGTGCTGGAGACGCTGGTGCTGTCGGTGCTCAACCACGACTGCGCGATCGCCGCCGCGTCCGCCCGGATGGTCACCGCCGCCCGGGGCCGCGCCGTCATCGAGATGGGCGCGCGACGCACCCACGAGCAGGCCGCGGTCGCCGCCGCCCGCGCCGCCTACCTCGCCGGTTTCGCCTACACCTCCAATCTGGCCGCCGGCCAGCGCTACGGCATCCCGACCGCCGGCACCGCCGCCCACGCGTTCACGCTGCTGCACGACGACGAGCCGGCCGCGTTCGCGTCGCAGGTCGCCGCGCTGGGCAAGAACACCACGCTGCTGGTCGACACGTACGACATCGCGCAGGGCATCCGCAACGCCATCGCCGTCGCCGGGCCGGACCTGCTGGCCGTACGGATCGACTCCGGCGACCTGTCGGTGCTGGCCCAGCACTCCCGGGAACTGCTCGACTCGCTCGGCGCGACCGAGACGAAGATCATCGTTTCGGGTGACCTCGACGAGTACGCCATCGCCGCGCTCGCCGCCGAGCCGGTCGACATGTACGGCGCCGGCACGTCGGTGGTGACCGGCTCCGGTGCCCCGACCGCCGGCCTGGTCTACAAGCTCGTCGAGGTCGACGGCCGGCCCGTGGTGAAGCGGTCGGAGAACAAGGCCACCGTCGGTGGGCGGAAAGTCGCCGTACGCCGGCACAAGCCGACCGGCACCGCCACCGAGGAGATCGTCGTCTCGCAGGGCGTACCCGATCACAAGCCGAACGACCGGCTGCTGCAGACGTCGTACGTCATCAGTGGCGAGCCGGCGGCCCAGCCGCCGCTGGCCGCCGCCCGCGACCATCTGCGTCAGTGCCTGATCTCGATACCGTGGGAAGGGCTCAAGCTCTCCGCCGGTGACCCCGCGATCCCGGTCACCGTCGTACCGACAAGCTGAAAGGTCTGCCCCCAATGGCCCGAGCCCTGATCATCGTGGACGTACAGAACGACTTCTGCGAGGGCGGTTCCCTCGCCGTCGACGGCGGTGCCGGGGTCGCCGAGGCGATCTCGCGGGTGCTGGCCGGCAACGACGGTGGCTGGGACCACGTCGTCGCGACCAAGGACCACCACATCGACCCGGGCGCCCACTTCGGCAACCCGCCGGACTTCGTGTCGTCGTGGCCGGCGCACTGCGTCGTCGGCACCGACGGCGTCGAGTTCCACCCCAAGCTGGCCACCGACCGGGTGGAGGCGGTGTTCCACAAGGGCGAGTACGCGGCGGCGTACTCGGGCTTCGAGGGACGGGCCGACGGCGACGTCGGCCTGGCCGACTGGCTGCGCGCCCGCGACGTCGACACGGTCGACGTGGTGGGGATCGCGACGGACCACTGCATACGCGCGACCGCGCTGGACGCGGCGCGGGAGGGCTTCGCCACGACGGTGCTGCTCGACCTGACCGCCGGCGTGTCCCGGGTCACGACCGACCTGGCGCTGAACGACCTGCGTTCCGCCGACGTCACCCTCACCGGCACCCCGTTCGTCCAGTAGCCCACCCGGCCCGCCGCGCGGGTCCCGCCCCGTGGGGCCCGCCCGTGGGATCGATCAAGGAGAAGTCGGGGGTGTTCCGCGGCTTTCGCGGCACGATCTGCCCTTGATCGACCGGGGCGGGCGGGTGGGCCGGCGCGGGGCCACGGGGTGGGCCGGGGCGGGGGTGGGAATCCGGTGGCGGGGGCGTCGTACCCAGGGGCGAGGATGTCCCCGGAGGTACGCACCGACATGAAGCTCACCCCTTACCGTCAGGCGCTCGGGCTGCCCGGCATCCGGCCGCTGCTGCTCATCGCCGTACTCGCCCGGGTGCCGGTGACCGCGGCCGGCATCACGTTGACCCTGCACGTCGTACTCGACCTCGAGCGCGGCTACGCGGCGGCCGGGCTCGTCGGCGGCGCCATGACGGTCGGCACGGCGATCGGCGCACCACTGCTCGGCCGGCTCGTCGACCGGCACGGCCTACGTCCCGTGATCGCCGTCACCACCGTCGCCGAGGCGATCTTCTGGGCGGTCGCCCAGGCGCTGCCGTATCCGGTGCTGCTGGTCGCCGCCTTCTTCGGCGGGCTGCTCACCCTGCCGGTCTTCTCCGTGGTCCGGCAGTCGATCGCGGCGCTCGCCCCCGAGGCGCACCGTCGTCCGGCGTACGCGCTCGACTCGATGTCGGTCGAACTGTCGTTCATGATCGGTCCGGCGCTCGCCGTGTTCCTGTCGACGGCGCTCTCGCCCCGGGTGACGATGCTCGCCGTCGGCAGCGGGATCGTCCTGTCCGGTATCACCTTGTTCCTGTTCAACCCGCCGGTCCGCACCGCCGCCGAACAGGCCACCGCGGCGGCCCCCGTACGGCGCCGGGAGTGGCTGACGCCGCGACTGGTGGGCGTACTCGCGGTCAGTGCCGCGGCGACCCTGGTCCTCGGCGGCACGGACGTGGCGGTGGTCGCCGTGCTGCGGGAGTCCGGCCAGGTGGCGTGGACCGGGCTGGTCCTCGCCGTCTGGGCCGCGTACTCGCTGGTGGGCGGGTTCGCGTACGGCTCCGCCTCGCGACCGGTGCCGCCGGTCGGGCTGATGGGCGCGCTCGCGCTCTGCACCATCCCGGTCGGGCTCGGCGGCGGCCAGTGGTGGCTGCTGGCGATCGCGCTGCTGCCGGCCGGGGCACTGTGCGCCCCGACGATCGCCGCGACCGCCGACGCGGTGAGCCGTCTGGCGCCGGCGTCCGCCCGGGGCGAGGCGATGGGCCTGCACGGCTCGGCGATGACGGTCGGGATCGCGCTGGGGGCACCCCTCGCCGGCGCCGTGATCGACGCCTCCAGCCCGGCCTGGGGCTTCGCCGCCACCGGCGCGGTCGGGGCGCTCGTGGCACTTCTCGCCCTGCCCGCCGAACTCCGGCGGCGCCGCGCTCCCCTGGTCCCCGTCGAGGTCTGACCGGGCGGCCGGCGCGACGACAGCACGCTGTCCCGGCAGCACGTCGCCGTGCCGGCCCCGGCAGCACGCCGGGGCCGCGCCGGCAGCACGCCGGGGCCGGCGCCGGCCCGAACAGGTGTTGATCTGAGCGGGAGAGACCTTATCGGCGGCCGGTAGGGTCTCTGCCGCTCAGATCGACATCGTTTCGCCCAGCGGGCGGTCGCGTCGCTGTCCGCCGGGCGGCAAGGGCACCACAGACGAAAGCGCCGGCCCCCGTACGGAGGCCGGCGCTTCGCGAGTGGTGCGGGTCAGCGGCGGTCGAGGTCGCTCGCCACGTCCTCGGTGTAGCTGGCGCCGCCGTCGGACTCGCTCGTCAGCGGCTTCGCGCCACCCTCGGGCGGCCCGGCCAGCGACTGGTGGCCGGCGGCCAGGTGCGGGAACTTCAGGTCGAACGCGGGCCGCTCGGAGCGGATCCGGGGCATCCGGTCGAAGTTGCGCAGCGGGGGCGGGCAGCTGGTCGCCCACTCCAGCGAGTTGCCGTGGCCCCACGGGTCGTCGACCTCGACGATGGGGCCGGTCTTGTACGACTTCCAGCAGTTCCAGATGAACGGCAGGGTCGAGATACCGGTGATGAACGACCCGATGGTGGAAATCGTGTTGAGCGTGGCCCAGTTGTCCATCGGCAGGTAGTCGGCGTAGCGACGGGGGAAGCCGTCGTTGCCGAGCCAGTGCTGCACGAGGAACGTGGTGTGGAAGCCGATGAGGGTCATCCAGAAGTGGATCTTGCCGAGGCGCTCGTCGAGCATCCGGCCGGTCATCTTCGGGAACCAGAAGTAGATGCCGGCGAACACCGCGAACACGATCGTGCCGAAGAGCACGTAGTGGAAGTGCGCGACGACGAAGTACGAGTCGGAGACGTGGAAGTCGATCGGCGGGCTGGCGAGCAGCACGCCGGACAGGCCGCCGAAGAGGAACGTCACCAGGAAGCCGATGGACCACAGCATCGGTGTCTCGAAGCTGATCTGGCCGCGCCACATGGTGCCGATCCAGTTGAAGAACTTCATACCGGTCGGTACGGCGATGAGGAAGCTCAGGAAGCTGAAGAACGGCAGCAGTACCTGGCCGGTGGCGAACATGTGGTGCGCCCACACGCTCATCGAGAGGGCCGCGATGGCGATGGTGGCGCCGACCAGGCCCTTGTAGCCGAAGATCGGCTTACGGGAGAAGACCGGGATGATCTCGCTGACGATGCCGAAGAACGGCAGCGCCACGATGTAGACCTCGGGATGGCCGAAGAACCAGAAGAGGTGCTGCCAGAGCAGTGGGCCGCCGGTCTCCGGGGCGTAGACGTGGGCACCGAGGATGCGGTCGGCGGCGAGCGCGAACAGCGCGGCGGCCAGCAGCGGGAAGACCATGATCACCAGGAGGCTGGTGACCAGGATGTTCCAGGTGAAGATCGGCATCCGGAACATCGTCATGCCGGGCGCGCGCAGCGTCAGGATCGTGGTGATCAGGTTGACGGCGCCGAGGATGGTGCCCAGACCGGAGATGGCCAGACCGACGATCCACATGTTGGCGCCGACGCCCGGCGAGTGCTCGACGCTGCTCAGCGGCGCGTACGCGAACCAGCCGAAGTCGGCCGCGCCACCCGGGGTGAGGAAGCCGGCCATCGCCAGCGTCCCGCCGAAGAGGTAGAGCCAGTACGCGAAGCTGTTCAGCCGGGGGAACGACACGTCGGGCGCGCCGATCTGGATCGGCACGATGTAGTTCGCGAACGCGAAGACGATCGGCGTCGCGAAGAACAGCAGCATGATCGTGCCGTGCATGGTGAAGAGCTGGTTGTACTGCTCCGGGGAGAGGAACTGCAGCCCGGGCTGGGCCAGCTCGGCCCGCATGATCAGCGCCATCAGGCCGCCGATCAGGAAGAACACGAAGGCGGTGATCATGTACATGATCCCGATCTGCTTCGCGTCCGTCGTACGCAGGATCCGCGCGATGGCCGAGCCCTTTACCGGCTGATGGACCGGCCAGGGCCGGGTCACGATCGGCTTCGGTCCGACGGTGGTCACGAGCGGCCTCCGGTTCTCGTTGGTCACACTCGGCACGCGCTCGTCGTTGACGCTCTGTCGTTGATCCGCGGGCGTACCTCGCAGCGAGGATAGTCCCCTCTACCGGCGGGTTTTGCGGCGGGTGGTGGTCCAGGGCCGATGGCTATATCGGATCGACCAGCAGACGATAGTGCTCGGCGAAGATCCGCCCGCCCCGCCCACGCAGCAGCGGGTCGCGCAACGCGGCCGGGACGTCACGCGTCCGCTCCCGGTCGCGGGTACGGTCCAACACCCACTTCGTACGCGGCCGGCGGCGGCTCTCGTACGTCTCCAGCGCCGCTTCGACGTCGTCACCGTGACGCAGCGTGTCGGCGAGCACGACCGCGTCCTCGAAGGCCATGGCGGCGCCCTGGGACAGGGTGGGTGAGGTGGCGTGGGCGGCGTCACCGACGAGGACCACCCGGCCACGGGACCAGCGCCCGAGTTCGACCTCGTCGGTCCGGGCCACCTGGATCCTGTCGATCGCCTCGATGATCTCCGGTACCGGGTCGCCGTAGTCGGCGAACAGTTCGGCGAGCCGGGCCCGGGGATCGTCGGGCGGGGTGTCGCCGGCCTCGTCGGCGTAGCAGTAGAGCCGGCCGGCCCCCATCGGCACGGCGATGAACCCGGACCGCCGGCCGAGCAGCCCGGTCCATTCGGTGATCTTGGGGCCGCCGGTGACGACGCTGCGGTAGACGATCTGACCGACCGGGCGGGCCGCGCCACCGAGCGCGGCGAGCGAGCGGACCGCGGAGCGGCGGCCGTCGGCGCCGACGACCAGGTCGAACTCGGCGCTGGTGCGGTCGTCGAAGCCGACCGTGACGGTTCGTGCGCCAACGTCGAGCCCGGTCACCCCGGTCTCGTGGTGTACGTCGCCACCTGCGGCGGTGAGCAGCACCCGGTGCAGTTCGGACCGGGGCAACGCCCGGCACTCGCCGACCCCGTCCCAGAGCCCGAGCAGGTCGACCTCGCACAGCGGGCGGCCGCGCTGGTCGAGGAAGTGCTGGCGGGTGATGACCTCGCCGAGGCGCTGGACCGGGCCGTCGACGTCGAGGGCGCGCAGCGCCCGGGCGGCGTTGCCGGGCAGGTAGATCCCCGCGCCGGGGACGGCCGACGCGGGGAGTTGCTCCACCACCCGGGGACGGAAGCCGGCCAGGCGCAGGGCCCGCGCGGTGGCCAGCCCGGCGATGCCCGCCCCCACGATGAGGACGCGCAGGGAGGATCCGCCCATTTGTGAACGCCTCCGAGGGGTTGGGCACGCGTTGAAGCCAAGAGACTACTTCGCGCGACGGCGCCGCGACAGACCCCTCCGGTGAAAGATCAGCGCTGGACCCGGGCTCCGCCTCCCTTGACCAGCGACTCAACCTCCTTGAGGCTCGCCATCGAAGTGTCGCCCGGGGTGGTCATCGCCAGCGCCCCGTGGGCCGCGCCGTACTCGATGGCTGTCGCGAGATCGCCCTTCTCCAGCAGGCCGTACGCGAGACCGGACGCGAAGCTGTCACCGCCGCCGACCCGGTCCATGATCTCCAGGCCGGGACGGTGGGTGGCCTCGACGAAGCCGCTCTCCGCCGACCAGGCGACCGCGCCCCAGTCGTTGACGGTCGCCGTACGCACCGTACGCAGGGTGGTGGCGACCACGGAGAAGTTGTCGTACTCCTTGGTGACCTCGCCGATCATCTTCTGGAAGTTGGCGACGTCGAGCTCGGACAGGTTCTCGTCGGTGTCGGGCACCTCGAAGCCGAGCGAGGCGGTGAAGTCCTCCTCGTTGCCGATCATCACGTCGACGTAGCGGGCCAGCCGGCGGTTGACCTCCTGGGCCCGGGCCTGCCCGCCGACCGCCTTCCAGAGGCTGGGCCGGTAGTTCAGGTCGTACGAGATGACCGTGCCGTGCCGGCGGGCGGCGGACATGGCTGCCTCGATGGTGTCCGGGGTGATCTCGGACAGGGCCGCGTAGATGCCGCCGGTGTGCAGCCAGCGCACGCCGAGGGTGCCGAAGAGGTGGTCCCAGTCGACGTCGTCGGGCCGCAGCTGGCTGGCGGCGGTGTGTCCCCGGTCGGAGGTGCCGACCGCGCCGCGTACGCCGAACCCGCGCTCGGTGAAGTTGAGGCCGTTGCGGACCGAGCGGCCGAGCCCGTCGTACGGCACCCACTTGACGAACGACGTGTCGACGCCGCCCTGCAGGACCAGGTCCTCCAGCAGCCGGCCGATCTCGTTGTCGGCGAACGCGGTGACCACCGCGGTGCGCAGCCCGAAGCAGCGGCGCAGCCCGCGGGCGACGTTGTATTCACCGCCGCCCTCCCAGGCCCGGAAGCTGCGGGCGGTGCGGACCCGTCCCTCGCCCGGGTCGAGCCGCAGCATGATCTCGCCGAGCGACACCAGGTCGTAGCGGCACTGGTCGGCGGGCCGGATCTGGAGCATCGTCACGCCTCCGGGGCGGGTCGGGCGGCGGCGACGGCCGCCGCGGTGAGGGCGGTGACCTCGTCCCACCGGCCGGCGCGCAGCAGGTCGGGGGCGACCATCCAGGTGCCGCCGACGGCGAACACGGACGGCACGGCGAGGTAGTCGGCGAGGTTGCCGGTGTTGACCCCGCCGGTGGGGATGAACCGGACCGAGCGGAACGGCGCGGCCAGCGCCTTGATCATCGGAATCCCGCCGAGCTGCGCGGCGGGGAAGAACTTGACGATCTCCAGCCCGGCGTCGAGCGCCATCTGGATCTCGGTGGCGGTGGCCACGCCGGGGAAGACCGGCAGGCCGAGTTCCTGGCAGCGCTTGACGACGCTCGGGCTGAAGCCGGGGCTGAGCACGAACTTCGCGCCGGCCTCGGCGGCCTGGTCGACCTGGGCCGGGGACAGCACGGTCCCGGCGCCGACGAGCAGGTCGGGGTTGGTGGACATGACGCGGATGGCGTCCGCGGCGGCGGCGGTACGGAAGGTCACCTCGACGCTGCGCAGGCCGCCGGCGACCAGGGCGTCGGCGAGCGGGGTGGCGGCGGCGGCGTCTTCGAGCACGACGACCGGCAGCATCCGGCCGGCGGCGATGGCGGCGGTCACATCGAGCGATTGCTGTTCAGAATCATGAACGTTGGTCACACTTGTGACCCTAGCCCGGTGGTCGAGGATGTCAACCCGGCTAGAGTGACCGCCATGACGACGGGCGACGCCTACCAACCGGTCAAATCCGCCGGCCGGACCCTGGACGTGCTGGAGGCGCTGGCGGCCTCGCCGGAACGGCGCTCACTGGTCGACCTCGCCCGCACCCTCGGCATCCCGAAGAGCAGCCTGCACGGCATCCTGCGGACCATGGTCCAGCGCGGCTGGGTGGAGGCCGACGGCACCGGCACCCGGTTCGGCCTCGGCGTACGCGCCCTCCAGGTCGGCGCCGCCTACCTGGAGACCGACGACGCCGTCGGCCTGCTCGGCGCCGTACTCGACGGGTTGTCCCGCGAGTTCGGCGAGACCGTGCACCTCGGCCGCCTCGACGGGGCCCACGTCGTCTACATGGCCAAACGCGAATCGGTCCACCCGCTGCGGCTCTACAGCGCGATCGGCCGCCGGCTGCCGGCGCACGCCACCGCGCTGGGCAAGGTGCTGCTCGCCGAACGCCCGCCGGAGTCCCTCGACAAGCTGCTGACCTGGCCGCTGGCCGCGCTGACCCCGGACACCGTCACCGACCCCGACGCCCTGCGCGCCGAACTCGACCTGGTCCGCGGCCGTGGATACGCCGTCGACCGCGGCGAGAACACCGAGGGCATCGTCTGCTTCGCGATGGCCGTGCCGCTGCACTCCCCGGCCACCGACGCGATCAGCCTGTCGGTGCCCGCCGGCCGGATCGGCCCGGACACCGAGGACCGCGTCGTGTCGGCGCTCGGCCGCGCGGTCGAGCAGGTACGCGCCGCCCGCCGCCTGATCTCCGCGTAGGAGCCGACGGGTCCGGCGCCGGCGCCGGAACGGGCCGCGCACCGACCTTGACTGTGACACCGTGTGAGGCCCCACGGTAGGACGTGCCATGTTCAGTATCGGAGACTTCGCCAGACTGGGCCGGGTGTCGGTCCGGATGCTGCGTCACTACGACGCCATCGGGCTGCTGACCCCGGCCACCGTCGACCCCGCCACCGGCTACCGCTTCTACCGGGCCGCCCAACTCGGGCGACTCAACCGGGTGATCGCCCTGAAGGACCTCGGTTTCACGCTGACCCAGGTCCAGGCGATCCTCGACGAGGACCTCGGCACCGACGCGCTGCGCGGCATGCTGCGCCTGCGCCGGGCCCAACTCGAGGCCCAGATCGAGGCGGACGCGGCCCGGCTCACCGGGATCGAGGCGAGGCTCCAGTTGATCGAGAAGGAGGGCGACATGCCCACCGAGGACGTCGTACTCAAGCCGGTCGGCCCGGTCCGCGTCGCGGAACTGACCGCCGTCTCCCCGACCTACGAGACCGTCGACATCGGCCCGGTCATCCAGCCGCTCTACGCCGAACTCCACCGGCGGCTCGCGGTGGCCGGGGTGAAGCAGACCGGTCCCGGCATCGCCTACTACACCCCCGCACCGGACGGCCCCGGCGAGGCGGTCGTCGTGCACGCCACCGCCCAGGTCGACGCCGGGCCGCACGACGGGTACGACTTCGAGATCGTGGAGGTGCCGGCGATCCCGACCGCGGCGACGATCATCCACCGCGGACCGATGGACAACGTCGAGCAGAGCATCCAGATCCTGGCCCGGTGGGTCGAGGACAACGGATACCGGACCGACGGGTACGTGCGCGAGGTCTACCTCGACTACTGCGCGGACGACCCCACCGAGGGCGTCACCGAACTCCAGCTGGCCGTCACCAAATCCTGAGTCGCGGCTCAGCGGGCGAGGGCGTCGATCCGGCGTGTCTCGTCGTCGTCGAGCCGGAAACCGAACAGGTCGAAGTTGTCCCGGATCCGCTCCGGGGTGACCGACTTCGGGATCACCACGATGCCGTGCTCCAGGTGCCACCGCAGCACCACCCGGGCCGGCGACACACCGTGCGCCTCGGCGATCCGGACCAGTTCCGGGTCGCCGAGGTCGGTGCTGCGGAACGGGCTGTAGCCCTCCAGCACCACACCGCGCTCCCGGTGCGCGGCCAGGACCTGAGGGTCGTACAGCGACGGGCTCCACCGGACCTGGTTGACCGCGGGCGCCACCCCGGTCGCCCCGACCAGTTCGTCGAGCTGGTCGACGTCGTAGTTGCTCACCCCGACCGCCCGGGCCAGCCCCTGCTCGCGTACGGCCAGGAACTCCCGCCACGTCGACGGCGACGCGGTGCCGGCCGGCGGCCAGTGGATCAGCCACAGGTCGACGTGGTCGAAGCCGAGTGCGGCCAGGCTCGCGTCGATCGCCGGGCGCGGCCGGTCGGCCTGCTCGGGCAGCAGCTTGGTGGTGACGAAGACCTCCTCGCGCGGCACCCCGCTGTCCCGCACCGCCCGGCCCACCTGGTCCTCGTTGCGGTACATGGTGGCGGTGTCGATGTGCCGGTAGCCGACGTCGAGCGCCTCCCGGACCGCCCGGTAACACTCCTCGCCGGTCGTCTTCCAGGTGCCGAAGCCGAGCAGGGGCATGGTCACGCCACCGGTCAGCGTGACGGACGGGGACGTCATACGGGCGTACCTCCGCGAACGACGGGACCTCTCCGTCGCACCCTACGCCGGCCGGCCGGCGGTCACCGCCCGTACGGCCGCCCGGCGGCCGCCGCCCGGAGCCGGTCGAACGCCGTCGGGCCGGGCGGCCGGGCGAGCAGGAAGTCCCTGATCCGCACCGCACAGTCGTACGGGGTGGTGGTCGTCGTGTCGCACTCGACGTCGTAGACGCCGTGCGCGTGCACCCGCTCGACCTGCGCCGCCGCCTGCCCGATCCGACGGTCGCCACGGACCCGTTCCCGCCGCGCCAACTCCTCGGCCGAACAGTGCACGCCGACCAGCACGACGTCGAGCCCCGCCATGACCTCCAGGCAGTCCCGCAGCCGCCACGGCTCGCTCAGCACATGGTCGGCGACCACGTCGTTGCCGGCCCGGGCCATGCCGGCGACCGCCCGGTGGAAGCCGGCGCGGGTCCGGGTGAGCACGTCGGTCACCTCGGCGGGCGACAGATCCGTGGTCCGTCGCGCGGCCCGCATCGCGCCGAACGCGTCGACCGACAGGTGAAAATAGGGCCGGCGGAAGCGCGGCCCGTCGAGCACGGTCAGCAACTGCCCGGCGAGGCTGGTCTTCCCGGCGCTGGACGTGCCGTTGAGCAGGACGATCTGGCCGGGCGGGGACACCTCCCGAGTCTCGCACGTTGGACCCGGCTGGCCGCACGGCGGACAGCGTGGATCATGGAAGGACCGCCGCCGGAGGGAGTGCCGTGTTCCTGACCCACCTCGACTGCCCCCGCTGCGGTACGCGGCATCCCGCCGACCGCCCGCAGAACCTGTGCGGATGCGGATCGCCGCTGCTGGCCCGCTACGACCTCGACGCGGTCCGCGCCGCGGTCTCCCCCGCCGACCTCACCGGCCGGGCCGCCGATCTCTGGCGCTACCGGGAACTGCTGCCGGTCGCCGACCCGGCCAACGCCGTCACCCTCGGCGAGGGCTGGACGCCGCTGCTGCCGGCCGCCCGCTACGGCGAGCACATCGGACTTCCCAATCTCCTGATCAAGGACGAGGGCCTGGTCCCCACCGGTTCGTTCAAGGCCCGTGGCGCCGCCGTCGGCGTGTCACGCGCCCGCGAACTCGGTGTCCGGCATGTCGCGATGCCGACCAACGGCAACGCCGGTGCGGCCTGGGCGACGTACGCGGCCCGCGCCGGGCTGCGGGCCACCATCGCGATGCCGCTGGGCGCTCCGGCCATCACCCGCAACGAGTGCCTGGCCGCCGGCGCCGACCTGCTTCTGGTCGACGGCCTCATCAACGACGCCGGGCGGCACGTCGCCGGCATCCTCGCCGGTTCGGGCGGCACGATCTTCGACGCCAGCACCCTGAAAGAGCCGTACCGGCTCGAAGGTAAGAAGACAATGGGCCTGGAAATAGTCGAACAGCTCGGCTGGCGGGTGCCCGACGTGATCATCTATCCGACCGGCGGCGGGGTCGGATTGATCGGAATTCACAAAGCACTCGGCGAACTGCGCGAGTTGGGTTGGATCGACGACCGCATGCCCCGGTTGGTGGCGGTCCAGTCCAGCGGCTGCGCCCCGATCGTACGGGCCTTCGAGGCCGGCGCGCGGCGGGCCGAGCCGTGGGTCGACGCCGCCACCGTCGCCTTCGGGATCACCGTGCCGGCGCCGCTGGGCGACGAGCTGATCCTCGACGCGGTCACCGGTACCGGCGGCACCGCGATCGCGGTCGACGATCCGGAGATCCTTGCCGACCTGCGGGAATTCGGTGCCCGTGAGGGTCTGCTGCTGTGCCCGGAGGGGGCGGCCGGCCTGACCGCGGCCCGGCGGTTGCGGGCCGACGGCTGGATCCGCGCGGACGAACAGGTGGTGGTGCTCAACACCGGCGCCGGCCTGAAGTATCCGGAAACCGTTGCGGTGGAGGGGTTCGGGCCGACTCGTCACTGAGCCGATCGTCAGTCACCGGATCCGTCGACATCCCGACAGAAGCAACCACTTGACGCTAGAGTGCGCCCATCCGGCCTGGCAACCTGAACGTCCGGTAACCAGAAAGCGATCTTCCGCGTAACGAGACATCGGTAAGGCCGCTCGTTAATAGGGCTCGGTAACGGGAAAGATGGCCGCGTGAATCGCTTGACCGCGGTTTCGCCCGCACCGCATCCTCTCTCCGAGGACGACGAGTCGCTTTGGCGGACCGCCACCGAGGTCCTTGACGCCAACTGGCGAACCGACCACACCGTTCCATCGGGCACCCTCTATCCACACCAGTGGAGCTGGGACGCCGCCTTCATCAGCATCGGCCTGGCGCACATCGCGCCCGACCGGGCCTGGCGGGACCTGCGCAGCCTCTTCGAGGCCCAGTGGCCGGACGGCCGGGTGCCGCACATCGTGTTCGATCTGGGGGTCGCCGAGCGCGACTACTTCCCCGGTCCCGATTTCTGGGACGTCCCTGCTATGGCGGGGCGACCGCCCCGCTTCTCCACCGGGCTGGTGCAGCCGCCGGCACACGCGCTCGCCGCGTGGGAGGTCTACCGCCGGGCACCCGGCGACGCCTCCGCCGAGGAACTGCGCCGGCTCTACCCGCGTCTGGTCGCGCTACAGGACTACCTGATCGGCTCACGCGGGGTCAGCGGCACCGGACTGGCCAGCATCGTGCACCCGTGGGAATCGGGGCTCGACAACAGCCCGTCCTGGGACATGGCGCTGGCGAACGTCACCGCCGACGAGGACCTCCTGCTCCGCTACGAGCGGCAGGACCTCAAGCGGGCGGCGGCGGACCACCGGCCGACCAACGACGACTACGCCCGCTACATCGCGATCGCCGCCACCTACCGCAACGGCGGCTACTCCGACGCCGACCTGGTCGACCGGCACCTGTTCGTCGTCGAGTGCCCGGCGTACAACTCGCTGCTGGGCGCGGCCGAACACGCGCTGGCCCGGATCGCGGCCGTCGTCGGCGCGGACCCCGCACCGCACCGGGACCGGGCGGCGACCATCACCCGCAGTATCGTCGAACGGCTCTACGATCCGGAGAGCGGCACCTTCCGCTCCCTGGACCTGAAGACCGGCAGACTCAGCACGCAGCGCTGTGTCAACGGCCTCTTCCCGCTGATCCTGGGCGACCTGCCCCGGGACATCGTGGCGCAGGTCGTGGCGGAGGCCGAGTCGGCCCGCTTCGGGATCAACGAGCTGATGCCGATCCCGAGTTCCGACCGGACGGCCGACAGTTTCGACGCCAACCGCTACTGGCGGGGCCCGGTCTGGATCAACGCGAACTGGCTGCTCGCCCGGGGCCTGGCGGCCCACGGGTACGCCGGGCACGCGGCGACGCTGCGGACCGCGATGCTGGACCTGGTACGCCGGTCCGGCTACTACGAGTATTTCCACCCGATCACCGGTGACGGCATCGGCGCCGGGGCGTTCAGCTGGACCGCCGCCCTGGTTCTCGACATGCTCGCCGAGGTCGGCCCACGGATCGGCGATCCCGGCACCACCCGGATGAGCCGTACCCGATAGTCAGACCGACAACCCACACCTGATCCGCGCGACGTCGTGGCGGCCCGTCCGTCATCTCCGACCACCACCAACCGGTGACGTCGCGCGGATCCGACCGATCCACGGCGGGTTCGACCAGCCACCCCCGGTCGGAGAACCCCGCCCGCCAGAACCGGTCCGGAACGTCCCTCACCGACCGGCCGGGACCGGCAGCACGGATTCGATGCTGGCGCAGGCGGCGGCCGCGGTGGCCGCGATGTCGACGGCGGCGCCGAAGCGGCGGCTGCGTTCGGCGTACCGGGGCTCGGCAAGCAACTCCACCAGCAGTTCCCCGGCCAGGTCCGGGTCCCACCGGGTCGACGGCAGCCAGCGCGCGACGCCGAGCCGCTGCAACCGGGCGCCGGTGTCCGGCTGGTCGAAGCTGTGCGCCAGCACGAGTTGCGGTACGCCGGAGACCAGGCAGCGGCCGAGGGTGCCGATCCCGCCGTGGTGGATCACCGCCGCCATGTGCGGTACCACCTCCCGGTACGGCAACCTAGGAAACCAGGTGACTTCGGGTGGCAGCGGGTCGGGCAGGCTCTCCGGGTGCGGGCTGACCAGCACCACCCGACGGCCGGCCCGACGGCACGCGGCCAGCGCCGCCGCGTAGAACGGCTCCCACAGCATCTGGCCGGAGCTGGCCGCCACCAGCACCGGCGGCTCACCGGCGGCGAGCAGGTCGGTCAGCACCGCGGGCGGTTCACCGGACTCGGCGGCGTCGTTGAGCAGGAACCCGACCCGGTCCACGCCGGCCGGGGTCGGCGGGCCGGCGGCGTCGAACCACTTCGGCCACAGCCCGATCTGCCGGTCCGCGCCCGACATCCACGCCGGCCAGTCGGTGACCGGCGGCAGGCCGAAGTCGGCCCGTACGGCGTCGACACCGGCGGCCAGTTCGGTGCGGTGCACGTGGGCCTGCACCGGCAGCAGCAGGTGCTGGGCCGGGGTCATGGCGACCCAGACGGCGGGCACCCCGAACGCCTCGGCGGCGATCAGCGCGGACAGCCCGGACGTGTGCCGGCCGACGACGACGGTCTCCCCCGGGCGGTGCCGCGCCGCGACCACCTCCACCTCACGCCGGATCTGCCCGAACAGGTTGTTGCGCTCGTAGTGGCCGCGCAGATCGGGCAGGCTCGCCGAGCCGACCCGGGCGTCCAGCATGTCGCGGGCGTCGGCGAGGTAGCGGACGTACTCCTGCTCGGTGTCGAGGGCGACGAACCCGATGCCGGCGGCGCGGGCGGTCGGGCCGTAGCGGGCGTGGGTGGCGATCGTGACGTCGTGCCCCCGGCCGGCCAGTGCCCGGCCGAGCTGGACGAACGACAGCACGTCCCCGTTCGTGCCGTGGGTGGTCAGTACGACGGTGGCCATCGGGTCAGCCGCTCTCGGCGGCGAGCAGGGCGGCCACCTCGTCGTCGGAGAGGGCTTCGACCTCGGCGAGCAGCCCGTCGAGGTCGGTGGCCGCCCGGCCGCCGGCGGCGTCGATCGACCCGGCCGCCTGCGCCACCGTGAACGCCGGGGTGAAGAGCAGCTCGACCGGCAGCTCGACGCCGAGGACGGCGCGTACCCGGGCCATGAACTGCACCACGTGCAGCGACTGGCCGCCCAGCGCGAAGAAGCTGTCGTGCACCGAGCGCGGCGGCACGCCGAGCACGTCGGTCCAGAGTTGGGCGACGGTGAGTTCGGTGCCGGTGGCGGAACCGAGCGGCAGCGGGCTCGCCGGCCGGGCGTGGACCGCGGCGTGCAGGGCGGCGGCGTCGCGCAGCTCGGTCGCGATCCGCTCGACCAGCCGCCAGGCGGCGGGCGGCGGGCCGGGGACCGCCCCGGCGGGGGCCGGGGGTGGCGGCGCGGTGGCGGCGGCAGGTGGCCGGAACCGCACCCCGGCGGCGGTCGCGGCGGGCAGCCGGAAGAGCTGCCGACCGTCGGCCTCGGCGACCGGTTCGCCGGCGACGTCGTGCACGAAGTCGCGGGCCGGCCGGTTCTTGGCCGACGCGACCACCGGCAGGGTGACGTCGGCGAGCCCCCGGGCCAGGGCCAGTTCGCCGAGCGCGGCCAGCACCCGGTGCTCGACACCACGGCCGAGGACCCGGCAGCTCAGCAGGAAGGTGTCGACGGCCAGGGCCGGCCCGGCGGTGGTGGACAGGACCAGACCCACGATCCCGTACGCCCCGAAGCGGTCGGTCACCTCGACCGCGTGGCACTCCAGTCCGCTCCCGACGAGTTCGGCGGCGGTCCGCCGTACCGTGGTGAGGTTGAACTGGTTGGTGCGCTGGGTGAGCTGGGCGAGCCGCTCGACCTGGTCGGGTGTCGCCGGCGCGACCGTGACGGTCAGCCGCAGCCCGGCGACGAACTCCGCGACGGTGCCGACCGAGCCGCGCAGCTCGCGCCGCTGGCGCTCACGCCGGTAGTGCTCGGTGCGCAGCCGGTCGTCGTCGGTGACCGCGAGCACGTCCAGCGGCCAGCAGTGCCGCAGCGTACGCAGCGCCCCGGCGGCGTCGGCGGGCAGTTGGACGGTCAGCACCTCGGGGCAGGCGGCGCGCATCTCGCCACACTCGACCGGGCTGTCGTCGAGGAAGACGAAGCTGTCCAGGCCGAGGTCGAGTTCGGCGGCGAGTTCGCGTACGGTGGCCGACTTCGGCCGCCAGTCGGCGCGCAGGGCGGTCAGGTGCGAAAGGCCGATGCCCATTTCCGGCCGCCCGGCGAACACCGCCCGTACGTCGGCCTCGGCGTTCTTGCTGCTGACGCAGGTCAACCGGCCGGCGCGCTGCTGGGCGACGAGCAGTTCGTGCAGCGCCCGCCGGTCGGGTCCGATGTGGATGCCGTCGACGCCGTCCTCGCCCACCACGCCGTCCCACAGCGTGTTGTCGGCGTCGACGACGAGCACCTTGGGCCGGGGCGTACGAAGCGCGTGCAGCCGGCGCATGACCGCGGTGCCGAGCACGGTGAAGAACTCGGGGGTGTAGGGCACGTGGCCGAGCCGGTCGGCGTACTCGTCGGCGTAACCGCACGGGCCGTACGCGTCGAGGGTGTCGGCGTCGGTGAGCAGGTGCACCCCGGCGACGGCGCCGAGGTCGTCGGCCAGCCGCCGGACGGTGGCCCGCAGGAAGGGTCCGTCGACGGGGTCGGCGAGCAGCGCCGGGGAGGCCGGGCAGAGGACGACGATCAGGCGGGGGGTCGTGCCGGCGGCGACCCGTACCGCCTCGACCAGGTCGTCGGCGGCGGACGCGACGGTCGCCCGACCGTCGGCGCCGAGCCCGGGGGCCGGATCGTCGGTGTCGGACCCGGCCGCGCCGCGCTCCGGGTCGCGGCCGGCGGCCGTGGCCCAGTCTTCGGGGCGGATCAGCGCGACGGTCGCCCCGGCGGCCGGCACCCCGAGCAACTGCTGGAAGACCTGCCCGTACGGGGCGAAGGTGACCTCCTGCGGCAGATCGAGTTCGGCCGACCACCAGGCGAGTGGGGTGGCCAGCGATTCGGCGACGAAGGTGGCCGTCACCACGACGGGAAAGTTGCTGACTGCGGTGTTGCCGGTCTGCACCGCCCCAACCTAGGAAGGCGTTGATCGAACTGTCAATACTCTTAACTATTGACCGGGTGGCCAACCGACCGGCTGATCCACCGGGGTGGATAGGGTCGGAGAATGGCTCTGATCATGATCACCGGGGCGTCCGACGGGCTGGGCCGGGCCCTCGCCCGGACCCTCGCCGCGCAGGGCCACCAGCTGGTCGTACACGGGCGCGACGAACGACGGCTCGCCGAGATCGCCGCGGCCACCGGGGCGCTGGCGGTCCGGGCCGACCTCTCCTCGCTCGCCGGGGTACGACAACTCGCCGCGCGGGTCGGCGCCGAGCACGACCGGCTGGACGTGCTGGTCAACAACGCCGGGGTCGGCTTCGGGCCGGCCGGTGAGCCACGGCGGCTCTCCCCCGACGGCCACGAACTGCGGCTGGCCGTCAACTACCTGGCGCCGTACCTGCTCAGCCGGCTGCTGCTGCCGCTGCTGCGGCGCGCCACCCCGGCCCGGATCGTCAACGTCGCCTCGATCGGCCAGGCGGACGTCGACCTCGACAACCTGATGCTGGAGCACGACTACGACCGGTTCGTGGCCTACCGGCGGGCGAAGCTGGCCCTGATCGCCGACACGTTCGACCTGGCCCACGACCTCGCCGGCAGCGGGGTGACCGTCAACGCGTTGCACCCGGCGACGCTGATGCCTACCACGATGGTCCGCGACGCCGGCATGGAGCGGGTCGAGTCGCTGGAGGACGGGCTGCGGGCCACCCTGCGGCTGGTAGTCGATCCGGCGCTGGCCGGGGTGACCGGCCGCTACTTCGACCGCGACCACGAGTCCCGGGCCCGGGAGCAGGCGTACGACCCCGCGTTCCGGGCCCGGCTCCGGTCGGTCACCGAGCGGCTGGTCGGCACGTGAACCATCGGCGTCGGGGCACCGCGCGCCCGGCCACCGGTGCTCACGATCCGGGCGGTTCGTCCTCGCCGGCCGCCTCGGCCGCGTCGCCCTCCTCCTTCGTCCGGTGCACCACCCCGTCGGCGTGCTCCGGCGGCCCGTACACCGTGTAGAGCACCAACGGGTTCGGGCCGGTGTTCACGAAGTTGTGCTTCTGGCCCGCCGGTACGACCACCAGGTCGCCCTGGTTCACCCGGCGGGTCTCGCCGTTGACGACGGCCTCGCCGACGCCGCTGACGAAGGTCAGGATCTGGTCGATCCCCTCGTGCACCTCTTCGCCGATCTCGCCGCCCGGCGGGATCGTCATGATGACCAACTGGGTCCGCTGCCCGGTCCACAGCACCCGACGGAAATCGGCGCTCTTCTCCGCCTCGGTGGCGATCGTGAAGTGTTCCATGTCCGGTTCCATACCCGATGCCCCGGCCGCGCACTCCACCGATCGGACGACGACACACTGCCCGCTCGCCGGGTTTGCGCCCGGCCGGTCCTGGGCATGCACGCACACAGACCGGGACGATGAGGTGCCGGTCGAGCCAGGTCCCCGCTGACGTACGGCCGGATGGCTGCGGCGGTGGGAGACGGCCAGAGCGCGGCGACGTTACGACAGCGGTCGGGCGGCGCCGCGCGCTCTTGTGTCCCGGTTCCCGCGGGGCTGTTCCCGCGCCTTGTGCTCCCCTGCCCCTGCGGCTCTCCCACCACGGGCCCTGTCCCTGCGGTCCTGCCGCCACGGGCCCTGTCGCCGCCGGGTGCGTCCGCGGTCGACACTACCCCGCCGGTCCCGCCGTTCCAACCGTGAGCTGCGCGGACTCGCCGGACCGTACGGTGCCGGGACACGCAATGGGCCAGAAGGTCGTACCCCCGTGGTCCACTCGTGGGGAGGACAGCCGGCGCCGGCAGCCCGTACGGTCGGCTGCAACGGCCGCCGATGCGGCCGGCCCGGTGGTCCATCGGGCCGGCGGTACCGCACCGGCGGGCCGACAACCGTCGCGACCTGGGGAGGACGACGCCGATGAGGGCGAAGCGTGTGAGCCTGCTCGATATCGGGTTGGATGCCTCGTTCGACGCGGCGATGACCTTCGTCCAGTCCACGCTGCAGAACATCAACGCCGGTTTCGAGGCGCCGATCGTCGACATCGACTTCGTCCGGTCCCGTGATCCGAGCACGGTGCTGTCGGCGTTCACCGCGTCGTGCGACGTGCTGCACGTGATGGCACACGGCGACCACAGCGTGACGCCGACGTTCAGCAGCAGCGACGGGCGCACCAGTGTGTCGCTGGAACAGCTCGGCGAGACCGCCGCCCAGCAGGGCAAGGGCATCTCGACCGGGGCGATCCTGGCCGACGGCTGCCGCACCGGCACCGGCGCCTGGCAGAAGGCGGTCCGTGACTGCCTGCACGGCGAGGTGACCTACATCGGCACGTCCGGGCAGATCGGCTGGCACGAGAGCGGGGTCTTCTGTTCGGCGTTCTACGGAGCGCTGTTCCGCAACCGGGGGCGGGGGATGACCGCGGCGGAGCAGGCCCAGGATGCCGCGGAGCGGGCCATCCACGCCTACACGATGTTGACCGACCGCAACTGTCCGTTCCGGGTGATGACCCTTACACCGAGCCGGTGGGCCCGGATGGCGCTGGCGTGACCGGCTTGTCCACCCGCTACGCGATCCGAGAATACCGACATAACACCCAGAGCTGCGCCGAGATCGTCTGATAGGGGGATGACGTGGACGGACGCCTGAGCACAGCGACTCAGTCGGCGCTACCCGGCCCGATCTAAACTCGCATCATGGTGGCGGGGCTGCGACTGGGGGTCGACCTTGGCACGTCCAACACCGTAGCGGTGCTGCGGTGGCCGGACGGCCGGTGCCGCCCCCTGCTCTTCGACGGCTCGCCGCAGATGCCGTCGGCCGTCTACGCCTCCCCCGAGGGGGACATGGTCGTCGGCCGCGACGCCGTCCAGCACTCCCGGGTCCACCCCGACCGCTTCGAGCGCAACCCCAAGCGCCGGGTCGACGACGGCACGGTACTCCTCGGCGAGGTCGAACTACCGGTCGTCGACCTCATGGCCGCCGTCCTGCGCCGGGTCCACGCCGAGGCGGCCCGCGTCGGCGGCCGGCAGATCACCGAGGCGGTGCTCACCCACCCCGTCGAGTGGGGCGCGCAGCGCCGGGCGATGCTGGCCAACGCCGCCGCCCGGGCCGGCCTGCACAACGCCCGGCTGGTCCCCGAGCCGGTCGCGGCCGCCAGCTACTTCATCGCCGTCCTGCGCCACCAGCTGCCGATCGGCCGCAACCTCGTCGTCTACGACTTCGGCGCCGGCACGTTCGACGCCACCGTCGTCCGCCGTACGCCGGACAACCTGCAGGTGCTGTCCACCGACGGCGTCGCCGACGCGGGCGGGCTGGACGTCGACGCGGCCGTGGTCGAATATCTCGGTGAGGTGTTCGCCGAACGCGACCCCGACGGCTGGAAGCGCCTGATCACCCCGAACACCTCGGCCGAACGCCGGATGAGCCAGCAGTTCTGGGAGGACGTCCGCGGCGCCAAGGAGATGCTGTCCCGGGCACCGTCGGCGATCGTGCACGTGCCGGTCGTCGACGTCGACGTGCCGGTCGGCCGCGAGCAGCTGGAGAAGTTCGCCCGGCCGGTGCTCGACCGGACGCTGTTGGCAACCCAGAACGCGATCCGCACCGCGTCGGTGCCCGCCGCCGGGATCGCCGGCGTGTTCCTGGTCGGCGGGTCGAGCCGGATCCCACTGGTCGCGACGCTGCTGCACCGTACGCTCCAGATCGCGCCGACCACGCTCGAACAGCCGGAGATGGTGGTCGCCGAGGGCAGCCTCTACGTGCCGGCCGCCGCGCTGGCCGTGATCGACCCGCGCACCTACGCCGCCCCGATCAGCGGGCCTCCGGGCGGCCCCGTCGCCCCGATGAGCGGACCGCCGGCCGGCCCGATCGCCCCGATGAGCGGTCCCCCCGCCGGCCCGATCGCCCCGATGAGCGGACCGCCGATGAGCGGACCGCCGTCGAGCGGACCGCCCTACCGCCCGATGCCGCCGCACGTCGGCCACCCACAGCACCGGCCGGCGATGCCGCAGCCGCACTTCCGCCCCGGCCCGCAGCAGCCACCCGTGCCGCATCCGCAGCACCGGCCGGTTCCACACCCGCAACAGGCGCCGGCGCCGCCCTACCGGCCGCCGCACGTGGCCCCGCCCCAGCACCCCGCCCCGCCGCACGGCCAGCCGCACCCGCAGCCGCAACACCACCCGCAGCCGCAGCGCCCCGTCGTGCCGCCACACGCCCAACCACCGCACCCCCAGCAGCACACCCCACCGCCACAGCACACCCAGCCGCCGCACCACCCTGCGCACCACCCGCAGCAGCGACCGGTGGTGCACCCACCGCCCCAGCACACCCAGCAGCAACGACCGGTCATGCCGCCACCGGTCCACCCGCAACACCAGCGCCCCGGCCCGGCCTACCCCCAACACCAGCAGCAGCAGCGACCGGTGGTGCAGCCACCGCCGCAACACACCCAGCAGCAACGACCGGTCATGCCGCCACCGGTCCACCCGCAACACCAGCGCCCCGGCCCGGCCTACCCCCAACACCAGCAGCAGCAGCGA
>NZ_JBFBCH010000016.1:0-33983 GCF_040683055.1 Polymorphospora sp. NPDC051019 | reverse complement strand
CGACCGGCCGGGCCGATGGCCGTCCCGCCCGGATACCGCCCCGCGCACCCGGGGCACCCGCAGACCGCCACGCACCCCGTGACACCCGCGGGCGTCCACCCGCCGGCGCACGCCGCCCAGCGCGCCCCCGGGCCGCCGGTGCACGCGCCGATCCCCGGGCACCCGCACCCCGCCCAGTCACAGCAGATGGGCCAGCCGGCACACACCGGGCACCTTCCGCAGCACGGCGGCACCCCGCCACCGGTCCACGCCCCGCAGCCGCCGACGCAGCGCGAACCGAGCGCCGTACCGCTGTCGATCGTCCTGCCGGCCGGCACCGCGTTCAGCCTGACGGCCGCCCCCGCGCGCGCCGACTTCCTGGTCGCCGATCGCCGCCTGGTGGCCGTACGCGGCGTCGACCGGCTCACCACGCTCCTGCGTGAGCAGCCCTCGCTGACCGCCGTGCACCCGTGGGCCGCGCTGTCGCCCGACCTGCGCCCCGGTGACCTCACCATCCCCGCGGACGCCAGCTACGACTTCGTCCGGATCGGCCGGATCCTCGCCGCCGGGTGCGAGGCCGACTCGATACCGATGTACCGCACGGCCGACGGGCGGCTGACTCCGGTCGAGCCGGACCGCACCTCCCAGGTCGGCCCGGACGAGATCAACCGGCACGTCGAACTGATCCGCCGGTTGTTCACCGTGCTACGGCGGCGGTCGCTGGTCCTCGACACCGAACGGATCGGCCGCACCGCCGGTCCCCTGACCGCCGCCGCGACCTCGGCCGGCCGGCTCGACGCGACGGTGCTCCAGACGGGCACCGAGGCGTTCGAGCGGTTCCGCGCCGCTTCCTGGTGGTGGCAGATGGTCGACGAGGTGAGCTCCGTCATCGGCTGGCACTGAACGCGCGTACGGCCGTCCCGGAAGCGCCGATCCGCTCCACGCGGGGACGTCGCCGGGTCATGCTGGGGGCGTGGCGCTGCAATACACGTTCCAGAGCAGAACCCGTACGGGGCTGGCGGAAGCGCTGTCCGTCGTCGCACACGAGGTCGCCGGACAGGTGGTCAACGACGCCGAGATCGAGCGCCCCGGCATGCGGGTCACCTTCCAGGCGCTCGACCGCGGTGACGCGCGCTCGACCGGCGAGGCGATCGGGTTCGCGCCGCGGATGTCGGTGGCCTTCGACCTCGTCAACGAGGGTGACCATGCCGAACGCCGGACGAACCTGGCCCGGATGATCCGGGCGGTGATGAGCCTGCTCGACCTGGACCGGCAGGACGGGATGCTGTTGATGGACTTCGAGCAGATCGTGCTCGAACGCATCGGCAAGCGGCTGACCCTGAACAGCGACTGGACCAACTGGTCGGAGCTGCCGGAACTCGCGACCATCGCGGAGCGCTACGACCGCCGTCCGTTCCCCGCGCCCTTCCTCTGACCCGGCCCGGCCACACGTCCGGCCGGTGGGTCAGGCGGCCGGACGTGGTCAGCCCGGCCGCCGGCGGGGCAGCGCGGTCAGTCGGTGGCCAGGTGGGCGGGAAAGCCGCCGGTGGCGACCGGTCCCCACCGCTCGACGGTGACCCGGATCAGCGACTTGCCCTGCCGGCGCATCGCGTCGCGGTACTCGTCCCAGTCCGGGTGCTCACCGGAGATGACCCGGAAGTATTCGACCAGCGGCTCCAGTGCCTCGGGCAGGTCGAGCACCTCGGCGGTGCCGTCGACCTGCACCCACGGCCCGTTCCAGTCGTCGGAGAGCACGCACACCGACACCCGGGGATCGCGCCGGAGGTTGACCACCTTGGCCCGCTGCGGGTACGTGGAGACGACGAGCCGGCCGGCGGAGTCGACGCCACAGGTCACCGGCGACGCCTGGGGGCGCCCGTCCGGCCGGGTGGTCATCACGATGGCGCGGTGGCGCGGGGTGAGGAACTCCACGAGACGCGCCCGGTCGACCCGGTCGTTGGTCGCGATGCTGCGGGCCATGGCTGGCTCCCCTCGGTGGGCGGTGCGTGGGCGGTGGTGGCCGGCGGCACGTCCCGGGGCCGCGGCGAAAACTCGCCAGGGCCGCGACGACCACCCACCAACCCTATTCAGTCCGGCGGCTAGGGTCAGCGGACATGACGACCGGCCGCCCCTCCCCCGCTCCGGAAGCTCCCGAACCGTCCGTCCAGGAACTCACCCGCCGGCTACGGGAGTTTGCCGCCGAACGCGACTGGCAGCGGTTCCACACCCCGAAGAACCTGGCCATGGCGTTGACGGGCGAGGTCGGCGAACTGGTCGCGGAGTTCCAGTGGCTGACCCCGGCGGAAGCGGCCGAGGTGATGGCCGGCCCCGCGGGTGAGCGGGTGCGGGCCGAGATGGGCGACGTGATGATCTACCTCACGCGGCTGGCCGACGTGCTCGGCATCGACCTGGTGCAGGCCGCGACCGACAAGCTGGCCCACTCTGCCCGCCGCTACACGGTGGAGGCGTCCCGCGGCTCGATCGCCAAGATCCCGCATCCGGGATGAGCCTCCGATCGGACGGTCGGGAAGCCGGGCCCCGACCGGATGGCCGGCGCTCACCTACGCAACGTGACCGGAATGGCATGCCTACCCACCGTGAACCCGCGGGTGCCCCGGGCCGTGAACCGCGCCCCGGGGACGACCGGATCTTCCCGCCTTGCCATGACCACATACCCTCACAGACGGGTACGACATCCTCGGAGTGGGGTTGAGAATTGCGCAGCTTCACTATGGAATCTGAGGTAAAGCCCGGTTTTACAAACCTGGACCGATCATGTTAGACCCGACGAGCGGTCGGCGACGCCGGTCGTGGAGATGCGCTGGGCTCTCAACGAAGTCGGCACGCTAGTAAGGACGCACGATGAGTAACCCCTACCCGCCCTACTCAGGCCCGCCGGACCCGACATCCGGCGGCTGGACACCCCCCGGGTCTCCGGCACCTGGTCAGCCCGACCCCACCATGGGAGGGTGGGCCCAGCCGGCCGGCCCCTCCTACGGGGCACCGAGCGGACCCTCCTACGGTCCCCCGACCACTCCGATGTCGGGGCCGCCGATGGGCGACTACCCGCCGCAGCCGACGTACGCCCAACCTGTCCCGCCATATGGACAGCCGCCAAAAAAGTCCAACGGTTTGCTGATCGGGATGGGCGTCGCCGTCCTGGTGCTGCTCCTGGCCGTCGGCGGTCTGGGCATCGCGCTGATCGCCGGCGGTGACGACGAGCCCGAGGTGACGACGGGACCGACGACGTCCACGACGGAGGAGCCCGGCGGGACCGAGCCGAGTGCCGCCCCGTCGTCCGAGGCCCCGTCGGTGCCGAACAACAACGCGGTGACCGCGAAGTACAGCAGCGACTTCGAGGAGGTGTGCGCTGGCGGCGCCATCCTCAACGCGGCCGACTACACCGCGGGCAGCAACACCACCAAGGTCTACGCGTTCTCCAACTCTCCGGAGCGGGCCAACGACTGGCGGACCCGCTCGGTCGGCTACGACAAGCCGTTCTACGCCAAGTCCGCCGACTTCACCACGGTCAGCGTGGTCGCCTGCCTGACGACGGTGCCGGGCAGCGAGGGCACCCCGAAGAAGTGCGACTACAAGGACCGCGACGAGAAGCCGATCCAGGTCGACTACATCTCGTCGCGGCTCGACGTGACGTTCTACGCCGCCAAGACCGGGCAGAAGCTCGGCACCGGCGAACAGGTCAACGCGCCGGCCAACCGCTGCCCGAGCTACATCTCCTACAACTCGTCGACGATGAAGGCGTACGCGGCCCCGGACGAGGGTGCCATCACCGCCGCGATCGAGAAGTTCCTCACCAACTAGGCGGGGGCGCGACACATCCGGATGGCCGGTCGGGATCCCGACCGGCCATCCGCCTTTCCCGGCGTCCGGCGACGATCCGCCGCGGCCCGGCGCGACCGCCGGGAAGGGGGACGGGGCCGGCCCGGTCAGGGGCGTACGGCGGGCAGCCGGGCCAGGATCGACTGGTTCGCCTCCCAACCGTCGGGGAACCGCACCGGCACGTTCAGGTGCACCGGTTCGGTCGACGGGTGGGCGTCCAGCAGTTCGGGGATGCCGGCCCGGGCGACCACGAGGCAGGCGTGCCGGTGCCGGGACGTGAGCACGCACAGCCGCCCGGACTCCAAGTGGAAGGCGGTCGCGTCCCGCCGGCCGGAGAGCGGGTGCAGGACGACGGTGACGTCGTACTCGCGGCCCTGGAGCCGGTTCGCGGTGTCGACGGTGACGCCGGCCGCCGACGCCGGCAGCATCGACCGGATCACCGCGACCTGGTCGCGGTGGGCGGCGCCGATCGCGATCCGGGTCGCGTCGATCGGAACACCCGATCGGGCGCGTTCGGACACCGCCACCGCACCACGCTCCAGCACGCGTACGGCGAGGGCCGCACACGCGGCGGCCGCCTCGACGTCGGTGCGCAGGGTGTGCCGGGCCGGCAGTTCATAGAGCGCCCACCCGGTCGCCGCGGCCAGGTCGACGGCCGCGTCGACCGGCCCGCCGTCGCCCGGCCCGGTCAGCGACAGCACCCGGTCGGCGGCGGACGTGCCGGCCCGGAAACCGGTGAACGGGTAGAACGCCTCGGCCACCACCGGTGCCGCCGACGCCGGCAACCGCCACGAGACCGGCAGCCGGTGCACCGGCAGGTCCGGGTTGTGCCGCAGCAGCACGGCGACCGCGCTCTGCATCGGATCCCAGGTCAGCCCGGTCCACCGCGCCGTCTCCACAGTCGAGAACGGGTCCAGTTGCCCGGGGTCGCCGACGAAGAGCGCCCGCTCGAACCGGGAGGCCACCCGCAGCAGCGCGTCCGACCGCATCTGGTAGGCCTCGTCGACGATGGCCCACGGCCACGAGCCGTCCGCCACGGTCGCCCACTTGGCCGCCGTACCGATGACCACCGCCGAACCACCCAGGTCACCGATCTTGGCCGCGACCCGTACCGTCCCCGGTGCCGAGACCCGTTCCGACGGTACGTAGTCGGTGGCCGACAACCTCCCGATCAGCAGCTCCGGGGCGTCGCCGACCAGCCGGGCGATCAGGTCGTCGACCTGCTCGTTGGTCTGCGCGATCACGATCAGCGGCTCACCGGCCGCCGCCAGCTCGATGGTGGCCCGTACCACCAGCGTCGACTTGCCTGCACCGGGCGGCGAGTCGACCACGATGCCCCGGTGCCGGCCGGACCGCAGGTCGGCCAGCACCGCCTCGACCACCCGCTCGGCCTCGACGCCGGGCGGCAGAGCCGGAGTCATCCGCACGGTCACCGTCGCCCCCTGGACACTCGCCACCACCGGTGGTCGCACGTTACCCGACCCGGGCTCCCCGGCGGCGCCACCGGCCGGGCCGGCCGCGGTGATCAGGTGTCGGGGCCACCGGCACCTCCGCCGGCGGGCGCGGGAGGAGCACCGCCACCACCGCCGCGGCCAGGGCGAACGCGGCGCTGGCCGCGTACGCGAGCCGGAAGCCGCCGGCCAGGGCGGCGGCGACGCTCTCCCCCTGCCCGAGCAACGCACCGGTACGCGTCGACGCCAGGGTCGCCAGCACCGCCGTGCCGATCGCGGCACCGACCTGCTGGGTCGTGTTGACCAGCCCGGACGCGAGGCCGGAGTCGTCCGGCGTCGCGGCGGACATGGCCTGCCCCATCAGGGCCGGCAGGACCGCCCCGAACGCGGCACCGACCAGGACGAGGGCGGGCAGCACGTCGACGGCGTACCGGGCGTCGGCCGGGACCCGGGCGAGCAGCAGGAGCCCGGCGGCGATCGTGGTCAGGCCGGCCGCCGACACGGTACGCGGGCCGAACCGGGCGGCGAGCCGGCCGGCGACCCCGACCGAGACCAGCGCGATGACCAGCGGGGTGGCAGGAAGGCGAACCCGGTACGCAGCGCGTCCAGGTCCAGCAGGCGCTGGAGGTAGAGCGCGGTCAGGAACTGGAAGCCGAACATGCCGGCAACCAGCGGCAGCATCACCGGGTTGGCGCCGGACACCGCGCGGGAGCGGAAGATCCGCAGCGGCAGCAGCGGCAGCAGCGGCGGGCGGGCGGTCGCCTGCCGGATCACGAACAGCGCGAGCAGGACGATCGACAGGGCCGAGCGCCAGCCACCGGCGGGCGGCGGGCATGGTGGGTCCGGACATCGTTCTCCTTCACGGATTCGGCGCGCACTCAATGGGGCACCTTTTGTTACTGAACCCATGATGTGTGACCATCAACGACGCCGGAAGGAGGCACTTTCATGTCCCAGGGGAACACGGATGTGCCGGCCGAGGCGCACACCCCGCAGGTGTGCACGGTCTACGACGTGCTCAACCGGGTCAGCGGCAAGTGGAGCATCGGCATCCTGGTCGAGGCGACCCACGGACCGGTGCGCTTCACCGAACTGGAACGCAACGTCAAGGGGATCAGCCGGCGGATGCTCACCCTGACCCTGCGCAACCTGGAACGCGACGGCCTGCTCATCCGCACGGTCTATCCCACGGTCCCGCCCCGCGTCGAGTACGTCGCCACCGACATGGCCCGCGAGCTGTACCGCTCGCTGCTCGAGCTGACCGGATGGGCCGAACGGCACCGTGCCGCGATCGCCGCCGCCCGCGAGGCGTACGACCGGGCCAACGACCACGGCGAGCCGGGACGGGCGTGATCAGGACCAGTCTTCGGCCGCCTCGGCGTCGCTGGGCGCGCCGTCGACCGGCGGCCCGCCGTGTGTCCACGGCGTCGCCTCCCGCGCCGGGAAGGTGCCCGGCGGGCTGAAGCCGTCGGTGATCGTGGTGTAGCAGAGCCGCTCCCCGACCTCGGGCACGCTGCCCGGCGCGGCGGTCAGCGACCGCCCCATGCCGCCGGAGAGTTCGAGCACCACCTCGGTCTTCGACTCTCCCGGGGCGGTCGTGACGAAGCAGATCCTCGCCTTCTGCGCCGGCCGGGACGGTGAGATCAGGACCGTGCCGGGGGTCAGTCGTACCGGGTCCGCGGTGACGACCTGGATCCGGGGGCGCAGCACCGGCCGCTTGCCGCTGTCGTCGACCCGCTTCGCGTCGGCGAGGGTCACCTCGCCGACGAACGCCTCGCCGGTCAGCCGGTATTCGGCCATGACCAGGGGGTCGTCGTACGCCCGCTGCACGGCGTAGGAGGTGAGTGCCTTCTCCAGCCGGTGCAGGCGCTGGGCGGCGGCGACCGCGCCGTCGCGTCTCGACTGCGGGTGGCCGCCGTCGACGTAGACGGCGTAGTCGCTGTAGGCGTCCCGGTCGTCGGCCCACCGCCCGGCGACCCGGGCCCCGGCGGGCAGCTCGCGCAACAGGGTGACCGCGTCCCACATGGCCCGCCAGGTCGGTTCGAGCTGGCCGTGCAGGGCGTCCGTCAGCTCGGCGGTGGCGCGTAGCCCTTGCGCGTGGGCCGGACCGTCGCCGGCCCCGACGGTCTCGGCGTCGCGGATCGCGCGGACCAGCGGGGCCAGTACGTCGTTGTCGAAGGTGGGGTCGGTCGCCGGGCCGGCCGGCGGGCAGACCGCCGGGTCCTCGGCGTCCCGCCCGGCCTGCGCACCGGTACGGCCGGGCGGCGGCGAGATCCAGCCGAGCAGCGAGCCGAGGTGGGCGTCCTCCAGCGCGCTCTGCCCGGTGACCCAGTGCGCCGACAGCGCGTCGGTGGCGGCGATCAGCATCGACGACCCGGGCATCTCGGCCCGGTCGGCGAGGAACGTCAGCCACCGGCCGAGCAACGGCACCGACATCGGCACCGGATAGTCGCCGTCGGTACGGCGGAACCGGGTCGACCGGCCCAGCAGGCGGACGAACCCGATGCCGGCCGGGTTGGGGACCAGGACCTGCGGCGCGTCGACGAACCGGTAGCGCACATCCCGGCCCCGGTCGGTCGGCACCGCCTCGGCGGCACCGCGGAAGCTGTCCAGATAGGTCAGCATGACGGCGGCGAGCGAGTCGGCGAAGGCGAACCGCTGGTCGCGGTTGCGCGGCTGCGGCACCACCAGCAGGGTCGGCTCGTCGTACGCCGGACCGACGAGGCAGCCCAGCGGGGCGTTCGCCTCACCGGCCAGCGCCAGGGGTACGAAGACCAGCGGGCGGTCGGCGATGTGCACGTGCCGCACCGTGGTGATCCGCTGTGCCCTGCCGGTGGCGGCGGCCCTGGCCCGGGCCAGCGCGACGAGGGCACTCACCCGGCCACCCCGCCGGCGCCGTACGGGTCGCTCATGCCAGGGCCTCGGCCCGCAGCCGGGCGGCGGTGCGCAGGCGCAGCGCCGCCTCGACCTGGTCGTCGTCGGGCTCGATCTCGCCGGCGGCCAGGGCGAGCACGGTCTCGACCGAGTCGATGCCGCCCAGCGCCTCACGTACCGACCGGCCGAGCGCGGCGGTGCCGGTCCCGGCCTCGTGCCGGCAGTAGTAGGCCAGTTCGCACGCCGACAGGCATTCCGGCGCGTAGCGGGCGTCCACCGCGGACAGTGCGGTGGCGAGTTCGGCCGGCGACCGGGTCGGTGTGCCGTCCGCGTCGACGGCCAGGTCGAACGAGAGGTCGCCGGGCAGCCGCGCCAGCAGGTCGTCGACCCGGGCCATCCGGGTGAGCTGCCGGCGCAGCGTCGACAGCTGCTTGCGTACGTCGATGAGCGCGGCCGTCGGCTGGTTGGCGAAGTCACGCGGGCAGACCAGCACCACCTCGTGCGAGACGATCTCCGGGTCGAGTCCGGCCTGCTCCAGCATCCGGCGCATCGCCAGCACGTAGACGGCCGACTGGGTGGCCGCGGCGGAGACCTTCGCCGCGTCGGCCTGTTCGTCGACGACCGCGAACGACTTGATCTCCACGACGTGGAACCGGCCGCCGACCTGGAGTGCGATCAGGTCGGGTTCGAGGTAGACCGGCCGGCCGGCGACGTCGAGCCGCAGCATCGGATGGTCGAACAGGGTGCTGGTCGGGCCGCCGTCGGTGGCAGCCCGCACCAGCAGTTCCATCGAGCGGGCGTGCCGTTCGGCGTTGCCGCCGTCGACGGCCGGCTGGACGATGTCGGTGGCCGGCGTACCGGCCAGGTCGTCGTACGCCGCCTCGGGGATCGGCACGCCGAGCCGCTGGCGCAGCAGGTCGAGCAGTTCGGCGCAGCCGTTCTCCTTGACCCTGGCCTCGAACGCGTTGCCCCGGGTGATGGCGAACTGGGACTGGCCGAAGCGGCCCGGATAACCGACGTGGGCGGCGATCCGCTGCTTGTCGATGCCGGCCGAGTCGAGCACGGCGCGGCGGGTGCAGCCGGGGTTGCCGGTGAGGGCGGCGATCGTACGGGCGTTGTGCCGCCTGGGCGCGACCGGCCCGCGTAGTGCGGCAAGCCGCCGCTCGGTGCTGGTCATACCACCTCCCGGGGTCGGGGGCGGCGCCGTCGCGTGGTGACCACGGACCGCCCGGTGCGTCCGTTCGGTCCCTATCGTGCCCGGTAGCCGCCACGGCCGCCGGGCCGCCACGCCCATCATTGTCGGGCGGCCGGTGACGATGGATCCCACCGGCCCGCGACGGCGGCCGTCGTGGCTGATTCTCGATCAGAAGTACGACGGAACAACCTGTCACCATTCGCATTCATCTGGATACATTGGGTAAATGACGGGGTTCGTCGATCCGGATCGTCCACAGGAGACCGTCTACCGGCCGATCCTGCGCGCCCGGCGCGGTGAGTTGGACGCGCTCGGGCACCTCGACGCCGGCTGGATCCCGTCGGTCACCCCGATCCTGGTCGTGCAGTCCACCGCGAAGGGGCCGGTGCAGGACGCCTACGACTTCTTCCGGAGCGCCGGCGACCGGCTGCCCCACGGGCTGCGGATCGGGGTCGACCTCGCCGACCTGCCCGAGCCCGACGGCGGGCTGTCGTACCCGGCCCGGGACCTCGCCGAATACCTCGCCGGCTGGGGCATCCCGATGCTGCCGGTGCTCCGGGTCACCGACAGCGCCCGGCGGCTGACCGCGTACGGCGACGCCGCCCGGATGCACGACCGGCGGGCCATCCTGCGCCTGCGCCCCGAAGAGGCGCCCGGCCCGGCGACCGCGACCCGCGCCTGCGACCGGGTGTGGCGGCGTACCGGGCTGTTGCCCGAGCGCTGCGACCTCGTCATCGACCTCGGGTCCCTGACCTACCGGGGCGACCTGCCCGACGCCGAGCACACCGTACGGCGGGTGCTGGGCTGGGCGATCGGCGAACGGTGGCGGTCGGTCACCGTCGCCGCGGGTGCGATGCCACCGACCCTGTCCCACCTGCCGCGCAACGTCGCGACCCGGTTGCCGCGCTGGGAGGCCGATCTGTGGCGGCGGATCCGGCACCTGCCGGTCGGCTTCGGCGACCACGGGGTCACCGCGCCGCAGCCGGGACCGGGCGACCATCCGTCCCGGCCGCTGCCCACCATGCGCTACACCACGCCGGACGCCTGGTGGATCTACCGCTGGGCCCGGCACGGCGGCGGCCGGCCGGACGACCGTTTCTACGACCTCTGCGGCCGGCTCACCTCCTCGCCGCACTGGGCGGGCGCGGCGCTGTCGTGGGGCGACCGGGAGATCGCCCGGCGGGCCCGCCGCACCCCGGGACCGGGTACGCCGACGAGCTGGATCGCCTGGGCCACCTCGCACCACCTGGCACACGTGTTGTCGGAGCTGACCAGGACCGGACCGGAGCCCGACGACGATCCGCCGGGTTCGGGCCCGCCACGGCCCGACCGCGACCTCCGGCGGTCACCGGCGCGGCCGGCCGGCCGCGCCGCGCCGCCGGCGGGCCGGTTCCGCCCACCCCTCGGCCAGGTCGACGAGCCGCGCTGAGCGGGTCAGCCCGGGCCACAGTTGATCACGCAGTGTCACCGGCGGCTCGGGAAGCAAATCCGGTCCGCTCTCGGACATCGGTCGTATCGACGGGTTCGCCCCACGCACAGGTCAACGCAGAGTTAGCTGTCCAGGCTAAACACACTTCGACCGGTGCGAACGGACAAGGGGTGTGCAAATCTCGACCCCGGGGGGAACGTCCCACGGCGTCGGCCGATCGGCCGGCCGTACCCACCGTCGGTCCGGCGATGGGCGACCGGCGCGATGACGCCGTTCATTGCGAAAGGCAAGCAGCGTGGCAAACCTCGACGTGGCGCTCAAGAGCGCAATGTCCATCGAAGGCGCGATCGGCGTGGCGCTGGTCGACTACACCAGCGGCATGACGCTGGGTGTGGCCGGGGGGTCCGCCGAACTGGACCTCACGGTCGCCGCCGCCGGGAACACAGACGTGGTCCGGGCGAAGATGCGGACAATCGAAATGCTGAAGCTCACCGACGGCATCGAAGACATCCTGATCACACTGGACACCCAGTACCACCTCATCCGTCCGCTCAGCTCACCCTCCGGCAAGGGCCTGTTCCTCTACCTGGCGGTGAGCAAGACCCGGGCCAACCTCGCGTTCGCCCGCCACCAGCTCCGTCTGATCGAGGAGAGCCTGGAGCTGTGAACGGGGGCAGCGGTTACACACTGCCCCGCCGCGTCGCCCAGCCGCCGGGGGCGCGGTCGATCCCCAACCAACCGCACCCCCGGCTGGCGCCCCGCGGCGATTCGGTGCCGTACGTAGCCATCCACAACCAACTGTCCGACCTGCGGATCCAGATCCCCGGCGTACGCGGCTGCCTCCTCGGCGGCGTCGACGGCCTGCTCATCGCACACGACCTGCCCGCCGGCGACGCCGAGCCACACGACCTGGCCGCTCTCGCGGCGACGACGTTCGGGCTCGGCCGGCAGGTGGGGCTGGCGCTGCGGCACGGCCCGTTCCGGGAGTCCACTGTGCGCGGTCAGCACGGCTACTTCGCGGTCTACGCGGTCAACGACACGGCGCTGCTCGCCGTACTCGGCGAGGACGCGGTCAACGTCGCCCGGCTGCACCTGCACGCTCCGGCCGTCACGGAACGGCTCGCGGCACTGCTCGGCGGTGGCGTGGGTCGCTGAAACGCATTCGAGGGGCGCCGCCGCGCCGGCGGTGCCCCTCGGTCCGTACCAACGAGCACTATGTACCTATTCTCACTAACAGCACACGGGGCGTCACGAATCGGTGATTTTAGCTAGCGTCACCTTGAGTACGGGCCAGCCGGCCACGACGGGGGGAGGTGACGTGGTGAGCGCACTCTGGCGGGTGCACGTCGACCCACGCCGCTGCATCGGTTCGGGTATCTGCGCGGGCGCGGCGCCCGACCACTTCGTGCTCGTCGCCGACGCGTCGGTGGCGCTCGCCGAACTGGTCGAACCGTCGCAGGAGGTCACCGACGCCGCCGAGTCCTGCCCGATGGAGGCGATCACGGTGCGGGACGCGCTGGACGACCGGCACATCTCCCCCGGCCGCGACGGCCGGACCTAGCCGACCCGCCCGACCCTGGCCGACCCGCACGACCCTGGCCGGGGCGGCCGGCCGCGGCCTACTGTCGCTGGTATGCCGAAAGCCGTCTGGAACGACCTCGTCATAGCCGAGAGCACCGACACCGTCGTGGTGGAGGGAAACCACTACTTCCCGCGTGCGGCACTGCGCGACGACCTGATCCGCGAATCAGGTACGCACACGGTCTGCCCGTGGAAGGGCACCGCCTCCTACTACACCCTCGAACTCGACGGCGTACGGTCCCCGGACGCCGTCTGGTACTACCCGGACCCGAAGCCCGAGGCAGCCATGATCCGCGACCGGGTGGCGTTCTGGAAGGACGTCCGGGTCGTCGACTGACGCGCGCCGGTCCGGGTGGCCCGTACCGCTGGCCACCCGGACCGGTCGAAGCCCGCCTCAGCCCGCCTGCTGCTCCGTGATGCCGAACTGGACACCGCCCTGCGCGTCGACCGACGCGTCCAGGGCCTTGTCGTCGAGGATCTGGGCCGCCTCCGGGTCGAGGAAGATCCGCGCGCCGGAGTCGTCGACCACCTGGTCGCCCTGGGCCGGCTGGTCGGCCAGGCCGAGGGTCAGCGCACCCGCGGAGGTGTCGGTCGCGATACGCAGGCCAGCCCCCTCCGGCACCTCCTGCTGGGTGGTCAGGTCACGGATCACGGTCACCGCGTTGTCCGTCAGAGTGAGCATGAAGAACTCCTCATGGTTTCTCGTGTCGGGTTGTCGTTGCCGACCGACCGCCGCCGATGACACGGCCAGGCAGTGAACCGTCGAGATGGCCATGGCCGCCGCGCCCCGACGTCGGCAGGAAACTCCGGGCGCACCGACTCCAGTCGGGCGGGATCACCTGAACGGTCGAGTGGCGGCCGTCCGCGATCTACGTTGCCCCCTCCGAACGGCTACGTCAAATCGGGCACCAGCCCCGACAACGGACGGACCGGGCCACCGGTAACCGGTCCGGCACCGGCAGAAGCGGGCGGGACGCCCCCTCGACGCCCCGCCCGTGAGCCGGATCAGCGGTTGCGGCGACCGCCGCTGATCCGGATGTCCCGACCCGCCTGATAGACGTGCGACCCTCCGATGACCTGGGCGTGCTGGTGCGGGCCGGGGCCTGACGGACCGGCTCCGCCGTCGACCCGCCGGACGATCTCGGCGAGTTCGACCCCGACGGTCGGATCCGCGGCCAGCCGGGCCCGGAGCAGTTCGTCGAGCGTGGACCGCAGCGTGGCCACCGCATCGGGTTGCCGCTCGACCGGCACCGCCAGCAGCGACTCCCGCGTGCGGTCGAGCCAGCCGGCCGCCGCCTCACGATCCGCGTCGCCGCCGGCCAGCACCCGGGCGGCCCCCGAGCGGATGCCGGCCCACGCGTCCGTCGCCATGGCGGTCACCAGCGCCAACGCCCCGGCCTCGGCGAGCCCCACCAGATACGTCGGATCCATCCGTCCTCCTCGTGCAGTCGGTCAGGTGGCGCCCCGCCACCGTCAGCCATCGGAACCGACCCGTGATCCGTTCAGGTGCGGGTAGGTCGTCCGCCCGTCCGCGCCCGGCCGGTTCCCCTCGCGCGCGCCGCGGCGCAGGTCGTTCGCGAGCTTGTCCACCGCGCGGTCCAGCCCGGCCTGGATGTCGGCGGCATGGATCCGGGCGTTCAGGTCGATGCGGTCGCGCTCCTGACGCGCCGCCGACTCGGCCTCGTACTGGCGCACGTTCAACTCTTCGAGGATCGACACCTCGGCGCCGCGCGTCGCGCGGCTGTAGATCCGGATGGCGCTGTTGACCCGTTCGTCGACCAGCCGGTCGTACGCCGTCGCGCCGTTGAACAGCTTCACCAGCACAGGCAGGCAGTCGATCAGGATGAAGAAGATCCGGATCAACCAGGTGGTCACGAAGAGGACGGGATTCGCGTTGATCAGCTCGTGCAGCGCCTGGAACCGCTCCAGCATGCCGATCGCCCCGTGATGGCTCCTCATCTGCGCGACCCGCTCCTCGATCCGCTCGTCCCGGACCTGTTCGAAGCTCTCGTTGCCCTGCCGCACCTCACCCTCGAGAAGCGCGATCCGCTGCTGCATCCCGGTCAGCCGTACCTTGTCCTGCGCGATCGGATGGCTGGCGGCGAACCGGTCGGCCTCGCCACGCAGGCGCCGGCAGTTGGGGCCCTCCCCCACCCGGCCGGTGAATCCCGGCCCCGAGTCGCCGGCACACTCCCGGCGCGCCTTCTCGTTGAGTTCTTCCAGTTCCGCCGAGTCGGCGGCGATCTGCCGGTCGAGGTCGGCGGCGGCGGTCCGCAGCGCGGTGAGCTGGTCGGTGACCCCGGCCGGGGTCGCCGGGAACGAGATGACGTACTCCAGGCAGCCCTCCGCCGGCCGCTCCGCCGGTTGGTCGGCGGGCTGCCCCGGCACCGGGTTGCAGGCGGTCAGCTTGGCGGTCAGCGTACGCAGTTGCTCCGCCCGATCGTCGCGGATGTGCTGCTCGATGGCCGTGCCGAAGATCCGCAACACCAGCGGCTCCGCGATGACGAACCCGAAGAAGATCGCGACCAGCAGTCGCGGCAGCAGCACCGACGCCCGGCGCCGCCACTGGGTGCCGGCCGAACTGGAGACGAGCCACCGGTCGAGGTTCAACACGAACAGCGCCCAGACCAGGACCGGCAGCAGGATCAGCACGTGCGCGCCGCCGGTCACCGCGACCAGCGCGTTCCACATCGAGAACGCCGCGATGACGGCGGTGCCGAGCACCACGCCGCCCAGGGCCGTGTAGCGGGCACGTTCGGTCGGCACGTACGACAGTAGTTGCTCGTCCACCCCGGCCAGCACCCGCAACCACCGGCCCGGCCCGGGGTCGACCGGCGCCGGTGCGGCGCCGCCCCCGACCCCGCCGCCGGCGGCGGGCTCCGGGATGGGTGACCCGGCGCTGTCGCGCCGGGTCTCCTGGTCACCGCTCGATGTCATCGTCGTCCAGTTCGTCCTCGTCGAGAACGAGATCCTCGGTACGCGCCGGCTTGCCGGCGAGGCCCCGGCGTTCCCGCTCCCGGTCGACCTTCCCCAACTCGGGTCCGGCCGCCGCGCGCCGCGGCGTGATGCTGTCGGTGAACGCGTCCACCAGGATGTCCGCGTCGACCCGCAGCCGGTCCAGATGCCCGTCCTTCTGCAGCAGCGCCAGCATCTCCGCCAGCTTGCGCTGCTTCTCGTCGGTGACCTGGTAGGCGCGGTCGGCGGCCTGCCCGGCCGTGATGTCCCCACGACTGATCGCCAGCGCCTCCAGCGCCTCCGGGCCGCTGCGGATCAGGTCGGCGATCCAACCGGCGTCGTCGGCCTCGAACGAGCGCCGGAGCCGCTGCTCGAGCTGCCGCCACTGCTCGTCACGCATCCTGCTCGCGTGTTCGACCAGCCCGGTCGGCTTGCTCACCTCCACGGTCGAGAACACGACCTCGACCCCGCTCAGCCGGGGCGGGTGCACGGTGCAGTACGCCTTGACCTGAGCCGTCACCGACTCACGGACCTCGTTGAGGTCGTCGATGCCGCTCGTGGCACCGAGACTCTCCAGCCGCCGGTCCCGGCGCAGATAGTCGCCGAGCGAGACGGAGATGTCGGTCAGCCCGTCGCGTACGACGGCTTCCGGATCGGTGACCTGGCACCGGAAGACGACCCGGATGCGGAAGTCGTCGGCCGCACTGGCGGACGGGATCAGGATGTCGACCGGCACGAACCGTTCTCGGACGTCGACGAGGCTGACCGCCACCGCCTCGACGACGATGTCCTCCCGTCCGGTCAGGTGCCGGCGCTCGTGGAGCACCTCGTAGCGGTCGCCGATGGTGAACACCAGGGCGGTCCCCGGCTCCTGCCGGGGTAGTTCGGACACGTCACGCTGGGCGAACAGCAGCAGCCGGGACTTCGCGGGTCCGAGCGTCCGCTCGGTGAGCAGGGGCCAGAAAGTGGTACTCACAACGATCTCCCGGTCAGGTGGTGGGGGGACGGGTTCTGGGTACGGCGGCCACGCAGGGCCGCGAACACGGTGCTGAGCAGCCCTTCCCGGGCGGCCTCCTCGTCGATCCGCAGGAGGCCCTCTTCCAGGCCCGCCTCGAGCGCCCTCCACTGGCCATGGCTGAGCCCGCCACGGATCGCGGCGCCGAACCGGCGCACCGCGGGCAGGGCGGCGGTGTCCTCGGACAGCGCGCCGAGGGCCACCAGCAACGCCGTTCGGGCCTGACGGCGTTGCGGAGCGCTGGCCAGCAGGTCGGCCCACAGGGCACCGAGCCGGTCCGCGTTACGCGGCGCGCCGCGAAGCACCAGGGCGGCAACCGGCTCGTCGGTCCGCGGGTCCCGGGCGGCCAGGATCTCCAGCACGGACGGGTATGTCGCCCGGCGATCACGTTGGCTCGCCCCGTCTTCGACCGCGTCGCGCATCTGATGGTGCAGGAAGTTGAGCACCTTGCGGGTCGCGGCCGGGTCGGATGCCGTCACGGCGAACAGGATGCCGAGGGCGTCGCAGGCGATCGGCCTGATCCGGGCGTTACGCATCGCGAGCGTCCACAGCCAGCGCAGCGCGTCCGAGGGGTAGCGCAGGCCGAGCGGCCCACCCAGGGCGGTGGCCGCGGTGACCGCCCGGCGCTGGCCGGAGTTGAGCGCCCACCGCTTGGTGACGGTCAGCGCCGACGCGGCGTGCGAGCCGTCGAGCCCGATCCAGGACAGCGTGCAGGCGGCGGCCGCCCGTTCGGCGGCGAGTCCGGCGGCCCACCGGTCGAGGAAGGTGTGCTCGACCTCCTGGAAGTCGAACCGGCTCAGGACCGCCATGCCCATCCCGAGACGGACCTGCAGGTCGGACACCGGGGCGGTCGCCGCGATCTCGTGGAGCCAGTTGCGCAGCGGCTCCCACAGGGCGTAGCCGTAACGCTCGCGCAGTTCGCCGAGGACGAGGGGACGCATGTCGTCGGTCTGGAACTCGACCGCCGGACTGCCGGCACCGGCCTGCGGCGACGGCCGGACGGTGATCAGCCCACCGGCCCGGCGGCGATCGAGCCGGACCTGGCGGGTGGGGGCGGCGTCCGGCGGCTGGCCCGCGGCGGGGAGCGCCGCCGAGGCCCCGCTGGCCTGGCGGTGCAGTTCCGTCAGCCGGGCGACCAGCCGCTCGAAGTCGGCTTCCGGGGTGCCCTCGACGAAGGCCAGTGCGGCGACGGCGAGCACCTCCGGCCACTCCGGGTCCTGGTCGAACCAGCTCGCGACCCGGCCCCGCTGCGAGTCCTCGAAGGCGGCGAGTGCCTTCCGCGGGCCGTCGGCCATCAGTTCGCAGACCGCGACGACCTCGCCCGGCGAGTGCAGCCGGCGGACCTGCTCGCGTACCTCGTCCGTGCCCGGACCGTGCCGGAGCTGGTCGGTGAGGTGTGCCGTGCAGGTGTCGAACAGTTCATCGCTGTCCGGCGCGGACCAGTCGACCATGAGGTCGGCGAGTTGCCCACGTGGCCGCAGACCGAGATCGACGGTGATCACCAGATAGGAGCGGTTCTTCAGGGCACCGAGCAGGCGGTGCAACTCGAACTGCTGTACCGCGACGGTGTTCGCGTCCCGGGCCTGGTCCCGCACGATGTAGCCACTCGCGTTGCCGAACTTCTGCCCGGCGAGTTCGCTGAACGCCAGCGCCGGTGAGAGGTTGGTGGGCAGACCGTCGCGGCCCGCGACGTCGCGCAGGAGCGCGATCGCGCCGCTGTACTTACCGATCCCCGCCGGTCCACACAGGACGACGAGGCGCCGGTCGAGGAGCAGGCGGCGGGCCCGCGCGTACGGCTCGGGACGTACGTAGTGCCGCAGGGCGGCGTCGACGTCCTCCTGGCGCAGCGGGCCGGTCGCACTACCCGGGCGGCGCCCGGGGCCGAACGAACCGCCGAACGTCGCACCCGACGCGTCCACTCTGCCGTTGAAGTACTGCACGTTGACGAACCGGGCCGAGTCACGCAGCTCCCCGTGTAGCGCGTCGTCGAGGTCCTCGGCCCGGCCCGGCGCCGGATCGGGTCCGGCCGGCGGGGCGGACGCCGGTCCGGCGTCCGCGGGTGCCCTGCCATCGGCGGCCGGTTCACTCATCCGGCGTCCCACCCCCGCCTGACAGGTCGGCGAAGTTGAACCCGAACACCTGGGCGTGCACCGGGCCGTCGATGCGGGTCCGGTTGACGTACGTCGGCCCGTGCCGGACCTCGGAGCTGGCGTCGATGTCCCGGTCCGCCTGGTGCACCGCACCGCCGCCGGCGACGGTGGCCCGCTGGGCCGAGTGCCGGTAGGCGGAGTCGTCGGGCGTCTGCGCACCGGGCAGCCGGGCGGGATCCACTCCGGGTACCCGCACCCAGGCCTGGTCGGCGTACTCCTTGACCCGCACCTGAACGGGCTGGAAGTCGTCGGGCCGCAGGCTGGTGTGGCCACCCGCCACGATCTCGTCGAAGACGAGCCGGGACAGGATGACCGCGAGTGGGGCCTCGGGGGCGGCGGCCAGCGCCCGCCGGGCCGGATCGCTGTCGATCAGGCGGCCGACGGTCACCGGGGCGTTGCCCGCGTAACCGTTGGCGGCCGAGTACGCCACGCCGTGGTGCGCGGCGAGCCGCAGCCGGATCTGCCAGTCCGGCAGTCGGCCCTCGTTGAACAGGCGCAGTTCGGTCGCGAGTTCGCGGACGTAGTCGTCGACGACACGCGGCTCCGGCTCGTCCGGCGGGAGCACCGCGAATTCGCCGTCGCCGCTGGGCTGGGTCACCCACCGCGACCGGTCCAGACCGGCGGCCTCGGCCGCCCGGTCCAGAATGGAGACAAGATCCTTTTGTAGTTCGCTCTGTCGGCGATCCGGGCGACCGCCATATCCCTGCATATCCACTCCGACGCAGAAGCGCCGGTCGAACTGTGTTGATCGGGGCACGCCGAGGGGCCTTTCACCGAGTCGGGAAGCCTTGCGCCGCCCATGCTGACCCAGATCTCCGACGATCAATCCGCCCCAGTGCGGGATCTTGCCCGTAATTTACGGTGACGTCTCCGCTTCGGCACGTAGTCCCTGCACGTCAGTGATAACGAGGCGGCGATAACCCGGGCTGACCAGCCGGCGCTGGCTGAGATCATGCAGCACCTTTTCCGCGGTGCGTCGCGCGACGCCGGCCAGCGACGCCAACTCCGCCTGGGTCAGCGGAACACCGAGATCCCAGCCCGCCGGCACCTCCCTGCCGTAGATCCGGGCGATCTCGTAGAGAATTCGACTCACCCGGGCCGTCGCGCTACGCGTGGTCAGATCGATGCGCCGGCTGTTCGACCACCGCAGCCGCTCGCTCATCATCCGCATCAACTCGATCGCACCGTCCGGGCACTGCTCGATGAACGCCTGGAGTTCGGCGCGCTGGATCACCCGGGCCTCGGTGGGGACCGACGTGACGACACTGGCCGACCGGGGCCGCTTCTCCAGCGCCGCCATTTCACCGATCACATCGCCACCGACCCGGATCGCCAGGAACGTCTCCTGATCGGCATCGAGCGCGGTCACCTTGACCAGACCGGACAGCAGAAGATAGACGTGCTCGTCCTCGTCGCCCTGCCGAATAATCACCTGTTCGGCGGGAAATCTCTTTTCGGTTCCCGTCGCCAACAGAAGCTGCCTGGTCTTTACCCGAAGTCGGCCGAGCAGGGTGGCCGAGGGCCAGTTCCGGGTTTCGGCTGGCCTGATCTGAGCGTTGTCCAACGAGCGTCTCCAATACGACCGGCACTCGTGCTCCGACCCAACAGACCGGGCGTATGGCTCAGCACTGGCGGACCGCCGCGACCACGTCTACCCGGAGTGCGACCAACCTATCCACGGCGGAAGCATTCATGGGGGTTGCGCTGGTGGAACTGTCAAAAATTCGCCCCATCTTGATTTATCGGCGGGATTCGGTACGGCACCGTCCGCTCACGTGTTCAGCGGGCGGCGGGCGACCGACAGGACATGGGTCACCGGCCACCCGATCGGATCACCGTCGGGCGTGGACAGAGCCGCGACCGGAGCGAGCCGGTTGGTCACGATCCAGTCGTTGCGGTACGCCCCGCTGGCCGCGTCGACCTCGAAGCCGACGTCGGCGAGCAACGCCTTCCAGTCGGCGTACTCCAGTCCACAGAACTGCTCCCGGGTCTCCGACAGCCAGTTGTCGGTGTAGTCCTTGCGGGTCAGGAAGTCCATCGCGGCGCCGAACGCCAACTCGACCGTGTCCGGTTCGCCGTCGACCGGGCGGTGGTCGAACGGGAAGCGGTAGTCCACCGCGAACTGGTCCAGCCGGGCCCGGGTGGACAGGCCGCCGACGTACGTGGCGACCTCCGGGGCGGGCAGCGCCGCCAGGTCGGTGCGGGGCCGCGCCGGGTTGGCACCGTCCGAGGTGGACAACCGCAGCCGGACCGGGCGGTCGCGGCCGTCCGGTCCGCACACGTCGCTGTTGATCCACACCCCGCCCGGCACCGTGTGGTCGTAGATCGCCCGCACGAAGCGGCGCAACGACGCCATCCGGTCGCCGTACGACCAGATCTCGTGGGTGAGCGCGAACGTCATCGTGGTGTCGACCGACCGCGGCGCGAACACCGCCCCGCCGAGGACGTTGCGCCGGTAGAAGAACACGTTGGGGTTGGCGAAAAAGCCCTGCGCCTTCTTGTGCACGCACTCCTCGAACAGGTGCCGGGCCACCTCCACGCCGATCAGGTCGCTCTCCCGCAGCGCCGGCTCCCGGTCGGCGAGTTCGAGCACCGCGCCGGCGCCGCAACCGATGTCGACGATCCGGCCCGGCCGTACGTGGTCGCGGACCGCGGCCCACTTGCGCTGCGCCGCGTCGGCGAACGCCTCGGCGTACGTCCGGTAGTCGCGGGTCGCGGTCAGCCCGCCCTCGTCGCCGACGACCGGATCGTTGACGACGGCGCGTACGAGTTCGTCGAGCTGGTAGCGGTCGAAGACGTCGACGGACGCCGGGTGGGCCAGCTCGCGCCACGTCGGGTCGCCCGCGGCCAGCCGCAGCAGCACGTCCCACGGCCGGTCCGGCGCGGGCTCGACATCGGCCTCCACACCGGCGATCGGGAAGCCGAGCCGGGCGTACATCGCGGCCACCTCCGGGGTCGAGCAGGCCACCACGGTGTCGTCCGGGGTCAGCGTGAGGCCGGTGACGGCCTCGACGTTCTTGCACGTGACCTCGGCGAACCGGTCCGTCGCCGCGGTGTCGAAGACCGGCACGACAACCGACCGCAGCCCGGCGAGCACACTGAACCGCTCGATCGCCGCCTCCCGCCGGTGGAACGGGATCGGATTACGTTTCGTGTTCTCGTGGTTCGCGGACGTGACAGCCCAGACCACCGTGCGGTCGGCGCCGGCCAGCCGGCTCAGATATTCGGCCTGGAATCGGGTCAGGAGGTGGTGACGACCGGGAAAGAGCAGGTAGCGCGGCATTCGTCGTTCATAGCCGACAGCGGTTTGCGACCCTCTGGCAGGGTGGCGACGTGCAGATCGACCTCGCTGAACCCGACGTACTGCTGGCCCGCTGGGGCGCGATCGCCTCGGCTCTGACCACGCTCGGTCACGACGATGTGTGGTGGATCGACGGCGGCACCGCGCACCGCGACGACCACGGCGGCAACTGGGGCCGCCTGGTGCCGGTCGAGGGCGGCCGGGCGGTGCTCTACGGGTTCGACCACGAGTACTCCGCGACGGTCGACGCCAGCCCCCCGATCGATCTGCTCGCCGGAGGGCCGGTCTGGCTGCCCTGGGCCGACCTGGTCCGCGCCGTCGAGGACGAGCAGTTGGGGTTCGTCTACTGGTACGACGGCGGGTGGTCGCGGGTGCCGTACCCCGACGGGCTCGCCGACGGGCTGGCGGCGGCGCTACCGGCGGTGCTGAGCGCGGACCGGGCCCACCGGGCCCTGTGCGAGGTGGTCTTCGGCTGGGCGCGCCACAAGCCGGACGATGCCGCGGAGCGGGCCGCGGTCGCCGATGCCGCGACGCGGCTGCTCGACGCCGCGGCGACCCGTACGGTCGACGCCGGCGCGCTGGAGCGACTGGTCGGCCGGATCGGCGGCCTCCCGGTCGACCTCGGCGCCGGGGTCGCGGCGGCGGCCGGGTTCGGGCTGGTTCCGGGCAGTGTGGCACCGACCGTGCCGGCCGGGAGCGGGGAGCCACCCCGCCGGGTCCGGCTGCTCAGCGACGACGAACGGCAGGACCTGGTGTGGGCGGCGATGCGGGCCACCGCCGAGCTGCCCCGGCCGGCCCCGGCGCCGACCGCCGAACTGGCCGCCCTGGTCGGGTGGGCCCGGTCCCGGGCCCGCCCCGACGGCCGGTGCTCGCTGCGGTTCGAGGTGCTGGACCACGCACAGCGCTTCGGTCCCGGCGAGGCACCGCCGGTCGAGCGTCCGGACGACGACCGGTGGGCGGTGGCCCGGGAGGCGGCCGACCTGGCGAGGAAACTGTGGGAGGCCGAGGCCGACCCGGCGCACGGCCACTGGATCTTCCTGCGGCTGGAGGTCTCGGCCGACGACCACACCGTCGAGCGGCACTACGACTCCTGGCCGGGCTGGATGAGGTCCGACGGCATCACCGGACCGTGGCTGGACGACCTGCGGATCGAGATGGACCGCCGGGCCCCGCGGTTCCGGCCGGCGTGGGCGGTGCTGCTCGATCCGGAGGTGGCCTACACCGGGGTGCCGGAGCCGTTCCGGACGCTCAAGGTCGACTGACCGCCGGCCGCCGCCGCTGCGACCGGTGCCGCGGCCCCTTGGTGTGCCGCTGGTGGTGTGTCAGGCTCCGAGGACGCGGGATCCGCCACCCGCGGACCAGGCCCGTCGCCGGCCCGGCGGCGCCCCACCCGGAGGAAGGTCCATGAGCGAGCGAAGCGAGTCGTACTCCGCGCGACTGCGGTCGGCCACCCGGCAGGACCACGAGGCCGCCGAGTCGGAACGCTATGTCACCGCCCTCACCGCCGGCGAGCTGAGCCGGGCCGCGTACGCCGATCTGGTCGCCCAGCACTACTTCATCTACGAGGTGCTGGAGGAGGCCGCCGCCGCGATGGCCGGCGACCCGGTCGCGGGTGGTTTCGTCGACGACGCGCTCACCCGGCTGCCGTCGCTCGTGGCCGACCTGGAGTTCCTGTTCGGCGCGGGCTGGCCGGACCGGATCGCGCCGAATCCGGCGACGGCGGCGTACGCGCAGCGGATGCGGGAGGTCTGCCACACCTGGCCGGCCGGGTTCGTCGCCCACCACTACACCCGGTACCTGGGCGACCTGTCCGGCGGGTTGTTCGTCGGCCGGGCGGTCGCGCAGGCGTACGGGCTGGGCGACGACGGCGGCGTGGAGTTCTACCGCTTCCCGGCCATCGACGACCCCCGGGCCTACAAGGACGCCTACCGCCGCCGGCTCGACGCGATGCCGATCCCGGAGGCCGAGTTCGACCGGCTGATCCGGGAGGTGGTGCTGGCGTACCGGCACAACACGGCCGTGCTGGCTGAGCTTGGCCGTACGGTCGATCCGTTCCCGGCGGAGGTGGTGGCCGCGATCAGCCGGCACATGAACGACGACCACCCCGCCGACTCGCTGCTGATCTGCCGGGCGCTGGGCGGCCGGCCGACCGCCACCGCCGCTCGGATGGCGGGCATGGACGCCGACGGGATCGACTTCGTCGCCACCGTCGACGGGGAGCCGGTGCCGGTACGGGTCCCGTTCGGCGAGCGGTTGACGCAACGCCCGCAGGTCCGCAAGGAGGTGGTGCGGATGTACCACGAATCGTGCGCGGCGCTCGGGGTGCCGCCCCGGCCGGCCGCGACGCACGGCTGAGACGGCCGCGCCGCCACCAGCCCGACCCATTCACGTGACGACCTGACTGTAACGCAAGCGTGACAGAATGGGATTCCCGGAGTTAGTCTGCTCAATGTCGTCGGCAGGCTCTGAAGGGGTGGCGCAATGCCAACTGTCGTCCTCGGCGTCAAGGCAGCCGGCACCGCCGACCGCATCAACGCCTACGCAATGCGACTCGGGATCTCGTCGGTGCTCACCGCGCGGGTCACCGGCCGGGAACCGTTCGGTGCCCCGGACGAAGGGGTCGACCTCGTCGTCCTCGACGCCACCGCGCTCGGCGACAACCGTCGGGCCGCCCTGCGCCGGATCGCCTTCCAGCTCCCGACCGCCCGGATCCTGGTCTGCGAGTCGGGACGGCCGGGCGCGATACCGGTGTCCCCGATGCCGATCCGGGTGCAGGGCGTCGACTACGACGGCCTGGCGGCACTGGCCAACCTCCTGCTCGTCTTCTGCGCCAGCGAGGCGCCGGCCGACCACCCGCGCGCCAACGGGCTGACGCCGCTGCTCGCCCGCCGGGCGACGAACGGCGGCGACCACTACGCCTCCCGGGCAACGATCCCCACCCAGCGCTGCAACACCGCCGAACCCGGCCAGTCCCGGCTGACCGACCGCGAGGTGCAGGTGGTCCGGCTGATCGCGGACGGCCGGTCCAACCTGCAGATCGCCCGCGACCTCAACCTGTCGAGCGAGACGGTCAAGACCCACGTACGGCGGATCCTGCGCAAGCTCCGCGCCGACGACCGCGCCCACGCGGTCGCCAACGCGTTCCGGGCCAAGCTGCTGACCTGAGCCGGCCGGCTCAGGTCAGCGCGTCCGACTTCGGCAGGACCGCGACCTCGGGCCGCCCGCCCCCGTCGGACCGCCGGCGGCGCAGCATCATCGACAGCACCGCCGCACCGATCGACAACCCGCCGGCGACGTACCAGGCCAGCACGTACGTGCCGAGCTGGTCGCGGACCAGACCGGCGGCGGTGGCGGCGAAGCCCGCACCGAGCTGGTGCGACGCGAAGACCCAGCCGAAGACGACCGCACCCGCGTCGCCGAAGTACTCCCGGCACAGCGCGACCGTCGGTGGCACCGTCGCCACCCAGTCGAGCCCGTAGAAGATGATGAACACCAGCATGCTCGGCCCGGCGGTCTCGGCGAACAGGCTCGGCAGCACCAGCAGGGAGAGCCCGCGCAGCCCGTAGTAGACGGCGAGCAGCACCCGGGGGTCGACCCGGTCGGTGAGCCAGCCGGAGGCGATCGTGCCGGCGATGTCGAAGAGGCCGACCAGGGCCAGCAGCCCGGCTGCGGTCGTCTGCGGCATGCCGTGGTCGTGCGCCGCCGGGATGAAATGGGTGCCGACCAGCCCGTTCGTGGTCGCGCCGCAGATCGCGAAGCCGGCGGCGAGCAGCCAGAACGCCCGGGTGCGGGCGGCGGCGGCCAGGGCGCCGACCGCCCGCGCCGCCGCCCCGCCGACCGGGGCCGGCGGCGGCACGACCTCGGTGCCGCCGTACGGCGGCAGGCCGAGGTCCGCCGGGTGGTCGCGCAGCAGCCACACCACCACGGGTACGACCGCGAGCGCCGCCCCGGCCACGATCAGCGCCGCCACCCGCCACCCGTACGCCTGCACCACGTTCGCCAGCACCGGCAGGAAGACGAGCTGGCCGGCCGCCCCACCGGCGGTCAGCACCCCGGTGACCAGCCCACGCCGCTTCACGAACCACCGGCCGGTGACGGTGGCCACGAACGCCAGGGCCATCGAGCCGGTGCCGAGGCCGACGAGCACGCCCCAGCAGAGAACGAGCTGCCAGCTCGCCGTCATGAAGACGGTCAGGCCGCTGCCGGCGGCCACCATCAGCAACGCGTACGAGACCACCCGCCGGATGCCGAACCGGTCCATCAGGGCGGCGGCGAACGGCGCGGTCAGGCCGTACAGCAGCAGATTGATCGAGACTGCCGCCGAGATGGTCGCCAGCGGCCAGCGGAACTCGGCGTGCAGCGGGTGCAGCAGGACGGCCGGGGTGGCCCGGAAACCGGCCGCGCCGACCAGCGCGACGAAGGCGACCACCGCGACGATCCAGGCGGGGTGCACAAGACGGGTACGACTCACCGGGCAAGTCTTGGCCGGGCTGGAGGTCCGGCGACAGTGGCCGGGAAGCCATCATGCGCAATAATCAGGCCATGACAGCGGCGAACGGAAAACGGCGGGGCGGATCGGGTCCGGCACGGCCGGCGGACGGCACCGGCACCGACCCGCACCGGATCGTCGTGCTCGCCCTCGACGAGGTGGTCGGCCTCGACCTCGGCACCCCCGCCCAGGTCTTCTGCACCGCCCGGACCCCGACCGGCGGCGACGACCTCTACACCGTCACCACCTGCACCAAGGACGCCGCACCGGTACGCAGCACCGCCGGCTACCGGGTGCTGCCCGACCACGGGCTGGCCGCCCTCACCACCGCGCAGACCGTCGTCGTCCCCGGCATCCACGGCGGGCCGCCGCTCACCGACGGCGCCCTCGACCCCGAACTGACCGACGCGCTACGGGCCGCACACGAACGCGGCGCCCGCATCATGTCGATCTGCACCGGCGCCTTCGTGCTCGCCGCCGCCGGACTGCTCGACGGCCGGCCGGCGACCACGCACTGGGCGTACGCGGCCCGGTTCCGCAACCACTTCCCGTCCGTACGACTCGACCCCGAGGTCCTCTTCGTCGACGACGGCGACATCCTCACCTCGGCCGGGGTCGCCGCCGGCATCGACCTGTGCCTGCACATCATCCGCACCGACCACGGCAGCGAGGTGGCGAACCGGTCGGCCCGGCGCTGCGTGATGCCGCCGTGGCGGGACGGCGGCCAGGCGCAGTACATCGAGCGGCCGGTGCCGGCCGGCGACGACACCACGACCGCGCCGACCAGGACCTGGCTGCTGCAACGCCTCGACGACCCGCCCACCCTGCGGGCGATGGCGGCGCACGCCAACATGAGCGTACGCACGTTCACCCGCCGGTTCCGGGAGGAGACCGGGGTCAGCCCGGCCCGCTGGCTGCTGCGGCACCGCACCGACCACGCCCGGCTGCTGCTGGAGACGACCGAGCTGAGCGTCGACCAGGTCGCCCGGCAGGCCGGGTTCGGTACCGCGACCTCACTGCGCCAGCACCTGCACGGGTCGATCGGGGTCGCCCCGACGGCATACCGCCGCACCTTCCGCCCACCGGGCAGCCCACGGCCGGACCCCACCCCCGACGCCGTCTCCCCCACCGCCTGAGAACCGGCGCGCCGCCGGTCAGCGGGCGCGGCGGCCGCGGCGGGCGCGCAGGTAGTCGGAAACCACGTACCGGCCGAGGTCGTCGGCGTCCGGGGTGAAGACCCGGCCGCCGCTGCGCCGGGCCACCGCGTCGACGAAGCGGCGCAGACCCGGGTCCTCGCCGAGCATGAAGAGGTTGAGCGTCGCCCCGAACCGGGTCAGCTCGTCCACCTCGACCACGGTCGCCTGCACCGTCTCCAGCGTCGGCGGCCACGAGAACACCGCCTCGCCGTCCTCGATGTGGGCGGTCGGCTCGCCGTCGGTGACCACCAGCACGACCGGCTCGGCACCGGGGTGCCGGCGCAGGTGCCGGCCGGCCAGCTTCAGCGCGTGTTGCAGGTTGGTGCCCTGCACGAGGTCGGGTTCGACGGCGGCCAACTGCTCCCGGGACAACGGCAACGCGTGCCGGCCGAAGCCGACGATCTGCAGCGCGTCCTGCGGGAACCGGGTCGCGACCAGGTGCGACAGGGCCAGTGCGGTCTGTTTCATCGGGCCCCACCGGCCCTCGGAGATCATCGAGAACGACAGGTCGACGCAGAGTGCCACCGCCGCCGACGCGCGGCGCTCGGTCTCCACCACCTCGAAGTCGTCGACCTCCAGCCGGACCGGCACCGCCGCCCCGCGCCGCAGCGCGTTGGAGACGGTACGTACGACGTCGAGCGGCTGCTCGTCGCCGTACGCCCAGGGCCTGGACGCGCCGGTGACCTCGCCGGCCGCTCCGGCGTCGCGCAGGTCGTGCTGGCCGCGGCGGCGGCCGGACAGGTCGTCGAAGACGCGGCGCAGCGCGGTCCCGCCGAGCCGGCGCAGCGCCTTCGGGCTGAGGGTGAGCCCGTCGCCGTCGCGGGTGACCCAGCCCTGCCGGCGCAGTTCGCGTTCGAGTTCCCGCAGCCGGCCTACGTCGTCGGCCGCCTCCCGGCCGAGCGACCGCTGCACCGCCTCGACGTCGATGTCGTCGAGCGTCGCCCCGGGATGCTCCTGGCCCAGTTGGTCGAGCAGGTCGTCGAGTTCGCCGATCTCCTCCAGCGCGCCGGCCGCGGCGCCGTAGCCGAGGTCTTCCCGGCCCCGGACCCGCTCGGCGCGGTCCCAGCCGAGGTCCGGCCGCAGCGTGCGCAGGCTGGCGGTCAGGTCGCGCATCCGGTCGGCGAGCGCCCCGTCGCCGAACGCCTGGTCCATCAGCCGGGACAGTTCCTCGCGCTGCTGCGGTGACAGCGACCGCATCAGCCGCTCGCCGGCGGCGGCCCGGCGGGCGAGCGCGTCGACGAGTTCGTCGACCGAGCCGGGTTTCTCCGGGAAGAAGTCGCCGTGCCGGCGCATGAACTCGGTGAACGCGTCGGTGGTGTCCGCACCGCGGGCGTGCCGGTCGAGCAGCGCGTTGAGGTCGGTGAGCATCTCTTCGAGGCGGCGCCGGGCGGCGGGGTCCGGGTCGCGCAGCGCGTCGCGGATGCCCGCGAACCGCTGTTCGAGTACGTCGCCCCGGAGCCCGTCGAGGATCTGCTGGTAGAGCCCGCGGGCCTCGTCGCTGCTCCACCGGTAGTCGGCGAGTTCCTCGACGGCCCGGGCGGTGGACCGGGGCAGGTTGTCGAGTCGCGCCTGCGCGAACCGGGCGTCGTCGTCGTCGCGTCCGGCGAGTTCGTCGCGTTCGGCGGCGAGTGCCTGGTCGAGCAGGGCCTGGGCGCGGGTGACGGCGCCGTCGAGGTTGCCCCGGCGCATCGCCTCGCGGCGCAGCCGCCGGGCCCGGGCGGTCAGGTCGTCGAGGCCGCCCCGCCCCTGCGGCCCACGGCGCAGCAGGTCCCGCAGCGCCTGGCGCAGGCTGCCGCCGGCCAGCACCTCGGCGCCGACCTGGTCGACCGCGGCGCGTACGTCGTACGGCGGGGCGAGCGGATCGGGTCCGCCACGCCAGGAGCCGTACCGGTAACGGTTGCCGCCGGTCACGGCTCAGCCCCGCCCCTGGTCGCGTACGCCGTAGCGGGTGCGGCCGTCGTCGGTCAGGTCCTTGGCCAGCCGGCGGGTCAGGTGCAGCCCTTCGAGGGCGAACTCGATCCCGGCGGCGGCCTCGCCGGGGGTGGGCGCGTCGCCGAGCCCGAGCCGGTCGAGCACCTTGGCCAGCCCCGGTACGGTGCCGACCTGGCGCAGCAGTTCGTCGGCGGCGACGAGTTCCCCGGTCTCGACGACGTCGCCCCGCGCGACGAGGTCGGTGAAGCCGGACAGGTCGAGGCCGGCCAGCCGGGCCCGGAACGTCTCGGCGGTGGCGGTACGCAGCAGGTGGGCCAGGATCTCGATCTCCCGCCCCTCTTCCCCGCTCTCGAACTCGACCTTGCCGCGCAGCGTGCTGGTGACCGAGACGGCGTCGCCGACCCGGGCGACGGGTTCGGTTTCGCCGAGCAGGCCGGCGCGGCGCAGCGCCGAGGCGGCGACGGTCTCGGCGGCCGCGATGGCGAAGCGGGCCGAGACCCCGGAGCGGGCGTCGACCGAGGGCGACTCGCGGACCGCCCGGGCGAACCGCGCGAGCACCTCGAGGACGTGCTCCGGTACGGCGGCGGCCAGGTCGGCCTCCTGCCGGATCAGGTCGAGTTCGAGGTCGAGGTCGAGCGGGTAGTGGGTGCGGACCTCGGCGCCGAACCGGTCCTTGAGCGGGGTGATGATCCGCCCGCGGTTGGTGTAGTCCTCGGGGTTGGCGCTGGCGACCAGGAGCAGGTCGAGCGGCAGCCGGAGCTGGTAGCCGCGGACCTGGATGTCGCGTTCCTCGAGCACGTTGAGCAGCGACACCTGGATGCGCTCGGCCAGGTCGGGCAGCTCGTTGACGGCGAAGATGCCGCGGTTGGTGCGCGGCACGAGTCCGAAGTGGATGGTTTCCGGGTCGCCGAGGGTGCGGCCCTGCGCGACCCGGATCGGGTCGACGTCGCCGATCAGGTCGCCGACGCTGGTGTCCGGGGTGGCGAGCTTCTCGCCGTACCGCATCGAGCGGTGCAGCCAGCCGACCGGCAGGTCGTCGCCGGCCCGCGTGGCCAGCGCCCGGGCGGTGGGGGTGACCGGGTGCAGCGGGTGCTCGTTGAGTTCCGATCCGGCGATCACCGGGGTCCACTCGTCGAGCAGACCGACCAGGCTGCGCAGCAGCCGGGTCTTGCCCTGGCCGCGCTCGCCGAGCAGGACCAGGTCGTGGCCGGCGAGCAGGGCCCGTTCGACCTCGGGGAGCACGGTGTCGTCGTAGCCGACGACGCCGGGGAAGCGCGGCTCGCCGGAGCGCATCCGGGCCAGCAGGTTCTCCCGTACCTCCTGCTTGACGGTGCGGTAAGAGTGCCCGGCGGCACGCAGTTCGCCCACGGTGCGGGGCAGGTCGGCGGGCGGGGTGGGCAGGACCGTGTCGGTGTCTCCAGTCACCCCCGAAACGCTAGCGCGGTGCGACTTAGAGTGCCCGCACTCGACAGCGAATCGGCACGTAACTAGCCTACCGCTTATGACTCCTTACAAGATCGATGCTGCGGCGTGGCAGGAGAGCTGGGACCGGCAGCAGGAGGCCTACCTGCCGGACCGCGAGGAACGCTTCGCGGCGCTGCTCGACACCGTCGAGGCGACCAGCCTCGGCCAGGCCCCGACCGTGCTCGACCTGGCCGGCGGCACCGGCTCGATCTCGCTGCGTACGCTGCGCCGGTTCCCGCACGCGACCACGACCCTGCTCGATGTCGACCCGGTGCTGCTCACCATCGCCCGGGAGTCGCTCGACGACCGGTCGACGGTGGTCACCGCGGACCTGCGTACGCCGGACTGGGCGACGGCGCTGCCGCACCGTGACTACGACGCGGTGCTGACCGCGACCGCCCTGCACTGGATCGCCCCGGACCGGCTGGCCGCGCTCTACGCCGAGATCCGGGAGGTGCTCCGCCCCGGCGGGGTCTTCATCAACGTCGACCACATGCCCGACGACGGGCTGCCGGAACTGACCGTCCTGCTCGGCAACCGGGAACGGACCCGGCGCGAGGCCCGCTACGCCGCCGGCGCGGTGCTGTCGTGGGAGGCGTGGTGGGACCACGTCGCCAAGGACCCGGAACTCGGCCCGCTGCTGGAGGAACGGCGAAAGGTCTTCGCCGACCGGCACACGACCGAGTCCGACCCGACACTCTCCTGGCATCTCGACGCACTGCGCGCCGCCGGCTTCCGCGAGGCCGGCATCGTCTGGCGGGGCGCCCGCGACGCCGCCGTCACCGGCCTCCGCTGACCTTCCCGGTCCGGCCGCCCGGCGCACGTTAGAGGCGGCCGGACCCGGGAAAGCGGGCCGGCGATGAAGGCGTTCCTGGTCGTGGCCACGGCTATCGCCGGCGCCTGCCTCGTCGCCTGGCTGACCGGGATGGCGGTGCGGTGGATCGCCCGGCGCCGCTACGAGCCGTTCCTGATGAAGTTCCACCGGGCCTGCTTCTGGCCGTGGGCGACGATGCTGGTCTTCGGCACGCTGTACTACGTACTGCCGGCCACCGGCATCTCCTCCGGCAAACTGGCCGGCTACCGGCACGGGGTGCAGATCGGGCTGATCGCCGCGACCGGGTGGCTGCTGATCAAATACCTGTTCGTCGCCGAAGACGTCGCGTTCCGGCGACTGCCGGTCAACGTCGCGAACAACCGGCGGGTACGCCGGGCCCGTACCCAGATCGGGCTGATGCGCCGGATGACCGCGCTGGTCATCACGATCCTGACCATCGGCACCGCCGCGATGACCTTCGGCCCGCTACGGGCGTTCGGGGCGTCGGTGCTCGCGTCGGCGGGTGTCGCCGGCGTGATCCTCGGTTTCGCCGCGCACACCACGCTCGGCAACGCGGTCGCCGGTCTGCAACTGGCGTTCACCGACGCCCTGCGCATCGACGACGTCGTCGTCGTGGAGTGCGAGTGGGGCCGGGTCGAGGAGATCAAGCTCACCCACGTCGTCGTACGGCTCTGGGACGAGCGCCGCCTCATGCTGCCGACCAGCTACTTCACCAACAAACCGTTCCAGAACTGGACCCGGCACGAGGCCCGGGTGCTGGCCGCCGTCACCCTGCACCTCGACTTCACCGCACACATCGACGAGATCCGGGCCGAGACGCACCGGCTGCTCGAGCAGACCCCGCTGTGGGACCAGTCCGAATGGGTGCTCCAGGTGGTCGACGGCAGCGACACGTCGATCTGCATCCGGGTCCTGGCCTCGGCCAGCGACGGGCCGAGCGCCTGGGACCTGCGCTGCGAACTGCGCGAAAAGCTCATCCGGTACCTGCGGGAGAAGCACCCCGAGTGGCTGCCGCGCCTGCGCAGCGAGTTCAAGCCCTGACCGGGTTCACCCGCCCGCCGGGCGGGTAGGCAGCCGGACCGGGTGAAGGAAGGGGAAGGATGAGCGTCCCACTGACCACCGAGAATCCCGTGGTGCCCCTGGAACTGGTCGCCACCTTCAGCGGGGCGATGCCGGCCGGGGTGGCGGTGTCCCGTGCCGGACGCATCTTCGTCAACTTCCCACAGTGGGACGAGCAGGCACCCGCCACCGTCACCGAACTACGAAACCGGCACTGCGAGCCGTACCCGGACCGGCGGTGGAACTCCCCCGGCACCGACGACGACCCGCGCGGCTTCGTCTCGGCGCAGAGCGTCGTCGTCGACACCGCCGACCGGCTGTGGATCCTCGACTCCGGCAGCCCGATGTTCCGGCCGGTGGTCACCGGTGGGCCGAAGCTCGTCTGCGTCGACCTGACCGACGACACCGTCGTGGAGACGATCGTCCTGGGGCCGGAGGTGGCCCCACCGACGGCGTACCTGGGCGACGTACGGATCGACCTGCGACGTGGTTCCGGCGGCCTGGCGTTCGTCACCGACGCCACCGACAAGGGGCCCAACGCGATCGTGGTCGTCGACCTGGTCAGCGGGGCCGCCTGGCGGCGGCTGGAGGGTCACCCGTCGACCCGGGCCGAGGGGCCGCGCACGTTCCGGCCGGTCGTGGAGGGCCGGCCGTTCGTGGAGCGGCCGGTCGACGGGCCGGCCCGACCGGTCGCGGTCGGCGCGGACGGGCTGGCGATCTCGCCCGACGGCAGCCGGCTCTACTACTGCCCGCTGGCGTCCCGGCACCTCTACAGCGTCTCGATCGACGCACTCGCCGACCCCACACTCGACGACGCGTCGGTGGCGGCGACGGTCGTCGACGAGGGCGACAAGGGCAGCGGTGCCGCCGGACTGGAGACCGACCACCTGGGACGGGTCTACCTGACCGCGTACGAACACGACGCGGTGCTGCGCCGACGCACCGACGGCGAATACGAGACGGTCGCCCACGATCCCCGCCTGCTGTGGCCGGACGCCATGTCGGTGAGCAGCGACGGCTACCTCTACGTCACCGCGAACCAACTGCACCGGCAGGCCAGGTTCCAGTTGGGCCAGGACCTGCGGCGCAAGCCGTACGCGCTGTTCCGGCTGCCGATCGACGGCCGGCCGGCGGGCTGACACACGAACGTGGGCGCCTCCCTGAACAGGGAGGCGCCCACGTCGTGGCGTTGTCTTACTTGTTGGTGATGTCGGTGATGATGTCGGCGGCCATCTTCT
>NZ_JBFBCH010000015.1:0-208454 GCF_040683055.1 Polymorphospora sp. NPDC051019 | reverse complement strand
GTCTTCGCCCTGCGGGCCGCGACCGCTTCGCGGCGCGGTCCTCGGGCTCCAGACGGTGCGGCGGCGCTCGGTCGACTCGCGACTCTGGTCGCGGTCAGCCCTGTCCGTCGATTGCTTCGTCGAGCGTCCGGGTCTTCGGTGGTCACCGCCGTCGCGCGGCTGGCGACCACTGTCCACTTTGTCGGGATCGTGGGCGGTGAACGTTGTTGATCTGAGCGGGAGGGACCTTATCCGGCGCGGGTAGGGTCCCTCCCGCTCAGATCAACGTCACGCCCGGCAGTACCCGTGCGAGGTTGCCGTGGCGGTTGTCCCTTTTGTTCCGGTCAGGGCTGTGGGCGGGCGGTGCGGCGGTCAGGGTGAGCGCCAGCGGGTCCTACCGGGCGACCGGTCGCGGACCCGCGACGTTCGGCGAAGCAAGCGACGGACAGGGCCAACCGTGACCAGAGTCGCGAGTCGACCGAGCGCCGCCGCACCGTCTGGAGCCCGAGGACATGCGGCGAAGCCGTCATGCCCGCAGGGTGAAGACGGTGCACTTGGGCGGCGCGAAGCGGAGCGAGCCAGCCGAGCCGAAGGCGAGGCCAACAAACACAGCTCACTCCATCAGGCGGGCCAGGCCGGCGACGTTCAGGGCGTGGCGGACGTACGGCTGGGCGCCGGTGAGTCGTAGCCGTACCCCGGTGCTGCGGGCGGCCTCCTGGCCGGCGAAGAGTGCCGCTATGCCGGTGGCGTCGAGCAGCGGCACGTCGCCGAGTCCGACGACGACCTCGGCGGGCCGGCCGGTCGTGACGGCCTCGACGACGGTCTGCCGGAGCCGGTGCGAGTTGTCGCGGTCGATCTCGCCGCCGAGTTCGACGACGACGTGGTCGCCGGTACGGCGGGTGGTGACGCGCAGGTCGTGCGGGTCGGTGTCGGTGGGGCTGGCGTGCCAGGGCGGCGGGGCCTCGTTGAGCATCGCCTGCCGGAGCCAGGTGAGGGCGCGTGACAGCAGCCGGGAGACGTGCATCTGGGAGATGCCGAACCGGGCGGCGATCTCGGCCTGGGTCTGGTTGCCGTAGAAGCGCATGGCGAGGATGCGTCGTTCGCGCCACGGCAGCCGGTGCAGCAGCCCACTGACGGTGACCCGGTCGTCGACGGATTCGAGGTCGTTGTCCCATTCGCCGACGAGGTCGCCGAACTCGGCGGAGCTTTCCCCGCCGACGGGTGCGTTGAGCGAGGCGGGGCTGTACCCGGCCGCGGACTCGAGGGCGGCGAGGATCTCCTCCTGCGGGGTGTCGAGCCGTCCGGCGACCTCGGCGATCGTCGGTGCCCGGGACAGTTCGCTGGTGAGGGCGGCCGTGGTCTGGCCGACCTCGAGGATGAGGTCGCGCAGCCGGCGGGGTACGTGCACGCCCCAGGTGCGGTCGCGGAAGTGTCGTTTGATCTCGCCGACGATGGTGATGGCGGCGTAGGCGGTGAACGAGCCGCGTTCGGGGTCGTACCGGTCGACGGCGTTGACGAGGCCGAGTCGGGCGACCTGTTCGAGGTCCTCGAGTGGTTCGCCGCGGCCGCGGTAGCGGCGGGCGAGGCGGCCGGCGAACGGGAGCGCGAAGCGCACCAGGTCGTCGCGGGCGGCCTGGCGTCCGCTGGGCGGCAGGCCGGCGATGCGGGCCGCGTACGCGAGTGCGGCGCTGTCGAGGTCTTCGAGCACCCGTTCGTTCGGTGGCGGTGCGGTCGTGGTGCCGGTGCCCGCGTTGCCGGTGGTGCGAGCCGTGCCGGTGCCGCTCTTGACGGTGCCGGTCGTGGCGGTGGTTCCGAACATTCGCGCCCCCTGGAAAGGTTGCCCGCCCAGCGTGGATCCGCCTTGGCAGTCGGCAGACCGCGACAGCCGGGCTGGTAGCGAATTGGTGTCGGGTTAAGCGTTCGAGCACCGGCCCGTGGCCGCCGTGCTCCACCCATGAAGCACGCTACTTCCCGATCCGGGGGGTCGTATTCGGGCCAAGATAAGTTTCGCCAGTCAGAAAATCCCCCAGGAACCACCTCAAGCGGCGACAAGTCAGCATATGAGGAGGCCCTGTTGCGTACCGCTGTCCCGCAGGCCGGTCAGCGCGTCCACGATCCGCAGGCGCTGGGGCGCCGGCAGGTCGTACGGCTGGTTGCGGAGCACCTCGGTGGCGTGCCGGGTCGGTACGGCCGAGGTGGGGTAGCCACGGGCGGCGAGCCGGTCGACGGCGCCCCGGCGGCGGCCGAACGAGGCGGCGGCCCGCCACTGCGGCAGTCCGGCGAGCACCGGTGACGCCATGCCGGGCGGGTCGGGCAGTACGTCGACCGAACTGAACGCCGAGCTGCCGGCGAGCCACAGTTCGGCGCCGGCGACGCTGCGCCGGGTGGCGTTCTCGCACCAGTACGGCACCAGGCCGGCCCGGACCACCTGCCACGGGTCGAGCTGCCGCCCGCATTCGACGACGGCGCGGTCGCCGCTCTTGCCGGCGGCGCGCAACCACAGGCGGTAGACGTCGGCGGTGGCCGCGCTGAGCGCGTCGGGGCGGGTGAACAGCACCCGGTGCAGGGGGCGGCCGGCGCCGGCCAGCCAGTCGCGCAGGCTGGTCTCCAGGCCGGGGTCGATGCCGTGTTCGGCGTACGCGTCGGGGCAGGACGCGGCGGGCGGGTCCCAGCGTGCCCCGTCGCCTCCGACGGAGCGCAGCACCCGGTCGAACAGGTCGCTGTGGCAGCGCAGCTCGGCGGCGTCGAGGCCGCTGCCGGGGGCGCCGACCTGGAAGGTGTGCCCGCCGCCGGCGTCGAGTACCGGCCAGGTCCGGGCGTCGCGCAGCAGCAGGACCGGGGTGGCCGGGGCGAGCCGGTCGCGCAGGAAGCCGCGGTAGGCGTCCGGCAGCCGCGACCACCGTACGAAGAGGGTGAGGGTGGCGCCGGCGAGCACGCCACGGCCGGCGGGATCGTGCACCTGCCGTACGGCGATGGCCGCGGGGTTGGCGGCGAGCAGGCCGGGGGCGACCCGGGAGCCGTGGGCCAGCGCGCGGGCGGGGTCGTCGACGGCGCCGCCGGGCCACTGTACGGAGATCTCGAACCCGGCGGGCAGCCATGGCACGCCGAGCGCGGTCGCGAGGTGTACGGCCGCCCCGTGGGGTGAGCCGATGACGACGCCGGGGTAGTCGCGGCGCGGGTAGTGGTCGACGATCCAGCGGGCGACCGCCTCGACGTCGACCTCGGCGACCTGTGGCGGGGCCAGGGCGGCGCGGGTGCCGGCGCGGGCGACCGCGGCCCGGCGCACCGGTTCGGGGGCGCCCCGGAAGCGGGTCAGCAGCGGCAGGTACGCCAGGTCGGCGCAGTCCCGGCCGCGTAGTGCCCGGGACGTGGCGGCCAGCAGCACCCGGCTGGTGCTGTCGGGCGCCATCACCCGTTCCGGTTCCGGTGGGCCGCCGGTGACCAGCCAGTCCTGCATCTCCCGCACCGGGTGCCCGCCTCTCCTCGCGCTCCTGTCGCGGCGCGGCTTCCCGTCGGACCGGACTTCAAACGTTCCGGGTCCGGTTCGGCACGTTCCGGCATTCGCGGGGCGACGCGGGTGGTGGGCGGGCCCGGCCGACCGGGTGGGTGGGCCGGCCGGGGCGGGTCGTCACGGCCGCTGGTGGACCGTGGAGGTGCTGGCGTCGACGTAGCGCAGGACGGCGCCGAGGCCGTCGTCGAGGGGTGCCTCGTCGGGGTCGACGAGCACCAGGTCGGCGTCGGTGCCGGCGAGGGCACGGACCAGGGCGGCGTCGGCGCGTACCTGGACGGGGTCGGCGACGGCCATCTGCCGCAGCCGGTCGGCGTCGGTGGCGATCTGGGTCGGTTCGGGGCCGATCCAGAGCCGGGCGGTCGAGGACGGGTCGTCGACCAGCAGGAGCGTGTCGACCTGGGCCCGCTGGAGGGCGTCGACGACGGCGGTCAGGCCGGTGGCGGCCTCCTGCTGTACGCCGTACCGGTCGAGGGCGTCGGTGGTGTGCCGCTCGGCGATGTCGGCGACGGCCTGGATGGTGATGTCGTCGAGGTGGCCGCGATCGCCGCCGGGGGCCCGGGAGCCGATGTCGGTCTCCACGACCCGGCTGCGCCAGTAGGCCGGGAGCTGGTCGACCAGCATCCGGCGGGCCTGCGGGTCGCCGCCGACGACGACGACCTCGGCGCCGACGGTTCCGGCGAGTTCGGCCGTCGCGGCGGCGCTGTCCCCGGCGTTGCGCTTCCAGACGGTGACCGCCTCGCGCTGGAAGCGGGACTGGGCCCAGCCGCCGGGCTTGACCCGCCGGATGGGGTAGCTCTCGCTGCCCCGGATCTGGGCGCGCCGGGCGAGGGAGCCGCTGTGTACGCCGTCGACGCTGGCGCCGGTGCGGTCGGCGACGACGCGCAGCCAGGCGACCTCCTCGCCGCGGCCGGCGACGGCGGGCATGGCGTGCGGCAGCGGGGCGTACGCGGCCAGGTCGACGCGGGGCGGGGCGGGCAGGTACTGCAGGAGGGCGACCTCGCCGTCGGCGGCGAACGCGGCGATGCCGTACGTGCCGGTACGGGGCGAGTGTCCGAGTACGGCGCGTTCGAGGGCGCGGACGGTGTGGGCCGGGGCTCCGGCGGCCTCGAGCTGCTCACGCTGGCCCCGCCAGCGCAGTTCGAAGCTGATCGCGCCGTCCTCGGTGTTACGGGAGGCGTCCAGGTAGACCGAGGCCCACGGCCCGGGGCGGGCGTAGATCGGCTGCAGGAACGACAGGTCCATGGTCAACCCCTCTCCGTCTGGGAGCGGCATACCCGCGCCGGACGGCCTGTCACCGGAACATGAGCGGAATTCATTCATTCCATTCACCCACACCGATCGATACAATCCGTAAGGGATCGCGGACGCTGGGTGCTAGCGATAGCTGGTGACGGCGGCGGTCCGACGGGTGGTCGCCGACCGGCGAAGCGGCCGACCGATGCTTGGGGGGGGCGGGATGGACAGGGAACTCTTTCCCGAACGTGTGGTGCATCCCCGCGCCCGGATCGTCACCGGCCGGGTCAGCCGGCTCAACCCCGGCTACGCCCGCGAGATCAAGGTCGGCCAGCCCGTACTGATGGCGGTCCTCGCCGCCGCCGGCGTCGCCCAGATGGCGGCGCTGCTGGTCAAGTCGGTGCTCCAGGCCGGCACCGGCCGCGCCGGCACCCGGCGGCGCTGGAAGCAGCTGCGTAAGGGACCGGAGTTCCTGGTCACGCCGCTGCGGATGCGCGACGGCGACGGCGTCCTGCACGAGGTCGAGATCCACGGCCACCTGCCGCAGAGCGCCCTGGAACCGGCCGACCACATCCAGGTGACCGTACGCCGGCAGAAGGACGGCGACCTGCCGCCGCGGGTGGAACGGATCGTCAACCTGACCACCGGCCAACTGCTGACCCCGCGGATCCCGACCGTCTGGTCGCACCTGGGGCCGGCGCTGGTGCTGCAGGCCATCCTCGGGCTGATGCTGGTCGGCGCGGTGGCCGCCTGCACCCTCACCCGCTGACAGCCGCGCGGCCGGAGCCGGCGGCGTCGCAACCGGCCGCTCAGCCGGCCGGTGCCGGGGCGGGTTCGGGCTCACGCCCGGCGCGCAGCATCCCACGCCGCTGCGCCCACCGCTCGAACACCAGCGTGGCGAACGGCGGCACCGCGCAGGCCAGCGCCACGAGCGTCGCCGGCCAGCTCCACCGGTTCAGCCGCGACACCACCAGCACCAGGGCGACGTAGACCATGAACAGCCCGCCGTGGATCGGGCCGAAGATCTGCACCCCGATCTCGTTCTGCGGCGGGCCGTACTTGGCCGCCATGCCGGCGAGCAGGGCCAGCCAGGAGATCGCCTCCGCGATCGCCGCGACCACGAACAGCGTCATCGCCGTACGGCGCATGGTTCCTCCCGAAGTCGTCGAGCCGGAATCCTAGGCGGCCGGCGCGCGGCGGCCGGCACCGGCCGCACCCCGGCGAGAGCCCGGTCACCCTGAGGTAGGAGACGACGGTACGACGTACGACAGCCGGCGTACGCCGACTGCCACCGGGTGGTGGACGCGGACGGCCCGCCCGGCGAGCATCATGTGTTCATGATCCGCCTCCAGGTCACCCGCCCGTGAACACCGGCGACCTTCCGACACCCGGCGGCCTGCTGGCCGCCGCCCCGCTGCCCGCCGGTGACCTGCCCGCGGGCGCCCTGTTGATCTCGGTCGCGCTGGCGGTGGCGTCGGCGGGCGCGTACGCGCTGGGCGCGGTGCTCCAGCAGCGGCTGGCGGCCGGCCCGGCGCCGCTGCTGCGGCTGATGACCCGGCGCGGCTGGTGGTACTCGGTGGCGCTCAACGGCGCGGGTGGCCTGCTGCACGTCGGCGCCCTCGCCTACGGCCCGCTGTCGGTGGTACAGCCCCTGGGCGTACTCACCCTGGTCCTGGCGCTGCCGATCGGCGCGTTCCTGGTCGGGCGGCGGGTCGCGGCCGTGCACTGGCGGGGCGCGCTGGCGACGGTGGCCGGCCTGGTCGTCCTGCTGCTCCTGATCGCGCCGGCGAGCGGCGGCGAGTCGCTCGGCACCGGCGGGGCGTGGACCGTGGTGGCGGTCGCGACGGCGGCGGTCGTCACGCTGTGCCTGCTGGCCCGCGGCGCCCGGCCGGCGCTGCGCGCGGTGCTGTACGCGACCGCGTCCGGGGTGTCGTTCGCGGTCGCGTCCGCGCTGACCCAGACCGTCACCCGGCGGTTCGCCGAGGACGGGACGGCCGGTCTGCTGTCGCCGCTGTCGGTGGCGCTGGCCGCCATGGCGACCGCGGGGCTGCTGCTGTCGCAGGTCGCCTACCGCGGGTCGGGGCTCGGCGCTCCCCTGGCCGTGGTCACGCTCTCCAACCCGGTCGCCTCGGCGGTGATCGGCGTGACGATGCTCGGCGAGGGGTCGGTCGCCGGCTTCGCCGGTGCGCTGGTGGCACTGGCCGCGGCGGCGCTGGCCGCGCACGGCGTCGTCCTGCTGTCCCGCCCCGCCCCGGCACCGGCGCCACCCGCTCCGGTTCCGGCCGGCGTCGCCGGGCACGCGGAACCGGGCACTGCCACCGGGCCGGCGATCATCGTCGCCCCGGTCGCGGCCGGCCCGGTCGTCGCCGAGGCGGTGGAGGCCACCGGCCCGGCGGGCGGCTGACCGGCGGGGCCGGCGCCGGCCCGGACGCCCGGAACCGGCGGCGGTTCAGGAGGCGGCGACGACCACCGCCGACTCCGGCGGAAGCTCGACCACGTCCCGCATCACCGTGACCCCGCCGCGGCTGGCCAGCAGCACCGACCGCACCAGGCCGGGCAGGGTGATCCGCTGCGCCCGCGGCGCCAGGTTCGCGGCGACCACGGTACGGCCGCGCCGTACGACGACGAACTGGTCGCCGTGGCGCACCTCGACCCGGTCCAGCCGGGGATCGGTGAGATCCGGCCGGCTCTTGCGCAACGCGATCAGCCGCCGGTGGAAGTCGTACGTCTCGCGGTGCTCGGGCTTGTCGAGTTCGGCCCAGTCGAGCCGGGACCGGGCGAACGTGCCCGGGTCCTGCGGGTCGGGCACGTCACCCTCGGGCCAGCCGTGCGCGGCGAACTCGCGGCGCCGGCCGTCGGCGACCGCGGCGGCCAGTTCCGGCTCCGGGTGGCTGGTGAAGAACTGCCACGGCGTGGTGGCCCCCCACTCCTCCCCCATGAACAGCATCGGGGTGAACGGGGCGGTCATCAGCAGCGTCGCGCCGACCCGCAGCAGGTGCGGCGACAGGGTGGCCGAGATCCGGTCGCCGGTGGCCCGGTTGCCGATCTGGTCGTGGTTCTGGAGGTAGGCGACGAACCGGTGGCCGGCGGTGCGGGTGCGGTCGACCGGCCGGCCGTGCACCCGGCCCCGGAAGCTGGACCAGGTGCCGGCGTGGAAGAAGGCGCCGGTGAGCACGTCGGACAGGCACTGCAGCGAGCCGAAGTCGCCGTAGTAGCCCTGCCGCTCGCCGGTGAGCAGGCTGTGCAGGGCGTGGTGGGCGTCGTCGTTCCACTGGGCGTGCAGGCCGTGGCCGCCGGCCTCGCGCGGGGTGATCAGCTTGGGGTCGTTGAGGTCGGACTCGGCGATCAGCGACAACGGCCGGCCGACGTGCGTCGACAGCGCCTCGACCTCGACGGCGAGTTCCTCGAGCAGGTGCACGGCGCCGTGGTCGCGGAGCGCGTGCACGGCGTCGAGGCGCAGCCCGTCGACGTGGTAGTCGCGCAGCCACATCAGCACGCTGTCGATGATGTAGCGGCGTACCTCGCCGGAGTGCGGGCCGTCGAGGTTGATCGTGCGTCCCCAGGTGTTGCCGCCGGTCTCGGCCAGGTACGGCCCGAACATCGGCGCGTACGCCCCGGAGGGCCCGAAATGGTTGTAGACGACGTCGAGGACCACCCCCAGGCCCCGCCGGTGGCAGGCGTCGACGAAGCGTTTGAGCCCGTCCGGGCCGCCGTACATCTGGTGCGGGGCGAACCAGCAGACGCCGTCGTAGCCCCAGTTGTGGTCGCCGTTGAAGGCGTTGACCGGCAGCAACTCGACCAGGTCGACGCCGAGTTCGACGAGGTGGTCGAGGCGTTCGATCGCCGAGTCGAAGGTGCCCTCCGGGGTGAACGTGCCGATGTGCAGCTCGTAGAGGACGCTGCCGGGCAGTTGGCGGCCGGTCCAGCCCTGGTCGCCCCAGCGGTGGGTGGCGTGGTCGTAGACCCGGCTCGGCCCGTGCACGCCGGCCGGTTGCCAGGCCGAACGGGGGTCGGGCAGGGCCTGCTCGTCGTCGTCGAGCAGGTAGACGTAGTCGGTGCCGGGTCCGGCGTCGGGTACGTCGAGCGTCCACCAGCCACCGTCACCGGCGGTGAGGTCGCGGTCGGGCTCTCCGATGATCCGCAGGCGCACCCGGGATGCCGCCGGCGCCCAAACACAGAATTCAGTCATGGCCTCACCAGTGGACGAGCAGGGGTTTCGGCGGGCGTGAGCAGGGCGACGGGATACCGGTCGAGCAGTTCGGCAACGGCTATCCGGGACTCACTGTAGACCCGTCCTGTGAACGTATCGACAACGGACCGTGATGAGGGAAGGAATGTGTGATCCCATCCGCCGAGGCGGGTCAGGCCGAGCGGCAGCCGGGTGGCGACGGCGACCGCGCCGCCCCGGTCGTACGCGACGACGTGGTCGGCCGCCGGCCCGTCGGCGGCCACCGGCCGGTATCCGGTGAACAGGTCGGGCCGGTCCCGGCGCAGCCGCAGGGTCCGGGCCACGACCAGCAGTTTCGCCGCGCCGGTGGCGTCGACGTCGGGCTGCCGGCCGGCGTCGACGCGGGCGAGCAGGTCGCGGCGGGCCGCGAAGTCGACCGGGCGCCGGTTGTCGGGGTCGACGAGGCTGTTCTGCCACAGCTCGGTGCCCTGGTAGACGTCGGGTACGCCGGGCATCGTGAGCTGCACGAGTTTCTGCCCCAGCGCGTTCGACCAGCCGGCGGGGGTGATCGTGTCGACCAGGTCGGTCACGTCGGCGCGCAGCGCCGGGTCGTCGTAGATCCGGTCGACGACGGCGTGCAGGGTCCGTTCGAAGTCGACGTCGGGGCTGGTCCAGTTCGTCGAGGCGGCCGCCTCGCGGGCCGCCTTCTCGACGTACGCGTGGAGCCGTTCGCGTTCGATCGGCCAGGCGCCGGCGACGGTCTGCCACAGCAGGTGGGCGAAGGCCGGGTCGGGCAGCGGTGCGGCGGCCGTCCACCGGTCGACGGCGGCGGCCCAGGTCCCGGGCATCTCGGCGAGTACGGCGAGCCGGGCCCGGACGTCCTCGCCACGTTTGGTGTCGTGGGTGGAGAGCGTCGTCATGCCGAGCGGGAACCGTTCCTGGCGGCGGGCGGCGGCGGTGTGGAAGTCGGCGACGGGGCGGCCGAAGCGGGCCGGGTCGCCGCCGACCTCGTTGAGGGCGACGAACCGGGTCCACCGGTAGTAGGCGGTGTCCTCGACGCCCTTGGCCATGACGGCGCCGGAGAACTGCGGGAACCGGGCGGCGAGTTCGTCGCCGGGGTCGCGCAGCCGGGCGGTCAGCGTGTCGAGGGTGGCGGCGAGGTCGGGCCGGCGCCGGCCGGCCTCGGCGCGGGCGGTGGCGAGATGTCGCAGCCCGTCCGGCGGGTACGACCGGTAGACGGGGTAGTTGGCGGCGAGTTCGGCGAGCGCCGGCCCGGCGTCGGGCAGGTCGGGGGCGAGCCGGGCGAGCCGGCGCAGTTCGGTGGCGAGCAGTTCGGTGGCGGCGGCGAGCCGGCCGGCGTGGGTCAGTTCGGGCCAGGACGTGGCCCGCCCGGTGAGCCGGGTGTCCAGGGTGGTGAAGGCGGCCTCGCCGGCCGGGTCGACGAAGAGGTCGGTCACCTCGGCGAGCGCGTCGTAGCCGGTGGTGCCGTCGACCGGCCAGGCCGGCAGTTCCTCGCCGGGTTCGAGGATCTTCTCGATCAGCAGCCAGGCGTGCGGGGCGGCGGCGCGCAGCCGGGCGAGGTAGCCGGCCGGGTCGCGCAGCCCGTCGGGGTGGTCGACCCGGATCCCGTCGACGTCGCCGGCGGCGACCCAGCGCAGGATCTCGGCGTGGGTGGCGGCGAAGACGGCGGGGTCCTCGACGCGCAGGCCGGCCAGTTCGGAGACGGCGAAGAACCGCCGGTACGTCAGTTCGGCGTCGCCGCGCCGCCAGGAGACCAGCTCGTAGTGCTGCCGGTCGTGGACCCGGCGGGCGGTGCCGGGGGTGTCCGGGGCACCGTCCGGGCCGGTGCCGTCGACGATCGGGAAGCGGTGTTCGTGGTAGCGCAGCTCACCGTCGACGATCTTGAGGTCGTCGAGGGCGTCGGGCTGGTCGGCCAGCACCGGCAGGAGCAGCCGGCCGCGGGACCAGTCGATGTCGAACCAGGTGGCGTACGGCGATTCGCGGCCGGCGCGCAGCACGTCCCACCAGGCCGGGTTGGCCGCCGGTACGGCGACGCCGGCGTGGTTGGGCACGATGTCGACCAGCAGCCGCAGGCCGTGGTCGCGCAGGGCGGCGGCGAGCTGCCGGCGGCCGGCCTCGCCGCCGATCTCCGGGCCGACCCGCCGGTGGTCGACGACGTCGTAGCAGTGCGCGGAGCCGGGGGCGGCGGTCAGCAGCGGCGAGGTGTAGAGGTGGCTGGCGCCGAGGTCGGCGAGGTAGTCGGCGAGGGCGGCGGTCGCGCCGAGGTCGAAGCCGGGCCGCACCTGCACCCGGTAGGTGGCCGTCGGCGCGGTGCGGCCGGCGGGGCCGAGGCCGTCGGCGGGCGGGGATGCGGCGGCGGGCATCTCAGATGGTCCGGTCGAGCACGACGAGGCAGCGGTCGGGTACGACGACCGTCCCGCCGGCCTCGAACACCTTCGGTTCGTCCGGTCCGGGCTCCGCGGTGGTGATCACCCGTTCCCACTTCTGGCCGTGGTCGTGGCCGGGTACGACGAAGTCCAGCGGCTGGTCGTGGGCGTTGAACAGCAGCAGGAACGAGCTGTCGACGTGGCGCTGGCCGTACGGGCCGCGTTCCTTGATCCCCTCACCGTTGACGAAGAGCATGACGGCACGGCCGAAGTCGTTGCCCCAGTCCTCGCCGGTCATCTCCCGCCCGCCGGGGGTGAACCAGGCCAGGTCGGGCAGCGGTGCCCCGGCGGTGCGGGTCCTGACCGGCAGCCCGGTGAAGAAGCGGCGGCGGCGGAAGACCTGGTGCCGGGCCCGGAAGGCGGTCAGCTCGCGGGTGAAGGCCATCAGCTGCTCGTCGACGTTGTCCCAGTCGATCCAGGCCAGTTCGCTGTCCTGGCAGTAGGCGTTGTTGTTGCCGTGCTGGGTGCGGCCGAGTTCGTCGCCGTGCCCGATCATCGGCACGCCCTGCGACAGCATGAGGGTGGCCAGGAAGTTGCGCCGCTGCCGGGCCCGTAGCGCCAGCACGTCGGGGTCGTCGGTGGGTCCCTCGACCCCGCAGTTCCAGGACCGGTTGTGGCTCTCGCCGTCGCGGTTGTCCTCGCCGTTGGCCTGGTTGTGCTTGTCGTTGTAGGACACCAGGTCGGCCAGGGTGAACCCGTCGTGGCAGGTGACGAAGTTGATGCTGGCGACCGGTCGGCGGCCGTCGTCCTGGTAGAGGTCGGCGGAGCCGGAGATCCGGGAGGCGAACTCCGCGAGGGTGTTCGGTTCGCCGCGCCAGAAGTCGCGTACGGTGTCGCGGTACTTGCCGTTCCACTCGGTCCACACCGGCGGGAAGTTGCCGACCTGGTAGCCGCCGGGGCCGATGTCCCACGGTTCGGCGATCAGCTTGACCTGGCTGATCACCGGGTCCTGCTGGATGACCTCGAAGAACGTCGAGAGCCGGTCGACGTCGTAGAACTCGCGGGCGAGGGTGGCGGCCAGGTCGAACCGGAACCCGTCGACGTGCATCTCCTGCACCCAGTACCGCAGCGAATCCATGATCAGTTGCAGCGAGTGCGGGCTGCGTACGTTGAGGCTGTTGCCGGTGCCGGTGTAGTCGACGTAGTGCTCCGGGGACTCCTCGGACAGCCGGTAGTAGCTGCGGTTGTCGACACCCTTGAAGCCGAGCGTCGGGCCGAGGTGGTTGCCCTCGGCGGTGTGGTTGTAGACCACGTCGAGGATGACCTCGATGCCGGCGGCGTGCAGGGCCCGGACCATGCCACGGAACTCCTGGACCTGCTGGCCGAGGTTCCCCAGGGCGGAATAGCCGTGGTACGGGGCGAAGAAGCTGAGCGTGTTGTAGCCCCAGTAGTTGCGCATCCCCATGTCGACCAGCCGGTGGTCGTGGACGAACTGGTGCACCGGCATCAGCTCGATCGCGGTGACGCCGAGACGGGTGAGGTGCTTGATCATGTCGGGGTGCGCGATGCCGGCGTACGTGCCGCGCAGCTCCGGCGGGATGGCGGGGTGGCGCATGGTCAGCCCGCGCACGTGCGCCTCGTAGATCACCGAACGGTGGTACGGGATCCTCGGCAGCCGGTCGTTGGCCCAGTCGAAGTACGGGTTCACCACGACGGACTTCGGCACGTACGGCGCCGAGTCGGCCTGCGACATCCGGCCGGGGTCGTCCAGCTCGTAGCCGTAGACCGCCGGGTGCCAGTGGACGTCGCCGTCGACCGCCTTGGCGTACGGGTCGACCAGCAGCTTGTTCGGGTTGCACCGCAGTCCCCGCGCCGGGTCGTACGGGCCGTGGACGCGGTAGCCGTAGCGTTGTCCGGGCTGGACGCCGGGCAGGTAGCCGTGCCAGACGTAGGCGTCGACCTCGTGCAGCTTCACCCGGCGCTCGTTGCCCAGCCCCCACTCGTCGAACAGGCACAGCTCGACCGACTCGGCGACCTCGGAGAAGATCGCGAAGTTGGTTCCGGTGCCGTCGTACGTGGCGCCCAACGGATACCGCTGACCCGGCCAGACCTGCATGGTGCTCCTCGTTTACGCGGGGTCGCCAAGCACGCCGGTGACGCGGGCCACCGGCGTGCGGCAGGACTAATGCCCAGTCGACGGTAGCCTCAATCCAGCCGTTCGACCGATTGCGACAGGCCCACGCTTGCACCATGACAATCGATCGGGTGTCATCGGTCACCATCCGGGCGTTTCAGGATGCGATTCGCGGTGGCGTGCCGTTTCCTTGTAGCGGGAACGAGCGACGCACCGCGGCGGCGCCGGACCCACCCGGCCTTTCGGCCACCCTTTTCCAACCCACCAGGCCGTTCGGCCACACCTCAACCTGCTCGCGCCGTCAGTGGTGCCGGCGAAACACGCGCCAATTCATGGATGGAGATCGATGTGACGACCCTGCGGGTCGGCGCCGACAACGCCCCGGTCACGACGGACGGCCCCTGCCGTCCGAACCTCACCTCCCGCACGCACCACGCCGCCCCCGCCACCGGTCTGCCGACCGCCGGCGGGATGGCCCCCGACAGCCGCCGCCGCATCCTGATGCTGTCCTGGGAGTACCCACCGGTACTCGTCGGCGGGCTGGGTCGTCACGTACACGCGCTCTCCGTCGCCCTGGCCGCCGCCGGCCACGAGGTCACCGTCGTCACCCGGCACGCCGAGGGCGCGCCGCTGGAGGAGTACGCCGAAGGGGTCCGCATCGTCCGCGCCCCCGAGGACCCGGTGACGTTCCCGCTGGCCACCTCCCACCTGCTGGCCTGGACCATGGCGTTCAACCACACCCTGACCCGGGCCGCGCTGCGGGCCGCGCAGTCCGGCGAGTACGACGTCATCCACGCCCACGACTGGCTGGTCGCGCACACCGCCGTCTCGCTGTCCGAGCACCTCGACCTGCCGCTGGTCACCACCATCCACGCCACCGAGGCCGGCCGGCACCAGGGCTGGCTGCCCGAGGAGATGAACCGGTCGATCCACTCCATGGAGTGGTGGCTGTCGCAGGAGTCCGACCGGGTCATCGTCTGCTCCGGCTACATGCGCGACGAGGTCACCGGCCTGTTCGACGTACCGGCCGGCCGGGTCGACGTCGTACCCAACGGGGTCGAGACGCACCGCTGGCAGGTACCGGCCAGCGCCGTCGCCGCCGCCCGGCAGCGCTTCGCCGGCGACGGCCCGCTGGTCACCTTCGCCGGCCGGCTGGTCTACGAGAAGGGCGTCCAGCACCTGATCGCCGGCCTGCCCAAGCTGAAGGAACAGCACCCGGGCCTGCGCGTCGTCATCGCCGGCGACGGGCCGTACCGGCAGGAACTGGAGAACGACATCGACCGCCTCGGACTGCGTGAGACGGTCAGCTTCCCCGGCTTCCTCGGCGGGGTCGAACTGCCGGCGATGATGGCCGCCTCGGACTGCTTCGCGGTGCCCAGCATCTACGAGCCGTTCGGCATGGTCGCGCTGGAGGGCGCCGCCGCCGGCGTACCGCTGGCCGTCGCCGCCACCGGCGGGCTCGCCGAGATCATCGAGCCCGGCGTCAACGGCATGACCTTCGCCCCGAAGGACCCGCAAGGCCTCGCCGACGCGGTCAGCTCCCTGCTCTCCGACGGCGACCGGGCCCGCCGGCTCGCCCGGGAGGCCCGCACCATGGTCCACGACCGGTACGGCTGGTCGTCGATCGCACACCGCACCGCCGCGACGTACTCCGCCGCCATCGCGCACGCCCCGGCGTTCGCCGCCGAGCAGGCCGAGGCCCGGATGGCCCAGGGCCGCCCCCAGCTCAAGATCCGCGAGGGCAACCTGCTCGCGGCGGTCGGCGGCCGATGATCGACCCGCTGCACCCGGCCCGGCCCGCCACGGCGCACCCCGCCGCGGTGGGCCGGCCCGCGAATACCGCGTCGGGGACCGACGTGCCGCACGCGGCATCGGCCCCGGTGCCCAATACTGTTTCGATGATCGGCGAACTCGACCTCTACCTGTTCGCGCAGGGCCGCCACGAACGACTCTGGCAGATGCTCGGCGCCCACCCCGGCGACGGCGGCACCCGGTTCTCGGTGTGGGCGCCCCACGCCCGCGAGGTACGGGTCGTCGGCGACGCCACCGGCTGGGGCCCGTACGACGGCGCGGTGATGGACCGCGTCGGCGACAGCGGCGTCTGGTCGGTGTTCGTCCCCGGCGCCGAACCCGGCCAGCGCTACAAGCTGCGGATACACGGCGCCGACGGGCAGTGGGTCGACCACGCCGACCCGATGGCCCGCGGCACCGAGAGCCCCCCGTTCAACTCGTCGGTCATCACCACCTCGCGGTACCGCTGGGACGACGGCGACTGGCTCGCCGAACGCCGCGTCGCCACCAACCACCACGCCCGCCCGATGTCGGTCTACGAGGTGCACCTCGGCTCCTGGCGCCCCGGCCTGAACTACCGCGAACTCGCCGACCAGCTCACCGCGTACGTCACCGACCTCGGCTTCACCCACGTCGAACTGATGCCGGTCATGGAGCACCCGTACGGCGGCTCCTGGGGCTACCAGGTCACCGGCTACTACGCCCCGACCGCGCGGTTCGGCTCCCCCGACGACTTCCGCTACCTCGTCGACCGGCTGCACCGGGCCGGCATCGGCGTACTGCTCGACTGGGTGCCGGCCCACTTCCCGCGCGACGCCTGGGCGCTGGCCCGCTTCGACGGCACCCCGCTGTACGAGCACCCCGACCCGCGCCGCGGCGAACACCCCGACTGGGGCAGCCTGGTCTTCGACTACGGCCGGCCCGAGGTCCGCAACTTCCTGATCGCCAACGCGCTGTACTGGCTGGAGGAGTTCCACATCGACGGCCTACGGGTCGACGCCGTCGCCTCCATGCTCTACCTCGACTACTCCCGCGGCTCCGGGCAGTGGCTGCCCAACGCCGAGGGCGGCAACTCGCACACCGAGGCGATCGCCCTGCTGCGCGACCTCAACTCCGCCGTCTACCGGCTGCACCCCGGCGTCGTCATGATCGCCGAGGAGTCCACCGCCTGGCCCAAGGTCTCCCGCCCCGTCGACTGGGACGGCCTCGGCTTCGGCCTGAAGTGGAACATGGGCTGGATGCACGACACCCTGCACTACCTGTCGCGCGACCCGCTCTACCGCTCCTACCACCACGGCGAACTGACCTTCCCCGGCATCTACGCCTTCGACGAGCAGTTCCTGCTCCCGATCAGCCACGACGAGGTCGTACACGGCAAGGGTTCGCTGACCGCGAAGTTCCCCGGCGACCGCTGGCAGCGCCTCGCCGGCCTGCGCGGCTTCCTCGCCTACATGTGGTCCTTCCCCGGCAAGCAACTGCTCTTCATGGGCAGCGAACTCGCCGACGAGCGCGAGTGGAGCGAGCACCGCGGCCTCGACTGGGGCCTGCTCGCCGATCCCGGCGCCCGCGGCGTCACCGACCTGCTGCGCGACCTCAACCGGATCTACCGCGACGGCCCCGAACTGTGGTCGCAGGACACCGTCCCGGCCGGCTTCCGGATGATCGCCGGCGACGACGCCACCAACAGCGTGCTCAGCTTCCTGCGGTACGGCGCCGACGGGTCGGTGCTCGCCTGCGTGGTCAACTTCTCCGGGGTGCCGCGCAACGACTACCGGATCGGGCTGCCCGTCGAGGGGCGCTGGGACGAGGTCCTCAACACCGACGCGGCCACGTACGGCGGCTCCGGGGTCGGCAACTTCGGCGCCGTCGACGCCGACGGGCCGGCGACGCACGGCCTGCGGACGTCGGCGACGGTGCAGGTCGGCCCGTACGCCGCGGTCTGGTTCCGCCCGTCAAAGCCCACCCAGGAGTGACCGGCGCGCCCCTCTGCGCGCGCGGCCCTCTGCGCCCAGGCGGCCCTCTGCGCGCGGCCCTCTGCGCGCGGCCCTCTGCGCGCAGGCAGCCTCTGCGCGCGTTGATCAAGGAGAAGTCGTGGGTCGCTCCGGGTGTTTTGCCCGGCACATCCCCTTGATCGCGCCGGAGGTGCGGCGGACCCGCCCCGCTCGCGTTGATCGAGGACTAGTCGTGGGTCGCGGCGGCCGCTTTGCCCGATACATCCCCTTGATCGCGCCAGAACTGCGGCGCGCCCCACGCACAGAGCCCGCCGACCCCGCACGCGACCGCCATCCGCCGCGCACACGCGACCGCCGCCCGGGTGCGCTGATCAAGGGGCAATCGTGGGTCACACGGGGCGACCCGTCCGATACATCCCCTTGATCGGCGCGCGGGCGGCGGCGGAGGTGGCGCGGTGGCCGGCGTGCCTACACGGGCGGCACGGCGGCCGGGTCGAGCGTCGGGTCAGCGCTTCTCGATCGGGACGAACTCGCGTTCCGGCGAACCGATGTAGAGCTGGCGCGGGCGACCGATCTTGGTCTCCGGGTCGTTGATCATCTCCCGCCACTGCGCGATCCAGCCGGGCAGCCGGCCGAGCGCGAACAGCACGGTGAACATCTTCGTCGGGAAGCCCATCGCCTTGTAGATCAGGCCGGTGTAGAAGTCGACGTTCGGGTAGAGCTTGCGCGAGACGAAGAAGTCGTCGGCGAGCGCGATCTCCTCGAGCTTCATCGCGATGTCGAGCAGCGGGTCCGGCTTGGCCATCCGGGACAGCACGTCCTGGGCGGCCTGCTTGACGATCGCGGCCCGCGGGTCGTAGTTCTTGTAGACCCGGTGCCCGAAGCCCATGAGCTTGACGCCCTGTTCCTTGGCCTTGACCCGGCGTACGAAGTTCGCCGCGTCACCGCCGTCGGCCTGGATGGCGCCGAGCATCTGCAGGACCGCCTCGTTGGCGCCGCCGTGCAGCGGGCCGAAAAGGGCGTTCACACCGGCCGACACCGACGCGAACAGGTTGGCCTGGCCGGAGCCGACCAGCCGTACGGTCGAGGTCGAGCAGTTCTGCTCGTGGTCGGCGTGCAGGACCAGCAGCATGTCCAGCACCTTGGCGACGACCGGGTCGACCTCGTACTGCGCGGCCGGCACCCCGAAGGTCATGCGCAGGAAGTTGTCGACGTAGCCGAACGCGTTGTCCGGGTAGAGCAGCGGCTGGCCGATCGAGGTCTTGTAGGCGTACGACGCGATCGTCGGCACCTTCGCCATCAGCCGTACCGTGGAGATCTCGACCTGGTCGGCGTCGAACGGGTCGAGGCTGTCCTGGTAGAAGGTCGACAGCGCGGAGACCGCCGACGACAGTACCGGCATCGGGTGGGCGTCGCGGGGGAAGCCGTCGAAGAACCGCTTGAAGTCCTCGTGCAGCATCGTGTGCAACTGGACCTTCTCGGTGAAGGCCGCGAGCTGGTCGGCGGTCGGCAGCTCGCCGTAGATCAGCAGGTACGACGTCTCCAGGAACGACGCCTTACCGGCCAGCTCGTTGATCGGGTAGCCGCGGTAACGCAGGATACCGGCGTCACCGTCGATGTATGTGATCTTCGACGAACAGGCCGCCGTGTTGACGAACCCCGGGTCGTATGTGACGTGACCTGTCTCCGCCAGGAGCTTACCGACGCCGATTCCCGCGGGACCCTCGACGGCCGGGTTCACCGGCATCGAAAGCTGTCCGCCAGGGTGTTCGAGCTTGACATCTGTCATGTGGTCCCTCGCTTCGCCGGCAGATCTTCGTTGAAAGCCCATGTTTACGGTAAACGTGCGTGACGGAAACCCGACAGCGATGGTTTTGGGTGAGGTCTGCGTCACGCATGTTGCGAACCGGTTCCGAACCGGGTACCCGGAGGGGTTGCGCGGCACACCGGTCCGATTCGTTCAAGACCCCGCCCCCCGACCGCCGCTAGCGTGAGCCACATGGCAGTCAAATTCGACTTTATCGGACTTCTCGTCGCCGACATGGGCCGCTCGCTCGCCTTCTACCGGCGCCTCGGCCTGGACATCCCCGCCGCCGCCGACACCGAGCAGCACGTCGAGGTCACCCTCGACGGCGGCTTCCGGCTCGCCTGGGACACCGAGGAGGTGGCCCGCCAGATCGATCCCGGCTTCACCCCGCCGCCGGCCAGGGCGGGCCGGATCAGCCTCGCCTTCCGCTGCGACAGACCGGCCGACGTCGACCGGGTCCACGCCGAGCTGACCGCCAGCGGCCACGAGAGCCACCGCGAGCCGTGGGACGCCTTCTGGGGCCAGCGGTACGCCATCGTCTACGACCCGGACGGCAACAGCGTCGACCTCTACGCCGCGCTCGGCTGACCCGCACCGCCGCGACCGCGCCCCGGACCGCGGTCGGCCGGTCAGCCCACCGCGCCCGGCCTGCCCCTCGCGGTGGGCCGGTTCGCTGCCGCAGCGGGCTGGTCTGCCCGCCGCGGTGGGCCGGTCAGGCCGCCGCGACCGGCCGGTCAGGTCGCCGCGGGCGCAGCACCCCGAGCGGCACCCCGGCCAGCGCCTTGATCTCCCGGGCCAGGTGCGCCTGGTCGGCGTATCCGGCGGTCACGGCCACCTCGGCCGCCGCCCGGCCGGCGTCGACCAGCGCCAGCGCCCGACGCATCCGCAGGATCCGGGCCAGCGTCTTCGGGCCGTACCCGAAAAGGGCGTGGCTGCGGCGGTGCAGCAGCCGCTCCCCCAGGCCGACCGCGGCGGCGGTCGCGGCCACCGACCGCCCGGCGCGCAGCCGGGCGACGACCTCACCGGCGAGCGGGTCCGGGCCCGGTCCGGCCCGCAGCCGGTCCAGCGCCGCCGCCTCCAGGACCCGACCCGGGTACGGCGAGCGGGCCACCAGCCCGGCCAGCCGGCGTACGTCCGCGGCCGGCCACAGGTCGGCCAGCGGCACCCGCTGATCACGCAACTCGTGGGCGGCCAGCCCGAACACGGCCGGGCCGGTGCCGGGCGGGAACCGTAGCCCGATCGAGGTCTCCCCGGCGCGCCGGGTCGCCAGGTGCGCCACCGTGTCCGGGCCGGCGACCAGCAGCCCGCCGCGGTCGGACCACATCAGGTCCATGCAGCCGTCCGGCAGTACCCGCACCTCGTGGTCGTCACCGACGCCAGCGCCGCGCCACCGGACCGTGCCGGGGACGGCGGAGGGCTGTTCGCCGTACACGGTGTGTCAGGGCCGGTCGGGATCGGTGCCCTGGTCGGCGCCGCTGCCACGGCCGCCGCCGGCGCCGACCGCGACCCCGAACGCCACGCCGAGGGCGACACCTATCCCCAGCCCGATCGCCAGGTTGTCCATGGCGAAGCCGATCATGGCGCCCATCACGATGCCGAACACCATTCCGGTGGCGAGCGAACCGCCCTTGCCTTCCACGAGAGCCCTCCCTGGTCCTGTTGAGGACATCATTCCCTGCCGCGCCCGCCGCCGAACCGCAGGTCGGCGCCGTTCAACCACGCCTGCCGCTACGCCACCCACCTCGTCGCCGTGCGCGACGGTCGCATCGTCGCCCAGGGCGCCCCCGCCGACATCGTCGACGCTGACGTCGTAGGCGAGGTCTTCGGCCTGCCCTGCCGCGTCATCCCGACCCGGAGACCGGCAGCCCGCTCGTCGTATCCGCGGCCCGCCGCAGCCTGAACACCGTCCACACCGCCACCCCCGTCACGCCTCGCCACCGCCTGCTCTTCGAGCCTGATCCGACGCGCGGTCAAACACGGTCGGGCAGAGCCGACAGCCCTTGGCGTAGACACTCGGCCAGCCGTACGGCGATTCGTCCGTCGGGGTCGAGGCGGGGGTTGAAGATTGTCACGTCGAGGCCGACCGCTTGACCGCTCGACATCGCCGTCCGCAGTACGGTCTCCAGCTCGGCCCAGGTCAGCCCGTCAGGCAGACGGTAGTCAACGGCGGGCATGACGGCGTCGTCGAGGACGTCGACGTCGAGATGGACCCAGTAGCCGGAGCCGGGACCGGCAGAAAGCCAGTCGACGGCCTGCCGCGCCGCCATCGCCGCGCCGGCTGCGCGTACACCCTCGAGATCGATCGTGCGCAGCGACGGCGGCAGCGGCTGCATCCCGGCCCGCGCCGACTCCGCGCTGTCACGGAAGCCGAAGGCCACTACGTCCTCGTCGCGCACCAGTGGCCCGCGACCCTCGATGTCACTGAGCACCTGCGGCCCTCGGCCCGTCGCCAGCGCGAGATCCATCGACGCCGCCTCGCCGGTCGGCTCGACGGCCGGCTGGTAGAAGTCGGTGTGCCCATCGACGAAGAGCAGGCTGTGATGCCCACGGCGGCGCAGGGCGAGCAGGTTGCCGAGCAGGATGGTGCAGTCACCGCCGAGGACCACGGGAAAGCGACCGCGGGCGAGGGCCGCGCCGACCACGTCAGCCAGCGCGACGCTGTATCGCGCGATCCCGCCGCCGTTGAGAATCCCCGTTTCGGGGTCCCGCTCCGGGTCGTACGCCGGCGCCTCGACCCGGCCGCCCGGCACCGCTCCAGGAAGGTCTCGCAGACCGGCGTCGAGCAGCGCCGCCGGCAGGTCCTCCACGCCACCGGGCCGCAGCCCCAGCACTGAAGGCGCCTCGATCATCGCCAGTTCCGGCACCGTCGACTCCCTCGCCAGCCAGGCGCGCGGACCACTTCCGCACGCCGTCACGCGCCGCACCACCACGCCGGCCGGGTCGCTCCAGCCGCGCCTGCCGCCCTGCCCGCACACCTGGCCTGCACGCTAACGGCAGGTTCCGTGCCCAGGCCGGTCTTTCACCGATCCCGACCCCGCCCCTGAGCGGCACCCAGGTTCGGATCCGGGCCGGTCCCGTACCTGCTGAGCACGGCGGATACGACATCCGATGGCCCGCACAGGTGCTACACAGAGAACATCCAGTGCCGGCACAGCGGGCGCGGCCAGGATGAGGGCATGGTGACCATGGATGCCCGATCGGCCGGTGCCGCCCGATCCACCAAGCATGTCGAGTTGCGGCGCCCGGACGGTGATCCCGTACGGGTGCTGGTCGTCGACGACGAGCCGACGCTGGCCGACCTGCTGTCGATGGCGCTGCGCTACGAGGGCTGGGAGGTGCGCAGCGCCCCGGACGGCATGGCGGCGCTGCGTACGGCGAAGCAGTTCCAGCCGGACGCGGTCGTACTCGACGTGATGTTGCCGGACCTGGACGGGTTCGAGGTGTTGCGGCGGCTGCGGGGGCAGGCGCCGTCGGTGCCGGTGCTGTTCCTGACGGCGAAGGACGCGGTCGAGGACCGGGTGGCGGGGCTGACGGTCGGCGGTGACGACTATGTCACCAAGCCGTTCAGTCTGGAGGAGGTCGTGGCGCGGCTGCGGGCGTTGATGCGGCGGTCGGGGGTCGGCGTGACGGCCCGGGACGAGGCGGTGCTGGTCGTCGGCGACCTGAGTCTCGACGAGGACAGCCACGAGGTGCGCCGGGGCGGCGACCTGATCACGCTGACGGCGACCGAGTTCGAGCTGCTGCGCTATCTGATGCGTAATCCGCGCCGGGTGTTGAGCAAGGCGCAGATCCTGGACCGGGTGTGGAGCTACGACTTCGGGGGGCAGGCCAACGTCGTCGAGCTGTACATCTCGTACCTCCGGAAGAAGATCGACGTGGGCCGGCAGCCGATGATCCACACGCTGCGAGGCGCCGGGTATGTCCTCAAGCCCGCGGTCTGACGGCGGGCCGGAGGGCGGCCGGCGGTGGCGGCCGCTGGCCGGGTGGTCGTTGCGGGCGAAGCTGCTCGCCGCCGTCATCGGGCTGCTCGCCGCCGTCTGTCTGGGCGTGGGTGTGGTCACCACGGTCGCGTTGCGGCACACGCTGGTCGACCAGGTCGACCGGCAGTTGACGGCCACCGAGCGGCGTGGCGGGCCGCCGCGTGACCTGCGCCCGGACTTCGAGCTGCGGCGGCAGCTCGTCGGCCAGCCGCCGGGCACGCTGGCCGCGGTCGTCGGGGACGGGCGGGTGGCGGCGGCCGTACGCGACGTCGACAGCACCGGTGGTGTGTCGGACGTGCCGGGCGACGCCCGGGTGACGCTGGCGGCACTGCCGCCGGACGGCGAGCCGCGCAGCCGCGACCTGGGTACGCTCGGCCGCTACCGACTGCTGGCGAGGGAGCTGCCGAACGGTGCCGTGACGGTGACCGGGTTGCCGCTGTCGAGCGTCGAGGACACCCTGCTCGGCATGGTGGCGGCGGAGGCCACGATCGCCGGGGCCGGGCTGCTGCTGGCCGGGGGCGCCGGCGTGTTGATCATCGGCCGGGCGTTGCGGCCGTTGCGCCGGCTCGCGGCGACGGCGGGCCGGGTCGCCGAGTTGCCGCTCGACCGGGGCGAGGTGGCGCTGTCCGTACGGGTGCCGGCGGCGGACACCGATCCGCGGACCGAGGTCGGTCAGGTGGGCGCGGCGCTGAACCGGATGCTGGGGCACGTCGGCGCGGCGCTCGCCGCGCGGCAGGCCAGCGAGACCCGGGTACGCCAGTTCGTCGCCGATGCCAGCCACGAGTTGCGTACGCCGCTGGCGGCGATCCGCGGCTACGCGGAGGTGACGCGGCGGGGGCGGGACGCGGTGCCGCCCGACGTGGCGCACGCGCTGCGCCGGGTGGAGTCGGAGAGCCTGCGGATGACGGTGCTCGTCGACGACCTGCTGCTGCTCGCCCGGCTCGACACCGGCCGGCCGCTGGCGAGCGAGCCGGTGGACCTGTCGGCGCCGGTCGTCGACGCGGTCAGTGACGCGCACGTGGCCGGTCCGGAGCACCGGTGGAACCTGGTGCTGCCGGAGGAGGCGGTGACGGTCGCCGGGGACCGGGCACGGCTGCACCAGGTGTTGGCGAACCTGCTGGCGAACGCACGTACGCACACCCCGGCGGGGACGACGGTGACCGTGACGCTGGCGGCGGAGCCGGCGGGTGGCGCGGTGTTGACGGTGGCCGACGACGGGCCGGGGATTCCGGCGGAGTTGCAGCCGGAGGTGTTCGAGCGGTTCGCGCGGGGTGACACGTCGCGGTCCCGGGCGGCCGGCAGTACGGGGCTGGGCCTGGCGATCGTGGCGGCGGTGGTGGAGGCGCATGCCGGGCGGGTGGGTGTGGACAGCCGCCCGGGTCGGACGGTCTTCACGGTGCGGCTGCCGGCCTAGGTCCGCGCTGGCCGGACCTGCGCCGGCGACGGGTCGGAACCCCGGCGCCGAACGGGAGCCCACCGCCGCACAGGAGCCCGCTGCCGCACAGGAGTCCGCGGCCAGCCGGGACCCAGGCCGGAAGAGGGCCGGCGGTGTCCGGCGCGGGAGCACAGGATCCGCACAGCGTCGGCGAAGCCGGCCGGAAGGCGGCGGGTCCACGGTGGATGACATGACGAACTCGATGACGCAGCCCAGCGGTCCGACCACCTGTCCGGGCGGACGCCCGCCGTCGGCCGGATCCCGCTCGCCGCCGGCGGTGCCCCCGTCACCGTCGGCCCCTCGGTGCCGGGTGGGCCGCACGCGCCGGCCTCGGTGGCGTGGTCCGCCGGTCCGGTGCCGGTACCGACCGGTGCGGCTCCCGTCCCGCCGGCGCCGGCCGCTGCCGGGGTTCCGGCCGTACCGCCAGCGCCGGCCGCTACCGGAATGCCGGCCGTACCACCGGTCGCGACGGCGCGGCCGGGCCGGCGGCGCATCCTGGTCGTGGCGGTCGCGCTGGCCGGCGGGGCCGGCGGCGGGGCGCTCGCGGCCCGGCTCGCCGAGCCGCGTACGACGTCGGTCGTCACCGCCGGCACGGTCTCGACGGGCGGTGTGGTGGATCTCGCCGCCGTCGCGTCGTCGGTCGCGCCGAGCGTGGTCACCGTCGAGGTCGCCACCCGCGGCGGCGCCGTGACCGGATCGGGCGTGGTCCTGAGCGACGACGGCCGGATCCTGACGAACGACCACGTGGTGGCGGACGCGACGGGGCCGGTGACGGTGCGGCTGGCGGACGGGCGTACGGCGCGGGCGACCGTGGTCGGCGGCGATCCGGAGACCGACCTGGCGGTGTTGCGGGCCGAGGGGGTCGACGGGCTGACGCCGGCGGTGTTCGGGGACAGCTCGGCGGTACGGGTCGGCGGCACGGTGCTGGCGCTGGGCAGCCCGCTGGGGCTGGAGGGGACGGTGACGGCCGGGATCGTGTCGGCCGTCGACCGTACGGCGGACTGGCTGACGGGTCTGATCCAGACGGACGCGCCGGTCGACGCCGGCAGCTCCGGTGGGGCGGTGGTCGGCACCGCCGGGCGGGTCGTCGGGATCACGGTGGCGATCGCCACCACCGGTGCGGACACCGGGAACATCGGTGTGGGCTTCGCGATCCCGTCGGACACCGCCGGGTCGGTCGTCACCCGGCTGCTCGCGCAGGCCGGTCAGGGCTCGTGATGATCCGCGTGATCAGGGGGTTTCGGGCGCGGCGCGCCGCCGACACGCGCGACGTACTCCCTGATCACGCGGATCAGGGTGAGCTGGTGGCGGGTGCTAGGCGCCGTTGGTGGACGGCTCCGGCTCATCCGCGGGCGCGGGGTGCATCGCGATGTTGAAGACGGTGAGCGCGAAGAACATGACCGCGCCGAAGAAGATGGCGATGTCGGCGACGTTGCCGATGAACCAGTCGAAGTACGCGATGAAGTCGACGACGTGTCCCTGCCCGAACGACGGCTCACGCAGCAGCCGGTCGAGCAGGTGGGTGGTCGCCCCGCCGAGCACCAGGCCGAGGCAGATCGCCCACACCCGGGACCGCACCCGCCAGGCGTACCAGGCCGCCGCGACCACACCGACGGCGGTCAGGACCGTGAAGATCCACGTCGCGCCCGAGCCGATCGAGAAGGCCGCGCCCGGGTTGTAGGTGAGCTGGATACCCAGCGCGTCGCCGACGAGCGGGGTGCGCTCGCCACGGGTGAGGCTGCCTTCCGCCCACATCTTCGAGAGCTGGTCGGTGGTGATCACCGTGACCGCGATGAGGGCCGCGATCCACGGCGCGTGGTGGGTCCACCGCTGCGCCCGGGGCGTGGTCGTGGTGGTGTCGACGGCCGCGGGGGCGGCGTCGTCGGTCTTCGACTGCTCGTCCGTCACCCGACGATCCTCTCACTGTTCGTCCGCAGGCCGGCCCGGCGCCTTCCGCGCCGCCCCCCGCCCTCCGCCCGGCCGGCCCCGCCCGCGTGCCGGCCCCGGCCCGCCCTGCGTGCAGGCTCGGCGGGCCGCCCCCCGCCGATCGAGGACCAATCATGCCCGGTTCGCACTTTTCGTCGCACAACAACTCCTTGATCAACGCTCCCGGCCGCGCGCGCTCCCGCGACCCGCGCTCCCGGCCCGCCGGCGCGGGTGGGGTGCGGTCGTTAGGTGGGGCGTTGGGCGGGTAGGCCCGATGGCGGAGAAGCGGGAGGTCGTGACCATGGCGCACAGGGAGTCGACCGGGGACGGGGCGTTCGAGGCCAGCGCGACGGCCGAGGGCGGCCGGGTCCGTACCGACGACGGGGAGCTGTCCACGGCGCTGGCGTCGCCGCTGGCGGACCACTGCACCGGGCTGACGCCGGAGCAGCTTCTCGCCGCCGCGTTCGCGTCCTGCCTGCATCACGCGGCGGTGGAGGCGGCGGCGGGCATCGGCGACGAGTCGCACACCGTACGGGTGAACGCGCGGGCGAGGCTGGCCCGGGACCCCGACGGGCGCTACCGGGCCGAGGTGCAGGCCACGGTCGGCTCGGCGGGGCTGACCCGGCAGCAGTTGACCGATCTGGCGCGGGGCGCGGACCGGCTGTGGCCGTTCCCGAGCACCGGCGAGCCGCGGCACACGCTGACCGTCGTACCGGCGGTCGTCTCCGGCGGGTGACGGCCGCCGCCGGATGTGGCGGCGGTCAGAAGCGGAAGCCGGCGGTGACCGCGCGGTGGTCGCTGCCGGGGGTACGCACCACGCCGGCGGACGCGGCGGTCAGGCCGCGGTAGAGCACGTGGTCGGGGCGGGTGACCGGCAGTGCCGAGGGCCAGGTGAACCCCATTCCCCAGCCGGCGTCGGCCTGCGCGTCGGAGAGCTGGTCGGTCAGTGGAGTGATCACCCGGTCGCTGGCGGCGGTGTTGAGGTCGCCGAGGACGACGAGCCGTTCGGCGTCGTCGCCGCGCAGTTGGCCGGCGAGGGTGGCGATGGTGTGGTCGCGGACGCTGGTGTCGCCGATCCGGGCGGAGCCGAGGTGCGCGACGTAGACGACGACATCGCCCTGCGGGGCGGCGACGACGGCCCGCAGGGCGCGGGTCCAGTCGAGGCCGGTGTCGACGCCGACGTAGCCGCGGATCGGGAAGCGGCTCCACAGTGCGACGGTGGAGACGTACGCCTGGTGCGGGTAGCGGTCGGCGAGGGTGTCGGCGATGGTGCCGCGGATGCCGCCGGACACCTCTTGCAGGCCGATGATGTCGGCGTCGATGTCGACGAGGGCGCGCACGGCGCCGTCCGGCTCGGGATTGCCGGCCTGGAGGTTCTGGCTGACGACGCGGAGTTGGACCGGCCCGCCGCCGCCGAACGGCAGCCAGGCGGCGCCGAAGAGGCCGGCCCACAGCAGGCCGGGCACGAGGACGACGGCCAGGGCGAGGCGGGCCCGGCGCAGCAGGGCGATCAGGGCCAGGATCGGTACGGCGATGCCGAGGAACGGGGCGACGCTGTCGAGCATGCTGCCCAGGCCGCGCACGTTGGGCACGAAACGGTAGCCGGCGAGCAGGAGGGCCAGGAGCAGCGCGGCGGTGATGACGAGTCCGCCGCGACGGGACGGGGTGGGTGCCGGTGGCCGGCCGGCCGAGTTGTTGATCTTGCTCAAGACCACGGCAGGATCGTACCCGGCAAAAGGGTGAGCAAGACCGCCACCCGCCCGACCGACCCGACTATCAGCCACTCAGCCGAGTCGTGGATCGGCCGGACGGGCGAGGCGCCCGGATCGCACCGACCGAAGGAAACGGCCGACGGAATCACCCGGGCCCACCCGGTAAGCCGGACATGCCAGATTTGATCGACTGGCTACATTGACCCTGATTTGAAGCTATTATTGGCATCCCATTGGTGAAAATTGTGGGAAGAGCCATAACCGGTACGGTTTTCGCTGGCCGGGATCCTGCCTAGTTTCGGCGGGTGCACCCCGACGACGCCCCCCATCAGCAGCCCTCCCCCGCCCCCTGGCATACCCGTTCGGTGGAGCCGGGGTCCGACGGTCGTCGCCGTGGCCGGCACCGCGCCGCACGGCACCGCCGGCGGACCTCCACCCCGGTCCGGATCTGCCTCGCCGCCGGCCTGACCTGCTGTCTCGGCGTCGTGGCGGTGGCCCAGCTCCGCGACTTCGACCCGGCCGTCGACGACGTACGCACCGACCGGGCCGCCGTCGCCGACCGGGCCGCCGCGGCCGGCGACGACGCCGCGTCCCGGTCGTACGACCGTTCACCCGCACCCGGCCCGTCGCCCAGCCCGTCGGCCAGCGCCGCACCGAGCAGCCCCGCGCCGCCGGCGAAACCGAAGCCGGTCGCCGGGCTCAACCAGACCCAGATGGACAACGCGCACACGATCGTCAAGGTCGGCCGCGAACTCGACATCCCCACCGACGGGCTGGTCGTCGCGGTCGCCACCGCCATGCAGGAGACCAACCTGCGCAACCTGGCCAGCGACGTCGTGCCGGAGTCGAAGAAGTACCCGCACGAGGGCACCGGATCCGACCACGACTCGGTCGGCCTGTTCCAGCAGCGGCCGAGCACCGGCTGGGGCAGCGTCCGCGACCTGATGGACCCCGAGTACGCCGCCCGCCGCTTCTACGAGGCACTGAAGAAGGTCGACGGCTGGCAGCGGCTCAGCCTCACCGCCGCCGCCCAGGCCGTCCAGAAGTCCGCCTACCCCGGCGCGTACGCCAAGCACGAGAGCCGGGCGACGACGATCGTCAAGGCGCTGACCTGACCGGCACCGCCTCCCCCGCCCGGTAGACGTCCTCCTCGTCGGCGACGAGTTCCACCTCGCCGACCGGCTCCGGGAAGCCGTCGATCATCCGCAGGACGCGGTCCGTGTCGCGCTCGCGGCACCGGCGGGCGTGCAGGGCGGCCTCGAAGTCGCGGCGGGCCTGCACCGCCTCCTCGTACGTCCGCTCGCGCAGTTCGATCGCCGCCCGCTGGGCGTCGGCGAGTTCGTCGTACGCCTGCGACACGATCTCGGCCGCTTCCTCCTCGGCCATCGTCAGCATCTGCTGGATGCGTTGCGAACCCTGGTAGACCGCCGGCCGGCCGTGCAGCATGGCGCGCAGCCGGCGGATCTCCGCGCGGGCGTCACCCAGTTCGCCGTACGCCGCCTCGACCTGCTCGGTCTGGGCACTGAGCCGGGCCAGCTGCCGGCCCAGATCGGCCAGGCAGCAGTTGACCTGCTCCGGGTCGTAGCCCCCGTCCACGACCGCGAACTCCATGCCCTGTTCCCGTACACCGCCAGACATCGTCCCCTCCTGGCATCGCTGCTTCACCGGTCCGCGCGGCATTCCCGGAAAACCCGGGCAGTAGAGCCCGCACTCTGGGAATTCACGGCCGATTTCCACGCCCCGTGTTCGGGCATCATCGGTCGCGTGGCGGGTAGTGGAGGTCGTCGGCCCGCTGGTACGGCCGACGGCCGCCACCTGCCGGGGGGAACGTGATGCGCGCCGTACGGTTGACCGGGCCGGGAACGTTGGAGCTGATGGACGTGCCGGTGCCCGAGCCGGGGCCGGGCGAGGTGCGGATCAAGGTCGGTGCGGCCGGCGCCTGCCACTCCGACCTGCACATCCTCGACGCGCCGGCCGGGGCGTACCCGGTCCCGATGACGCTCGGCCACGAGATCGCCGGCACGGTCGACCGGGCCGGTGACGGGGTCACCGCCTGGCGGCCCGGCGACCGGGCCGCGATCTACGGCATCCAGGGCTGCGGGCACTGCCGGGGCTGCCTGAGCGGGCGGGAGAACCAGTGCCGGACGGTGCCGGTCGGCGGGGTCGGCCTCAGCCGCGACGGCGGGCTCGCCGAGTACGTCGTCGTGCCGGCGTCACGGCTGCTGCCCACCGGCGACCTGGAGCTGACCCAGGCGGCGCCGCTGACCGACGCCGGGCTGACCCCGTACCACGCCGTCGAACTGGTCCGGCCGGCGCTGCGGCCCGGCACGTTCTGCGTCGTCATCGGCATCGGCGGTCTCGGCCACATGGCGGTGCAGATCCTGGCCGCGACGACCGCGGTCACCGTCATCGCGGTCGACACCAGCGACGCCGCGCTGGAACTGGCGACCCGGGTCGGCGCCCACCACACGTTCCGTTCCGACGCCGAGGCGGCCGGCCGGATCCGTGCCCTGGTCGGCGACCCGCCGGACGGCGCGGACGTGGTGCTCGACTTCGTCTCCGTCGACGCCACCACCCGGCTCGGCCGGACCGTGGTCGCCACCGGCGGGCACCTGCTGCTGGTCGGGCTCGGCGGCGGCCAGCTCACCCTGAAGCCGACCGCGGAGGAGCCGCCGCCGGTGCCGCTGGAGGTGACCGCCCGGATCCCGTTCTGGGGCACCCGCGCCGAGTTGCAGGAGGTGATCGCGCTGGCCCGGCTGGGGCGGGTGCACACCGAGGTCGAGACGTTCCCGCTGGAGGAGACCGTGCGCGCGTACGAGCGGCTGCGGGCCGGCGACATCCGCGGCCGGGCGGTGATCGTGCCCTGAGCGGACCGCCCGGCCGGGCGCCGGCCGGGCGGGGCACCGTCCGGGCGGTCCTGGGTCAGCGGAGCATCGACAGGGCGGCCCGGACCGGCGCCCGCCGTACCAGGCGGTCGAATCCGGGCTCGCCGCGGCAGAAGCGGGTGAACACCCGCCAGCCGGGCGGGGTGGCGAGCACGCGGTGGAACATCCCGGGCCGGCGGGTGAACGCGGCGAGCAGGTCGCGGCCGGCCCGCATCGACGGCACCAGCGAATCGTGTACGGCCGTCACGTAGCCGTCGAGGTCGCCGCGGGCGGCGGCCGCTCCGGCCAGCGCACCCGAGCGCAGCGCGAAGCTGATCCCCTCGCGGGTCCACGGTTCGAGCAGTCCGGCGGCGTCACCGGCGACGACGACCCGCCCGGCGCGCAGCGGTGACGTGTCGGTGCGGCAGCGGGTCAGGTGGCCGGAGTCGTGGGCCGGTTCGATGCCGGACAGGCCCAGCCGGTCGACGAAGCGGCGCAGGTAGGCGCGGGTCTCGTCGCCCTGGCCACGGGCGGCGATGACGCCGACGGTGAGCCGGTCGCCCTTGGGGAAGACCCACGCGTACGAGCCGGGGATCGGGCCCCAGTCGATGAGCAGCCGCCCGCACCACCGCCCCTGTACGTCGCGCGACACCGGCAGTTCGACCTCCAGGCCGAGGTCGACCTGGCCGTACTCGACCCCGACGTGGCGGGCGGTGATCCCCGACGAGCCGTCGGCGCCGACGACCACGCCGGCGGTCACCTCCGAGCCGTCGGCGAGGCGTACCCGTACCCGGTCGGTCTCCTGTTCGAGGGCGCGGACGGCGACCCGCTGGCGGACCTCGGCACCGGCGGCGACCGCGGCGGCGCGCAGCCGGTCGTCGAACTCCTCCCGGCGCACCATCGCGACCAGGGTGCGGCCGGGCTCGCGGCGGGTGAACTCGCGGCGGCCGTCGTGGGTGAAGGTGACCGCGTCGACGTGGTCGTGGGCCGGGATCTCGATCCGGTCGCCGAGCGCGTCGAGCGACAGTCCGATCAGGCCGCCGCCGCAGGTCTTGTAGCGCGGGTGTTCGGCCCGCTCCAGGACGATCACGCCCGCCCCGGCGCGGGCGGCCGTGTAGGCGGCGGAAAGGCCGGCGGGCCCGGCGCCGACGACGGCTACGTCATACGCGGTCACGCGGGCAGCGTAAGGCACCCGGCTGGGCGGGCAAGATCAGGCCGCCGGGTATCCGGCGCGGGGGCGGCCCCGGCCGCCGGGGCGGAAAGCGCGCCAGGAAACGGATTTGCAGGATTGTTGCATAACGTTGACACCCATCAAATCAAAAGTTACGTTCTGATTTCAGGAATGCGCTTTCCTAGTCAGTTCACATTATCCGGACGGACGGTCCGAATTCCCGCTCAAAGGAAGGTCCACCATGGATCAGCGTGGTCTCCCGCGCCCGAAATCCAGGCGGAAGATACCCGTCGTCGCCGCCACGATCGGCGCGCTGACCGCCGCCGCCGTCGCCTTCTCCCCCGCCGCCAGCGCGGCCACCGAGTTCAGCGCCAACTTCGAGGACCGCAACATCAGCGGCTGGGCGAAGTCCGGCGGCACCTGGGCCGTCGTCGCCGACGGATCGCAGGTCGCCCGGCAGTCCAAGACCGACAGTGAGAACGCCCGCCTCTTCAACGCCTCGACCAGCCTGACCAACTACACCGTCCAGGCCCGGGTCAAGCCGGTCAGCCTCGGCTCCAACGGATTCGTCGGCCTGCTGTCACGGGCCTCCGGGTCGACCACGTTCTACCGGCTGGCGTTGCTGCCCGGCCGGGCCGAACTACAGGCGGTCCGGGGCAGCTCGGTGACCGTACTCGGCAGTTCCTCGCGCACCGTCGCGAACGGCACCTTGTACACCCTGTCGATCACCACGAACGGCACCACCGTCAGCGGGTCGGTCAACGGCGCGCAGTTCGCCTCCGGCACCAGCTCGGTGTCGTCCGCGGGCCGCATCGGGCTGCAGACGTCGCACTCCTCGGCCTCCTTCGACGACGTGGTGGTGACCAGCGGCGGCACGGCCCCGCCCACCACGCCACCGCCGACCACGCCGCCCCCGACCGGCCAGCCGACGACTCCCCCGCCCACCACCCCGCCCCCGACGACGCCGACCACGCCGCCGCCGACCGGCCAGCCGGGCAACGTGGACGGTCTGATCGGCTTCGCCACCGTCAGCGGGTACGGCCGTACCGGCACCACCGGCGGCGCCGGCGGGCCGACCGTGACCGTGACCAGCTACGCGCAACTGGCGGCCGCCGTCGCCGACGACGTGCCACGGATCGTCCGCGTCTCCGGCACCATCACCGGCTCCGGCGCCGACATGCTCGACATCGGCTCCAACAAGACGATCATCGGCGTCGGCACGAACGCGACGATCAGCGGATTCGGGCTCGACATCAACGGCTGGGGGCCGGACGAGATCGCGTGGGGCGGCGACATCTGCGACCCCGCCGAACGCGACCGGTTCACCCCCGTCCAGAACGTGATCGTCCGCAACCTGTCCTTCCGCAACTCGCCGGACGACTCGGTGAACGTGCAGTGCTACTCGCACCACGTGTGGATCGACCACAACACGTTCCACCCGTCCAACGACGGCTCGCTGGACATCAAGCGCGGCTCCGACCTGGTGACCGCCTCGTACAACCGGTTCGTCGGCACGGACAAGTCGATGCTGCTCGGCCACAGCGACAACAACGGCGCCCAGGACCGCGGCTACCTGCGGGTGACGTACCACCACAACTGGATGGACGGCTCCAACACCCGGCACCCGCGGGTCCGGTTCGGCTACGCCCACCTCTTCGCCAACTACGTCGAGGTCGACGACTACTTTGTCGGGCTCGGTGTCGGCGGCCAGGTGTACGCCGACGCGAACTACGTGGTGAGCGCCAAGACGATCACCGAGGACTTCGGCGACACCCGGCTGACCTGGACGGACAACAACTGGTACGACCCGGCCACCATCACCCGGGCCAACGACAGCGGCAAGGAGAAGGACGACTGGCTGCGCGAGGACGACACCGTCGCCCGGCCGCCGTACAGCTACCCGGCCGGCAACGCGTCGGCCACTCCCCCGGCGGCCGGCGCGGGCGTACCCGGCGCCGACCGAATCCCCTGACCCGTAGCCCCAAGTCGTCCCACCTCATGATCCGCGTGATCAGGGAGTAGGTCGGGCGTGTCGTCGGCGCGCCTCGATGCAAACTCCCTGATCACGCGGATCTCGGGGTCAGTGGCGGCGGGTGGGGGCGTGCAGCAGGCGGAACAGGGTCAGCCACTGCTCCGGCCACACGTCGGCGACGACCGTGGCCCGGTCCAGCCGAACCGCCCGGAACGCGGCATCCAGCCGGCCGACCGGATGGTGCCGGCGCAGTGAGGCGTACAGCGAACCGCCGGCACCGCCGAACCCGATCCCGACAAGCCGCTCGTACGCCGGCAACGCCGTGGATGGGAGCAGCGGCCGCGGGCGGCGCTCCAACCGCAGCACCCCGGCGTCGACGCGGGGCACCGGGCGGAACGCCGTGCGGGGCACCCGGCCGGCCAGCCGCCACTCGAACGACGGCCAGGTGAGCACGGTCAACCGGCTCCACCGGCCGTAGCCGCCGGTGCGCTTGCGGGCGTACTCCCACTGGGTGAGCAGGGTCGCCGCCGTCAGCGTCGGCGCGGCCAGGCACCAGTCGACGACCGCGGCGGTCATCGCCCACGGGATGTTGCCCGCCAGCGCGAACGGTCCGCGCGGCGGCCGGGCCAGCAGGAAGTCCTCGATCCGGCAGGTGACGTTGGGCAGGGTCCGGCACGTCGCCGCCAGGTCCGCGGCGAGACCGGGATCGACCTCGTACGCGACGACCCGCCCCGCGGCGCCGGCCAGCGCCCGGGTCAGGTGGCCCCGACCGGCGCCGACCTCGACGACGAGGTCGTCCGGGCCGGGCCGGGCGGCACGTACGAAGCTCTCGACGACGGCCGGGTCGGTGAGGAAGTTCTGCGACAGGATCCGGCGCGTCCGGTCGACACCGGTACGGTTCGGCGCCCGGCGCGGCGGGAAGCCACCGGAGCCGCCGGACTGCCGGTCCGGGGCGGGAACGGTGTGCCGACCGGGGGCCGGATCAGGGACGGACCGTCGACCCGGGTCCGGCTCACGGCCGGCACGTCGATCGGAGTCCGGCGCGGCGGAGCGCCGCCGGAAGTCGGATGCCGAGGGCTGGCGGCCGACGTCGTCGGATCGCCCGGTGCCGGGAGTGTCCGGGTACGACTCCGAGTGCTGCGGGGGGTGGGAGGCGGCGGGTCGCCGCCCGGGGTTCGGGAGATTGGGGCGCGAAGCGCGTGGTGCCACAGCCGGTGTCCTGTCTGCCGGCCGGCGGGGACGCCGGGCGGCGGGCGTGGACAGGCAGCACGAAGCGGGGCCTGTCCGAGCGGATCTGGACTCGGATGGCCCTGGCGTGCGCGGTGACGCGCGGGAAGCTGGGTGAGGTCAGTCAGTCGCCGACGCGTCCTGGCGGGCCAGGGCGGGCCGGATCCGGGGGCGCGACACGAGCAGCGAGCCGTACCGGACCGGCGCGGCGCTGTTGATCAGAGCGTGCGTGGCTGCCATGCCGGCCACGCTAAGCCAACCCCACGCCGTCCCCCAACCGATTTCCCGCCGGCCCGCCCCGCCGGCCCGCCCCACCGGCCGGGCCCGACAGCCGCGGCCCTCAGGCCGGCCGATCAAGGAGAAGACGTGGGCGTTTCGCCGAATTTGTCGCGTAACTTCTCCTTGATCAACGCCCCGACCCCGCGCCGCCCCCGCGCGCCGCCCCCGCGCGCCGCCCCCGCGCGCCGCCCCCGCGCGCCGCCCCCGCGCGCCGCCCCCGCGCGCCGCCCCCGCGCGCCGCCCCCGCGGACGGTACGCGGACGGCACGGGGGCGGTGCGGGGGCGGTGCGGGGGAAAACGGCCCGGTGGGGACGGGTGGCTGCATACGCTCGTGGGCGTGACAGTCATGACGGCGCGACGGTACGACGTGCACGAGCCCGGATCGGTGGAGTTCCCGACGGCGGTGTTGCCCAACGTCGGCGGCGGGGGCCCGGTCCCGGGCGCCGATCCGGCGCCGGAACCGGCGTCGGCGCCGGGCGAGACCACCGAGGGTGACATCGACGACGACGGCTGGGATCCCGATCTCGACAGGCTGCCGCAGACCGACTGACCGCCCCGGCGGCGGTGGCCGTCGGCGCTGGTGGAGCCGGCCGGGGGAGGCCGGTTTCGGCCGCCTGGACCGAGGCCGTAAAGTCGCCCGGTGGCTGACATACGGGTAGATGTGGACCTATCCCACCCCGCCACCCGGGTATGGCGTGCGCTGACCGAGCCTCGCCTGCTCGGGCAGTGGTTCGGGGAGACGGACATGGTCCCGCGGATCGGCTCGCAGTTCCAGCTACGCCCGACCGACATGCCCGGCTTCAACGGCCCGGTCGCGGCCCGGCTCCTCGAGTACGGCGAGCCGCGCCGGCTGTCCATGGAGTGGCGGCTGGACCGCGTGCAGACCCTGGTCGTCTACGAGCTGGAGCCGACCGACGCCGGTTCCCGGCTCACCCTGCACCAGTCGTGTTTCGTCAACCAGTGGTACGACGAGCACCGCGAGCAGCTGGAGGAGACGTACGAGCACGTCCTGACCGGGCGCCTGCCGGCCGTGCTCGACTGGCTCGCGTTCTCCGAGGTCGATCTCGCCGGCCCGGCCGAGCCGGCCGGCGCGGGTGATGCCGGCGGGGTGGGCCCGGTGACGCGGCGTGGCGGTGCCCGGCGGGCGCTGCCGTCGGGACCATTGGCGACACTGGCCGGCAAGGGCCGCGCGGTGCTGGCCGGCAACAGGCGCGCGGTGCTGGCCGGCGGCGCGGTCGCGGTCGCCCTGCTCGCCGCCGGGCTGGTCGCGGTGGTCGCGCTGTCCGGTGGCGACGACGCGGACCGGTCGGCGAGGCCGGCGCCCGGCTCGGGGCCCTACCTGCCGGCGCCGCTGGCGTCGGGGCCCGGCGAGGTGACGGCGACCCCGACGCGGCCGCCGCTGGCGGCGTCGGCCGCGCCCACGGCGTCGCCGTCGGCGAGCCCGAGCGGGTCCTCGTCGGCGCGGCCCACCGCCGGCGTGCCGGCCGCGGTACCCCTCCAGGCCGAGTTCAACCGGCTGTCGACGGCGGCGTTCGGCTATCGCGGCGAGGTCACCGTCGAGAATCCGGGAGACACCGCCGCCCGCTGGACGGTCACGATCACCCTCACCGACTCGGGGACGGTGGGCGGGGTCACCGGGGCGGAGTACACCCAGGAGGGTCGTACGGTGACGTTCACCGGCGCGGCGGCGCCGCCCGGCGGGTCGGCCCGGTTCCGGTTCGACGTCACCGGCGAGTCGGTGTTCGGCCCGAAGCGCCCCGCCGGTTGCACCATCGACGGGCGGCCGTGCAGCGGCCTGTGACGCCGCGCCTCAGCCGGCGACGACCACGTCCGGCACGTGTTCACGCAGGGCCGCCAGCGCGTCGTCCGGGGTGCCGGGGTCGGTGACCACGGTGTGTGCCCGGTCCAGGGCCGCGATCGACGAGATCCCGACGGTGTCCCACTTGGTGTGGTCGGCGAGCACCACCAGCCGGTCGGCCGCCGCGACCAGGGCCCGGTCGGTGTCGGCCTCCATCAGGTTCGGCGTGGTGTAGCCGGCCCGCACGCTCATCCCGTGCACGCCGAGGAACAGCAGGTCCAGGTGCAGGGTCCGGATCGCGGCCACCGCGACCGGCCCGACCAGGGCGTCGGACGGGGTGCGTACGCCGCCGGTCAGCACCACGGTGTGGTCGGGCCGGGCGGCCCGGTGCAGGATGTCGGCCGCCGGGATCGAGTTCGTCACCACCGTCAACCCGGGCACGTCGACCAGACACCGGGCGAGTTCGGCGGTGGTGGTGCCGGCGGACAGGGCGACGGCCATGCCGGGGCGTACGAGGTGGGCGGCGCGGGCGGCGATCGCGGCCTTCTCGCCGCGCTGGCGGTCGGACTTGGCCGCGAATCCGGGCTCGTCGGTGGCGCCGGGGTGGACGGTCGTCGCCCCGCCGTGCACCTTGGCGAGCAGGCCGCGGTCGGCGAGCACCTCGAGGTCGCGGCGGATCGTCATGTCGGAGACGCCGAACTCGGCGGCGAGGTCGGTGACGCGTACGCCGCCGGTGAGCCGTACCCGGTCCAGGATCACCGCCTGGCGCTGCTGGGCGAGCATCCTAGGAGCGTACGGCGGCGCGGCCGGCGTGCAGGAACCGGTGGGCGCGCGGGAAGTCGTGCAGCGTCTCGGCGTAGACGTCGAGGACGCGGTCGAGGGTGTGCGGCGGCACCTTCCGGCTGTCGAGCACCTCGACCATCCAGGCGATGAACGAGGTGAACAGGGCGTCGTCGTCGACGTAGACGGCGGCGGTGAGGAAGTCGACGATGTGGCCGAGGTCGCTGACCGTCGAGTCGAACTGGGCGGTGGTGTAGTCCGCCATCGAGGGCACCCGGGCGGTGAGGTCGCGCAGGCCGGTGTCGATGAGGTCGGCGCGGCTCTTGACCAGGCCGGGGTATTCGTCGTCGGCGAGGTGGTCGAGGTCTTCCGACGGCGGCCGGTGCAGCCGCCGCTCGTCGGCGAGCAGGTCGGCGGCGGCGGTCGCGTCGCCGGCCCAGTGGACGCCGAGGCGACGTGCCCACCGGCCGTCGGGGCCGAAGCCGCGGCCGCCGACGAGGATCGGTACGTCGGCGCGCCGGCACGCCTCGATCATCCGGTGGGCGTCCGGCAGCCGCATCGGCAGCGCGCAGGCCAGCGCGACCGCGTGCGCGTCGTCGCGGTGCAGGTAGGACACCAGGTGGGCGGCGGGCACGCTGGCGCCGAGGAACGCGACGTCCCAGCCGCGCAGCCGGAGCACCTCGCCGACCAGGCGGGCCGGCAGGGCGTGCCACTCGCCGTCCATGCACGACACGACGACCCGGCCGAGGTGCGGGCGTACCCGGGTGTGGGCGGCGACGGCGGCGACCGCCCGCTCGCTGACGTGGGTGGCGGCGTGTTCCTGGGCGACCGACCACACGTTGCGCTGCCACCACCGGCCGACCTGTTCCTGGGCGGGCGCGATCAGGTCGAGCAGCACCCGTTCGGCGGGTACGCCCTCTTCGAGCAGCCGCAGGGCGACGTCGGTGGCGGCGTATTCGTCGGCGGCGGCGAGGCAGTCGAGGAATTCCGGATATGCCTCGACGGGGCCGGCGGCGGTCGGTGCGGGGGCGGTCACTGGCGCTGGTCCTCCGGTGCGGTGGCGCGGGGCGGGCCCGCCTCGGCGGCGGCCGGCCGGGCGGACGGGGCCGGTTCGGGCCCGGGCCGCTGATCGGGTACGGCGTGCAGGTGCCGGGCGGCCGACGTGCGGCGGCCGCCGGCCGGGTGGGCCTTGACGGTCAGCACCGCGATGTCGTCGTGGTCGCGTCCGGCGAGCCAGTCGCAGGTCACCTGTTCGACGCGCTCGGCGAGGGCGGGGGCGGGCATGGTGTGGCAGCCGGTGACGGCCTCGACGAGACGGGTGGCCCCGTACTGCTCGTCGCCGTAGCGGCCGCCGCGGGCCTCGGTGACGCCGTCGCTGTAGAGCAGGCACGTCTCGCCGGCCGCGAGGTGCACGGTGGCCTGGCCGATCCGCGGGTCGGGGACGACACCGATCAGCATGCCCTTGAGGGTGACGGCCTCGATCTCGCCGTCGGCGCGCAGCAGCAGCGGTGGCAGGTGGCCGCCGCCGGCCAGGGTGAGGGTCAGGCCGCCGTCGCGGGCGGGATGGGCGACGCCGAGCACGATGGTGGCGAAGCGGCCCTGCCCGTGCGCCCGGGTGGATTCGAGGACGGAGTCGTTGAGCAACTGCAGCAGCCGTCTCGGGTCGCTCTCGACCCGGCGCAGGGCCTGGATGCCCTGCCGGAGCTGGCCGGTGAAGACGGCCGCCTCCACGCCCTTGCCGGAGACGTCGCCGAGGAAGAACAGCGAGCCGCCGTCGGGCAGCGGGTGCGCGCCGTAGAAGTCGCCGCCGATGCGCAGGGTGGCCTGCGCCGGCCGGTAGGCGGTGCCCCACTGCAGGCCGGGCACCGGTTCGGGCTGTGCGGGCAGCAGGCTGGCCTGGAGCGTCTCGGCGATCTCGGCCTGGTCGCGGTAGAGGACGGCGGCGTTGAGGGCGGCCCCGGCGCGGGCCGCGAAGCCGCGCAGGGTCTGCAGGTCGGGATCGTCGAACGCTTCGTCGGCGGGCCGGGCGACGACCAGCGCGCCGGTCGGCGCGCCGCTGCCGGGCAGCGTGACCGCCCGGGCGGTGACGTCGGGTACGGCCAGTCCGGGCAGCCAGCCGGCCTCGGTGAGCTGGTCTTCGAGCCAGTCGGCGGCGTGCGCCTCGACCCCGGCGAGCGCCTGCGCGACGGCGTCGGGCAGGGCGTCCTCGGGCAGGGTGCCGCCGTCGACGGTGGTGGTGTCGTCGTCGGCCCCGGTCGCGCGCCACCACCGGACCCGGCCCTTGCGGGGTGACAGCACCAGTACGGCGACGTCACCGAGGGTGGGTACGGCGAGACGGACGGCGGCGCGGGCCGCCCGGTCCTCGTGCAGGGGGTTGCCGAGCTTCTGGCTGGCGCTGGCCAGGAACCGGGACCGGGACCGCTCGGCGAGAAGGGCGTCGGCGCGCTCGACGGAGTCGGTGACGTCCTCGACGTACCAGGCGAAGCGGTGGGAGGTGAGCGGCACCCGGCGGGCCCGCAGCCGGCGGCCGCCGTGGCCGAACTCGACGGCCGGCACGTCGTCGCCGCCGGGGGCGTCGCGCAGCGGACCCACGGTGACGAGTTCTCCGGCGGTCAGCTCGGGCAGCAGCCGGGCGGCGACCTGGCTGATGTAGCGGACCACGTGCGCGGCGTCGCAGATGACCAGGCCCTCGCGGAAGTTGTCGGCGACCCGGGGCCAGCCGGCCGCGCCGGGGGCGTCACCGCCGGCTCCGGCGGCGGGCGCGGACGGGGTGGCCGGAGCCGTGCGGGCCCGGCCCGGCGCGTCGCCCGGATCCGACGTGCGGATCCGGGTCCCGCCCGGGTCAGTGTCCCTGGCCTCGGTGTCCACCTGCTCCGGCCCCACTCCTTCGCTGGACAACTACGTCTGCTGTGTGGGGCGGCCGGGTCGCCGGGGCCCGCGTCAACCACCCTACGCCGATCCGTCCGGGCCGCCACCGGAGCACCGCCGGGGTGGTTCCGGGCCGGGACCGGCCCGTACGGACGGGCGGGCTCGGGTTAGGCTGAGCCATCATCCGGCTGTATCCCGCCACTCGAAGGTCCGGAAGGGCGTGATTGGCATGCTTCGTGGCGAACGCGCCGGAGGCACGCCGCTCGCCGTCCGCGTCGATGTGACCGACCCCACCCGCCCCGTCGTGACGGTCGGCGGCGACCTCGACTTCCAGACCTCCGGTGTGCTGCAGGACGAACTCGCCCGGCTGGTCGCCGGCGAGCCGTCGCTGGTCACCGTCGACGTGGCCGGCCTGCGGTTCATCGACAGCACCGGCCTGGCCGTGATCGTGCACGGCTGGCGGGTCGGCCACGAGGCGGGCACCACCCTCGAACTGCGTGGCACGCCGCCGTTCCTGGCCGCGATCCTGGAGGTCACCGGCGTCGGCGACCTCCTCGCCCGGCCGCCGGGCCGGCCCGGCGCGGCGTGGGGTGCCGCCGAAGGCGCCTGGGAGTCGACCGGATGAGCGACATCCGGAATCCAGGACAGGTTTCCGGCCCGTCCGAGGACGGGTATCACTCCCCGATGGCACCGGACACGCTCACCGTCGAGGTCGTCCGCCGGCCGCCCCGGTCGGCGCGGCTGAGCCTCTCCGGGGACCTCGACTACGACAGTGCCGACCACCTGCTGCGCGTGGCCGGGCAGGTGGTGCGCGACGGCTGCCGAGACCTGGTCGTCGACCTGTCCACGCTGGGCATCTGCGACTCGTCGGGGCTCGGGGCCCTGATCGAGGTGTCCCACCTGTGCCGCACCGCCGACGGCCGGATGCGGCTCGCCGGGGCCGGCCCGCACCTGCGGCAACTGCTGGCGCGTACCGGGCTCGACGAGGTGTTCGAGATTCAGGCACGCACCGGACTCGGCCCCTCGACGTCGGCACCCACCGGGTTGGACGCGTCGTCGGGTTCGCCCGCCTCGGGCGCCTGATAGACATACCGGACGAAGTCCCACCCGCTCTCGTTGTCGTCGGCGCCCGGCCACTGGCCGATCGAGTCGACCCCGACCACCTCACGCGTCGGCACGTCGGTGTCCTCGACCAGCGCCCACACCGTGACCGGGTACGAGCGGGTCGCCTCCGGCGACTGCCGCCAGCGGGCGTACCAGCCGGGTCGGGCGGGAACGATCTCGATGATGCGTTTCATGGCCGGCCTCTCGACGCGGGATCATGGCTTCCGCCACGATCGTCGCGCCGCGCCGGGTGACCGGCCCTCCCCCGGTGCGGATGAGTCGGGTCAGCGGGCCAGCGGCAGCTTGGAGCCGCCGAGCGCCCCCTCCGGGTTGTGGACCGCGCACATCACGTCCCGGTCGCCGTTCGCCCAGGTCTCCTCGGTCGGCAGGATCGGGTAGAAGTCCAGGCCGGACTCGTCACGGCTGCCCCACCGGGCCTGGAAGTCGCGTTCACAGCCGGCCCAGGCGAACGCCGCCAGCGCCGGGCGGTTCCAGGGGCCGTCGGGGGCGTGCAGGAAGCCGTACGACTGGTTGTAGGCCCCGTCGTCGCAGGACCGGTAGAGCACGACGACGTCCCCGGCACGGGCCAGGTATGCCGGGTCGGAGAAGCACTCGCCGCCCTCGATGTCGAGGATGCCGGCGGTCTGGGCGTCGATGAAGTTGTCGCCCTTGACGGGCGCGGCCCGCAGCGGCTCGGTCGCCGGCAGCAGCGCCAGCACCACGGCCAGCCCGAGCAGCGGCCAGCGCAGCCGGCGCCAGCCGGGCGCCGTGGTCGCATCCGACGCCGCTTCCTCCCCAACCACGCCCGACCTCCCACGGATCCGGGGCACCCGCCCGCGGCGACGCGTGTCGATGGCGTCCTGCCGGGGCGTACGCCCTGCTCAGAGCGTTCCGTTCGGACCGCTCGCCGGATCCTAGGCGGCCCAGGGTGAACGGTTCACGGACCTCAGGTTGATCATGGACGGCCGCCCGGTTACGGGACCGTTCAAGCTGGTCAGGACCATGATCAATTCATCTGTTGGCCAACCTGACGTCGCACCTGCGTCGGTCGCTCCCGGCTGAATGCGGTTGTCCGCCGGCACCCCTGCCGGTGGGCCAGTTGCAATCGGAGAAGGGTGACGACCCCTTGAGCAACATCAAGACACGGTGGGTGAGCGCGCCGAACAAGGCCAAGCTCGCCGCGATCGGCGCCGCCGCGCTGCTCGTCGGCGGCTTCGCGATGAGCCCGGCCGCGTTCGGTGACTCGCCGCCGGCGAAGTTCCCCGCCGCGGAGATCCACAAGCCGAGCCCGGTTCCGGACCGGATCATCCTCATCCCGACCACCACACCGTCGACCTCGCAGAAGGTGACCTGGCGCGCCGAGGCGCCGGCGAACTGGGCGCAGGCCGAGATCATCGAGGCCCCGCGGGCCTTCGTGAGCGGCAACGTCCCGTCCGGCACCACCGCGACCAAGGTGATGGCCTCGGCCACCAACTCGGTCAACACCTCGCTGGGCTACGCCTCGACGCACCACACCGTCGAGTTCACCGGCCTGAAGGCGGACACCCGCTACTCCTACCGGGTCGGTGACGGCACCAACTGGAGCGAGTGGATCGACTTCACCACGGCCGCCGCGGACGCCTCGCCGTTCTCGTTCATCTACTACGGTGACGCGCAGAACAACATCGACACCGCCGTGCCGCGGGTCTTCCGGCAGGCGTTCGCCGACCGGCCGGAGGCCAAGGTCATCGTCAACGCCGGTGACCTGATCGACCACGCCAACAGCGAAGAGCAGTGGGGCCAGTGGCACAACGCCGACGGCTTCATCAACAGCCAGATCAACAGCATCTCGGTGCCGGGTAACCACGAGTACAGCGGTGGCCTGTCGCAGTTCTGGCGGCCGCAGTTCCCGTACCCGGACAACGGCCCGGGTGCCGCGGAGCTGAAGCAGACCGTCTACTACGTCGACTACCAGGGCGTACGGTTCGTCGGTCTGGACACGAACTACCAGAGCAACGCCACCCTGATGGCCGCGCAGACCGCGTGGCTGGAGGGTGTGCTGGCGGACAACCCGAACAAGTGGACGGTCGTCACCTTCCACCACCCGGTCTACTCCACCACCGGCTCGCGCAACAACCCCAACGTGCGTGCCCAGTGGGGCCCGCTGTTCGAGAAGTACGGCGTGGACCTCGTCCTGCAGGGCCACGACCACTCGTACGGCCGGGGCAACCTCCAGACCGCGCGCAAGTCGACCACCGTCCACAACGGTGTCGCCTACGTCGTCTCGGTGTCCGGCGGCAAGATGTACGCCCTCAACAACGGTCAGAACTGGACCGGCAACGGTGCCGAGGTACGCAGCACCAGCCAGAACACCCAGCTCTACCAGATGATCGACGTGGACAAGGACCAGATCCGGTTCGAGGCCCGCTACGCCAACGGCGAGCACCACGACGGTTTCACCATCCGCAAGAACGACGCCGGCGAGCGGACCGTCAACGACTTCCGCACCCCGGAGAACACCAAGGGTGAGCAGGTCGAGGTCGCCAAGACCGACATCCAGCAGCTCAGCAAGCTCGGTTTCAAGGCCTACGGCTACGACCCGGGCGAGGACGTGACGGTGTACTTCCGGCGCACCACCGAGCCGGAGGACAAGAACGGCACCCGGATCGCGGTCAAGAAGGCCGACGAGCTGGGCAAGTTCAACTACACCTTCACCCTGCCGTCCGGTGCCAAGCCGGGCGACACCTACCAGGTGTACCTGGTCAGCAAGAACCAGCAGATCACCAGCCCGGTTCTCACCATCACCAAGTGACACCGTGCCGGGGGCGGGCCGGGCGACCGGCCCGCCCCCGGTCGGCACGGAACAGGAGATACGCGTGACGACGCGTACGCTGGCGGGCGCCCTGCTCGCCGCCGCGGCCGGGCTGGTGGGCGCGCTGTCGCTCGCCCCGGCCGCTCCCGCCTCGGCTCACCCGTTCGGGCCGCCGTCGACCGCCGACGTACGCGTCGACGGCTCGCGGATCGAACTGGTGTGGAAGGCGGCCGAGGACGACTGGGTCGCGCTCGGCCAGTCGCTCGGCGCGTTCGAGGACCCGACCACCGGCCCGGTCGACGTCACGCTGACCGGCGAGCAGAAGCTGGAGCGTTCCGAGGCCGTACGCGGCTACCTGCTGGCGAACCTCACCGTCAGCCAGACCGGCAACGCCTGCGAGGGGTCGCTGGACACCCTCGACCGGCTGCTCGAGCGCGGTGCCCGGTTCACCTTCGACTGCCCCGCGCCGGTCACCGAGGTCGACGTCACGCTGCGTACGCTGACCGACCTGAACCCGGCGTACCGCACGATGCTCACCGCCAAGGCGGCGCCGGCACAGACCCTCTTCACCGGCGAGGCGACCACCCACCAGATCCGGTTCGACCCGTCCGGCGGCGGCATGACCACGGCCGTCACGACGGTCGCGGCCGGCACCGGGGTCGCCGCGGTCGGCATCATCACCTTCTTCCTCGTACGCCGCCGTCGCGGGCGGCGGGCGTGAACGACCCCAGCGACCGAGAGGACCCCCGGCGATGAACGGGCTTGGCGGGATCGAGGGCCGGCTGGTCGCCCTCTTCGACAGCGGTGCCGTGTTCTGGCTGGCACTGCTGGTGGCGCTCGGGGTCGGGGCCGCCCACGCGGTCGCCCCCGGACACGGCAAGAGCGTGACCGCGGCGTACCTGGTCGGCACCCGCGGCCGGTACCGGGACGCGCTGCGGCTCGGGCTGATCGTCGCGATCATGCACACCTTCTCGGTGCTGGTACTCGCGGTGGCCTGGGTCGGCGTCAGCGGCCTGGCCGGGTTCGGCACCGAGCGGGTCACCGCCTGGATGCAGGTGCTGGCCGGCCTGGTGGTGATCGGGGTCGGGGTGCACCTCACCTACCGCCACATCAGGGGCGGCGGCCACTCCCACTCGCACGGCCACGGCCACTCGCACGGCCATTCGCACGATCACGGGCACTCGCACGGGCACGGCCACTCGCACGATCACGGGCACGGCCACTCGCATGACCACGGGCACGGGCACGACCACCCGCACTCCCCGGCCGGCCCGGCCGGTGGCCAGGAGGCCGGCCAAGTCGTCGTCGCCGAGCGGGCGGCCGAAGCCCCGGCCACGCCCGCCGAGCCCGCGGCCCCCGCCCCCGCGCCGACCGACCCGTGGTCGCGCCGTGGCCTGGTCGCCCTCGGCCTGTCCGGCGGCCTGCTGCCCTCCCCCTCGGCCTTCCTGGTGCTGGTCAGCGGCCTGCTCACCGGGCGGGCGCTGGACGCCGTCCTGCTCGTCATCGCCTTCGGGGTGGGCATGGCGCTCACCCTCACCGGGGTCGGCGTGATCACCATCCGCGGCTTCGCGCTGCTGTCCGGCCGTACGAGCCGGTGGGCCTGGGCGTCGACGCTGGTGGCCTGGCTGCCCGCGGCCGCCGGGGTGGCGGTCGCGATCGGCGGCTGCCTCTACCTGGTCGCCGCCGCGGGCTCGCTCGCCGGCTGACGACGGAACCCGGGGCACCGGAGGGTGCCCCGGGCCCGCTCAGCCCGGGATGTACTCCATGATCCGGTGGTCGGACCAGGCCCGGCGCCGGGCGCCGGGCGCCGGTGATCATGCCGATCGCGGCGAGGACCGCGGCCCCCGGGTTGAGCTGGGTCAGCGGCGGCAGGGCGGTGGGACCGGCCGTAGTCGCCGGACTGGGACATGCCGCAGATCATGTTCGCGATCCGGCAGGTCTCCCCCGCCGGAGGGACGTCGACCCGGTTCTCGTCGTACGTCCGAACGGGACCGGGACCGCCCGGTCATCCAGGAGCACCCGGTGCGGGAGGTCGTCGCCTGACCCCGGCCGGCGCGCCGGCCGGATCGGCGGCCGCCGCCTCGTGCACCAGCGGCAGCACCCGGTACGGGATCTGGGTCTGCAGCGCGATGGTGCTGGCGGCCCGCTCGATCGCGGCGGTGGCGACCAGCCGGTCGATGACCCGCTGGAGGTCGGCGTTCGACCGGGCGACGACCCGCAGCAGCATGTCGGCGGTGCCGGTGATGGTGTGCGCCTCCAGCACCTCCGGGATGTCCACCAGCAGGCCGGCGACGGCCTCGTGCCCCACCGACTGGGTGATCTCGACGCTGACGAACGCGGTCACCGGATAGCCGAGTGCCGCCGGGTCGACCTCCGGGGCGAAGGAGCGGATCACCCCACGGGCGAGCAGCCGGTCGAGCCGGGCCTGGACCGTGCCCCGGGCCACCCGCAGTTGCCGGGACGCTTCGAGGACCCCGATCCGGGGCTCGCGGCTGAACAGGTCGAGCAGCCGGGCGTCGAGATGGTCGAGTTCCGTACTCACCCGCACCACGATAGTCATCCTGCACAGTGATCCGACGAGGTGGCTTCGCATTCTGTACACCCTGACCAGCACACGGTCGAACTGTTGCACAACACCGGAGGATGCGGTTCGCTCGCCACATCGGCGTACGACGACCAACCCCGGAGGTGGACCGATGACGATCCAGCCGACCCTCACCCCGCAGGAACGCCAGGCCGACCTGGACCTCCAGCAGCTCAAGCAGCTCGTGGGCCTGGTCGAGTACGACGCGAGCGGCGACCCGTTCCCGGTCACCGGCTGGGACGCGGTCGTCTTCGTCGTCGGCAACGCGACCCAGACCGCGCACTTCTACCAGTCGGCGTTCGGGATGGAACTCGTCGCGTACAGCGGACCGGAGACCGGCAACCGCGACCACAAGGCGTACGTCCTCAAGAGCGGCTCGTGCCGGTTCGTGGTCTCCGGTGGGGTCGACCCGGCCAGCCCGCTGCACGACCACCACCGCCGGCACGGCGACGGGGTCAGCGACATCGCGCTGGAGGTGCCCGACGTCGACCGGTGCGTGGCGCACGCCCGCGCGCAGGGGGCGAAGGTGCTGGAGGAACCGCACGACGTCTCCGACGAGCACGGCACGGTGCGGATCGCCGCGATCGGCGCGTACGGCGACACCCGGCACACGCTGGTCGACCGGTCCCGCTACACCGGCGTCTACCTGCCCGGTTACGTCGCCCGGCAGTCCGAGTACGTCCGGCGCGACGGCGCGCCGAAGCGGCTCTTCCAGGCGCTGGACCACGTGGTCGGCAACGTCGAACTCGGCGAGATGGACAACTGGGTCGCCTTCTACAACCGGGTGATGGGCTTCGTCAACATGGCCGAGTTCATCGGCGACGACATCGCCACCGACTACTCGGCGCTGATGAGCAAGGTGGTCGCCAACGGCAACCACCGGGTGAAGTTCCCGCTCAACGAGCCGGCCGTGGCCCGCAAGCGGTCGCAGATCGACGAGTTCCTGGACTTCTACGGCGGACCGGGCGCGCAGCACCTGGCGCTGGCGACCAACGACATCCTCCGCACCGTCGACGCGATGCGGGCCGAGGGCGTGGAGTTCCTGTCGACGCCGGACTCCTACTACGAGGACCCGGCGCTGCGGGCCCGGATCGGGCAGGTCCGGGTGCCGATCGAGGAGCTGAAGAAGCGCGGCATCCTGGTCGACCGGGACGAGGACGGCTACCTGCTGCAGATCTTCACCAAGCCGGTCGGGGACCGGCCGACGGTGTTCTTCGAGCTGATCGAGCGGCACGGCTCGCTCGGGTTCGGCAAGGGCAACTTCAAGGCGCTGTTCGAAGCGATCGAGCGCGAGCAGGAGCGGCGCGGCAATCTCTGACCGGCATCAGGTGTAGGCCGGCCCGTCCGGTGGGTACCTGTACCCGCGCGCCGGGTCGGCTCTCGCTCTGTTCGATCCCCGGCGGCTGGATATGCGTGGACGGGGTTTGAGCGTGGACGGGCGATGAGGGCCTTCGCGGTGATGTCGGCGGACGTGGAGTCGGGGGCGCTTCTGCTCACCCTGCGCGGGCCACTGACGATGCCGGCGGTGGCCGCGTCGTGGTTCGCCCTGCAGCGGTGCCTGGCGCACTTCCCCCGGGCGGTCGTCGTGGACCTGTCGGACGTGGTGATGGTGGGTGCGGTGGCGGCCACGCTGCTGCCGGTGGTGCTGCGTCGCGGCGCCCGGCTACCCGGCGTGTCGGTACTGGCACACGGTGCCACGCCGAGGCTCGCCGGTCGGCTGGCGGCCGGCCGGCACGGGCCCCGGGTGCTCCCGGCCCGGGCGCAGGCGGTCGCGGCGGCCGGCGCGCTGCCCGACGTGCCCGGCGTCCGGCGGACGCACGCCCGGCTCGCCGCGGCGCCGCAGGCCCCCGGCCGGGCCAGGGAGCTGGTCGACGGCGCCTGCCGGAGCTGGGGCCTGGAGCACGTCGTCGACGACGCCAAGCTGATCGTCTCCGAGCTGGTGAGCAACGCCGTCGAGCACGCCGGGACCGATATCGACGTGACCGTACGGTGCCACCGGGGACTGTTGCGGCTGGGGGTGGCCGACCGCAGCGCGGTGGCGCCGGTGCCCGCGACCCGGGACGGCGACGGCCCGGCGGTCGCCGGGCCGGTCGCGTTGCGGGGCCGTGGGCTGCCGATGGTGGCGTCGCAGTCGCGTGCCTGGGGGGTCATCCCCGCCCCGGGCGGCAAGATCGTCTGGGCGGCGCTGCCCACGGCACGCGGATAGCGCGTCGCGTCAGGCGGTCGCGAGCTGGCGGGCCTGCGCGTAGCTGCCGTCGAGTTCGATCCGGGCCAGCGCCCCGACCAGCCAGGCCAGCTTCTCCGACTCCCGGCGCCCGGTCAGGTCGGCCAGGTCCTGTGCCGAACTGCCGAGCCCGAGCCGGCGGGCGGCGGTGAGGGCGTTCCGGTCGGCGAACGGGCCGATCTCCGGCCACAGCACCTGGACGTCGCGGAAGAACAGGTCGACCACGCCGTCGTCGACGCCCGGCAGTTCGCGCAGCAGAGCCCGTTCGGCGGCCGGGTCGCGGCGGGCGGCGGTCCGCAGCCGGCGCGGGTCGCCGCCGTACCGTTCGGCCAGGGCGGCCGCGGTCGCGCCGAGCCGTCGCGCGAGCGTGCCGGCGGCCCGCTGGTCGTACGCGCGCAGCACGGCGGCCCGTTCCCCGTCCGGGCTGGCGGCCATCCGGGCGGCGGTGTTCCAGCCCCGGTCGCGCAGTGCCCGGGCGGCGGCGGTCGCCCGCCGGTGGTCGGCCGATCCGCGCAGGATCTGGGCCAGGCTGAGCAACTGGTAGAGGTTGGCCGGGTTGTTCAGCACTGGGAGGCCGTACTCCTCGGCGAAGCCGCGCCCGCCGTGGCGGACGAGTTGCCGTACGAACCGGCGCCGGTCCGGGATCTGTGCTGCCATACCGGTCGGCTACCCGCGCCACGGCGGCGTAGTCGTGCCGTCCCGGGTGCCCCGCGCCTCCCGCCGGCATAGTCCGGCTGCCGGCGGGAAGGCGCCGGACGGAGGTGCGTGATGCGCGTGATGGACCTGGTGGAGCCCGTCGAGGACACCGAGACCGACCTGATCACGGCGCTGCAACTGGTGCTGGAGAACAGTTGGCGGATGGACGCGTACGCGCGCGAGGCCGACCGGGCCGGCGACGCCGAGCTGGCGGGGTGGCTGCGGGGGGTCCGCGACGACAGCGAGCGGGCCGGCGACCGGGGCAAGGTGCTGCTGGCACACCGGCTGGACCGGGCCGGGCGGTGAGCGTGATGGCGAGTTTCCGACACCGGATCGCCGAGAACCACGCTCGGTGCCCTCTCGACTACCGGCCGACTTAGGTTAACCTAACCCTATGACGGATCGCAGGACGCCTCAGGTCCACCAGGCCACGGTGGTACACACCGAATGGCTCACGCCGCACATGATCCGTGTGGTGTTCGGCGGTCCGGGGCTCGCCGGGTTCAGCGCCGGCACCTACTCCGACCACTACCTGAAGCTGCTGTTCCCGGTCCCGGGGGTCGCCTACCCGGCCCCGTTCGACATCGCGGCGATCCGCCGCGACATGCCGCGCGAGCAGTGGCCGCGGACCCGGACCTACACCGTGCGCCGCTGGGACCCGACGGTCGGCGAGCTGACGGTCGACTTCGTCCACCACGGCGACGTGGGGCTGGCCGGCCCGTGGGCGGCCGCCGCCCGGCCGGGTGACGAGATCATGTTCCTCGGCCCCGGTGGCGCGTACGCCCCGGCCGATGACGCCGACTGGCACCTGCTGGCCGGCGACGAGAGTGCCCTGCCGGCCATCGCCGCGTCGGTCGAGCGGCTGCCCGCGGGAGCCCTGGCGAAGGTGTTCATCGAGGTGTCCGGGCCGGACGAGGAGCAGAAGCTCTCCACGTACGGGCGGGCCGAGGTGGTGTGGCTGCACCGGGGTGACCGGCCGGTCGGCGCGGCGCTGGTCGAGGCGGTCCGGGCGCTGGAGTTCCCGCCCGGGACCCTGCAGGCGTTCGTGCACGGCGAGGCGCACTTCGTGAAGGAGCTGCGCCGGTTCCTGCGGGTCGAGCACGGCGTGACCAGGGAGCGGTTGTCGATCTCGGGCTACTGGCGGCTCGGGGCCGACGAGGACGGCTGGCAGTCGTCGAAGGCGGACTGGAACCGCCGGGTGGAAGAGGAAGAGGCCGCCGCGGTCGGCTGACCGCCGGGCGCGACGCCCTCATCCACCGCCACCGGCGGGGTTGCGCGAACGGCGGGTGCCGCGGGCGTCCGTACGCCCGCGGCACCCGCCGGGTGGGATCAGAACGCGGCCAGCACCGAGCCCTGGTACTTGTCGGCGATGAACTGCTTGACCTGCGCGGAGTGCAGCAGCTTCTCCAGCTTCACGATCCGCTCGTCGGTCTCGTCGCCGGCCCGCACCACGACCAGGTTCGCGAACGGGTTGTTCTCGCCGCTCTCCAGCGCCAGCGCGTCGGTGGCCGGGTTGAGCCCGGTCGCGATCGCGTAGTTGCCGTTGATGACCGAGATCGCGGTGTCGTCGAGGCTGCGCGGCAGTTGCGCGGCCTCCAGCGCCTCGAACTTGAGGTTCTTCGGGTTGGTGACGATGTCGGCCTCGGTGGCCTTGACGCCGACGCCGTCCTTGAGGGTGAGCAGGCCGTTCACGGCCAGCAGGTTCAGCGCCCGGCCGGAGTTCGCCGGGTCGTTCGGGATGGCGACCACGCCGCCGTCGGGCACCTCGGCCAGGCTCTTGACCTTCTTGGAGTAGACGCCGAGCGGCTCGATGTGCACCGGGGCCAGGGCGGTGAAGTCGTACCCCTTGGCCGCCTTCTCCTCGTCGAGGTACGGGATGTGCTGGAAGTAGTTGGCGTCGAGCTGCTCGTCGCGCAGGGCCACGTTGGGCTGGATGTAGTCGTTGAACTCGACGATCTCCAGCTCGAGCCCTTCGGCGGCGGCCAGGTTGTCCTGGACGTACTTGAGGATCTCGCCGTGCGGCACCGGGCTGACGCCAACCTTCAGCGGGCCGGTCCCGGCCGCGCCGTCGCCGGAGTCGGAGCCGCAGGCGGCCGCACCCAGGACGAGGGTGGCCGCGGTGAGCAGGGTGAGGACGGTGCGTCGCACGGGAAAGGCCTTTCTTTCGGTTCGCCGGTGGCTTCTCCACCGGTTGGCGAGCAATGCGGGAATGCGGTCAGCGGTGGGACAGGCGGCGGGCGACCCAGTCGCCGAAGCTCTGGGTCAGCTGCACGAAGACGACGAGCAGCACGACGGTGGCGATCATGACCTCCGTCTCGAAGCGCTGGTAGCCGTAGCGGATGGCCAGGTCGCCGAGGCCGCCGCCACCGACCGCGCCGGCCATCGCGGAATAGCCCACGAGGGCGACCAGGGTGATGGTGAGACCGGCGACCAGGCCCGGCCGGGCCTCCCGGAGCAGGACCTTGACCACGATCGCGGTCCGCGACGCGCCCATGGCACGGGCGGCGGCGACCACGCCGGGGTCGACCTCGCGGATCGCGGTCTCGACGATCCGGGCGTAGAACGGGATCGCGCCGATGGTCAGCGGCACGATCGCCGCGGTGGTGCCGATGGTGGTCCCGACCACCGCCCGGGTGAACGGGATCACGGCGACCAGCAGGATGATGAACGGCAGCGAGCGGCCGATGTTGACGACCAGGCCGAGCAGGGCGTTGACCGGCCGGGCGGCGAGCAGCCCGCCCCGGTCGGTCAGCACCAGCAGCACGCCGATCAGCAGCCCGCCGACCGCGGTGACGGCGGTCGACACGCCGACCATGTAGGCGGTCTCCTTGCTGCCCTCCCACAGCAGGGGCAGCATGTCTTCCCAGGTCATCGGGGGTCCTCCACGAGAATGCCGGCGCCGCCCAGGTATTCGCGGGGCCCGTCGGTGGCCGCCGCCGCTCCGGACAGCGCCAGCCGCAGCCGGCCGGCGCGGGTGCCGGCGAGGCTCTCCACTCCCCCGGCGACGATGCGTACGTCGAGGTCGAAGCGGCGGGCGAGGTCGGAGACGAAGGTGCCGTCGGCGGCGGCGCCGACCACGGTGACGTCGAGCAGGGTCGCGCCCTTCAGCGGTGGGGGCGGGCCGAGCGGGAAGATCCCCCGGGTGAGTTCGGCGCCGGGGCGCAGCAGCAGGTCGGCGACCCGGCCGCTCTCGGTGATCCGGCCGTCGTGCATGACCGCGGCGGAGTCGCAGATCCGCTTGACCACCTCCATCTCGTGGGTGATCAGCAGGACGGTCAGCCCGAGCCGCTGGCTGAGGTCGCGCAGCAGGTCGAGGATCGAGCCGGTGGTCTCCGGGTCGAGCGCGGAGGTGGCCTCGTCGGAGAGCAGCACGGTGGGCCGGCCGGCGAGCGCCCGGGCGATGCCGACCCGCTGCTTCTGGCCGCCGGAGAGCTGGGCCGGGTAGGCGCCGGCCCGGTTGGCGAGGCCGACGAGGTCGAGCAGTTCGCGGACGCGTTCGGCCCGTTCGGTCCGGGACACCCCCATGATCTCCAGCGGGAACGCGACGTTGCCGGCGGCGGTGCGCGACCCGAGCAGCGCGAAGTGCTGGTGGATCATGCCGATCCGCTGCCGGGCCCGGCGCAGCCCGTCCTCGCGCAGGCCGCCGAGGTCGACGCCGTCCACGACGACCCGCCCGGCGTCGGGGCGCTCGAGCATGTTGACGCAGCGCAGCAGGGTGCTCTTGCCGGCACCGCTGCGGCCGAGGACGCCGTACACCTCGCCCTTGGCGACGGTCAGGTCGACGCCGTCGACCGCGGCTACCTCGGTGCGGCGGGTCCGGTAGACCTTGCGCAGACCGGTTATCTGGATCACGGAGGGGGTTTCCTGTCGCGGGGCATGGCTCGGCACCGCAGACGAAGCGGGCGCCCGGACGGGACGCCCGCCGGCCGGCGGTGCGCGATGGGTTTGTGCGGATGGTGGTGTCGACCGGACCGCTGTCAGCGGGCGGCGGACCCGGGACGGGGTCCAGCCGTCAGGCGGCCCCGTGCGGGGACCGGGTAGGCGGCGGGCACGCCGGTCCGGCCGGCGGGCACGCCGGCGGTGTCACTGGCAACAGCGCGCCGTGGAGACCAACCCGTAGTCGACCACCCGGCGCCTGGTCAGGTCAGCCGCACCCTTCATGCGCCCCACTATTCAGGTAGGAATACCCAAAGGAAAATCCGGTCCCAGAGAATGGGACAGCGCAGCTCAGCCGCCACAGACGAAGCGGGGCTCGGCGTCGTAACGCCAACTGAACTTCTCCCGCTTGAGTTCCTTGCCGTCCTTGCGGAAGATCCGCCAGGCGTCCTGGGTGAAACCGTCGATGCCGTTGGTGGCGATGCACGACGGTCCGGGTTCCAGGTGGACCACCCGCGGCTTGGTGATGTTGCGCCGGGGCCCCCACTCGGTCTTCACGCTGTCGTAGATCTTCGTGCTCCAGATCGACACCGTGATCGAGTCGCTCGTCCACGACGTGTCGATCAACACCCCGTACGGGGTGTCGTTGCGGAACTTGAAGTCCAGGTTCGGGTAGAAGATCGTCGACTCGATCACCGGCGGGTAACGGCTGAACCAGTACGAGTGCGGCTTGTGCTCGACGTCTTCCAGCCCGGCGTAGTAGGTCGCGTTGAACAGGGTGGTCGTGAACTGCGACGTACCGCCGCCGACCCCCGGCACCAGCTTGCCGTCCATGATCACCGGCGCGTCCTTGTAGCCCTGCGCGTAGCTGCGCTCCCCGGTGTGCCCGTTGAGCGAGAAGGTCTCCCCCGGCTGCACGATCGTCCCGTCGACGTCCCTGGCGATCGTCACGATGTTGTTGCTGCGCGGTGCCGACAGCCCGCCGGTGAAGTTGGTGGTGAACGTGGAGACCCGCTCCCTGATCCCCAGCGCCGCCGCCTGCTCGTCGGTCATCGCCGGCCGCGCCGCCGTCAGCGTCCCGGCCACCCGCCGGTCGGCCGTACGGGGCAGCACGGCGAGCAGGTCGCGGCCCAGGGCGGCGGTGTCGAGTCGCTGCCCGTCGGTGCCGGGCACCACCTTCGGCTTCCCGCCGTCGAGGACGACCGTCGCGTCCTTCGGCGCCACCTCCACCTCGCGCAGCCCGGTGCCGAGCGCCGACCGCAACGCCTTCTCGTCGACGCGCGGCTCGATGCGGCCGCTGTCGTCGGCGGCGAACACGAGACTCTTGGCGATCGCGGCCGGCGGCACCGGCAGGTCGCCACGGTCCGTGGTGACCGTGACCGGTCCGCTCACCGCGGGCCTGGCCAGTTCGGCGAGCAGCCGGTCGACGTCGGCGGTGGTGGTGGCCGGGTGCACGTCGAGCAGCGGCACGGTCACCTCGCGGGCGTCCGGCCAGCCGGCGCGCAGCGCCCCGGCGGCCGTCGCGGGGTCGAGGACCCGGCCGGACTCCGGGTAGACCGGGCGGGGCGTGGTGCCGTCGTACGTGATGGCGGGCGCCACCACCGGCTGCCCGACGTCGCCGACCGCCGCCCGCAACGCCGCGTCGAGCCGGCCCTGGTCGACGGCCACGACCGGGTCGACGGTGGGCGAGCCGAACAGGCGCGCGAACACCCCGGGCCGGGCGTCGGCGGCGGCGGCGACGGTGGCGTCCACGTCGACGGCCAGCCCGACGGCCGACGGGTCCACCCGCGCCGTCCGGTCCTCGACACGTACGGTGACCGGCGCCGCCAGGTCGGCGGACCGCCGGGCGAGTTCGGCGCGCAGCGCCTCGCCGGCCGCCGCCCGGTCGAGCCCGCCCAGGTCGACACCGAGGACGGTCACCCCGCGCGGCACCTCACCGGTGTAGGCGTAGCCGACGGCGGCCCCGGCCGGCAGCAGCACCGCCGCGGCGACGGCCGCCGCGACCAGCGCCCGGCGGCGTGTCGGCCGCTTCGCGTCCGGCGGGCTGGTGGATACGTCGGTACGCCGCACGTCGTCGGGCTGCACGTGGAAAACCTCGCAGGCGGTGGTCTGAAATGTCGGAACGCCGAGTGAGGATCATATTGGGCGCCCGGACACGCCGGGACCGCCACCACGTACGGGTGACGGTCCCGGCGGTCGGATCGGCCGGATCAGCCGGGTCGGCCGGTCGGCCGGGCCGGTCAGGTCGCCGGGCCGGCCGGATCAGCCGGCCAGCAGGTCGGCGCAGTCGGTCTCGTCGGGCAGCAACGGGCGCAGGTGGACCGTGAAGCTCTTGCCCTCCGAGGTCCACGGGGTGGCCGAGGTCGCCGTACCGGCCGCCGACAGGACCTTCGTGGCGGCCTCGCCGTCGGCGCTCACGCAACCGACCTCCAGGCCGGGGCCGACCGGCTTGCCGGGCAGCGCCGGGCCGGGCCAGGCGACCTCCGGCGGGGCGGGCAGGGCCGGGTCGCCGGCCACCCACGGCTCGGCGATCGCGGCGACAGCGGTCGGCACGTACGGCTGGGGCGCGCCGACCGCGCCGGCACCGAGCGTGCCGGACAGGTCGTTCAGCGACGCCACGAACTCCTTGACCTTGGCGCGGGCGTCGACCTGCGTGGCGTTCAGCCCGGCGCCGTCCTCGGGCGTCTCCTCGAGCGCGTAGACCTCGAGCACCTTCTCGCCGTCACTGGTCGTGACGGTGATCCGGGTCGAGGCGGCGTCGGCGACCGGCGGCTGGCCGAAGTCGGTGGCCTGGCCCACCCCGGCGGCCAGGGCCCGCTCGATCAGGGCGTCGACGTCGTTGGCGTTGATCGTCTGCACCTGGAGATTGGGCAGCGCGGGGCCGGGATAGACCATGACCTGCGGGCCCTGGGTGATGACCCGGCCGTCGCCGTAGACGGCGATCAGCGGTAGCCGGGCGGCGATCATGCCCGGGGTGCTGAAGCCCCCGGTGTAGTCGACCCGGATGGCGGCCACGTCGGACTCCAGGGACACCGGGCCGGGGTCGGGACCGCCGGCGTCGTTGCCACCTTGGGCGCAGGCGGCGGCGGTCAGCAAAAGTACGGACAGGGTTGCGGTGGCACGAATGCGGCGAAAGATAGTCACCCCACTGTGACGGTGCCGGTCCCCGTCCGGTTCCCGCTGTCATGGGCGGCAACCGGACGGGTGAACCGGCGCAGGTCAGCGCAGGGCGTACTCCTTGTCGGCCGTCCCGATCTCGTCGGACTCCTGCAGACCGGCGGCCTGCTGGAGCCTGCGCAACGGTCCGGGCGCCCACCAGACGGCGTCGCCGAGCAGGCGCATGACCGCCGGTACGAGCAGCATCCGGACCACGGTCGCGTCGAGCACGAGCGCGATGATCATTCCGACGCCGATGAACCGCATCATGGCGACGGTGGCGAACGCGAACGCCCCGGTCACCACCACCAGCAGCAGCGCGGCGGCGCTGATCACCCGTCCGGTGCGGACCAGGCCGGTGGTGACCGCCTCGACGGTGCTGACCCCCTTGGCGCGGGCCTCGACCATCCGCGACAGCAGGAACACCTCGTAGTCGGTGGACAGGCCGAACACCACCGCCGCCATGAGGACCACGATGCCGACCTCCAGCGGTGCCGGGGTCACCCGCAGCCAGCTCTCGCCGTGCCCCTCCTGGAAGAGCCAGACCAGGATGCCGAACGTCGCCGACAGGCTGAGCACGCTCATCAGGATGGCCTTGATCGGCAGCAGGATCGAGCCGAAGGCGAGGAACATCAGCACGAAGGTGGCACCGGCGAGCAGGCCCGCCATCAGCGGCAGCTTGGCGATGGTGGCGTCGAGGCTGTCGACGTTGCGGGCGGTGGTGCCGCCGACCAGCAGGTCGGTGCCGGCGGGCGGGGTCAGCGCGCGGATGTCGGCGACGGTGTCCCGGGCGGTGTCGCTGAGCGGGTCGCGGTCGGCCAGCGTCGCCGTCAGCACCACGAGGTCGCCGCCGGCGCCACCGGGGTTGACCGCCTCGACGCCCGGGACGGCGCCGACCCGGCCGGCGAACGCCTGCGTCGCGGCCTGGTCGGGGGCGGTGCCGCCGGTGCCGCGCAGCACCACCTGTACGCCGTTGCCGCTCATCGCCGGGAATTCGGTCTTCAGCGTCTCGATCGCCTGCCGGGCCGGGTCGCTGGCCGGCAGCACCCGCTCGTCGACCTCGCCGAACCGGACCTGGCCGATCGGCAGCGCGAGCAGCACCAGGACGGCGAGGATCGGGGCGGCGACCAGGATCGGGCGGCGCATGACGACGGCGGCCAGCCGGGCCCAGCCGCCTCCGCCGGCCGCCGCCCGGCGCCGGGGCAGCCGTACGGCGAGCTTGTCGACGCGCGGTCCGAGGATGCCCAGCAGGGCGGGCAGCAGGGTCAGCGAGACGACCGCGGCGAGCGCGACGGCCGCCATGCCGCCGTACGACAGCGACTTGAGGAAGCCCTGCGGGAAGAGCAGCAGGCCGGCGAGCGCGATGATCAGCAGGGTCGCGGAGAACATCACGGTACGGCCGGCGGTGGCCACGGTGTGCCGTACGGCGACCTCGGGCGAGCGGCCGGCGGCCATCTCCTCGCGGAACCGCCCGACCATGAACAGGCCGTAGTCGATCGCCATGCCGAGGCCGAGCAGGCTGGCGACGTTGACCGCGAACGAGTTGACCTCGGTGGCCAGGGCCACGACGTGCAGGATGCCGAGCGAGCCGAGCACGGCCAGGCCGCCGACCAGCACCGGCAGCGAGGCGGCGACCAGCGAGCCGAAGATCAGGACGAGCAGGATCAGCACGATCGGCAGCGAGACGAGTTCGGCGCGGGTGAGGTCGGTCTTGGACCGGTTGGAGGTCGAGTCCTGCAACGGCCCGCTGCCGGCGATCTGCGTCCTGGCCCCGTCGACGGCCAGTTCGTCCTTGATGGCCCGGTAGGACTCGAGCTTGGCGTTCTCGTCGTCGCCGGCGAGCGTGATGACGGCCAGTGCGCTGGTCTTGTCGGGGGTGGCCAGCTGCGGAGCGCCGGTCTGCCAGTAGCTGCTGACGTCGAGCACCGCCGAGTCGGGCAGCGCGTCGAGCCGGGCGGTCACCCGCTGGGCCAGGCCGGGGTCGTCGACGGTGCCGGACTCCGGGGTGTAGATGGCCACGACGTCGCCGCCCTGCGGGCCGAGCGCCGACTCGACCGCGGCGGCGGCCTTGGCCGACTCGCTGCCCGGGTCGATGTAGCCGCCCTCGGTGAGCTGGTTGAAGACCCCGAGCCCCCAGATGCCGGACCCGACGACCACCACGGCGACGACCGCGAGGACGGTCCAGCGCAGGCGGTAGGTGAATGATCCCCAGGAAGCGAACACGACCCGTCCCCCGGTCACGATGAGAGTGCGATGGCACGGACTGCCTAAAGTGAATGCCGTTCACCGCGAACGCTAGGTCGCGGCCGCCGCCGTCGGCTACCCGGATCCCCGGTTGATAACCAACGTCACAGCACACCGGCGGTCGGCAGGGCGCCGCCACGCCCCCTCGATGTGCTAGGAGTGCCGGGCCCGCACGACCGCCCGTACGGTCAGCAACGCCACCACCATGACGATCTGGCCGCCGAGGATCACCTTGTTCAGGTCGAGCGCCGGATGCCAGCGGACCCGGCCGTCCCGCAGCACGAACACCCCGATCGGGCGCGCCGACAACCGCATCCCGGCGCCCGAGCCACCGCCCGCGTGCGCCGCCGGTCCGCCCCCCGACCCGTTGCCCTGCTTGGCCTGACCGGCGGCCGCGGGATCGGCGTTGCCGCCGCCACCGCCTCCACCCCCGTGCCCCTTGACCCGGGCCACCGGGATCACGGTGACGTCACCGCGGGTGACCGGCTCACCGAACACCGTGCCCGCCGTCGTCTCACCGACCGCCCGCTTGACCAGGTCCAGGACGGCCACGCCCATCGCGTTCGTCATCTCACCACCCCCTGCGGCCATCGTGGCCCAGCCGGCGAAGATCAGGCGGCCGAACCGGCGGCATCGCCGCGCCGGGCCGGGACGTCCGCCCGACCCGCGAATCGCTGGTACGGGGCTGGAACCGCCGCTGTCGGGTTGGCATCAAAGTGGGAGTCCAACCGACGGATCATGACCTAGCGTTGCCGTCAACACAGAGCGGGAACCGAAAAAGGAGAAAGTGAAATGTCCGAGGTCTTCATGGAGGACGTCAACGGTGACGGCGTCGAGGACATCGTCGCGTACGAGCAGTTGCCGGACGGCGGGATCATCGCCGGTGCCGACACCGACGGTGACGGCCTGATCGACGTCATGACCTACGACCAGGACGGCGACGGCGTCGCCGAGCAGGTCTGGGAAGAGGGCGTCGGCACCTACGACGTCGCGCCGACCGAGCCGACCACCGAGGCCGCCCCGGACTACACGGCGGACTACTCGTCGGACAGCGCGCCGGTGGAGTCCGGCGGGTACTACGACGCCGCCGCGGTCTCGGACATGCTGGCCACCCAGCACGAGGCCTCGATGTCGATCATCAACAACATCTGATCCACCCCATACCGCCACGGGCGCGGCACCGGTTCGGTGCCGCGCCCGTGCGCTGTGCGGGGGTCGGTGCCCCGCCGGTTTCCGGCGTCAGCGGTGCGCGGCCAGCGCCTCGCCGGCCATCGTCACCGCGCCCAGCAGCGCCGCGTCGTCGGCGAACGTCGACAGGACCACGTCCGGCCGGTGCGGCAGCACCGCGGTCAGCCGTTCGGCGAGCAGTTCACGGACCAGGTCGTTGCGGGCCACTCCCCCGACCAGCACGACCCGCCGCGGGTCGACCAGCAGGCAGCAGGTGGCCAGGTGGCGGGCCAGCTCGTCGACCCGGGCGAGCAGCGCGACCCGGGCCGGCCCCGGCCGCTCGGCGTGCCGGCACAACTCCTCGGCCCCGCCGGTCAGCCCGAGATCGGCGGCGAGCAGATCGAGGGCCCGGCCGGAGAAGACCGCCTCCAGCATCACGTCGTGCGGGTCGGCGGGCCAGTCGGCGCCGGTGACGGCGTACGCGATCTCGCCCGCCGCGCCCCGGTGCCCGGCGACCACGGTCCCGGCGACGGTCAGCGCCGTCGCGACGCCGGTGCCCAGGCCGACCACGAGCCCGGGGTCGGCGTCGCGCAGCGCGCCGAGGCGCAACTCGGCCAGGGCGGCGGCGTTGAGGTCGTTGCCGACCTCGACCAGGGATACCGGCAGCGCGGCGCGGACCGCGTCGGCCAGCCGCAGCCGCTCCCAGCCCGGCACGTTCGGGGCCAGGTCGATGCCGTCGTCACGGACCACGCCGGGCGACGCGATCCCGGCCGCGGCCAGCGAGCCGCCGACGTCCGAGACGAGCCGGCCGGCCAGCTCCAGCGCCCGGTCCAGCGCCTGCGCGGCGCCCCGCCCGGCATGCGTCGGCACCCGCTGGGAGCGCAGGATCCGGCCCTGGGCGTCGGCGACCGCGACCGCCATCTTGGTGCCGCCGAAGTCGATGCCGAGCAGCCGCCGCGCGTCGGGGCGCACCGGCTCCGGCCGGCTGTCGACGACCGGGCCACTGTGGACGGTCACCGGCCCACCCGTCCGGCCACGGCCGCGTCCAGCGCCTCGTCGGCCCGGGCCAGCCGCTCCCGCAGCCCGGCCACCCGCGCCGACACGCCGTCGAGCGTCGTACGGACCACGGCCACCTGGGCACGTACGGCGGCGACACCGGGACCGTCGGCCTGGGCCCGGTCGAGGACCAGTTCGGGGCGTACGGCGGCGGCGATCAGGTCGGCGACCGCGCCGTCATCCAGCGGTTCCGGCACCCCGACGTCGGCCGCCGCCGCCCGCACCTGCTCCGGGGTCCAGGTGTCCGGGCCACCGCCGCGGATCAGCCGGCCCACCACCGAGTGCGCGGCCCGGAACGGCACCCCGTGCCGGGTGAGCGCGTCCGCGGCGGCCGTGGTCGTCGCGCCCGAGGCGACGATCTCCGCCGGTGCCGGCGGCTCCAGCGGAGTCAGCTCGGCCAGGAAGCCGCCGAGCAGGGCGAAGAACCGCTCGGTGCGGTCGTCGCTGTCCCACAGCCGGGTCTGCACGTCGGTGGTCGCGTTGTTGGAGTCCTCCCACCAGGCGGCGCCGACGTTGTTGAGCACCGACGCGGCGTCGCCCGCCGCGGCACCGGCCATCGACACCAGGTGTTCCAGCACCACCGGGTTGCGCTTCTGCGGCATGATGCTGCTGCCCTGGGTGAAGCCCTCCGGGGTGTTCACCCAGCGCCAGCTCAGCCAGTCCATCAACGTACGGGCCAGCCGGGCCCCGGTCGCCAGCGCCTGCGCGTTGAGGGTGGCGACCCGCACCAGGTGGTCGGCGCCGGCCACCGCCTCGTACGAGTTGGTCACCAGCCCGTCGAAACCGAGCAGCTCGGCGAGCCGGGGCGGGTCGATCGGCAGGTCGGTGCCGGCGAACGCGCACGAGCCCAGCGGCGAGCGGTTCATCTGGTCGAGCAGGTCGGCGTAGGCGACCGCCTGGCCGGCCAGCGCCTCGGCGTACCCGGCCAGCGCGTGCCCGATCGTGGTCGGCTGCGCCGGCCGGCGGTGCGTGTAGCCGGTGATCACCACGTCGGCGTAGCGGTCGGCGCGCTCCAGCGCCGTCACCCCGGTGGCCAGCAGCCGGTCGACGACCCGCAGCAACTGCTCCCGCAGCACCATCCGGAACACCCCGGCGTCCAGGTCGTTGCGGCTGCGGGCCATCTGCACGTCGAGCTGTGACGTCGGGATACCGCAGGCGGCGGCCAGCCGCTTCTCCACGGTGAAGTAGACGTCCTCGACACTGCCGTCGAACACCAGCGGCTCCCCGCCGTCGCCGCGCAGCTCCCCGAGGCCGCGCAACAGCAGGGCCGCCCGGTCCGCCGGGATCAGCTCCCGCTCGGCGAGCATGACCACGTGCGCCTGGCTGGCCCGCACCATCGGACCGAAGAGGTGACTCGCGTGGTGCTCGAACGCGACACGCAGATGGTGCTGCTGGTAGGTGTTGAGGCTCATGACAATCCCTCGTTCGTCGCGCCGGGCGGACCCGGCGGTCGCTGGCTAGGTCGGCAGACCCAGCAGCCGTACGGCGTTTCCGGCGAAGATCGCTTGCAGGTCGGACTCGGGCATCCCCATCTCCCGGCAGATGCGTAACTGGTCGTCGAGGTAGCGGCCGACGTAGCCGCGCGGGAACCACGACGAGTCGCTGCCGAACACGATCCGCCCCGGGCCGATCGTCTCGTAGCAGCGGCGGAACAGGTCGTCGAGCGTGAGCCGGTACGGCATCCAGCGCACCCACTGGTTGGAACCCGACGTGTCGACGTGGATGTTCGGGCAGCTCCAGCAGGCGAAGAGCAGTTCCTGCACGTGCTGCACCCCGAAGTGCGGCACCACGAACGGCAGCTCCGGGAACCGCCGGGCGACCCGGGCCAGGTGGTTCGGGCTGTCGTGCGGACTCGACGACAACCCGCCCGCGCTGCCGTAGTGGCCGACGTGCACCAGGACCGGCACCCGCAGCCGGTCCGCCGTACGCCACACCGGATCCAGGTCGGGGTGGTCCAGCGGGCCGCGCAGCAGCGGCGCGAACAGCTTCAGGCCGCGCAGCCCGCGTACGGTCACCGCCCGCTCCAGCTCGGCGGCCGCGTCGGGCGCGAACGGGTCGTGGTGGGCGAAGCCGAGGAACAGGTCCGGGTGCCGGTCGACGGCGTCGGCGAGCGCGTCGTTGCCGCCGCCGGTGACGAACACCGCCCGGCGTACGCCCTGGGCGCGCAACTCGTCCGCCCACCGGTCGGCCTCCGCCAGCCGGTCGGCGGGCGGTTCCGGGTCCGGGAACGCCCACGCCCGCCGCCACGCCGCCGCGTACGGGGCGTTGGCGGCGGCGCGGACCGACCGCTCGTGCTCGCCGCCGGGGTGCATGCCGGCGGCGTCCTCGCAGGAGCGGATGACCGGGTCGTCCTGGATGCCGAGGTGGAGATGGAAGTCGACTACGTCGATCGCTCGTTCCCTGCTTCGGACGGAACTCATCGTGGTCCGGATTCCGCCAGCGGGGTGGCGTCGGGTTCGGCCGGCAGCGGGGCGGCGAGCCAGGCGTCGATCAGCTCGGTCAGCCGGGTGGCGGCGAGTTCCCGGACCCGGTCGCCGGTGTCCCGCGTGGCCAGCGAGATGTGGCCGGACCAGCCCTCCCAGGGATTGGGGCGGGACTCGATCAGCACGTACGGGTGGGCGGTGGCCAGTTTCGGCCGGGGCGGCAGGTCGGTGACGGAGTCGGGGCGTACCGCGTCGGGGTCGAAGCCGAGCACCGCCGACGTCTCGTACGCGCCGCCGTGCCCGCGGGCCGGCAGCTCGCCGTAGATCTGCGTGGTCTCCGCCGGGGTGACCAGCTGGAACCAGTTGGCCAGCAGCAGGCTGGCCCGGCGCCGGCCGGACACCCATTCCATCGCCGCCCGCACCGTCGACATGTTGGCGTCGTGCCCGTTGACGACCAGGACCCGGGGGAACCCGGCGGCGACGATGCCCTCCAGCACGTCGCACAGGTACGCCACCGCGATCTCGGGCCGGATCGCGATCGTTCCCGGCCAGGGCCGGGTCTGGCCGGGGCAGGCGGTGTACGGCACCGCCGGGAACAGCACCCCGCGCCGGCCGTCGCCGCCGGTGCTCCTCGCGAAGCCCTCGGCGAGGATCAGGTCGGTGCCGAGCGGCAGGTGCGGCCCGTGCCACTCGACCGCGCCGACCGGCAGCACGGCGAAGTCGGCGGTGGCGGCCACGTCGGCGAGTTCGCCGCCGGGGACCCGGCTGACGTGGATCAGTTCACCCATTGCGTCGCCTCCCGGGAGGTGCGCCGGCCGCCGTTCTCCAGCCGGCCGGACACCAGCATCACCACGAAGATCAGCGCGACCTGGAGCATGCCGTACGCGGCGGCGGTGCCCATCTCGAACGAGTACATCCGGTTGTTGATCGCCACCGAGATCGGCGTGGTGCTTGAGGTGTAGATCAGCACCGAGGCGACGAACTCGCCGACGCCGTGCACGAAGGCCAGCAGGGCACCGGCGAACACGCCGGGCAGCATCAGCCGCAGGGTGACCGTGCGGAACGCCCGCCACCAGGTGGCGCCGAGGTTGCGGGCGGCCTCCTCCATGCTCGGGTCGAGCTGGGCCAGCGCGGCCGAACTGGACCGGAACACCAGCGGCAGGAACCGGACGAAGTAGGCCAGCGGCACGATCCAGAAGGTGCCGACGAGGACCTGGCCGAGGCTGAACGCGTTGCCGGTGCTGAACGCCGAGATCAGGTTGATCGCCACGACGGTGCCGGGCAGCGCCCAGGCGATCATGACGGCGACGTCGAGCAGGCCGCGGCCGAAGAACTTCAGCCGCCGTACGGCGTACGCGGTGAGCACGCCGATGACGATGCAGCCGACCGTGGCCAGCGCGCTCATCTGCAGCGAGTTGAGGATCGGCTGGAACGACCGCGGCTCGGTGAAGATCGCGACGAAGTTCTCGGTGGTGTAGACGCTCGGGATCACCTCGGTGGTCCACGAGCCGTCCTGGGAGAAGGCGACCAGCGCGATCGTGGCGACCGGGGCGAGCAGGACGACGGTGGCCAGCAGCGAGCCGAGCAGCGCCAGCCAGCGGCCGAACGGGTTGGTGATCTCGCGGCGGTGGGCGGCGATGCCCTTGGACATCGAGCGGTAGCTGCGCCGCCCCTCGTACCAGCGCATGCCGAGCAGGAAGACGATCGAGACGATGCCGAGCACCGAGGCGTACGTGGACGCCATCGGCAGGTCGCCGTTGGTGCGGTTGATGTAGATCTGCATGGTCATCGTCTGGTCGACGCCGAACAGCAACGGCGCGGTGTACGACGCCAGCGACGTCATGAAGACCAGCAGCGAGCCGCTGACCAGGGCCGGGGTCAGCATCGGCAGCAGGATGGTGCGCCACACCCGGACCCGGCTGGCACCGAGGTTGTACGCGGCCTCCTCGACCGACGGGTCCATGCCGGCGAGCGCGGCGGACGCGGCGAGGTAGAAGAACGGGTACATGGTGAAGGTGTGCACCACGAGCACGCCGGCGATGCCGTCGAAGGCCAGCAGCGGGCTCGCGGTGCCGAAGAGCTGTTGCAGGGCGCGGGGCAGGATGCCGGTCTCGCTGTAGAGGAGCTGGAACGAGATCGCGCCGATCAGCGGCGGCAGCGCGGCCGGCACCAGGATGATCGCCTCGATGAGCCGCCGGCCGGGGAAGGTGAACCGCTTGAGCAGGAACGCCATGCCGACGCCGACGATGCCGCAGAGCAGGACGCTGGCGGCGGAGATGGCGAGCGAGGTGAACAGCGAGGCGCGCGCGACGCCCGCGCTGCCCAGGAAGCTGAGGTAGTTGCCGGCGCCGTCCTCGGCGACGCTCTCCCCGAAGGTGGCGAGCATCGGCTGCACGACGTAGCCCCACAGGACCAGGGCCAGCGGCAGGACCAGCAGGTACGGGAACCAGCCGGCGCTGGATCCGCCGCGCAGCCGCCCGGTGAGGACGGCGGCACGGGCGCCGAGGGTGGTCGAGGTCACGGCCGAACCACCCACATGCGGTCGGCGGGCAGCCGTACCTCGAGCCGGTCGCCGACCGCGACGGTGGCGGGTACGTCGATGGCCGACACGTTGACCGTGGTGCCGGCGACGTCGAGGGTGAGGTTCGTCGACATGCCGGTGAACTCGACGTCGGTGACCTGGCCGGGCAGGGTGTCCTTGTCGCCGGGGCGGGCGAGCGCGACGTGTTCGGGCCGGATGGAGACCAGGGCGGTGTCGTTCTCGGTGAGCCCGTGGCCCTCGGGTGCCTTGGCGGTGGCCCGCCCGCCGCCGGGCAGGCCGACGTCGACGGTGGTGTCGGTGGCGCCGAGGACCGGCAGGGACAGCACGTTGCTGCGGCCGATGAAGCGCGCCACGAAGGTGGTCGCCGGGCGGTGGTAGATCTCCTGCGGGCTGCCGACCTGGCGGACCTTGCCGGACTCCATCACCGCGATCCGGTCCGACATGGCCATCGCCTCGGCCTGGTCGTGGGTGACGTAGATGGAGGTGAGGCCGGCGTCGCGCTGGATGCGGCGGATCTCGGCGCGGGTCTCCTCGCGCAGCTTCGCGTCCAGGTTGGACAGCGGCTCGTCGAGCAGCAGGGTACGCGGACGGATGACCAGGGCGCGGGCCAGCGCGACCCGCTGCTGCTGGCCGCCGGAGAGCTCGTCGATGCGGCGGGTGCCGTAGCCGCCCAGGTGCACCTGGGCCAGTGCCTCCTCGACGCGGCGGGCGGACTCGGCCCGGCCCACCTTGCGGATCTTGAGCCCGTACGAGACGTTCTGCGCGACGGACATGTGCGGGAAGAGCGCGTAGTTCTGGAAGACCATGCCGGTGTCACGCTTGTTCGGCGGCCGCCGGGTGACGTCCTCGCCGCCGAAGCGGATGTGTCCCGAGGTCGGGAAGTAGAAGCCGGCGACCATCCGCAGCGTGGTGGTCTTGCCGCAGCCACTGGGTCCGAGCAGGGTGAAGAACTCGCCGGCCGCGATGGTCAGGTCGACGTCGTCGACCGCCGCCACGTCGCCGCCGCGCGCGAAGCGCTTGCTCACCGACTCGAGCGTGACATCGATCATGATGTGCCTTTCGGGATGTGCGTGGGGGCCCCGCGATGGGAGCGGGCGCGGGTGGTGCGCGGCCGGGCCGGTGCCGGGCCCGGCCGCGTACCGGTCGTCAGCCCTTGTTCTTGATCTCCGCGTTCCAGTGGTTGATCCACTCGGTTTCCTTCGCGGCGACCACGGACCAGTCCACGTTCATCGGCTTGAGGTCGAGTTCGGTCAGCCACTGCGGCTGCTCGGCGATCTCGACGGCCGGGATCTGGAAGTAGTCACGGGCCAGGTCGGCGCGCAGGCCGTCCTCGTAGATGAACTCGAGGAACTTCTGGGCCCCGGTGCTGTTGCCGCCCTTGACCGCGGCGACGCCGTCGACGAGGATCGGCGCGCCCGAGGCCGGCATCACGTAGCCGAACGGCATGTTCGACTGGTTGGCCTGGAGCAGCACGTCCTGGAGGTTCCAGGCGCTGACCACGCCCTGCTCGCGGGAGAGCTTCAGGTAGAGGTCGGCCGGGTTGGCGGCGTAGTCGGCGGTGTTGGCGTCGAGCTTGAGCAGCCAGTCGAAGCCGGGCTGCGGGTTGGAGCCGTCCGGCGAGAACCGCTGGATCATCGACGAGTAGATGGAGCGCATGCCGCCCGAGGCCGGCACGTCCCGGATGATGATCTTGTCTTTCCAGGCCGGGGTGATCAGGTCGTCCCAGTCCTTCGGCGCCTGCTCCGGGGTGACCGCCTTGTTGTTGTAGACGATGACCTGCGGCAGCAGGATCTCGCCGAACCAGCGGTTCTCGGCGTCCTTGTAGTTGGCGTCCATGCCCTGCGCGAAGGTGGGCTGCCAGGGGGCGAGCAGGTCCTCGCCCGCGCCGGCCGACAGGCCCTGCTGGGTGCCGCCCCACCAGACGTCCGCCTGCGGGTTGGCCTTCTCGGCGCGGACCCGCTCCAGGATCTCCTGGGCGCCCATGTTCAGGACCTCGACCTTGCCCTGGTATTCGGGGTTGGCCTGGGTGAACTTCTCGATGACGAAGTCGGTGACCTTCTTGTCACGGGCGGTGTAGATGACGATGTTCTCGACCGAGCCGGACGACGTGTCGTCGTCGCCCCCGCCGCCACCACATGCCGTGGTGACGGTCATGAGCGCGGCGAGCGCGCCGGCCAGAGCTAGGCGACGTCTCATGGGAACCTCCGGTGAAGGGAACTAGCGGGGATGGGAACTACGACGGGGAGGACTGGTGGGTGGCGGCGGCGGACAGCGCGTAGCTGACCGCGCCGTGCAGGACCGCCCGGTCGCCGAGCACGGCCCGGCGTACGTCGGTCGCCGCGGGGGCACGGGTGGCGACAAGGTCCTGCAGGCGGTCGAGCGCGGCGTCGTCGAGCTGTGCCGCGGCGCCGCTGAGCAGCACCCGGCCGGGGTCGACCACGCAGACGCAGGAGACGATCAGACGGGCCCAGGCCTCGAGGACCTCGGCCAGGTAGTCGGCCGCGGCCGGCTCGCTGCCGGCCAGTTCGACGAGGGTACGCACGGCCTCGGCCGGACGGCGACCGGGACGCAACGCCACGACCCGCTCGGCGATGGCGTTCTCCGACCAACGGGCCTCGAACGGGCCGACGCCGTCGAAGCCGCGCTCCTCGCCGTCCAGCGGCAGGAACCCGACCTCGCCGGCGGCACCGGCGGCGCCCCGGCGGACCCGCCCGTCGAGGATGAGGCCGGCGCCGACCCCGTCGGCGACGTGCAGCAGCAGCAGGTCGTCGACGTCGGCCCCGGCGCCGGCGGCGTGTTCGCCGGCGGCCATCAGGTTGACGTCGTTGTCGACGACGACCGGCACGCCGAGCCGCTGCCGTACCGATTCTCCTATCGGCCGGTCCTCGACCAGGCCGACCGACGGGGCGAGCCGGACCCCGCCGTCGGAGGAGACGCCGGGCGCGGCGATGGCGACGCCCCGCAGCGACGGCAGGGCCGCGCCGACCAGTTCGGGTACGAACGCGCAGACGGTCTCGACGACGTCGGCGCCGAGCCGGGCGGTGCGGTGGGCGATGACCGCGCCGTCGCTGTCGGCGATCTCGCAACTTATCCGGGAGGACTCCAGTGACACGGCGGCGACGAGTTCGGCGCGCGGGTTGAATTCGAGCATGGTCCGGGGCCGGCCCGACCGCGACGCGGCGGTGCCCCGTTCGACGAGGTAGCCCTCGGCGATCAGCTCGCGGACGAGCGGGGTCAGCGTGGCCGGGCTGAGCCCGGTCAGCTCGGTCAGTTCCGCACGGGAGAGCACGCGCACCTGCCGGGCGGTGGAGATCACGGAAATCCGCTTGATCTCACGCGCCCGTTCCCGGCTCACGGGGCTGCTTGGTGGAGTCACCACGTCGGTCACACTTTCTTCCTACGGCGAACGAACTATGGACGTCAAGTCACGGGTTGATCTCGAACGGCCGGTGCCACGCTACTGAACAGGACGAACGTCGCACTCCGGGGGATGCCGGGCGGCAGACGGCGTTGATGACCGCCCCGCCCGGACTCCGATTGCTTCCTTCTGGAAAGAAACAAAAGGTGTCCGGAGGATTGACGTACGCCCGTAAACGATCTTTGCCAGCACCGGACGAAAGCACTCGGCAGTGTGCCCGGACCCTCCGCGCGCTGCCACCCCTGATCGGCCGCCATCGACACGCCGACCGACCACTGTCGACAGACACGGGGCACCGCCCGGCGCCCCGCACGACGACGGGCGCCAGCGGGGCCGTCACGTCCGGACGGCCCCGCTGGCGCTCAGATGGCGGTGCCTCAGGTGCTGGCGACGGCCTTCGTACGGCGGGACTCGGCCACCAGCACCGCCAGCACGGTCGTGATCGGCACCGCGGCCACCAGGCCGATCGTGCCGACCGCGCTGCGGACGATCTCCTCGGCGAGGAACTCGCTGGTGAGCAGGTTGCCCAGGTCCTGGCCGCCGGCGGCGATCAGCAGCATCAGCGGCAGGGACGCGCCGGCGTACGCGAGCACCAGCGTGTTGACCGCGGACCCGACGTGCGACCGCCCGACCCGGGCCGCCGCCCGGTACAGGTCCCGCCGGGACATCGGGTGCCGGGACAGCTCGGCGACCGTCATCGCCTGGGTGACGGTCACGTCGTCCAGGGCGCCCAGCGCGCCGATGATGATGCCGGCCAGCAGCAGACCGCGCATGTCGACGTTGCCCTGCATCACCGCGAGGTAGGCGCTCTCCTCGCTGCCGATCCCGGTCAGCTGGGTCAGCGCGGTGAAGCCGGCGCCGAGCAGTCCGGTCAGCACGAGGGCGGCGAGCGTGCCGAGGATCGCCACCGAGGTGTGCACGCTGGTGCCGTGGGTCAGGTAGAGCACCGCGAACATGATCGTCGCGGCGCCGACGACCGCGACCAGCAGCGGCGACGAGCCGGCCAGGATCGCCGGGATGACGAACAGCAGCAGGACGGCGAAACTGACCACGAGCCCGGCGATGGCGCTGACCCCCCGCCAGCGCCCGAATCCGATGATCACGGCGGCGGTCAGGGCGACCAGCCAGATCATCGGCTGGCCCCGCTGGTGGTCGGTGATGGTGTAGGCGACGCTGCCCGGCACCATCCCCTCCAGCACCAGCAGCACGACGTCGTCACCAACGGCCACGCCGGGCGCACCCGGTCCACGGGGCAACTCGACGGTGGCGGTCTGGCCGGTGCCGGCGCCCTTGGTGACCCGTACGTCGGCGGTGCCGCAGGGCCAGCCGGCGAGCCCGCCGGGGTCCTCGGTCGACTCCCCGACCGACGGGTCGCCCTCCGGGCACGGCTCCTCGACCACCCGCACGACCTCGCCGTACGCGCGTTCGGTCGGGTCGGCGGCGGCCGGCGTGGCCCGGTCGCCCGGCCAGAGCACGAGCAGCCCGACCAGGGTCGCCACGGCCGCCGGGATCAGGATGGCGAAGACCGCCCGGCGGGTGTGTGCCGACGCCGGCCCGGCCGGCCCGTGGTGGTGGTGACCGACCGGCGCCGGCGCGTCGGGCTGACCACCACCGGCCGGAACCGGATGCCGGTCCTCGGCAACCGGCGGCCCGGACCGGTCCGACGGGGCGGGGTGGCCGGCCGGCGGATGTGGGTGCCCGCCGTCGGCGGGGGGCGCCGCGGGCTGCGGCCAGCCCGGTCCGGCCGGCTCACCGGCCAGCGCGGCGGCCGGCGGCGGCTCGGCGCGACGCTGGCGTGGCGTACGGTCGTCGGTGCCCGGGTCCCAGGTCTGCGGCCCCCGATCCGCCCATGGATCGTCCCGCGTGGCCCATCGGTCGTCGGTCACGTAGCCCTCTCCGGTCGTCCCGCCGGCCGGCGGCTCCGACCGGCGCCGGCCACCCCGCCGCGCCGGCCCGCACCGTCACCTGTGCCGATGACCTGGGCGTCCGCGTCGGGGCAGCGCCGAGCCTAGCCGATCGCGGCGGGCCCGCCGGGTACCGCGCGGCCGGCGGGCCTCACCGGGCCAGGCCGGCGATCAGATTGATCGCCGCCGCGATGATCACCGCCCCGAACAGGTACGACAGCAGCGCGTGCCGCAGCGCGGTGGCACGTATCTCGCTGTCGGTGATGTTGGTGTCGGACACCTGGAAGGTCACGCCGATGGTGAACGCGACGTAGGCGAAGTCGGCGTAGCGGGGCGCCTCCCGCTGATGGAAGTCGATGCCGCCGTCCGGCCCCGTGTAGTAGAGACGGGCATAGCGGGCGGTGAAGACGGTGTGCACCACGGCCCAGGACAGCACGACGCTGCCGACCCCGGCCGCGACGTACGGGTTGGTGAGCCGGCCGTCGCGGGCACTCGCGTCGACCAGCACGAACCCGACCGCGACCAGGCTGGCGACACAGGCGGCGAGCAGCAGCACGTCGGTGACGCCCCGGCTGGGGTCCTCACGCAACGCCAACCGGGCGGTCTTCGCCGCGTCCATCCGCCAGATCGCGGACCAGACCCAGATCAGGTAGACGGCGGCGGTCACGTCCCAGCCGACGAGCGGGGCGGGCAGCGGCGAGTGGAGCACCGCCGCCACCACCCCGGCCACCAGGCCGAAGGAGGCGATGACCGCGAGGTGGGTCACCGACGCCCTCGGCCGGTCGTCGCCTGCTTCCGTCATCGCGTCGTCCGGTCTCCCGAGCCGGGCGTCGCCCCTCCCCCGCCTGCCACCCTGCCCGACCCGTCGGCATGATCGCGCCGTTCCGCGCGGATCCGCCCGGCGGCGGGTTCAGCGGTAGCGCCAGACGCGCAGCCGGTCGGGACCGACCTGGCAGACGATGTGGGTCGGGGTCGACCGGCAGTCGTGCACCGGGTACGGGACCGTGCCGAGGAAGCGCAGGGCGGTCGCGCCGGGTTCGAGCAGCGCGAACGACGACCGATGCCCGTCGCCGTCCCGGCGGATCAGGACCGCCGGTGCCGTCGCCGGCGACTCGGCCAGTTCCACCCAGCCGGGCATCTCGATCAGCGTACGGCCGTCCGGGGCGAGGGAACGCATGGTCCCGCCGTCTCCCGCCCCGTCGCGGATCAGCAGGTGGCCGGCCCGGTAATGGGGGCTACCGGTCCGCGGGATGCCGCCGAGGACCGTGCCGTCGGCGGCGTCGAGCAGCGTCAGCCGCCCGTCGCCGCGGACGCAGACGTGGGGGCCGCAGGCCGTCGTCACACCGCGCCCGGACGGCGACGTGAAGCTCCAGCGGGTGTCGAGGGTGTCGGCCGCGTGCCCGGTGACCTCGCCGAGGAAGACGACGATGAGCAGGTCGTCGACGTTGCCGGCGACGCTTCGCCATCGTCCCGGCTCGGCACCCAGCGCGGCCCGGACCGTTCCGGTGCGTGGATCGCGGACCTCGACGCCCTGGTCGACGGTCTCGACGACAAGAAGCGCCCCGGTCGCGCCGGTGAGGAACCGGCCGGATCCGATCGGTCCCGACGTCCACAGTTCCGCCCCGGTCACGAGGTCGACACCGCGCAGCACCTGCCCCCGGCCGTCGCCCGGGGCGACCGCCGGGTCGGTGGGCGGTGCCAGGCTGAGCCCCACCCCGTGACCGCCGTGGTCCAGGATGCCCGGCCGGGTCGACCACCGGACCTCGCCGGTCGCCGGGTCGAGCCCGGAGGTGCCGTCGTGGCTGCTGACCAGGAGCTGCTCACCCGTCGGCCAGACCGCGAGTTCGATGTCCAGGCCGAGGCTGTCGGCGCCGGCCGGCGGTTCGACCACATTGGTCCAGCGCGCCGCGCCGTCGCCCAGCTCGTAGGCGGTGACGACGCGCCCGCCGCGGCGCGGGTCGAGTTCGGCACTGTAGAGACGGTCGCCGGCCAGGGTGTGGTTGTGCATCGGCGAGGTCGGCACCACCGCCACCTCGACCAGCGCCGGCTCCGCCGGCGGCTCGGCGCCACCGGTCACCAGGAGCAGCAGCGCGGTCAGCCCCGCCAGCACCGTACGCCGGTGGTGGGCGGCCGGCCGGCGGGCCGGCGCGGGCCGCTCCCCGTCGAGGGCGGGCACCCCGAGGTCGATCACCGTGGACACCGAACCTCCCCGACCGTGACGGACGCCGGCGCGTAGCGTAGCGGGCCGTGGCGCGTCGGCGCCGGACTCAGCGGTAGCGCCAGACGCGTAGTTCCTCCGGCGCGGTCTGGCAGGCGACGTGGGTGGCCGACGACTGGCAGCGGTAGGACTGGTGTGGCACCGACCCGAGGAGGCTGACCCGGGTGTCGCCGGGCTCGAGCACCCCGAACCACTGCCGCGGCCCGTCGCCGCTCCGCCTCAGCAGCAGCGGTGACCGCTCGTCCGACCAGACCGGGTCCGGCCAGCCGGTCAGGTCGATCAGGGTACGGCCGGTGGCCGGGTCGACGGTGTGCACCGGGACGCCGTTCTCGTCGCGCTTGATCAGGTGGCCGCCGCTCTCCTCGGCGAGCCAGCCGTCCACCATGGCGCCCACCGGCCGGCCGTCGGCGGCGTCGAGGAGGATCGTGTTGCCCCGCCCCGGTCCTTCGGTGGGGGACTGCCAGTAGCAGACGTACCGGCCGCAGGGTATGCCCTCGCCGTTGCCGTGCGGCACCGGTACCCGCCACCGCCGCTCCAGCGTGTCGGCGGCGTACGCGGTCAGGGTCGACGTCTCGTCGGTGACGTAGATCTGCCCGCCGCCGGTGGTGACGGCACGGGTCCGGACGCCCGGACCGGTGATCCGCTGCCGGACCGTCCCGGTGCGCGCGTCCCACACCTCCGCCCGGTTCTCGGCGGTGACGACCAGCAGCGCCCCGTCCACGCCGGGCAGTGCCTCCCCGAACCGGACCGGTGGCGAGACCCACAGCTCGGTTCCGGTACTCAGGTCGAAGCCGCGCAGCAGGACCCGCAGGTCCTCCTCCGGATAATCGCCGACCGGGGCGACCACCGGCGCGCCGTCCCCGCCCGCCAGCACCGGCCGGCTGCTGTAGCCGATGCCGTCGGTGCCGGTCGGGATGATCCGGTGCCGGGCCGTCCACAGTGTCCGGCCGGTGGCGGTGTCGACGCCGATCGTCGAGTCGGCGTTGTTCAGCAGGACCCAGTCACCGTCGACCTGGAGGAACAGGTTGACCCACAGTCCGGCCCGCCCGAGGATGTTGTCGCCGGCCGGCACCTGCCACCGTACGGATCCGTCGCGCAGGTCGTGCGCGCTCAGGGTGCGTGACGTCTCGCCGTACTGGGCACCGAGGCTGTACAGCACGCCGTCGGCCAGCACGTGCCGGTAGGCCGGGGCGGTCGGTACGACGGCGATCTCGGTCAGCCGCGGCCGCACCGGGGGTGCCGATCCGGCGGCGAGCCCGACCAGGAGCACGGCCACCACGGCGAGGGCGGTGCGGAACTGCCGCGCACGCGAGGGCCGGGACGGCTCGGCCTCCGGCTCGTGTTCCCGCAGCCCAAGTTCGATCACGGTCATCGCCGCACCTCCGTCGATCTCGGTGCCGACACCGGCAGTGATCAGCGGTAGCGCCAGACCCGCAGCTCGTCGGCATCGGTCCGGCAGGCGACGTGCGTCTCCGAGGGATAGCAGTCGACCAGCTTGTACGGTACCGACTTGAACTCCCGCGCGGAGGTCTCGCCGGGCTGGACGACGGCGATGACCATGCCGCCGTCCGGGTCGGCGTCGCGGGCGGCGACCAGCGGGGCGACGGTCCGGGTCGGCGCGCTCACCACCGGCCAGTCGGTCAGGTCGACGGCGGCGTCGCCGGTGCGCGGGTCGACGATCGCCCGCTGGCCGGTCGCCGCCGGGTCGGTGACCACGTGCCCGGACCAGTCGAGCGGCAGACCGAACCGGAGCGTGCCACCGACGGGCCCGCCGGTCCCGGCGTCGAGGAATCCGGTCTCGGTGCCGCCGCTGAGCAGGCACAGGTAGGTGCCGCAGTTGCCGACGACCCGTACGCCCGCCGGCACCGTGGTGCGCCAGCGCGGGGTGAGGGTGTCGGGGTCGTACCCGGTCACCGCGGTGTCCTCCTGCACGGCGACGAGGCCGGCGCCGACGACGGGCATCGGGGTCGGCCCGCCCGGGGTGGCGTCGTGGCGGCCCCGGACCGCGCCGGTGCGGGCGTCGCGGGTCTCGACCGACCGGTCCTCCGTCCACACTGCGACGACGTCGGCTGCGGTGGGCGGGGCCCAGTGGTACACCGGTGGCGAGGTCCAGAGTTCGGCGCCGGTGGCCAGGTCGACCGCCCGTACGGCGTGCATCCCGCGCCCGTCGTTGTCGAGTTCGACGTCGGCCGGGATCGGGGCGGACACCAGGCCGGTCGTCGCGGTGAACCGCTCGAACCGGTCCGGGCCGGTCCACAGGGTACGGCCCGTGACGGCGTCGTGGACGGTCGTGCCCTCCGGTCCGGTCACCACGAGCAGCCCGGCGCGGGCCGTCATCGCCAGTTCGCTGGAGGAGCCGCTCGGTCCGGTGAGGTCGCGGACCGACGCGGTCCACCGCTGCGCGCCGCCGGGCAGGTCGTGCGCGGCGAGGTCGCCGGTGGTCCGCAGGCTGTAGACGACGTCGCCGGCGAGCAGGTGCTGGTGGTATTCGGAGGACTTCACGACGGCCTCCTCCACCAGTTCCGCCGGTTCCGGCGGCTCGGTCTCCGCCGTGCCGCAGGCCGTCAACACCAGCGGTACGACCAGCACCGCGGCGGCCGTGCGCAGGCGGCGATCCCACGGTGGTGCGGAGCGGGACCTGTCGCGGGCGGCACCGGACCGGAACTCGAACACCACGGCCTCCATCCACATTCGAAGGCGGACAGCCTAGCCCCCGGTCCCGGCTGGCCGGCACCGTACCGACCCGCATCGACACCCGCCTTTACCAGCGGCGGCAAGCCATTGACGATGTTCGCCACGCATGATCTGATCGCGATTGCGGAGAATCTTTCACGTTTCGATGCCTGGATTGGAGATCCCTCGATGTTTCGTCGCACAGCGATCGCCGCCGCCATACTCATCACGGTGGCCCTGGTCGGCGGTCCACCCGCGTCCGCCGCACCCGCCCAGGTCGCCAGCCTGCCCACCGCGGCGGTCGCGCTCGGCGACAGCTTCGTCAGCGGCGAGGGCGCCGGCGCCTACGCCCCGGTCGCCGACGTCAACGGCGTCGCGCAGAACTTCCCCGGCTGGTCCGCGCCGAACAGCAACGCCTACTTCTGCCACCGCTCGGCAAACGCCTCCCTGCACCAGGCGAACCTGCCGGGCATCCAGGCCAGGTTCAACCTCGCCTGTTCCGGCGGCCGGCCCTACGACATCACCAGCGCGTCCAACACCCGCGACAAGGGCCGTACGGTCAAGTCACAGCTCGACCAGCTGCGGGCCGTCGGGCAGACCCACGACATCGACCTGGTCCTGATCGGGCTCGGCTCCAACAACAGCTCGTTCACCTTCGGCGACGTGGCGACCAAGTGCGCCAACCGGTTCATCGCCGACGCCTGGACCGGCTGGTGGGAGTTCTGGGCCTACCTCGGCGGCCCGGTCGAGCAGGCCCCCTGCGCCTCCGGCGACCTGGCCACCGACGCCCAGATGGCCGCGGCCGCGGCCGAGACGACCACCGCGATCCGGGCCCTGCTCACCACGCTCGCCGAGATCGACGCCGACGGGCAGCACCGGGTGGTCTTCCAGGACTACACCAACCCGCTGCCGTTCGACCTGAACTCCGCCTACCACAAGGCCGACGGCCGCGACGACAGCCGGGACAAGTTCCGCGACCTCGGCGCCGTACGGTACGCCGCCGGCTGCCCGATCCACCGGGCCAGCCTGTCCGCCGGCCACATCTTCTCCGGCAACCTCGGCAACCTGGTCCGCTCGGCGCACACCACGCTGTCGGCCGAGTTCCCCGGCGCCGACCTGGTCTACCTCAACGTGCAGCGGGCCTTCGACGGCGCCCGGCTGTGCGAGAACACGGGCAGCCCGACCGGCACCCTGGCCACGCCGATCCGGCTGATGGACGGGCCGACCGGGTCCTTCGTCACCAGCCTCTCCGGCAAGGACAAGATCGCGATCCAGCGGATCGCCAACGCCTGCGTCACGTACTTCCAGACCTGCCAGGAGTCGTGGCACCCGAACGCCGCCGGACACGCCGTACTCGGGCAGTGCCTCTCCGGCGCGGCGGCGACCGCCAACCGTACGGTCGCCTGCGTCCGCTCCGGCAACGGAACGATCACCGTGAGCTGACCGCCGGACGACGACGGGCCCGCGCCGATCCCCGGCGCGGGCCCGTCGCGTTCCGGCGGTGTGTTCCGCGCGCCCGTGGGTACGCGAGCCGCCGGCGGGCGGACACGGACGCGGGGCGGTCGGATGGGCAGCGACGGGCGGGACGGGAACGCCCCGGCCGCCAGCCCGCTCAACCCGGACGCCGAGTTTCCCGCCCTGACCGACAACGAACGGGCCGCCCTGCACCGCATCGGCGAACAGTGGACGGCCACCGTCCCCGGCCGCGCCGGCCGCGACGCCCCCATGCCGGTCGACCCGGCGCTCGGCCTCGCCCCCGACACCCGACCCAGCCGGCTCGCCCGGCTGGCGCCGATCCGGCTCTTCCGGGCCGCGCCGGACCACCCCGGACGTGACGAGCTGGTGACCACCACGCCGGCCCCCGCGCCCGACTCGGCGGCCGGCCGGGCGCTGGTCCGCCTCCGCCGGCTCGTCCTCGGCCCGCCGCTGGCCAGCACCGCCCTCGTCCGCGAGCGCATGCGCAAGCTGGTGGCGCTGCCGGTGCTCTCCTCCGACCTGCTGTCCTCGGTCGCGTACGGCCCCGAGGCCATGCTCACCGTGCTGGCGCTCGCCGGCACCGCCGCCCTCGGCCTGTCGCTGCCGCTGGCCGCCGCGCTGATCGGCCTCATGATCGTGGTCGGGGTCTCCTACCGGCAGACGATCCCGGCCTACGCCCACGGCGCCGGCTCCTACCTCGTCGCCAGCGACAACCTCGGCCACCGGGCCGGCCTCACCGCCGGCGTCGGGCTGATGACCGACTACATCCTGACCGTGTCCGTGTCGGTCGCGGCCGGCGTGCACACGGTCACCTCGGCGGTCCCCGCCCTCGCCCCGTTCACCGTGCCGCTCGGGCTGCTGTTCATCGGCGTACTGGTCGCCGGCAACCTGCGCGGGATCCGCGCCGCCGGCAACCTGTTCGCCGCACCCACCTACATCTTCGTCCTCGCGATCGCCGCGCTCGTCGCGTTCGGGCTGGCCGACGCCGCCGGGCGCGGCTTCACGCCGGTGCCGCCGCCACCGGTCGCCGCCGCCGAAGGGCTCGGCCTGCTGCTGGTCCTGCGGGCGTTCTCGTCCGGCGCCACGTCGATGACCGGGATCGAGGCGATCTCCAACGCGGTGCCGATCTTCCGCCCGGTCGAGTGGCGCAACGCCCGCACCACGCTGACCTGGATGATCTTCATGCTGGTCGTACTGTTCGCCGGGCTGATCGTGCTGTTCCACCTCAACGGGCTGGTCCCCCGCGCCGACGAGACGCTGCTGTCCCAACTCGCCCGCACCACGTTCCCCACCGGCCCCTGGTATCTGCTCGTCCAGGCGGCCACCGCGCTGATCCTGATGTTCGCCGCGAACACCGCGTTCAACGACCTGCCCCGGCTGCTGTTCTTCGTGGCCCGCGACGGCTACGCCCCCCGCCGCTTCCTGCACATGGACGACCGGCTGGCATTCGGCAACGGCATCCTGCTGCTCGCCGGCACGTCGGCGCTCATCTTCGTCGCCTTCCGGGGACACACCGAATCGCTGATCCCGCTGTACGCCGTCGGGGTGTTCCTGGCCTTCACGCTGTCGCAGGTCGGCATGGTCGTGCACTGGCGGCGGCACCGGGAGCGGCACTGGACCCGCAAACTGGCCCTCAACGCCACCGGTGCGGTGGCCTGCGCGCTGGTGCTGGTCACCGCGGCGGTCACCAAGTTCACCGAGGGCGCCTGGGTCGTGGTGGTCGCCATCCCGCTGATGGTCCTCGGGGCGCTGCGGATCCGGGCACACTACGACGCGGTACGGGCCGCGCTGACGCCGCGACCGCCCGGGCCGGGCCCCTCCCCCGACGGGGACACGGCCACGGACCGGGCCGGATCCACGGACCGGGCCGAATCCACGGACCGGGCGGCGGCCACCGACCGGGCGGCCGGGCCGGAGGCCGAGGAGGTGCCGCGACAGGTCCGACACCTCGTCGTCGTACCGGTGCTGCGGCTGGATCTGGCCGCCCTGCGGGCACTGGCGTACGCCGCCTCGCTCGGACAGCCGTGCCTCGCCGTACACATCAGTCCCGACGACGGCGAAGCCGACCGGTTCCGCGCCGAATGGCAGGCGTGGGGCGACCACCTGCGGCTCGAGGTCGTCGTGTCGCCGTACCGGGCGGTCATCGCCACCCTCGTCGGCTACCTGGAGGCGCTGCGCGCACTGCGCCCCGACGTCGCGTTGACGGTCGTGGTGCCGGAGATCGTGGTACGCCGGCGGTGGCACCGGCTGCTGCACGGCGGTACCCCGCGCCGGCTGCGCCGGGCCCTGCGCGGCCGGCCCGGGCTGGTGATCACCAGCGTGCCGATCCACATCACCCGCTGACCGGCCGGCGGCTACCGTACATCGTCGTGGGAAGACGGACGGGCCGGACCCGGCAGGACGGCGTCGAGCAGGTCGTCGACCTCGGGATGGCCGAACTTCGGCCGGACCCGCAGCGCCCGACCGGGGTCACGCTGCTCGTCGACGGCGTACCCCAGTCGTACGTCGACCGCACCGACCCGACCTACCTGCACTTCGACTACGTACGCCGGATCGCCTCGGTCGTCGACGCCGTCGCCCCGGCCGGCGCGCCGCTGCGGGTGCTGCACCTCGGCGGCGGCGCGCTGACCCTGCCCCGTTACGTCGCCGCCACCCGCCCCGGCTCGGCGCAACTCGTGGTCGAGCGCGACGCCGCCCTGGTCGAACTGGTCGGCCGCACCCTGCCGCTGCCCGCCGGCCACGACGTCCGGATACGCGTCGGCCACGCCCGCGACGTGGTCGACTGGTTGGCCGACGGGCCGTTCGACCTGGTCGTCGGCGACGTCTACCGGGGCGCCCGGCTGGCCGGCGGGGTCGGGACCGCCTCGTTCGCCACCGGGCTGCGCCGGATACTGGCGCCCGACGGCGTCTACACCCTCAACGTCACCGACCTGCCTCCGCTGGTCCTCTCCCGGGTGCAGGCGGCCACCCTGCGCGCCGCCTACGGCGACGTGTGCGTGGTCGCCGCCCGCACGATGCTGCGCGGGCGGCGGTACGGCAACGTGGTGCTGGCCGCGGCCGCCGCCGCGGGGCGGCTGCCGGTCGACCGGCTCGTCCGGGCGGCGCTACGCGACCCGGTACCCGGCATCGTGCTGCACGGCCCGTCGCTCGACGACTTCACCGCACACACCCACCCGTCCCCCGACTGACCCGATGCCCCCTGCCCCCGCGCCCCCCTGCCCACGCACACCACTGCCCACGCCCCGGCCCACGCACCACTGCGAGAACGGGGTACGGCTGGCTTCCCGCGCCCGCGTGGCGGGCCGCGATGGGCCTGGCCCGTCGATCAAGGAGCAAACGTGGTCGCGGCGGGGCGGAATGTCCGCCAGATCCCCTCGATCGACGGACCGGGAGGGGGTGGCACGGTTCACCCGGCCCGGACGGGAACGGGGCGCCGCACGGCAGGGGCATGGGCTGGTGGTGAGCGTCCGGCGGCGGCGGGATGGGGTCGCTGTCTGGGTCCACAGCGTTTTCGCTGTGGATACGCCGAATTCGCTGTGGCGCCCGACAGTGACATCCCCGCCCCGACGTTCGACGCCCGGCAACCGGCTTCCTGCCGGGTCACCTCGACCCGGCGGTCTGCGCCGAAGCGGCAGGCGGCGACCGGCCCGCCCGGTCGTCTACGTCGGCGCCGCATCATCGGCCCGCTGTGATCGTCTGCGGTTCCGGCACTCGACACGCCGGGACCGCAACGCCTGAGCCGCAGACGATCACGCCAACGATCCCGCCGCCGGCCGAAGAGACGCACCACGCGGCAACCAGAGGCCCGTCCCGAAACGCTTTGTCCTTGATCGACGCGCCTGCCTCGGCCAAGGTGCCCGCCCGCCCGAGGCAGGCACGGAGCCGGAGGGATCAGTCCCAGTCGGCCTGCGGCACGGCGACGACGACGCGGTGGTTGGCGTACTCGGTCTGGGTCCACAGGTAGTCGGCGACGCCCTCGGTGGGGTCGTACCAGTACGACAGGTCCTCCGGCCCGAACGCCCAGGTGTACGACGCGGTCCGGCCGGTGCCGCTGTTCCAGTGCCGCAGCGTGCCGAAGTGCGACGCCACGGTGCCGCCCCGGCAGCCGTTGCTGCTGCCGAACCAGTATTTTCCGTTGTACGCCGCGACGCCCTGCATCTGCCGGTAGCCGGTGTTCCAGGCGGCGGTCGCGGTGACCGTACGCCCGTCGGCGCCGGTCGTCAGCTTCGAGTCGGCGCCGAGCGGGAAGCGGACCAGCCGGGAGGCGGTCGCGGCGGTGGCGGCGTCCTCGGCGTACTCGCCGACGACCAGGGCCCGGTTGGCGGCGGCCGGGCCGCGGTCCACGGTCAGGAACGAGAACCGCAGGTCGTTGGTGCCGGTCGGCCGGACCCGACCCACCTGCGGCATGACGTAGCGGTAGTCGAAGGCGTGGTAGCTGCCGTCCGACTGCCGCCCGACGGCATTGGCGAGCCCGGTCGAGACCTCGTAGATGCGTTCGAAGTCGAAGACCCGGAAGCCGCCCCGGGTGTCGGCGACGTAGAGGTGCTGGCCGTACCAGCCGATGCCGCCGGCGTGCAGCGACTCGCCGTTGCTGCTCAGCAGCGGCTTGTACGTCCCCCGCCCGGCACTGTCCACGGTGGGCTCGACCAGCAGCAGGTGGCGGTAGGTGTTGGCGAAGTCGGCGTCCCAGTCGACCAGCGACAGTCGTACGCCCTTGATCGGCAGGCGGGCGGACTGCGGCACCTCGGGGTCGCGCGGGCAGCGCCCGTCGAGGGTCACCCCGGTCCCCTTGTGGTACGCGGCCGAGGCGACCAGTTGGCGTCCGGCGTAGTGGCCGCCGTCGACGGCCTCCCGGGTGGTGGTCAGCCCCTGCGGGTACCACTGGGCGGTGGCGTCGTCACCGTCGTTCCAGCAGAAACCGATCGTGTCGGCGCCGGAGCGGTCCCGCAGCGCCTGCCACGTCGACTGGTTGCACAGCGCGGTGCGGTCCCGGTTGGCCGTGTCCATCACCTGCGGGACGCTGCGCCGCCGCCCGGCCAGCGCGGTGTCCAGCGCGGCCAGCGCCGGGGTGAAGGCGGTGAAATCCTGGTCGAGGGTGAACCTGGCCGGATTCAGCGTCGCCGGGGCGGCCAGGGCGGGGGTGGGCACCGCGAGTGCGGCACCGGTGACCGCCAAAACCGTCACGGCGGCCGCTACAGGTCGAAAACGCATCCACGCATCTTAATGCGGGGCGGGCTACTCCCCCCGCCCCGACCGCCCCGCTGATCAGGAGTTGTCGTCCCCGGATCGGGGCGGAATGCCCGAAGCATCCCCTTGATCGCGCCGCGAGTCGCGCCGATCCGGGGCGGGGCGCCGACGCGGGGGTTACGGGAGGACGATCGCGGTGATCAGGAGGCCGTCGGAGATCAGGTAGCGGCCGGTGAAGGTGCTGACCGGGGCGCCGGCAACCACCGGGCCCGGGACCAGCAGCCGGGCGGTGAACGTCTCGGCGTCGGCGTCGAACACGATCTCCGCCTCCTCGAACCCGAGCCACCTGCCGGTCAGCGGGAACCAGGTCTTGTAGACCGACTCCTTGGCGCTGAACAGCAGCCGGTCCCACCAGACCTCCGGGCGGCCCGCGCCGAGTTCGGCGAGGCGCTTGCGCTCCTCCTCGAGCGAGACCGCGTCGAGCACCCCGGACGGCAGGGCCTCGTGCGGTTCGGCGTCGATGCCGACCGAGGCGATGTCACCGGTGCGGGCGAGGGCCGCGGCCCGGTAGCCGGCGCAGTGCGTCATGCTGCCGAGCACCCCGGCCGGCCAGCCGGGCGCGCCCCGCTCGCCGGGCACGATCGGCGCCGCCGGCAACCCGAGGGTGGCGAGCGCGCCGCGGGCGCAGTGCCGGACCGTGGTGAACTCCCGCCGCCGCTTGTCGACGGCGCGGGCGACCGCCGCCTCCTCCTCGGGGAAGAGGACGACGCCCGGCGGATCGTCGAACGCCTCGACGGCCACCACGGTCGACGGCAGGATCCGCTCGATCACGTCACTGTCCTTCGTACGGCAGGATCTGGCGCGGTGCCGGCGGGGTCGGCCCGCGGTGCTTCCACTCCCGCGGGTAGCCGACCGACACCTCCTGGAAGCGCACCCCGTCGTGCCAGGTGGTGCGCGGGATGTGCAGGTGCCCGTAGACCATCGCGGCGGTGCGGTATCGGGTGTGCCAGTCGGCGGTCAGGTCGGTGCCGCACCACTGGGCGAACTCCGGGTAGCGCAGGATCCGGGTCGGCTCGCGGACCAGCGGGTAGTGGTTGACGAACACGATCGGCAGGTCGGGGTGCTCGCGTTCGTCGAGCCGGCGCAGCGTCTCGTCGACCCGCGCCCGGCACCAGTCGTCCCGGGTCGGGTACGGGTCCGGGTGCAGCATGACCTCGTCGGTGCACACGATCCCGGTCTCGTACGCGTACGCCAGCGACTCCCGCTTGTCGCGGGTGTGCTCGGGGCGCCACGTGTAGTCGTAGAGCAGGAACATCGGCACGATCAGCACCGGCCCGCCGGGGCCGTTCCAGATCGGGTACGGGTCTTCGGGCGTGACGACGCCGAGCCGGCGGCACAGCTCGACCAGGTGCTCGTAGCGCTGCACACCCCGGGCCTGCACCGGGTCCTCGCGGGGCGTCCACAGCTCGTGGTTGCCGGGGACCCAGACGACCTTGGCGTAGCGCCGGGCCAGCACGGTCAGCGTCCATTCGACGTCGGCGACCTGCTCGGCGATGTCACCGGCGATGAGCAGCCAGTCGGCGGGCGACTCCGGCCGCAGCCCGGCGACGTGGTCCCGGTTTTCCTGGTAACCGATGTGCAGGTCGCTGATGGCCATCAGCTTGCCCGCCGGGGGCGGGGTCGTCGGCGAGGTCAGGACTCGACCCACCCGTGCGTCTGGGCCAGCCCGGTGACCCGCTGCCGGATCAGCGCGATCTGGCTGCCGGTCAGCGACGGCACCTCGTCGATCAGCAACTCGGTCAGCTCGTTGCGGAACTCGTCGGCGGAGAGCACGTCGCACAGCCCGTCGTCGTCCTCGCCGTTCGCCGTCTTTCCGGCGAAGCGGGCCTCGACGGTCTTCGCCACCGCCGGCCGCCGGGGGGTGCGGTCCAGCACCCGGACCGACGACGCCTTGAGCCCCCGCTCGCCCTCCTCGAGGTCGAACTCGACCGCGACCCCGGGGCGGATCAGGTATTTCTCGTCCCGCAGGTCGTTGGCGTGCAGGAAGACGTCTTCCCCGCCGGAATCCGGCGCGATGAACCCGTATCCACGCGTCTCGTCGAATCGCAGAACCTTGCCGACAGCCACCGCTTTGCCACCCACCCTCTACACCCGAACATCCGCATCGGTGCGATACAGCTTAGGGGGTCAGGGCCCGTACCGCGTCCCGGGTCGCGGCGACCGCCGGGTGGCCGGCACCGCCCGGGACACGGCCGAGCCGGTGGTCGAGGGCGGTGTGCCGGCGTCCGGCGCCGACGGTACGCACGGCGGCGGCGAGCGCCCGCCGCGACCCGACCAGTACGACGATCTTCCGGGCCCGGGTGATGGCGGTGTAGAGCAGGTTGCGTTGCAGCATCATCCACGCGCTGGTGGTCAGCGGTACGACGACCGCCGGGTATTCCGAGCCCTGCGAGCGGTGGATCGTCATCGCGTACGCGTGCGACAGCTCGTCGAGTTCGTCGAAGTCGTAGTCGACGAGTTCGTCCTCGTCGGTGCGTACCTGGAGGGTCTGGTCCTCGGTCGACAGGGCGGTGATGACGCCGAGGGTGCCGTTGAAGACCCCGGCCACGCCCTTGTCGTAGTTGTTTCTGATCTGGGTGACCTTGTCGCCGATCCGGAAGATCCGGCCGCCGGAGCGGCGTTCGGGCAGTCCCTCACGGCCCGGGGTCAGCTTCTGCTGGAGCAGTCCGTTGAGGGCGCCGGCGCCGGCCGGGCCACGGTGCATCGGGGTGAGGACCTGGATGTCGCGGCGCGGGTCGAGGCCGAACTTCTTCGGCATCCGCTCGCAGGCGACGTCGACGGCCAGGGTCGCGGTCGCCTCGGTGTCGTCGCACGGGAAGAGGAAGAAGTCGGTCAGCCCCTGGGTGACCGGCGGCCGGCCGGCGTTGATCCGGTGGGCGTTGGTGACCACGCCGGACTGCTGCGCCTGGCGGAAGATCTGGGTCAGCCGTACCCGGGGGACGGGCGCGGCGGCGAGCAGGTCGCGCAGCACCTCGCCGGCGCCGACCGACGGCAACTGGTCGACGTCGCCGACCAGCAGCAGGTGCGCCCCGGGCGGTACGGCCCTGACCAGCTTGTTGGCCAGGATCAGGTCGAGCATCGACGCCTCGTCGACGACCAGCAGGTCGACGTCGAGCGGGTTGTCGCGGTCGAAGCTGGGGTCGCCACCGGGCCGGAGCTGGAGCAGCCGGTGGACGGTGGCGGCCGGGTGCCCGGTCAGGTCGGCGAGCCGTTTCGCCGCCCGGCCGGTCGGCGCGACCAGGGTCACCTTGGCCTTCTTGGCCACGGCGAGGGTGACGATGGAGCGTACGGTGAAGCTCTTGCCGCAGCCGGGACCGCCGGTCAGGACCGCGACCTTCGACGTCAGCGCCAGCCGCACCGCCTGTTCCTGCTCGGGTGCCAGGTCGTTGCCGGTCCGGGTACGCAGCCAGGCCAGCGCCCGGTCCCAGTCGACGTCGGCGAAGGCGGGCATCCGGTCGGCGCGGTCACGCAGCAGCCGGGTCAGGGTGCCGGCCAGTGACGTCTCGGCCCGGTGGAACGGCACCAGGTAGACGGCGTCGACCGGCCCGCCGTCGGGTCCGGGGACCGGCTCGCGGACCACACCCTCCTCGGCGACCAGGTCGTCGAGGCAGCCGGTGACGAGGTCGGCGGGTACGTCGAGGATCTTCGCGGCGTCGGCGACCAGGTCGGGCGCGGGCAGGTAGCAGTGCCCGTCGTCGGTCGCCTCGGACAGCGTGTACTGCAGGCCGGCCTTGACCCGCTGCGGGCTGTCGTGCGGGATGCCGACCGCCCGGGCGATGGTGTCGGCGGTCTTGAAGCCGATCCCCCACACCTCGGCCGCCAGCCGGTACGGGTCGTCGCGGACGACCGCGATCGACTCGTCGGCGTACTTCTTGTAGATGCGTACGGCCAGCGAGGTGGAGACGCCGACCCCCTGAAGGAAGATCATCACCTCCTTGATCGCCTTCTGTTCCTCCCACGCGGCGATGATCTTCGCGGTGCGTTTCGGGCCGAGTCCCGGCACCTCGACCAGCCGGGCCGGGGTCTGCTCGATCACGTCGAGGGTGTCGAGTCCGAAGTGGTCGACGATCCGCTCGGCGAAGACCGGACCGATCCCCTTGATCAGGCCCGATCCGAGGTAGCGACGCAGCCCCTGCACCGTGGCCGGCAGCACCGTCGTGTACGACTCGATCTCGAACTGGCGGCCGTACTTCGGGTGGCTCGACCAGCGGCCGACCAGCCGCAGGCTCTCCCCCGGCTGCGCGCCGAGCAGCGCCCCGACCACGGTCAGCAGGTCGGCGCCGCGGCCGGTGGCGACCCGGGCGACGGTGTAACCGGTCTCCTCGTTGACGTATGTGAACCGCTCCAGCACCGCCTCCAGCACGGCCCCGCGCGGCGGACCGGCCGGCGGGGCGGAGGATCCGGACGTACGGGGCGGCGACGTGGTCACGGCGACATGCTGCCGGCTACCCCTGACATCCGCCAAGCCGATGCCGCCCACCGGCGCACGGGCCACGGGGTGCCGGCCTCGTTCCCGGCCGGGGCCGTGCCGGGATCTTCGCGCATGATTCCGGAGTCACCCCGAAAAAGCGGTCAGATCCTGTCCGCTTCCGCTGCGAGGCTTGTCCTCGTGCCAGCCGACGAGAACGACCACGAGGACGCGCGATGACCGTACTGGACACCAGGGCGCTCAACCGCGCGACACTCGCCCGGCAGTTGCTGCTCGACCGCGCCGACCTGCCCGTACACGACGCCGTCGCGCACCTCTGCGGCCTCCAGGCACAGGAACCGCAGGAACCGTTCGTCGGGCTCTCGTCACGGCTGCGCGCGTTCGACCCGGCGGACCTCTCGGAACTGCTGACCGGACGGCGCGTGGTGCGGGTCCACCTCATGCGCCGCACCGTCCACCTCGTCACCGCGCAGGACGCCCTGGCCTGGCGGGCCCGGCACGCCGCCATGCTGCGCCAGCAGGTGCTCGGCGTCTACCGCCGCGAACTCGACGGAATCGATCTCGACGAACTCGCCGCGGCGGGCCGGGCGGTGCTGGCCGACGGCGAGCCCCGCTCGATGGCCGAGGTCGTACGGGTGCTCGCCGGGCGCTGGCCGACACCGGGCCACCGGGCCCTGGGTGAGATGGTCGTCGCCGCCCTCGTACCGGTGGCGCAGATGCCGCCGCGCGGGCTGTGGCGTACGAAGGCGGGAGTACGCAACGTACTGCTCTCCTCGTGGCTCGGGCGCGAGATCGATCCACTGGCGCAGGACGGCACCGATCCCGTCGGCGAGGCGCTGGTACGGCGCTACCTCGCCGCGTACGGCCCGGCGACCGCCGGCGACCTGCGCGCCTGGTGCGGCCTGGCCGGGCTGCCGGCCGCGGTGGCCGCGATCCGCGAGGAGCTGGTGACCTTCCGCGACGAGCGCGGACGCAAACTGCTCGACCTGCCCGACGCACCGCGCCCCGACCCCGACACGCCGGCCCCGGTGCGGTTCCTGCCCGCGTTCGACAACGCGATCCTCGGCTACCAGGACCGCAGCCGGATCATCGACGACGTCCACCGGGGGCTGTCGGTGGCCGGCGAGCGCGTCGTTCTGGTCGACGGCCGGGTCGCCGCCACCTGGACCGTCGAGGCGGGCACCGTGGTCGTCACCCCGCTACGCCGCTTCTCGCGGGCCGACCGCGCCGCCGTCGGCGAGCAGGGGCGGGAGGTGGCGGCGTTCCTGTCCGACGACGAGAGCCACCGGGTACGGGTCGCCGCCTCTCCCGCGTGAGCGGCACCCCGCTCGGCTTCCCGTCGCGGCAACTGTGCGATCGCACCGCCACGTGTCACCCGCAACCACTTCCTTGACGTCGGGAAGTGGCCACTCGTCGAATTGTCGCCGCAGCGCCTCCAGGTCGCCGGCCCAGTCGGACAGGTTCAGCCTCGGACGCTCATCAGTAGCGGAAATTACGGAAGTCCGTTTCCTCCCACTCCTCCTGGTTGTGTTTGTGGAGCACGCCCCCGACCCGGGTCAGCAGGAGAACGTCGTTGTTCACCAGAAGTGCCGCATCCTCCGCCGTGCCACCGAGCACCTTGGCCACCGTCCCCAGCATGTTGGGCCTACCCAGGTCGCTCAGGGTGTCCTTGCGCATGTGGAAGGCGAGTGCGACATATTCTTCCGGCTCCCACAGCCACCGGGTACCGCGGTCGGCCCGAGCCTCGTAATAGCCCTGCCGCCCGCCGTAGATGGTCACCGAATACCCGTCCCGTTCGGGCTGCCCACCGGCCAGAAGGCGCCCGTACCCGGTCCGGGCCGGCCGCTCCGCGACCGTCACGGCGGCCAGTTCACCGACCCGTTCCAACGGCATGTCCGTCGCCAGGGCCAACAGATAATCGATCGACACAACCAATCTCTCCTCAGTCCGTCCGCAGGATCTGCACGATCGAACCATCCCGTTTCACTGCGACCACTTCCTTGAGATCGACCACAGGCCAGTCATCGAACTGTCTTTGCAGGTCGACCAGACGACCGCGCCGGTCCGCGAGATGGACTGCCACACGCTGGGTCTGTTCCTCCCTGACCTTCCTGACCACCGCAGTCCAGACACCCCGAACGGAGGTTTCCGCCTCCGGGGCATAACAGTCGAAGACATGCCCTTCGACCAGGTAGTCGGGTGCCTTCTCCGGATTACCGGTGTCCCCGGTACTTCGTCGGGCCTCCGCGACCGCCACCCGCGTCGGGTTCTGGTGGACCAGGTAGCCCCGATCGGCCAAGACATCGGCGCACTCGTTTTCCAGTTCGTACGAACGCCGTTCCCGCGGTTTCTCCTTCGGAGAGATGCTGGTACGGGGACCGGTCGGTTGCCGCCGGGAACGCCGGGTTGCCGGCCGGGACCACGGCACCCCGGCGGCCGGGTGTGGAGTCGAGCCGGCAGGGCTGGCCGGTGTGGGTCCGCCAGCCCCGGTCAGTTTCCCGCCGCGCCCAGCCGCCGGGCCTCCGCGATCGCCGCCGCCACCTGCTCGCCGGCGGTGGCGACACGCTGGCCGAGCTGGCCCAGCACCTCCCGGATGCCGCCCAGCGCCGACAGCAGCGGACCGGGGTCGCCGCCACGCAGGACCATCGCGACCAGTCGCTGCGCCTCGCCGACCTGGCCGGCGGTGGCGGTCACCGCGTCGCGGGCGGTGGCCAGTTCCCCCTGCACCGACCCCAGTACCGAGATCGTCTCCTCGGAGGAGGCCTGCCGTGGTACGGCCGCGCAGGCCGTCGCCGCCTGGCCGAACGTTTTCCCGATGCCGGACAAGCCACTCTGGATACTGCCGATCGTGGACCGTACCTGCGCCATGCCGGCCGCGACCGCGATGAACCCGGCGGCGGTGGCCCGTACGGCCGCCTCCTGCGCCCGGTTGTCGGCCGTCGCGGCCAGGTTGTGCGCCGCCTCGACCCCCGCTGCCAGAGCCCGCAGCTCATCAGTGATCTTCTCGACCTGCGACACGCGATCCACCCCCGACGGTTCCAGCCTCCGGGCTACAACGTATCCGGCGACACCCGCCCCGTCTCGCGCCGCGCCCCGTCTCGCGGGGCGCGGCCGCGGTGATCGTCTGCTGTTCCGCAGCCTCGGGCACGGCGTGCCGAACGGCGGAACAGCAGACGATCTTCAGGGGCCGGGCGGGCCGGCCCCGTCCGGGTCAGACGTTGGCGATCAGGACCGCCGGTTGTTCGACGCAGTCGGCGACGAAACGCAGGAAGCCGCCGGCCACACCACCGTCGCAGACCCGGTGGTCGAACGTGAGGCTGAGCTGGCCGACCTTGCGTACGGCCAACTGCCCGTCGACCACCCACGGCTTGTCTACGATGCGGCCGACGCCGAGCAGCGCCGCCTCCGGGTGGTTGATGATCGGCGTCGAACCGTCCACACCGAACACCCCGTAGTTGTTCAGCGTGAACGTGCCGCCGGTCAGCCGCGCCGGCGGCAGCGTGCCGGCCCGCGCGTCGGCCGTCGTACGCGCCAGTTCGGCCGCGAGTTCCGTCGTGGTCATCCGGTGGGCGTCGGCGATCACCGGCACGACCAGCCCACGGTCGGTCTGCGCGGCGATGCCGAGGTGCACCCGGCCGGAGCGGACGATCTCGCCACGCCCGGTGTCGACGCGCGAGTTCAGGTCCGGGTAGCGCCGCAGCCCGGCCAGGCAGACCCGGGCCAGCAGCGCGAGTACGCTCACCGGCTGCTCCGGGTTCGCCGCGTTGATCGCCGCCCGGGTGTCGAGCAGGCCGGTCGCGTCGACGTCGACCCAGATGGTGACGTCGGGGATCTCCCGCCGGCTGCGGGACAGCTTGTCGGCGACCGCCTTGCGTACCCCGCGCAGCGGAACGACCACGTCGTCCTCCGCCGCCCCGGAAACGGCCGCGACGGCGGGCGCGGCTGCGGGCGTCGGGGCCGAGGGGGCTGCCGCCAACACGGTCGAAGACGACGCCGCGGTCGACGCCTCCTCGACGTCGGCCCGGCGGACGATGCCACCCGGCCCCGTGCCGCGCACCGTGGTCAGGTCGATGCCGCGTTCCCGCGCCAGCCGCCGCACCAGCGGCGAAATCACCAACGCCGCACCAGCCCCCGCCCCGACCGAAGCCGCGCCGACCCTCACCGCCCCAGCCCCCGCCGCGTCGATCGAGGAGAAGTCGTGGCCGGGAGCGGACGAATCCCCCACGATTTCCCCTTGATCAACGCGCGGCCCGGCGCTCGACCCCATGCGCGGCGCGGTGCTCGACCCGGCGCTCGACCCCGCGCGAAACCCGGCGCTCGACCCCACGCCCGCCCCGGCGCCCGCCCCGACGGGGGGCGTGCCGACGCGGCGACGGCGGCGGGTGTTCGGGGCGTGGCCGGTGCCGTAGCCGATCAGGACGTTGCCGGACCCGGCCCGTTCCTGTTCCCGGTACGCCGCGTGGCCGGGCGGCTCGGGCCGCCCGTCGCCCGGCAGTCCGGCGTCCGGTGATCCGCCGGCCACGTCGAGCGGGGCGATGGTGACCAGCGGCTGGCCGACCGGCCGGCTCTCCCCCGCCGTCCCGTGCAGGGCGACGACCCGGCCGGCGTACGGGCACGGCACGTCGACGACCGCCTTGGCCGTCTCGACCTCGACGACGATCTGGTCCACGGTGACGGTGTCGCCGACCGCGACCCGCCACGAGACGATCTCCGCCTCGGTCAGCCCCTCCCCCAGGTCCGGCAGGTTGAAGACGCGGCTCATGCCGCCACCGCCGGCAGCCAGCGGGTGTCGGGGCGGTCGTCCCACTGCAGGCGGGCCACCGCGTCGAGCACCCGGTCGACGCCGGGCAGGTGGACGTGCTCCAGCTTCGGCGCCGGGTACGGGATGTCGAGTCCGCTGACCCGCAGCACCGGGGCGTGCAGCGAGTGGAAGCAGCGTTCCTGGACCCTGGCCGCGATCTCGGCGCCGACGCCGGCGAAGCCCTGCGCCTCCTGGATGACGACGCAGCGGCCGGTGCGGCGGACCGAGGCGGTCACCGTCTCGTCGTCGAACGGCACCAGGGTGCGGCAGTCGACGACCTCGAGGTCCCAGCCCTCGGCGACCGCCGCCTCCGCGGCCTCGAGCGCGACCGGCAGCGACGGGCCGTACGCGATCAGGGTGGCGTCGCGGCCGGGCCGGCGGACGACGGCGGTGCCGAACGGCTCGGCCCGGACCGGCAGGTCGGCGTCGGCGCTGGCGAAGTAGAGCTTCTTCGGTTCGAGGAACACCACCGGGTCCGGGTCGGCGATCGCCTCGCGCAGCAGCGAGTACGCGTCGGCGACGGTGGCCGGGGTGACGACCTTCAGCCCCGGCGTGTGGGCGTAGTACGCCTCGCTGGAGTCGCAGTGGTGTTCGACGCCGCCGATGCCGCCGGCGTACGGGACCCGGATGACGATCGGGACGCTCAGCGCGCCACGGGTCCGGTTACGGATCTTGGCGACGTGCGAGGCGATCTGCTCGAACGCCGGGTAGGCGAACGCGTCGAACTGCATCTCGACGACCGGCCGCAGGCCGGACATGGCCATGCCGACGGCGAAGCCGACGATGCCGGCCTCGGCGAGCGGGGTGTCGAAGCACCGCTCCTCGCCGAAGTCGGCGAGCAGCCCGTCGGTGATCCGGAAGACGCCGCCGAGCTGGCCGACGTCCTCGCCGAAGACGACGACGCGTTCGTCGTCGGCCATCGCGTCGCGCAGCGCGGCGTTGAGCGCCTTGGCCATGGTGAGCTTCGCCATCAGCGCTCCCCCTCACCGGCGAGTTCGGCCTCGGCCGCCAATTCGGTTTCGGCGGCAAGTTCCGCGCGGACCTGCTCGCGCTGCTCGCGCAACTGCGGCGTCGGTTCGGCGTAGACGTGGTCGAAGAGGCTGAGCGGGTCGACGGCCGGTTCCTCGGCCATCCGGGTACGCAGGTCGGCGGCGTACGCCTCGGCCCGGTCGTGCACGGCCGCCACCGCGGCGTCGTCGAGGGCGCCGACGCCCCGCAGGTACGTCTCCAGCCGGGCGATCGGGTCGCGCCCGAGCCAGGTCTCGACCTCGTCGCCGGTGCGGTAGCGGGTGGCGTCGTCGGCGTTGGTGTGCGGCTCGATCCGGTAGGTGTGCGCCTCGACGAGGTAGGGGCCGCGGCCGGCGCGGGCGTGCGCGACGGCGGCGTTCACGACCGACAGGACGGCGAGCGGGTCGTTGCCGTCGACCTGCTCGGCGGGTACGCCGTACCCGACGCCCTTGTGGGCCAGCGACGGGGCGGCGGTCTGCTTCGACAGCGGGACGCTGATCGCGTACTTGTTGTTCTGCACGAAGAAGACGACGGGCGCCTTGAAGACGGCGGCGAAGTTGACCGCCTCGTGGAAGTCGCCCTCGCTGGTGGCGCCGTCGCCGATGAAGACCAGCGCGACGGTGTCGCGGCCCTGCCGGGCCTCGCCGTACGCCAGGCCGGCGGCGTGCACGGTCTGGGTGGCGAGCGGGGTGCACTGCGGCGCGGTGCGGTGCGCGGCCGGGTCGTAGCCGCAGTGCCAGTCGCCGCGCAGCAGGGTCAGCACCTCGACCGGGTCGATGTCGCGGGACACCAGCGCCATCGACTCGCGGTAGGTGGGGAACATCCAGTCGGTGGGGCGCAGCGCCAGGACCGCGCCGACCTGGCAGGCCTCCTGGCCGCGTGACGACGGGTAGACGGCGAGCCGGCCCTGCTTGGTCAGCGCGGTGCACTGGACGTCGAAGCGGCGGCCGACCACCATCCGGCGGTGCAGTTCGACGAGCTTCGCGACGTCCGGCTGGTCGCCGGTGGGGCCGACGAGGGCGCCGGTCTCGTCGAGCAGGCGTACGGGCTCGGGGCTGGGCAGCAGGGCGGCGGCGGGGTCGGGCCGCTTGACCGTACGGCGGCTGCGCGGGGTTGTCCCGCGGACCGCCTGTCGTGTCGTCGTCACAGGGACCTCCTGGGTCGGCGTGGGCCTATGCTCACGCTGTCGGATGATTGCCTCAACCTCGCCGGAAAACGCGGGACGGATGACCGACGGGAGCCCCCTCGATGAGCCAGATGTCCGCAGATGAGAGCCAGGTCACCGCAGCACCGGGACGAACGGCACGGCCGCCGGACGACGTCGACCGGCGGCTGCTGGACGCGCTGGTCCGCGACGGCCGGGCGTCGATCCGTACCCTCGCCGAGCGGCTGCACATCTCCCGGACCAACGCGTACGCCCGGGTCGAGCGGCTGGTCCGCGACGGAGTGATCACCGGCTTCCACGCCCGGGTGGCGCCGGAGCCGGCCGGGCTGGGCACGTCGGCGTACATCGCGCTGCGGATCGAGCAGAACACCTGGCGGGAGGTGTCGGCGGCGCTGGCCCGGGTGCGCTACGTCGAGCACGCCGCGCTGCTCGGCGGCGACCACGACGTGCTGGTGCTGGTCCGGGCGCCGGACAACGCCGCGCTGCGCGACCTGGTCCTGGGCCGGGTGCAGGGCATCCCGGGTGTGCTGTCGACGACGACCTGGCTGGTCTTCGACGAGTTCGACGGCGTCGACACCCCGTGGACGTGAGGCAGCATGGAAGCGTGAGCGAACCGATCGACGCCCTGGCGGAGCTGGTGGGGACCGGCGACGTCGTCGTCCTCAGCGGGGCGGGCCTGTCCACCGAGTCCGGCATCCCGGACTACCGGGGGCCGAGCGGGGTGGCCCGCCGGCACACCCCGATGACCTACCAGACCTTCACCGGCGACCCGGACGCCCGGCGGCGCTACTGGGCGCGTAGCCACCTCGGCTGGCGGACGATCGCCCGTGCCGCCCCGAACGCCGGGCACCGGGCGGTCGCCGACCTGGAGCGGGCCGGCCTGCTCACCGGGATCGTGACCCAGAACGTCGACGGGCTGCACCAGGCCGGCGGTGCCCGGTCGGTGGTCGAACTGCACGGCAACCTGGACCGGGTGGTCTGCCTCGGCTGCGGCGCGGCCGGCCCGCGCGAGGAACTCGACCGGCGGCTGCGGGCGGCCAACCCCGGGTTCGCCGGGCAGGCGCTGGCCGTCAACCCGGACGGTGACGTCGAGCTGGGCGACGACGACGTGGCCCGGTTCCGCACCGTCGACTGTGCCGGCTGCGCCGGCGGGATGCTCAAGCCCGACGTGGTGTTCTTCGGTGAGACGGTGCCGCCGGGCCGGGTCCGGGACTGCTTCGAGCTGGTGGAGAGGGCCCGGTTGCTGCTGGTGCTGGGTTCGTCGTTGACGGTGATGTCCGGCCGCCGGTTCGTGATCCGGGCCGACAAGCTCGGCATCCCGGTGGCGATCGTCAACCAGGGACCGACCCGGAGCGACGGGTGCGCCACGCTGGCGGTCGACGCGCCCCTCGGTGCCGTACTGCCGGAACTGGTCCGCCGGGTGGCCGCGACCGCCTGCCTGCCCGGACGCTAGACCACGGCGTGGATCTTGTCGGCGTGCTCCAGCGGGGTGGCGGCGTCGATCCAGAGTCCCAGCCGGCGCCGGGAGAAGAGCTTGTCGGCAGCCATGAAGGCGGCACCGGCCAGGCCGGCGCGGTCGCCGAGCAGGGACAGTTCGATCCGCAGGCCGCGGGTGGCCAGCGGTAGCGCGTACTGGTAGACGGCCTGCCGGACGGCGGCCAGCAGCGGATCCCCGGCGGTGGCCAGGCCGCCGCCGATCAGCACCAGGTCGGGGTTGTGGGAGTTGACCAGGCCGGCCACCATCACCCCGACCCACCCGCCCGCGCGGCCGATCAGGTCGGCGCTGGCCGGGTCACCGGCAGCGGCGGCGGCGATGACGTCGGTGGCCCGGATCTCGCCGGCCGCCGTGTGCGCGGCCGCCAGCCGCGGGCTGCGGCCGTCCGCCGCCGCCTGCGCGCCGTCCCTGGCCAGCGCCCGGCCACTGGCCAGGGCGGAGAGGCAGCCGGTGTTGCCGCACCAGCAGCGCGTCGCGGACGTGGGGTCGACCCGGATGTGCCCGACCTCGCCCGCCGCGCCCCGCGCGCCGCGGTGCAGCCGGCCGTCGCAGATCAGGCCGGCGCCGATGCCGGTGCCGACCTTGACCAGGATCAGGTCGCGGCAGCCCCGGCCGAGACCGGCCCGCAGTTCGCCCAGGGCCATCAGGTTGCACTCGTTGTCGGCCCAGACCGGTACGCCGTACCGGCGGGCGAGCCGGTCACGGACCGGGTAGCCGCCCCAGTCGACCAGGACCGGCAGCCGGGCGGGTGCGCCGGTCGCCGCGTCGACCGGCCCGAGCACCCCGATCCCGGCGGCCCACACCCGTGGCGCGCCGGCCGGGCGCCGGGCGAGCAGTTCGTCGAGGAGTTCCTCGACCCGGCCGAGCACGGCGTCGGGTCCGTCGGACATGCGGGCCGGTTCGTGCCGCTCGTCCAGGAGGTGGCCGGCGAGGTCGGTCGTGCCGACGCTGATGCTGGTCGCCCCCAACTGGGCCACCAGCAGGTGCCCGGCGTCGGCGTGGAACCGCAGTTCGCGCGGTGCCCGGCCGCCGGTGGACGGCCCGTAGTCGCCCTCGGCGACGAGCCCGGAGTCGGCCAGTTGGACCACCCGCTGGGTGACGACCTTGCGGCCGAGTCCGGTGCGCTGCACAAGTTCCGGTCGGGTGCGCGCGCCCCGCCGTACGAGGTCGAGCACTGCCACGAGCGTGTCCAGTTGCTCCGACGGTGGTGCCATCGCTCTGTTGCCCCCGAGTGTGACGCCGGACGACGACCGGAGGGTCGTCGGCTCCGTCGGCTCCGTCCTGACGAGGGTACGGCGTCGCGAGATGCCGGGCCGCTGCCTGTTTACACGACCGAGAACTTCTCCTACATTGATCATCACTTTGGTTCTTCACGAACCAAAGTCAGTTCGAAAGGAACCTTACTTTTCGCATCGGCGTCCCTGCGAGGAGTCCGGATCCCGGCGTGGCACCCGGGATCGCCCCCTTCCCCTCGATCGGAGAGCCATGCCCGGACGACGCCGCCTACTGGCGGCCCTGACCACGTCATTCCTGCTCGCGGCCCTGCTGCCGGCCGCCGCGACCGCCCACCCCGGCCCGCACGACGACCCGCCGCCACCCGACGAGCGCTTCCAGAAGGTGCTGCTGGAGAACACCGGACTGACCCAGCCGATGCGGCTCTCCGTCGCCCCCGACGGCCGCGTCGTCTACATCGAGCGCGACGGCCGGGTGAAGGTCTGGGATCCGCGGACCCGCAACTCGGTGGTCGCGGGTTCCGTACCGGTCCGGGTCACCGGCGAACTCGGCATGGTCGGCCTCGCCCTGGCCCGCGACTTCGCGCAGACCGGCCACCTCTTCCTGCACTTCTCTCCCCCGGAGTGGGACACCACCTGGATCTCCCGGGTGTCGCGGTTCACCCTCGGCGCAGACAACACGATCGATCCGGCCTCCGAGAAGCTGGTCCTCGACATCCCGCACCCACGCGGGGTGGGCGGCGGGCACAGCGCCGGTGACCTGCTCGCCACCGAGGACGGCTACCTCTTCATCGCCACCGGCGACAACACGAGTTGCTGCGCCTCGCGCGGCTTCCCCGGCACCGACGAGCGGCCCGGCCAGGCGAACGGCGACGCCCAGCGTACGTCCGCGAACACCAACGACCTCAACGGCAAGATCCTGCGCATCGTCCCGAAGGCCGACGGCGGCTACGACATCCCGGAGGGCAACCTCTTCCCGGTCGGCACCGACAAGACCCGCCCCGAGATCTACGCGATGGGCTTCCGCAACCCGTTCACCATCGGCGACTGGGACCCGGCGACCGGCCGGCTCTGGATGGCCGACTACGGCCCCGACGCCGTGCTGCCCGACCCCGAGCGCGGCCCCGCCGGACACGTGCAGGTCTTCCTGATGGACGGCCCCGGCAACTACGGCTGGCCGTACTGCACGATGAACAAGGTCCCGTACAACGACTGGAACTACGTCGAGGACGAGCCCGGCCCGTGGTTCGACTGCGACGCCCCGGTCAACGACTCACCGAACAACACCGGCCTGGTGAACCTGCCGCCGATCAAGGGATCGACGATCTACTACACGTACGACAAGCAGGAGTACTTCCCCGAACTGTTCGGCGGCGGCGCGATGGCCGGCCCGATGTACCACTACGACGCCGACAACCCGTCGACCACCAAGTTCCCGGAGTGGTTCGACGGCCGCCGGTTCCTCTACGACTGGACCACCGACTGGATCCAGACGACCGGCCTCGACGCGCAGGGTGCGCCGTACCAGATGCACGAACTGCTGCCCGACCTCGACTTCCGCAAACCGATGGACATGGAGTTCGGCCCGGACGGCAGTCTCTACCTGCTGGAGTACGGCAACGGGTGGGGCGCCAGCAACGACGACGCCGGCATCTACCGGATCGACCACGTCGAGGGCAACCGGGCGCCGCTGGTGAACACGTCGCTGAGCGCCGACTCGGGCGCGCTGCCGCTGACCGTACGCTTCGACGCGTCCGCCTCCACGGACCCCGACGGCGACGCGCTGACCTACGCCTGGGACTTCGACGGCGACGGCACCGCCGACGCCACCGGCCCGGTGGCGACGCACACCTACACCACCGCCGGCGAGTTCCAGCCCCGGGTGACCGTACGCGACGCGGGCGGCGCGGAGTCGATCGCCAACCTGTCCGTGGTCGCCGGCAACACCCGGCCGGTCGTCACCATCGAGACGCCCGCCGACGGCGGCTGGGCCGAGTTCGGCGAGAACCTGCCGTTCAGGGTCAGGGCCACCGACGCCGAGGAGGGCGCCGTCGACTGCACGAAGATCAAGGTGGCGTACCAGCTCGGCCACAACAGCCACGGGCACCCGATGGCCGAGGCCACCCCGAACGCCGACTGCACCGGCGTGCTGGTGCCCGGCCGGGACGCCTCGCACGGTCCCGGCGCGTACGTCTTCCACGTGCTGGAGGCCAGCTACACCGACGGCGGTGGGGTGGCCGGCGCCCCCGCGCTGACCGGCTCCGGCGACATCGTCCTGCACCCGCGCCAGTACGCCGCCTCGACGTACCAGAAGGGCGAGGGCGTCGGCCTCTACACCGGGCAGCTCTTCGTCCCCGGCACCGGCAACTGGTTCATGTTCCCCCGGATCAACGTCGCGGGGATCACCCACCTCAACGTCGAGTTCGCCACCCGCCTGCCCGGGGTCAACCTGACCGTCCGGGCCGGCTCGCCGACCGGGCCGGTGGTGGCCACCTTCTCCAACGTGCCCGGCACCGGATCCACCTCGCTGTCCAGCCGGGTCTACAAGTGGTCCGGCACCCCGGTGCGCAACCCCGGCGGCGTGCACGACCTGTACTTCGTCGCCGACTGGACCGGCCAGACCCAGCCGGAACTGTTCGTCCGGGGCATCCAGTTCCAGACCACGCCGGCGGTGACCGCGACGGTGTCCCCACAGGAGCCGACCGCCGGCTGGTACACCGGCGACGTCACGCTGACGTACGCCGGACTGACCACCGGACTGTGGACCGGGCAGCACTCCGTCGACGGCGGTACCACCTGGGTCGACGCGGCCGCCGACGGCACCGCCACCATCGGCGACGTCAAGGGCCAGGTGCTCTACCGGGCCGTCGACCGGGCCGGCAACACCAGCAGGCAGCGTTCGCTGTGGCTGCGGGTCGACAGGACCGGCCCGACGGTCGACGTCACCGGGATCACCGACGGTGCGTCGTACGGCAACTCCGGCACCCTGACCCCGGACTGGACGGTCACCGACGCCACCTCCGGCGTAGCCGGCAACACCAACCTGGCCCGCCTCGACGACCGCGAGGTCCGGCGGGGCCGCGCGATCCGGCTGGCCGACCTCGCGCCGGGCGACCACACCCTGGTCGTCACCGCCACCGACCGGGCCGGCAACACCACCACGAGGACGGTCCGGTTCACCACCACCACGTCCGTCGAAGACCTGCGGGCGCTGGTCGACGGCTACGCGGCCGCCGGCACCATCTCCGCCACCAGGGCGGGACAGCTCACCGGCAGCCTCGACCGGGTGGCGACCGCGCTGGCCGCCGGTGACCGGGCCGGGGCGGTCGCCGCCCTGGACACCTTCCTCAACCAGGCCAACACCCTCAACGCCCCCGGGCCACGGGCGCAACTCGTCCGCGACGCCCAGGTGCTGATCGTCGAGATCCGCTGAGCGAGGCGCGGGCCGGCCCGGGCGGGCCGGCCCGCGCCTGTGGTCTGATCGGGGCATGAGCCGGGCCGTCGAGGAGACCAACCGCCGGTTGCTGCGCGCCCGCGACGCGATGGACCGGTCGTACGCCGAACCATTGGACATCCCGGCGCTGGCCCGTATCGCCCTGGTCTCCGAGGCGCACTTCATCCGCTCCTTCCGCGCCACGTTCGGCGAGACCCCGCACCGCTACCTCCAGCGCCGCCGGGTCGAGCGGTCGATGTCGCTGCTGCGGGAAACCGACCGCAGCGTCACCGACATCTGCATGGCGGTCGGCTTCAGCAGCCTCGGCACGTTCAGCCGGACCTTCCGCGGGATCGTCGGCGAGTCGCCGAGCGCCTACCGGGAGCGGGCCGCCGTGACCGCCGCGCCGACCTGCTTCACCCGGCGGTGGATGCGACCGAGCAGTTTCGGAGAAGCACCGGCCGGCAGCAGGCCAATAGCGTGAACCGCATGTTGAACAGCATCCGACTCTCCCAGATCTACGTACTCGACCAGGACGAGGCGCTCGACTTCTACGTCGGCAAGCTCGGCCTGACGGTGCACACCGACGAGGACCTCGGCTTCATGCGCTGGCTCACCGTCTGCGTACCCGGCGAACCCGACCGGCAGATCCTGCTGGAGCGGCCCGGCCCGCCCGGCCTCGACCCGGCGACCGCCGACCAGGTCCGCGAACTGGTGACGAAGGGTGCGACCGGCGGAACGCTCGGCTTCACCACCGACGACGCCCAGAAGACGTTCGAGACCCTGCGGGACCGGGGTGTGGAGATCACCGACGAGCCGATGCGGCGGCCGTACGGGACCGACTTCGGGGTGCGGGACCCGTTCGGCAACGCGATCCGCATCCTCCAGCCGCCGTCGGCGCCCGCGGCCTGACGCCGGGGACCGGGCGCCCGCGGCGAGCCGCCGCCGGCGTCCGGTGCCGTACGCCGTCACCTGATGCCGCCGGATCGGAACCCGGGCACATTCCTCCCCGAACACGGCCTAATGACCTCTGTGCCGCCCAAGCATGTCCGGGCGTATCCGGCCCGTGGCACAGGAGGATCAATATAATGACGCTTCCCGATATCAACTCGCGCATTCGATCATGGGGAGATCGATCATGCGACCGAGGGAGAAGGTCGGACACCCGCGGTCCGGAATCCGCCGATGAGGGCCGAGCGCGATGCGGCCGGACGAACGCCTGAAGATGCCGCCACGCCCGTACCGGAGAAATCGGATGCCGAGGCCAGACCGGTCGACCCCTTCGATGTCTCCCTACCGTCACGACGAGAAGCCCGGGCTGAGGTTGCAGCCCTGGCCGCCGAACATGATCGAGGTTCGTCCACACCTGACGCGACGGGCATCCGAGACATCCTGCTCGCCACCGACCTCCAACTCAGCGGCCACGAATACTCCGAGTCGGACGGACACTTCTACGCCACCCGGGTCTTCAAGGGCGGACGCGAGGACGGTCAACCGGTCTTTGTCGGCCACGGCTTCTACCGGGAGGGGAGCGGCCACCTCACCGTACCGACCGGCACGTCCATCTCGTTCTACTGCGCACACAGGGAAGCACTTCCCGGACTCAGCGGTCTTGCGATCGAGGCCGGGGTGCATCCCGGCCTGCCGGTCGAGACCTTCCGGGAGGGTGATCAAGTCCCCGACTACTACCTGACCAAGCCCGAAGCGACTCCCCCTGGAGGGTTCAGCGTGTTCGAGAACTCGACGACCGTCCGCGCCCAGGCCAGGCTGAGCGATCTGCTCGTCGAAGGAATGGGGCATACCCACTGGGCCGCTTGCCGAGAGGTGCAGTAGATGACCGCGACCAGACCGGCCACGATCCAAACGGAGGTGTCTGATGGAAACCTATGAGGAGGCCGAAGCTCTCTGGGGAGGTCCGACCCTCACCCTGAAGATCACCAAGAGCGACCTCGACCCCGAGGCCGTGACCCGTAGGCTCCGCCTGACGCCCACGGCGAGCGCCGGTCCGGGATTCGACCCGTACGCTCCCCTGTCGGGCAGCGACGGGCGATGGTTCTTGGACTCGGACACGAGCGGCCGCGCCTCCCAATTCACGACGGCGGCGGGCGACCTGCTGGTCCGGTTGACCGCCGCATCGGCCGCCATCCGTGATCTTGTCGACGAAGGCTACTCGGTGCAGTTGATAGTCCGGGGCTACTCCGGACCGCGGTCCACCGCCCTCGTCGCACCCGAGGTGTTGCGGCGGATCGCAGATCTCGGGCTCCCGCTCGTCGTCGTACCCAGCACCAACGAGCGCTGAGGGATGGTGAACCGATGACCGGTGGGCCATTGCGGTGGGAGAACGTGAGCGTCGCCCTGATCGTCACCCGTGCCGATCTGGTGCCTGACGAGATCACCAGCCGGCTCGACTGGGAGCCCGCGGTGGCACGTACGCCGGGGTCGCCGTCCGCCTTCAGACCGGGCGTGGGCTGCTGGGTCGGTGGTTACGACGACTCGTTCTCGACCGATCCTCACCGTCAGCTCGACGCGCTGCTCGCCAGGCTGTCCCGGCGGGCGACGGTCCTGGCCGAACTGCGTGCCGAAGGCTGCACCGTGCAGATCGACATCGCCGCCGACGTGGCGAACAGGGCCGAGTTCACGTTGGCCCCGGCGGAACTCGCCACGATCGCCGGCCTGGGACTGCCACTGTCGTTCACGTTCCGTTCGGCCGTACCCAACTCCGAGGCGGTCCTCGACGAACTCTTCCCGCATCTGAAGCGGACATGAGCCGTCGTCGGGTTCAGGCGGCGGCCGGACGTGACCCGGCGGACCAGGGCCAGGGGACGTCGCGGAAGGCCGCCTCGACCAGGAGGCGCTCCACGTCGAGCAGGAACCCCTCGGCCGGCCCCGGCGGCAGGTAGCGGGTGTTGACGGTGAGCACCACCCCGAGCGCGCCGGGCACGTCGATCACCTGCATCCGGCACCGCCACAGGAACACCGGCGGCGGCTCCAGCCAGGTGATCGTGGTGCGGGCGGTCGCCGTACGCACGGTCGCCTCGTCGGGGGGCGGGCCGACGAATCCGGGGTGCCGGGGCAGCCGGATGTCGTTGAGATAGCAGTAGGGCTCCAGCACGGTGCGGGGGTCGTACCCGAGGTCGGCCATGGCGCGGTCGAGCGCCAGCGGGTCGTAGTAGGCGTACCGGTAGGCGTCGAGCGCCGCCGCGGCGGTGTGGTGGAGCAGGGTCGTGAAGTCGGGGCGGCCGGCGAGGTCGACGACGCACAGGCCGATCTGGTTGAGTTTGGCGACGGCCTCGCCGTAGCCGGGCTGGAACCGGTTGCCGGCCATGGTGAGCACGCCGCAGGTGGTGGCGTCCTGCCGGGCGGCGACGACCGCGGCGGTGGCGGCGAGCAGGACGGTCGAGGTGCTGACCCGGTGCCGGGCGGCGATGATCCGGGTGGTCAGGTCGAGCGCCTCGGAGGTCAGCAGCGCCTGCCGGTACGGCGGTTCGAGGGCCGGACCGACCGGGTCGAACATGCTGGCCGGCAGCCGCCGGAAGCCGCCCCTCCAGTGGGCGACGGACCGGTCGGAGCGGTGCCGTTCGCGGCCGGCCTCGCGGCGGGCGATGTCGATCGACTGGAGGCCGGCGGGGGTGGACACCGTGCCGCGCAGCAGGAGTTGGCGCAGGTCGCGCAGGACGATCTCGGCGCCGTGGAAGTCGACGGTCCCGTGGCTGAAGACGATCACGACGTGGCGTACCCGGTCGTCGACGACGACCAGGGCGACCCGCAGCGGCCATTCCTCGGCGAGGTCGAACGGGGTCGCCCCGAGCCGGTCCATCAGGGCGCGGGCGGTGCCGGCGCCGCCGTCGGGGTCGTCGCGGCCGTCGGCGACGAGCAGCGGGAGCCGGCCGTGTTCGGCGGCGACCTGGGCGGGTTCGCCGTCGACGGGCCGGATCCGGGTGCGCAGCGACTCGTGCCGGCCGACCAGCGTGCCGAGGGCGGCGGTGACGGCCGGGAGGTCGGCGCGGGCGCGGGGCGAGACGCTGACGGTGCGCCGCAGGTGGAGGAAGATGCCCTGACCGGCGAGATCGGCCGGGGAGCGCCACATCGACCGTTGGCCCCAGGTGAGCGGCGCGGTCGCCGATCTCGTCCCCCGAAACGGCGCGTGGACGATCTCGCCCGTCACCAGGTCTGTCGGCACCTTCACCTGCTCATGTCGCCTGTCCCGTCGGCATCGTCGCATCGCCGGGCCACACATCGAAACACAGCCGGGTCGGGGCCGACAACACCGGTTCCGGTAACGCCCGGGAGACGGACGCCTTAATTTCGGTCCTATATGGATGGAATCGATGGTTCGGGTTCAATGTGGTGCGCCGTTCGGCCGATCCCACCCAGGGTGCCAGTACAGGCACACTGCGAAGCGGGTCACCGGGAAGACCCGTCCATGATGATCAACTACGCCGCCGGCACGCGGCACACCACCGGTGTGTCCGGCGAAATGAGGGCAAACGGCATGACAGGTGTCGACCTACCAACCCGTCCCGAGGCCGCACCTGAACGGGTGATCCCCGAAGTGGCACCGGAGGCCGCGCCACCGTCGTTCGGCCAGGAACGACTGTGGTTCATGGAGCAGTTCGCGCCCGGCACCCCGGCGTACGTGATCCCCTCGACGATCCGGCTGCGCGGGCCGCTCGACCCCGACCTGCTGCGGCAGGCGTTCGACGCGGTCGCCACCCGGCACGACAGCCTGCGGATGCGGTTCACCCAGACCGCCGACGGGCGGCCCCGGGTGGAGGTCGCCGACGTGGTACGCGTCCCCCTGCCGGTCGTCACCGCCGACGACGAGGAGCACGGCCGCGCCCTGGTGGCCGACGCCGCCCGGCAGCCGTTCGACCTGACGCACGCCCCGCTGGTGCGCGCCCTGCTGGTCCGGCTCGGCCCCGACGACCACCTCCTGCACGTCGCCACCCACCACATCGTCAGCGACGGCTGGTCACAGGACCTGCTGTTCGCCGAGGTCGCCGCGCACTACGCCGCGAGCCTCGGCGGCGAGCCGGTGCCGCCCGCACCGGTGACCCGGTACACCGACTACGCCGCCTGGCAGCGCGACCGGGCCGACGGGCCGGCCGCCACCGGCGAACTCGACCACTGGCGCGAGGCGCTCACCGGCGTACCGCCGCTGGACCTGCCGACCGACCGGCCGCGCCCGGCCGAGCAGCGCTACGACGGCAGGTCGCAGCACTTCCAACTCGACGCCGAACTCACCGACGGACTCAAGCGGCTGGCCCGCGGCCGGCGGGCGACGCTCTACATGACCCTGCTGGCCGGACTCCAGGCACTGTTCTTCCGCTACACCGGACAGCGCGACTTCGCGATCGGCTCCCCGGTCGCCGGCCGGGTCGTCCCCGAACTGGAGAACATGATCGGCCTGTTCGTCAACACGCTGGCGCTGCGCGCCGACGTGTCCACCGACGACGGTGCCGAGCCCAGCTTCGCCACCCTGCTCACCCGCACGCGCGGTACGGCGATCAAGGCGCTGACCCGCCAGCAGGTGCCGTTCGAGCGGCTGGTCCAGGAACTGAACGTCACCCGCGACGTCAGCCGTACCCCGGTCTTCCAGGTCCTCTTCGCCCTGCAGAACTACCAGCGCGGCAGCAAGCGGTGGCCGGCCGGGCTGACCGCCGAACCGTTCAACACCCGGGTACGCAGCGCCCGCTTCGACGTCTCCTGCTACCTGACCGAGACCCCGGACGGGATCCGCGGCGAGTTCCTCTACAACACCAACCTCTTCGACGCCGACACCGCCGGCCGGCTCGCCGACCACTACGTCAACCTGCTGCGCGCCGCGGTCGCCGCGCCCGACCGGCCGCTGGTCGACCTGGACCTGCTCGGCCCGGCCGAGCACGAACGGCTGCTCGGCTTCGCCACCGCACCCGACCCGCTGCCGGCGCCCGCCGCCGTCCCTGCCGGCGCCACCCTCGCCGACCTGGTACGCACGCACGCGGCCGCCACCCCGGACGCCCCGGCGGTGGTCTGCGGCGCGGACTCGATCACCTACCGCGAACTGGACCGGCGCGCCGACAAGCTCGCCCATCACCTGCGCGGGCGCGGCGTCGGCCCGGACACCCTGGTCGGCGTCTGCCTGGAACAGTCGGTCGACCTCGCGGTGGCGCTGCTCGCCGTGCTGCGGGCCGGTGGCGCGTACGTGCCGCTGGACCCCGAGCAGCCGCCGGCCCGGCTGGCCACCATGCTCGCCGACGCCGGGCTGTCCCTGCTGCTGACCGGCAGCGACCTGCTCGAGCCGCTCGCCGCGGCCCGGGCCGATCGGCCCGCCGGCGCGATCCCCGAACCGGTCTGCCTCGACCGGATCGGCGCCGAGGTCGACGCCGGCCCGTCCGGGCCGCCCGACGGTGGTCCGGCCCCGGACAACCTCGCGTACGTCATCTACACCTCCGGCTCGACCGGCACGCCGAAGGGCGTCGCGGTCGCCCACCGGCAGGTGGTCAACTACCTCGCCGACGTACGCCACCGCTTCGACATCGCGCCGGCCGCCCGCTACGCGCTGCTGCAGTCGATGTCGTTCGACTTCAGCGTCACGGTGTTCTACCTGGCGCTGTCGACCGGTGGGGTCGTACACCTGGTGCCGCGCCGGTGCACCGGCGCCGAACTCGCCGACGAGCTGGCCCGCAACGCGATCGACTACATCAAGATGACGCCGTCGCACCTGGCCGCGCTGGCCGCCGACACCGGCCCCGGCCCGCTGCTGCCGCGCCGCGCGCTGATTCTCGGCGGCGAGGCGTCCGACCTGTCGTGGGCGGCCGGGCTCGCCGCCGGCCCCACGGCCGTCCTCAACCACTACGGACCGACCGAGGCCACCGTCGGGATCACCACCGACCGGGTACGCGCCGACGACGCCGGCCCCGGCATGGTGCCGATCGGCCGGCCACTGCCGCACGCCCGGGTGTACGTGCTGGACAGCACCGGCCGGCCCGCCCCGATCGGCGTACCCGGGGAGATCTACCTCGGCGGCGACCGGCTGGCCCGCGGCTACCTGGGCCGGCCCGACCTGACCGCCCAACGGTTCGTCGCCGACCCGTACGGCCCGCCCGGGTCCCGGATGTACCGCACCGGCGACCTCGGCCGCTGGCTGCCGGACGGCCGGCTGGCGTTCCTCGGCCGCGGCGACCACCAGGTCAAACTGCGCGGCTACCGGGTCGAGCTCGGCGAGGTCGAGGCGGCGCTGCGGGACACGGCCGGGGTCGGGCAGGCGGTCGTGGTGCTGCGCGACGACCGGCTGGTCGGCTACCTGGAACGGGCCGGCGACGGCACCGACGTCGAGCCGGCCGAGTTGCGCCGCCGGCTCGCCGACCGGCTGCCGGAGTACATGCTCCCGGCCCGGTACGTGTGGCTGGACCGGTTGCCGTTGCAGGACCACGGCAAGGTCGACCGCAGGGCGCTTCCCGAGCCGGTCGACGACCGGCCGGCCGGCGAGCGGGTGCCGCCGCAGGGGCCGGTGGAGACCACGATCGCGCTGGCCTGGGCGGAGATCCTGAAGCTGCCCGAGGTCGGCGTCACCGACGACTTCTTCGAACTCGGCGGGCACTCGCTGCTGGCCACCCAGGTCGTCGCGCGGCTGCGCCGGGAACTGCCGGCGGCCACCGGCGCCGAACTGCGGCCGTTGAGCGTCATGGACCTGTTCAAGCACCGCACCGTACGTGAACTGGCCGCCCTGGTCCTCGGCGACGCCGGCCGGGCCGGCGGGCTGCTGCACGAGCTGACCCCCGCCGTACCGGCCGGGCAGGTGGTCCGGTCGCTGGTCTGCGTGCCGTACGGCGGCGGCAGCGCGGTGGTCTACCAGCCGCTCGCCGACGCGCTGCCGGCCGGCCACCGGCTCTACTCGGTGGCGGTGCCCGGGCACGACATCGGGCTGGACGACGAGCCGGCCCCGATCGAGGAGGTGGCCCGGGCGGTCGCCGACGAGGTGCTGGCCACCGTCGACGGGCCGCTGGTCCTGTACGGCCACTGCGGCCCCGGCGGCGCCCTCGCCGTCGAGGTGGCCCGGCTGCTCGAGGCCGCCGGTCGCGACCTGGACGCGATCTACCTGGGCGGGGTCTTCCCCTTCGGCCGGCCGGTCGGCGGGGTGCTCGGGCCGCTGATGCGGCTGCGGATCGCCGAGCGGATCCGCAGCGACCGGATCTACCGCACCTGGTTGCAGGCGCAGGGCGCCGACATCGGGGCGCTCGACGCCGACCAGGCCGCGTTCCTGATCCGGGCGATGCGGCACGACGCCGAGGTGTCCGAGGACTACTTCAGCGCGCTGATGCACCGCGGGGTCACGCCGCTGCGGGCGCCGATCGTGTCGGTCGTCGGCGACCGCGACCGGGGCACCGAGTGGGCCGAGGAACGCTACCGGGAGTGGCACTTCCTCAGCGACCGGACCGCGCTGGTGTCGATCGACGAGGGCGGGCACTACTTCCTGAAGTACCGGGCCGAGGAGCTGGCCGAGATCGTCACCACGGTCGACGGGCGGCTCGACGGGCCGGCGCCGGACGGTGGGCCGGCCGCGGCCGCGACGGCCCCGGACGACGCCGCCCCGGGCAGCGCCACGATCGCGGACGACGACGGTCCCGAACCGGCGTGGCGGCTGGTGGAGGTGTCCCGCCACGACGGCAGCCCGGCCCCGGCGAAGTCCACGCCGGCCGGAAAGCCCGCCGGCCGCAAGGAGCGCCGGGAGCCGACGCCGAGCATGAAGCGGTTCGGGCTGGTCGCGGCCGGCCAGATCGTCACGATGGCCGGCACCGCGCTGACCAGCTTCGCCGTACCACTGTGGATCTTCATCGAGACCGGCTCGCTGGCCCGGTTCGCGCTGTTCTCCGTACTCGGGCTGGTGCCCGGCATGGTCGTCGCACCGTTCGCCGGCGCCCTGATCGACCGGACCAGCCGGCGCCGGGTCATCCTGCTCGCCTGCTGCGCGGCCGGCGTCGCCAAGCTCGCCGTCGCCGTGCTGCTGCTGACCGACCGGGCCCAGACCTGGCACTTCTACGTCCTGGTCGGCTGGCTGTCGGTGACGCTGGCGTTCCAGCGGCTGGCGTTCGTGTCGGCCGTGCCGCAACTGGTGCCCAAGCGCTTCCTCGGGCACGCCAACGGCATCGCGCAGATGGCCACCGGGCTGACCCAGTTCATGGTGCCGCTGGTGGCGGTCGCCCTGCTGGAGGCGATCGGCCTCAAGGGCATCCTCGTGGTCGACGTGGTGACGTACGCTCTCGCGATCGTGATCCTGCTCGCCATCCGCTTCCCGCGCACCATGGCCCTGCGCCGGCGGGAGACCCTCACCGCCGAGATCGCCGGCGGGGTGCGCTACTCGCTGCGCCGCCGCGAGTTCCGCGCCATGCTGGCGTTCTTCGCCACGCTCAACTTCTTCCTGTTCCCGGTGCTGTTCCTGCTCTCCCCGCTGGTGCTCGGTTTCGCCGATCTGGCGGAGGTGGCCCGGATCGCGATCGTCGGCGGGATCGGCGGTGCCTGTGGCGGCCTGGTGATGCTGGTCTGGGGCGGTCCCCGGCACTACCGGATGCGGGCGGTGCTGATCGGCACCCTGGCCATCGCCGCCGCCTGCGTGCTGACCGGCATGCGGCCGTCCCTGGTCGTGATCGGGGCCGGCGCCTTCGGGATGTACTTCGCCCTCGCCCTGGTCAACGGCATCTACAACACCGTCGTGCAGACCAAGGTGCCGCAGCGGTTCCACGGCCGGGTGTTCGCGCTCAACCAGATGGTGGCCTCGTCTACGATGCCGATCGGCTGGGGGATCGTCGCCCCGCTGGCGTCGAAGGCGGCCGAGCCGCTGCTGCTGCCCGGCGGTGCGCTGGCCGGCAGCGTCGGCGCGGTGATCGGGGTCGGACCCGGTCGCGGCATCGGCCTGCTCTACCTGGTCTTCGGGCTCGGCATCGCGGCGACCGCGGTGATCTCGATGCGGACCCGGATCCTGTCCCGCTTCGACGACGAGGTCCCGGACGCGCCGCCGGAGGACGTGATCGGGATCGAGGCCCGGCGGGCCCGGACGGTCCCCGGACCTCGCAAGCCGGCCGACGACGGCCTCGTCGGGCCGGACGACGACAGTGACGACCCGGCCCGGCGGCCGGTGTCGGTGGCGAGCGGGAGCTGAGATGGCGTCCACGACGGTCACCCCGGCCCGCAGGGCCGCGCGTACGGTGCCGGACCTGCTCGCCTGGCGGGCCGAGGCACACCCCGACCGGGTGGCGATCGAGGTGCACGGCGCCGCGACGCTGACCTTCGCGGCGTGGGAGTCGGCGGCCGGCGCGGTCGCCGCGGCCCTGCACCGCCGGGGCGTACGTCCCGGCGACCGGGTCGGGCTGGTCTTCGGCGCCCGCGACTGGGTCGACTTCGCGGTCGCGTACTGCGGGGTGCAGCGGGCCGGCGCGGTGTCGGTGCCGCTGTCCGACCGGCTGGCGCCGGGACAGCTCCGGCACGCCCTGGAGCACTGCGCGGCCGCCGCCGTGCTGCACGGCGGTGCCGCCGGTACGGGTCCGGACGGCGCCGACGGGCTGCCGGCGTACCCGGTGGCGGAGCTGGCCGGCGAGCCGGCCGGTGACGCGCCGGTGGTCGACCACCGGGTCCGGCCGGGCGACCTGGCGCAGATCCTCTACACGTCGGGCACGACCGGGCGGCCGAAGGGGGTCGGCGCGACGCACGCCAACCTGACCGTGCACGCGCCCAACCATCCGCGCCGGCTGGCGCTCGGCCACTCCGAGCGCTTCCTGCACGCGTTCGCGATCGGCACCAACGCCGCGCAGACGATGCTGTTCAACGCGCTGTCCGCCAAGCCGACGGCGTTGACGCTGGCGCAGTTCACGCCGGGCCGGTTCGCCCGGCTGATCGCCACCCCCGGCACCGGCACCGTGTTCCTGGTGCCGTCGATGGCGATCGAACTGCTCGACTCCGGGGCGCTGGCCGGCCGCGACCTGTCGCACGTACACCTGATCGGGTCGACGGCGGCGGCGCTGGCACCGGCGGTCGCCGCCCGGCTGTCGGCGGCGTTCCCGTCCGCGGCCGTGGTCAACTACTACTCGTCGACCGAGGCCGCCCCGGCGCAGACCACGATGATCTTCGACCCGGCGCGGCGCGACGCGGTGGGCAAGGCGGTCGGCGGCACCCTCATGATCGCCGACGACGACGGCGAGCCGCTGCCGGCCGGCGAGACCGGCCACGTCTGGCTGCGCTGCGACCATCCGCGCGCCTACTACCGCGACGCCGAGGCCAGCGCGGCCACGTTCCGCGGCGAGTGGGTCCGGATGGGCGACATCGGCCGGATGGACGCCGACGGCTACCTCTACCTGACCGACCGGCACCAGGACGTGATCAAATCCGGGGCGTTCAAGATCTCCAGCCTGGAGGTCGAGGCGGCACTGCACGAACACCCGGCGGTCGCCGAGGCGGCCGTGGTCCCGGTCCCCCACCCGGTCCTCGGGTCGGCCGTCGCCGCCGTCGTGGTGGCCCGTCCGGACACCCCGCCCGCCGACCTGGAACTGCCCGCGCTGCGCGGCTTCCTCGCCGGCCGGCTCACCGACCACCAACTGCCCACCCGGGTGCTCGTCGTCGAGGACCTGCCGCGCAACGAGGGCGGCAAGGTCGTCAAACGGGAGCTGATCACCCGCTTCGAAACCCAGGCCGAAACTCAGGAGGGTCCGTGACCACCGCCGAGGCGACGTACGCCCAACACGCCGTCTGGTTCACCGAGCAGGCCGGCGTCGCCGGCACCGCCTACCACATGGCGCTCGGGATCCACTTCGACGGCACGCTCGACGAGCGGGCGCTGACCGAGGCGTGCACCGCCGTCATCGCCCGGCACGAGGGACTGAGCAGCGCGGTCGAGACCGATGCCGACGGGGTGCCGCACCTGGCGCCCGCCACCGAGAAGATCACCCTGGGCAGCGGGCCGCTCACCGACGACCGGGTACGCGCCGAGATCGACCGCCCGTTCGACCCGCGCCGGGGGCCGCTGGCCCGGTTCACCCTGCTGACCGGCGCCCCCGACCGGCACCTGCTGCTGGTGACCGCCCACCACCTGGTCTTCGACGGCATGTCCAAGGACGTGCTGGCCCGCGACCTCGCGCACGCGTACGACGCCGCCGTCGCCGGCCGCCCCGCCGACCTCGGCCCGGCCGCCGACCACAGTGGACACGCGGCGACCGAACGGGAGCGGGTCGCCGCCGCGCTGCCGGCCGCCCGCGACTACTGGGCGGGCCGGTGGAACCCGCCCGGCGACGTCGTCCTGCCCGGCCTGACCCGGCAGCCGGTCGCCGCCGCACCGGGCGCCACCGTCGAGTTCGACCTCGACGCCGACCTGGTCGCCGGCACCGCCCGGCTCGCCGCCGACCTCGGCGTCAGCCGCTTCGAACTGCTGCTGGCCGCCGTCCACGCCCTGCTGCACCGGTACGGCAACGAGGCGCTGCCGGTCGGTGTCGGCCTGTCGACACGTACGCCGGACACCGCCGGACAGATCGGCCTGTTCGTCAACGAACTGCCGGTGCCCGCCCCCGCCCCGGACGCCACCTTCCGGGCGTACGCGTGCGCGCTGCGCGCCGAACTGCGCCAGCTCTACCGGCACCGGGACGTGCCGCTGGCGCAGGCGGTCAGCGGGCTGCGCCCGGCCACCGCGCTGACCCCGGTGTCGGTCGGCTACCGGCGCCGCGCCCCCGAGCCGGCGTTCACCGGCGTCGCCAGCCGCGTCGACTGGACGATCTTCGGCGGCACCGCCCGCAACGCGCTGCACGTGCAGGTCGTCGACAGCGGCACCGGCCTGACCGTCGGCCTGCAGCACAGCCCGGACGCGATCCCCACCGACGCGGTCGCCCGGATCGGCGCCCACCTGCGCACCCTGATCGCCGGGGCGGTCGCCGACCCGGACCGGGCCGTCGACGAACTGCCCATCCTGCCCGACCGCGAACTCGACCTGGTGCTGGAGATCTTCAACGGCACCGCCCGCGACTACGCCGCCGACAGCCTGCCGGCCCGGTTCGCCGAGCAGGTCCGGCAGCGCCCCACCGACATCGCCCTGGTCGACGGGGACCGGGAGCTGACGTACGCCGGGCTGGAGGCGGTCAGCGGCCGGCTCGCGGCGGTGCTGCGTGACCGTGGTGTCGGCCCCGGTTCGCTGGTCGCGGTCGGGCTGCACCGCTCCTGGACCGCGGTGGCGACCCTGCTCGCCGTACTGCGCGCCGGAGCGGCGTACCTGCCGGTCGACCCGGACCTGCCGGCGGCCCGGCAGGCGGCGATCCTCGCCGACGCGGCACCCGCCCTGGTCGTCACCACCGCGTCGGCCACCACCGCCGACGTCGCCACGGAACTGGCCGGCGGGCCGGACGTGCTGCCGGTCGACGACCTCGACACCCTGCCGGAGCCGGCCGGCGTCCCGGCGACCGCCGACCCGGCCGGCACCGACCTCGCGTACGTGCTCTACACCTCGGGCTCGACCGGCCGGCCCAAGGGCGTACGGGTGCCGCACGCCGCGCTGGCCAACCTGCTGTACGCCATGGGCGACGTGCTCGACAGCCGCCCGACCGACCGGTGGCTGGCGCTGACCTCGATGTCGTTCGACATCTCGCTGGTCGAGATGTTCCTGCCGCTGGCCACCGGCGGCCGGGTCGTCGTCGCGTCCGGGGTCAGCGCCGCCGACGGGGCCGCCGTCGTCCGGCTGGTCGAGTCGCACGGGGTGACGAACGTGCAGGCGACCCCGTCCGGCTGGCGGGTGCTGCTGGCGGCCGGCATCGGCGGCGCCGACCGTGAGCTGGTCGCCCTGGCCGGCGGCGAGGTGCTGCCGACCGCGCTGGCCCGTGAGCTGCACGACCGGGTCGCCCGGGTGGTCAACGGGTACGGCCCCACCGAGGCGACGATCTACGCCACCACCGACGAGGTGACCCGGGGCCGGGAGGTGACGATCGGCCGGCCGGTCGCCAACGCCCGCGCCTACGTCCTCGACCCGCGGCTGCGTCCGCTGCCGATCGGCGTACCCGGCGAACTGGTCCTCGGCGGCGCCGGGGTGGCCGACGGCTACCTGGGCCGGCCGGAGCTGACCGCCGACCGGTTCCGCGCCGACCCGTACGACGCCCCGCACGGGCGGCTCTACCGCACCGGCGACCTGGCCCGGTGGACCACCGACGGGCGGCTGGAATTTCTCGGCCGCGCCGACCACCAGGTCAAGATCCGCGGGCACCGGGTCGAACTCGGCGAGATCGAGACGCGGCTGCTGGAGCACCCGGCGGTCACCGGCTGCGCGGTCACGCTGCGCGACGGCGACGAGGGCGACAGCCGGCTCGTCGGCTACGTCGTGCCGGCCGGTGTCGCGCCCGACCCGGCCGCGCTGCGCGCCCATCTGGCCGAGACGCTGCCGGCGGTGATGGTCCCGGCGACCTGGGTCTTCCTCGACGCGCTGCCGCTGAGCCCGAGCGGCAAGCTCGACCGGGCCGCGCTGCCCGCGCCGGCCCGGGAGCGGACCGGGCCGGCGGCCGGCGCGCCCGGCGACGCCGGCCCGGACGACGGCACGGCGGTCGCCGACGAGGTGGTCGAGGAGATCCGGACCATCTGGCAGGACGTCCTCCAGATCGACGACATCGGCCTCGACGAGGACCTGTTCGACCTCGGCGGCCACTCGCTGACCATCACCCGGATCAGCAGCCGCATCCACCAACGACTGGGAGTTGAATTGTCACTGGAGGTCTTCTTCGAAATGCCCACGATCGCGGAGATCGCCGAGGTCGTCCGGGAGGCCCGTCGATGACCGCGGCCGGCCCGCTGCACCAGCGGCTCGCCGAACTCGTCCACGAGGCAACCGGCGGCGCGGTGCCGGTCGCCGACGCGCTGGCCGGTGACGTTCCCCTGGTCGCGCTGGGCCTGGACTCGCTCGGACTGCTCCGGTTGATCGATGCGATCGAGAGCGAGTACGACGTCGAGATCGACCTCCAGGGCAACACCGGCAGCCTCGACGACATCGCCGCACATCTGGCCGAACGGGTTTCCGCGACTCCTCCGACAGGCCGGCTAACGTAGAGGGCGGCTGCCGGATGTCGGCCCGATACCGGCTCGGCTACCGTAAACTGCCGACTTTCCCGGGTTACCGGGCAACTGTGAGGTGGTGTTGATGAGTCCTGACAGGGAGCATCCGCTGCTCGACGTCACGTCGACGTTCGATCTGCGATCGTTCGCCGAGTTTCGCGAGACGCGGAGCCGCGATTCCGCGACGAGTGGCATCGCGGCATCGCTACCGCCCGGTGCGGCGCTCCTGGCCATCCACCAGGGTCCCAACGCCGGCGCCCGGTTCCTGCTCGACACGGACCTGACGACGAGCGGCCGGCACCCCGACAGCGACATCTTCCTGGACGACGTGACCGTGTCCCGGCGGCACGGCGAGTTCCACCGCAACGGTGACACCTTCACCGTGCGTGACGCGGGCAGCCTCAACGGCACCTACGTCAACCGGGAACGGGTCGAATCGGCCACCCTCAACGACGGCGACGAGGTCCAGATCGGAAAGTTCCGGATGACCTTCATCGCCGCGCAGCGCCGCCCGCACCACGACGCCTGACCCCCGGACGCGACACTTCGACGGTCTCGCACCCGCCTGCCCCCGTCGGGCGGCGGGTGCGGGACCGTCCGGCCGGGCGACCGTCCCACCGGGTGGTCGCCCGCCGGCCCGGAAAACGATCATGCTTGGATGGGGGCATGCCTACTCGAGGTGAGCGTGGCACGGGTGACGGCGGCCGTGGATCCGGGGACCGCTTCGTCCCGGTCGACCGGCTGTCCGCCCTGGCCCGTGCGCTGCTGAGCGACGATCTCGGCGGCCGGGACGTCGTACCCGCCCGACTCGCCAGCCGGGTCACCGGGCAGGCCGACGAGTGGGCCGCCCACGGGTTCACCGAGGAGACCGTACGACCCTGGCGCGAACTGTCCCCCGAGGCCGCCGGATACCTGGCGAGCCGGGGCGTCGACCCCGCCGTGCTCACCCTGTCGGTGTCGCCCGGTGGGATCGGTCCGGTGCCGCTGGCCACCGCGATCGCCACCCACCAGATCCCGGTGCAGCGGGCGTACGAACTGCTGGTGCTGACCGGCGAACACCCGCGTACGCCGCTGACCGGCGAGCCGGCAGCGGCACAGCCTCCGCCGCGGGCGGTCGCCCCGGTGGTCTTCTCACACGTGCCCGCCGACTCCGACACCTGCCGGTAGACACCGCTCCACTTTGGAGCTGTCAGGCGTTGTCCACCGTCTGTGAGAGATGTAACGGGCGCATTGACCGGGGCGCCGGGCGGGCCGACCGTGGACGTCATGAGCTATCGCCCAGCGTCCGAAGATGATCAGATCCCGCCCGACCTGGCGCGCGTTCGCGACGAGGTGGCGTGTGAGCTGTACGCGCAACTCGCGCTGCGCGGAGAGACGATCGATCAGGCCGACGTCTGTGGGGTCGCCCACTCGGTGGCGGTCCGGCTCGGCGGGAGGTTCCGGATCGAAGAACGCCCCGGACCCGACGCCGGCCCGGGCGACGACGACTCGCTGGGCCTGGACGGCGCGACCTTCCACGGTTCGGTCCTGCCCGGCGGGGACGGCCGGGGACCGTCGGAGCGGTACCCGGTTTTCGACCGGGCATGGCCGGCCCGCCCGTGACGGGTTGCCCGGCGGCGCTCCCCGAAGCACCGACCGGGACATGATCGTCTGCTGCTGAGGTGCACGAGGACGGCGTGTCGTACGGCTTCTCGACTAACGATCATGAGCGGCGGGCCCGAGTCTTGTCCCGCCGGGGGCGCCCGTCAGTCGAAGGTGACGTGGGCGAAGGCGAACGGCTCGGCCAGGTCGGCGTGGCGGCTGCGCAACCCGTCGAGTTCGCGGGCCAGCGCCGACCGGGCGACGAGTTCGGGTTCCACTGTGGACAGGTTCTTGAGGCGTTCGCCGACCGCCATCACCGCCAGGTCGGCGGCGAACCGCCCCGGGTCGACGCCGCAGGAGAAGCCGTGCTGCCAGACCCGGACCCGTTCGAAGACCGACAGCCCGGCGCGCACCTCCACCCAGGCCCAGCCCTCGGCGGGCCCGTCGGTCCACCGTACGTGCAGGTCGCGGATGATCGGGTCGGTGAGCTGCCGGCCGGCGTACGCCTCGACGGCCGCCGCCCGGGCGAGCGCACCCAGGTCGTTGACGTGCCCGGTCCGGCCGTCCGGCAGCCGGCCGAGGATGTCCCGGAAACCGGGCAGCCCGTCGGGCGGGTCACCGGCGGGATCGGCGGTGGCCCGCTGGAAGGCGCGGGCGTCGAGGACGTACTCCACGATCCGCCGGGCGACCGGCGGCAGCGCCGCCGACTCGAACCGCACCAGGCCGAACCCGGCCGCCGCGCACACGGTGCCGGTCATCCGGTCGGTCCGCGACGCGTCCGCCTCCCGCCGGCCGGGGTCCTCGAACCGGATACCGGCCAGCGCCGGGCCACCGCCGGCCTCGTGTACGACGTAGTCGAGCCGGGTCCGCAGCGCCGACGACCACTGGTTGCCGGTGATGCCGGCCGGCCGGCGGTGCAGCACCGTGCTCAGCCGGCGGTCGACGTGCACCAGGTGGCCGCCGCGCTCGAAGGTGTCCGGGCCGGCCGGCGACCCGTCGGGGCGGCGGGTCACGGGCACCGGCCGCGTCTGCGTGGCGTCGGCGGACTTCACCATCTGTCCCCTGTCTTCGTGTGGTGCGTCGGCGGGCGGCGGCCCGCGCCCATGGTAGGACCCGGCCCGGAGCACGCGTCGGACCGGATGTCGCAGGGCGTCGTTACAGTGCGGCCGACGATCAGGTGGCGGCAAGAGGGGGCAGCGGGTGCGTGACTTCGAGTTCGTCGACGGCGGTTCGGCGAAGTTCTGGCGGATCGACCGCAACGGCTCGTCGGTGACGGTCAGTTACGGCCGGCTCGGCACGGAGGGCCGCACCCAGGTCAAGCACCTGGGGTCGGAGCAGGCCGCGATCGCGCACGCCGACCGGCTGGTCGCCGAGAAGGTCCGCAAGGGATACGTCGAGGCCGGCGGGACGCCGTCCTCCCCCACCGCGCCGGTAGCGGCGGCGGCCGACGCCGCCGAAGCGGCCCCGGCCGGGCCGGGCGACACCGGAGCAGCCGAAACCGGAGCGGACGACGCCGGGGCGGACGACGCCGGCCCGCAGTCCCGGCCCGACGAGGACACCCTCGTCATCCCGGTCGCCTGGCGGCGCCGGATGCACCCGCGCCGCGGCGGGCTGGCCAGCTCGACGACCGTCGACCGCAGGGCGGTCGGGGTGGCGGCAACCCTGTTCGAGAACCACCGGAAGCAGATCGAGCGGATGTTCGCCCGTACCGACGCCGACCTGGCACTGGTCGCCGAGGTCGAGCCGGTGCTGCGCGACGGCCTGCGGGCCGGGCTCGCCGACCCGGCCCTGACGGCGCGCGGCGCGGCCGCCGTCGCCGCCGCCGTCGCGAAGGCGGTGACCTGGTCCGACGAGGACAAGCTGCGGGCCTTCGCCGACGCGTGGACGGCCGTCCGCGGGACCACCTTCGCCGCCCGCGCCACCCTGGAGGTCTACGGGCTGGCGATCAGCCCGTCGTCGCGGCTGCTCCACATGAGGGACGTCCTGGTCCGCCCCATCACCGATGACGAGGCCAGGTCGGTGTGGAAGTGGCCGGCGGAGTCCATCACGGTACGGATGCGGAGCCTGCTCGCGGCGGCCACCGACGACGACTACCTCGAGGCGACCGCGGTGATCGCCGAATACCGGGACAAGCTGGTCGTGCAGCGGGTGACCACCTCCTACCTGGTACCGACCCGCACCGACTGGGTCGACGAGGACCTCACCGGCACGGTCAACCGGTCGCGGCTGCTCTGGTCGCTGTACACCCGGGAGCAGTTCGAGACGTTCATCGCGGGCCGCCTGCAGGGACACGGGGATCCCACCTTCGGCGACCTCGCCACCGTGCTGGAAGCGGTCGGGCCGGCGCCGGTCGCCACCTACATCGCCTGGTTCGGCGACCACATGGCCGCCGACGGCGAGAAGCGGCTCTACACGCTGCTGTCGACGCTGCCCACCGACGAGGCGTTCGCCACCCTGCTGGACCGCATCGACAGCCGCTACGCGCAGCCGGCGCTCACCGAGGCGATGGTCCGGTTCCCGGTCCGCGCGCTGCGCCTGATGCCCGCCGCCGCGACCGGCCAGACGGCGAAGGCGAGGCTGCTCGCGGACCTGCTGCGGATGCACGTCTCCGGCAACCCCGAGCTGGTCGCCGCGACACTGCCCGACCTGCCGGAGGCCGACCGGGCCCATCTGGCCGCGCTCGCCGACGACGCGGCGCGGGTCGCCGAGGCCCCCGCCGAACTGCTGCCGGAACTGCTGCGCAACCCGCCGTGGACGGCACGGTCGACCGCCCGGCCGGTGGTGGTGACCGGGCTGACGCCGGTCGAGGAGGCGGCCGTCGCCTGGCGGCCGGGCGAGCGCGACGAGTGGCTGGCCACCCACTGCAACTGGATCGCGACGACGCCCGACAAGGGTCGCACCTGGGAACAGACCCGGGACGCCTACCTGGCCGGCAACCTCCGCCACCACCTGCGGGTCGGTCTGATGATCGGCGCCCCGAAGGAGATCGTCCGCCCCCTGCTGGCCAACTGGCATCCCACCCACAACTGGGACGCCGCCGAGTGGGGCCGGGTCCTCGCCGGCCGGTACGAACTGGACGCGCTGCCGGCGATCCTGCGGATGGCCCCCACCGCCCCGACCGCCGTCGCGGAACTGCTCGCCCCGTACGCCAGCAGTGCCGCCGCCCCGCTGATCGCGCAGTGGCTGCAACGACTGAAGTCGGCCCGCCGGCCGGCACTGGCCTGGCTGACCCGGCACCCGGAGGTGGCGGCGCGCGCCCTGGTGCCCGACGCGCTCGGCAAGGCCGGACCGGCCCGGCGCAACGCCGAGGCCGCACTGTGGGCGATCAACACGGCCGGCCACGGGGAGCGGGTGCTGGCGGCCGCGGGGACGTACGGCGAGCCGGCCCGGGCCGCGATCGCCACGCTGGTCGCCACCGACCCGCTGGCGGTCCTGCCGCCGAAGCTGCCGGTGGTGCCGGCCTGGGCGGACCCGATGATGCTGCCGCCGGTGCTGCTGCGCGACCGTCGGCACGCGCTGCCCCGTACGGCGGTCACCCACCTGATGATGACGCTGGCGCTGTCCCGGCCCGGTGAGACGTACGCCGGGGTCGACGTCGTACGCGACCTCTGCGACCCGGTGTCGCTGGCCGAGTTCGGCTGGGGGCTGTTCCAGCGCTGGCTGTCGGTCGGCGCCCCGGCGAAGGAGATCTGGGCGCTGGACGCGCTGGGGCTGATCGGCGACGACGACACCGTACGCCGGCTCACCCCGCTGATCCGGGCCTGGCCGGGCGAGGCGGCGCACGGCCGGGCGGTGTCCGGGCTGTCGGTGCTGGCGTCGATCGGCACCGACGTCGCCCTGATGCACCTGCACAGCATCGCCGAGAAGGTGAAGTTCAAGGGGCTGAAGGAACGGGCCGCCGAGAAGATCGCCGAGGTGGCCGAAGACCTGGGGCTGAGCCCGGAGGAGCTGGCCGACCGGCTGGTGCCGGACCTCGGGCTCGACGCCGACGGCAGCCTCACCCTCGACTACGGGCCACGGCGGTTCGTCGTCGGCTTCGACGAGCAGCTCCGGCCGTACGTCGCCGACACCGCCGGGCACCGGCGCAAGGAGCTGCCGAAGCCGGGCGTACGCGACGACGAGTCGCTCGCCCCGGAGGCGTACAAGCGGTTCGCCGGCCTGAAGAAGGACGTCCGGACCATCGCCGCCGACCAGATCCGCCGCCTGGAACGGGCGATGGTCACCCAGCGGCGGTGGACCGGGGCCCAGTTCCGGGAGCTGTTCGTCGGGCATCCGCTGCTGTGGCACATCGTGCGCCGGCTGGTCTGGGCGATCTACGACGACGCCGGCACGGTCACCGGCTTCCGGGTGGCCGAGGACCGTACCCTGGCCGACGCCGACGACGAGACGCTGACCCTCGCCGACGACGCCTCGGTCGGCATCGCCCACCCGATGCACCTCGGCGAGGCGCTGCCGGCCTGGTCGGAGCTGTTCGCCGACTACGAGATCGTGCAGCCGTTCCCACAGCTCGGCCGCGAGGTGCACCGGCTCACCGACGAGCAGGGCGAGGCCACCGAACTGGCCACCGTGGCCGGCATCACGGTCCCCACCACGGCCGTGCTCGCCCTCGAGCGGCGCGGCTGGAGCCGGGGCGAGCCGATGGACGGCGGCGTCCAGTGCTGGATGGAACGGCCCCTGCCCGGCAACCGCACGCTGGTGGTCGACCTCGACCCGGGCATCATCGTCGGGCTGGTCACCGAGTGGAAGGAGCAGAAGCTCTCCGAGGTGTGGATCAACAACGCACCGCGCGGCGACTTCGGCCGCTGGCGCGCGAAGGGGCTGCCGTTCGGCGTACTCGACCCGGTCACCGCCTCGGAGGTGCTGCGCGAACTGGCCGAACTGACCGCCGCCCAACCGTGACGGAGGTGTCGTGAGCAACCGGATCCGCCAGGTCGCTGCTGGTGACGACACCGCCCGCCGCGCTCGCGGTGTCGTCAATCATGACCGGGTCGCGCTGTGTCATGGTGGGGCGTGACGTCACGTAAGACCCCCACGCCCACCCCGGACGCCGACCGTTCGGGGCTGATCCGGCAGCTCCTGCGGGAGTTGCGCGGCTGGCGGCCGACGCTGGCCCGGCTGCGGCAACTCGTCCGCAGCATGGTCACGTCGTTTCTCGTGCTGAGCGGCACGCTGTGGCTGATGCCGGGGGTCAACGTCAACGGCGTCGTCGCGATGCTGTGGCTGGTCGTGCTGGTGGCGGTGGTCGGCGCGCTGCTGCGGCCGCTGCTGCTGGCGCTGGCGACGGTCCTCGGCGGGCTCGGCGCGCTGCTGGTCGGGGCGAGTGTGCAGACGATCGTCATGTACGTGGCGCTGCGGCTGGACCCGGCCTCACACCTGTCCGGGCTGCCGGCCGCGTTCGCCGCGGCCTGGATCGCGGTCGCGCTCGCCGCGGTCGTCAACTGGTTCGCCGACGCCGGCACCGACGACGCGTTCACCGCCGAGGCGTTGCGGCTGATGGGCCGGGTACGGCGGGTCCGGGCCCGGTCCGGGCTGGCACCGGCCGGGCGGGGCGAGCCGGGCCTGGTGGTGGTGCAACTCGACGGGGTGCCGACGCCGCTGCTGCGGTGGGCGGTGCAGGCCGGCAACCTGCCCAACATCGGCCGCTGGCTGCGGTCGCGCAGCCACACCCTGACGAGTTGGCACACCGGGCTGCCGGCGACCACGCCGGCGGGCCAGGCCGGCATCCTGCACGGCGACGCCCGGTCGGTGCCGGCGTTCCGCTGGTACGAGAAGGACGCCGAACGGCTCATCGTCACCAACCGGCCGCGGGACGCGGCGGTGGTGGAGCGCCGGCTGTCGGACGGCAACGGCCTGCTGCGCGACGGCGGGGTGAGCATCAGCAACGTCTTCTCCGGCGACGCGCCGATCACGCTGTTCACGATCAGCCGGGCGGCGTTGCCGGGGCGCCGGACGCGTGGCTACGCGGCGTTCATGACCAGCCCGTACGGCTTCACCCGCGCGATCGTCCTCGGCTTCGGCCGGATGCTCAAGGAGGTGCACCAGGCCCGGATCCAGCGGCGCCGCGACATCCGGCCACGGGTGGGGCGGGCCGGCGCGTTCCTCGCGCTGCGACCGCTGACCGCCCTGCTGCGCGACCTCAACGTCACGCTGATCGCCGAGCAGATGGCCCGCGGCGCCCCGGTGATCTTCTGCGACTTCGTCGACTACGACGAGGTGGCGCACCACGCCGGCCCGGCCCGGCCGGAGGCCCTCGAGGCGCTGACCGAGCTGGACCAGATGCTCGGCATGCTGCAGCGGCTGGCGGTCGAGGCCGACCGTGACTACCACCTGGTGGTGCTGTCCGACCACGGGCAGAGCCAGGGCGCGACGTTCCAGCAGCGGTACGGCGAGACACTCACCCAACTCGTCGGCCGGCTGACCGGCACGCTGGCCACGCCCGAGCCGGCCCCGGAACCCGCCGAAGGGCTGCCCGCACCGGACCGGCCGGTCCCGGTCGCGCACACCGACCGGGCCGAGCCGGCGCCGGTGACCCGGCCGGCCCAGGTCGACCAGCCGGCGCCGGGCACGACCACGGACCGGCCGGTCGACGCGGACGCCGACCGGGCGGCCGTCGGGTCGGCGCCGCCGCTGCGGGCCGCCCGGCCGCGCCGCCCGCGGCACCGGCCGGTCGGGCACCGGCTCGGGGACGGCCTGTGGACAGGCCGCGCCGACCGGGAGCAGCCGCCGCGGGCCGCCGCGGCGACCGGTGCGGTCGAGACCTGGGGACCGGTGAACACGCTGCTCACCGAGATCGCCGGCCAGCCGGGTGCGGGTGCGGCGGCGACCCGGGCGGCGATGCGGTCACGGACCACGGACCGGCAGGTGACGCTGGGCCCGGCGGGGGCGGAGACCCGTACGGCGGCCCGCCCGGAGACCGACTCGGTGGTGGTGGCGTCCGGCAACCTGGCGATGATCTACCTCCCCCATCGTCCGGGGCAGGTGGACCGGGCCGGGATCGAGGCGGCCCACCCCGGGCTGGTGGCCGGGCTGGCCGCCCATCCGGGCATCGGGCTGGTGGTCGTCGCCGACGGCGAGCGGGGGCCGGTGGCGGTCGGGCACCGGGGCGAGCACCGGTTGCGGGACGGCGTGGTCACCGGTGAGGACCCGCTGAAGGGCTACGGGCCGCGGGCCCGCGGCGATCTGCTGCGGCACCAGGAGGTCGACCATGTCGGCGACCTGGTGCTGATCAGCGCGATCGACCCCGGCACCGACGAGGTGGCGGCGTTCGAGGAGCTGGTCGGCAGTCATGGCGGGCTCGGCGGCTGGCAGACCGACGCGGTGCTGCTGCACCCGATCGGGTGGCGGATCGACGAGCCGGAGCTGGTCGGGCCGGACAGCGTCCACCGGCAGCTCGTCGGCTGGCTGGAACAGCTCGGGCTGCGCGAGCGGTCAGTGCCCGCGGCGGGTCTGCGCGAGGCTGATCAACTGGGTGACGAGCAGCACCACGATCACCGCGACGAGGACGCTCTGCCACGGTTTCGGGAAGATCGCGCCGCCGAAGATGCCGATACTGGCGTACACCGCTGACCACAGCAGGCAGGCGGGGGCGTTGGCCAGCGCGAACCGCCGCCAGTCGAGGCCGGTCACGGCGATGGTGAGCAGCACCGGGATGCGCCCGCCGGGCAGCAGCCGGGAGACCAGCAGCACCGGGATCTCCCGCTCGTGCAGCCGCTCGGCGAGTTCGTCGAGCCGGTGGCCGGCGCGCAGCCACCGTACCCGGCGGGCGAACTGTTCCCCGCCCCAGCGGCAGACGACGTAGGTGACCGCGTCGCCGGCGTACGCGCCGACGGCGCCGGTCAGCACGACGACGACGGTGGTCAGCGGGTGCTCGTGGAAGGCGAGCGCGGCGGCGGCGCTGACCGCCGCGCCGGTCGGCACGACCGGTATGACCGCGCCGAACGCCACCACCGCGAGCAGCCAGGGCAGCCCGTAGAGAACATCGGTCACGTGGGCGGGTCCAGGGTCAGGCTGGCGCCGGGTACGAGTTCGGTGACGCTGGTGCCGGGGGCGGTCGCGGCGGCGTGGCGGGTGAACCGGGCACCGGGCTCGTGGAACATGTACGGCCGTACCCGGGTCATGCCGACCGGCCAGAACGTGCCGAAGTGGATGGGTACGGCATGCCGGGGCGCGGCCCGCCGGACGGCCTCGGCGGCGGTGACCGGGTCGAGGTGGCCGTGGCCGAGGGTCGGCCCCCAGCCACCGACCGGGATCAGGGCGAGGTCGAGCGGGCCGAGTTCGGTCATCTCGTCGAACAGGCCGGTGTCACCGGCGAACCAGGTGTCGGCGGCGCCGTGCACGGTGTAGCCGACGGCCAGCGCCCGGTGCCGGGACCACGGGCCACGGCCGCCGTGGTGGGCGGCGGGTACGGCCCGGACGCGCAGGGCGTCGACGGTGGTCTCCTCGCCGGGGGCGAGTTCGACGTGGCGGACGTCGGCGCCGAGCGCCCGGCGCAGGAAGGTGCCGGCGCCGGCCGGCACGACGATCGTGACGTGCGGCGGCATGCGGCGCAGCGACGGCAGGTCGAGGTGGTCGGCGTGCAGGTGCGAGACGAGTACGGCGTCGGGCGCGCCGGGCAGCCGGGGGGTCGGGCCGCGCATCCGGCGCAGGTGCGCGACCCGGTTGCCGAGCACCGGGTCGGTCAGCACGCGTACGCCGGAGTCCTCGATCCAGACCGTGCTGTGGCCCCACCAGGTGACGTGGACGCTGGTTGTCACTCCGACACCGTACGGGTCCCCGCCCGCTTGCGTTGATCAAGGGCTAATCGTGGGGGTTTTGTCGCAATCCACCCGCGACGAGTCCTCGATCGACGAGTCGGGACCGGCGGGATCGGGGGTGGGGTGGGTGCTCCAGGCTCGGGCCAGGGCGGCGCAGACGATCAGCTGGATCTGGTGGAAGAGCATCATCGGCAGCAGGAGCAGCCCGAGGCTCGCCCCGCTGAACAGCACGGTGGCCATCGGCAGGCCGGTGGCCAGACTCTTCTTCGAACCGCAGAAGACGATGGTGACCCGGTCCTCGCGGGAGAAGCGGAGCAGCCGGGCAACGCCGTACGCCAGGCCCAGCACGGTAGCGAGCAGTGCGGTCACGACGAGCAGCAGGCCGGCCAGCCGGCCGGGCGAGACCTGTTGCCAGACACCGGCGACGACCCCGGCGCTGAACGCGGTGTAGACCACCAGCAGGATCGAGGAGCGGTCGACGATGCCGGTCAACCGCTTGTGCCGGCCGAGCCAGTCGGCGGTCCAGCGCCGGGAGAGCTGCCCGGCGGCGAAGGGCACGAGCAGTTGCAGTACGACCGCGCCGATGGCGCCGCCGGTCAGCGAGACGCCGCCGGTCCCGGTGAGCAGGGCGGCGGCCAGCAGCGGGGTGATCCCGATCCCGGCGAGGTTGGAGAACGACGCGCTGAACACGGCGGCGGGTACGTTGCCGCGGGCCATCGAGGTGAACGCGATCGAGGACTGGACGGTGGACGGTACGGCGCACAGGAACAGCAGCCCGAGGTGCAGGTCGTTGGTGAGCAGGGTGGGTACGAGCAGGCCGGCGGCGATGCCGAGCAGCGGGAAGACGGCGAAGGTCAGCAGCAGTACGACGATGTGCAGCCGCCAGTGGCGGGCACCGGCGAGGGCGGCCCGGGGCGCGATGCGGGCACCGTGCAGGAAGAAGAGCACGGCGACCCCGATCTTGGCGATCGTGCCGGCGACGTCGGCGGCGGTGCCGCGTACGGGCAGCAGGGTCGCCACCACGACGAGGGCGAGCATCGCGACGATGAACGGGTCGATGACGAGCCACCGTGGCCACCGCACTGCGCGCATCCCCTCTCCTCGGGTCGGCGCCGGTGGCGTACCAACCCTGGTCGTCACGGCCCCGACCTGCTCCTTCGCGGATCGGCACCTATTCTGCGGCCGGCGATGGTGATCGGAAAAGGCGATCAGCCAACTGACTGTCATCACGTGGTGCGATAACCTTCGGCTGATGTACGACGCCGTGCAGTTGCGCAGTTTCCTCGCCGTGGCCCAGGCCCTGAGCTTCACCCGGGCCGCCGAGCGACTCGGCGTACGCCAGTCGACGGTCAGCCAGCACGTCCGCAAGCTGGAGCGGGAGGTGGGTCGGCCGCTGTTCGCCCGGGACACCCACGCGGTCGACCTGACCGTCGACGGCGAGGCACTGGTCGGCTTCGCCCGCGACATCCTGGAAGCCCAGGACCGGGCCCGCCGGCACTTCGCGACCCAGCCGGTACGCGGGCGGCTGCGGCTCGGGGTCTCCGACGACCTGGTCGCGACCCACCTGCCACAGGTGCTGCGCGACTTCCGGCGCAGCCATCCGCTGGTCGACCTGGCCCTGACCGTCGACCTGAGCGGCTCGCTGCACCAGCGACTCGACGCCGGCGAACTCGATCTGCTGTTCGCCAAGCGGCTCGCCGGGCAGTCCCGCGGCCGGCTGGTGTGGCGGGACCGGCTGGTCTGGGTCGGCGCGCCGGGGCTGCGGCTGGACCCCGACGAACCGGTCCCGCTGGTGGCCTATCCCCCGCCGAGCATCTCCCGGGCGCAGGCCCTGGCCGCGCTGAGCGGCGCCGGCCGGAGCTGGCGGTTCGCCTGCGTGAGCGGCAGCCTGGGCGGGCTGGTCGCGGCGGCCGGCGCCGGGCTCGGGGTGCTGGCCCACTCCCGGGGCCTCGTCCCGTCCGGCCTGGTGCCGATGCCCGCCGGCCACCGCCTGCCGCCGCTGGGCGAGGTCGAGGTGATCCTGCTGCACCGGGCCGGCCCGCCGACCCCGTCGGTGGCGGCGCTGTCGGCGGCGGTTCTCGGCGTGGCCGGACCGGACCCGGCCGGCGCCGGGCCGGGCTGAGCCGGCACCGCCCACGAGCGGACCGCGCCGGCGAACGCCGCTACTCGAAGTTCCGGCCGACCAGGTCGAGGGCCTGCTCCATCACCTCGGCCAGGGGACGGGCCCCCTGGCCCTCCAGCCACGTCTCGACGGCGATCCGTTGTGCCGACAGGAACGCGGCCACCATCAGCCGGGCGGCGAGCGGGTCACCGGTGCGCCGGCTGATCTCCTGGGCGAGTTCGCGTTCGGTGTTGGCGTGTACGGCCATCTGCTGGGCCCGCAGCGACGGGTGCAGGCGGATCAGCCGGGTCTGGGCGACCCACCACGGATCGAGTTCGTCCCAGTCGGCGTAGCGCGAGGCCGCGACCTGGCGCAGCGCCTGCCACGCCGTCTCGTGCTCGGGGCGGGACCGGGCCTCGTCGAGCAGCCGGCGCACCCGGACGCGGTCCTCGTAGAGGAGCGCGTCCTCCTTGTTCGCGAAGTAGTTGGAAAACGTGCGCCTCGACACGTTGGCCTCGTCGGCGATCGCCTCGACGGTGACCTCGGACAGCCCGTGCGCGATCGCCAGCCGCATCGCCGCCTGGTGCAGCGCCAGGCTGGTCGCGGCCTTCTTCCGGTCGCGCAGCCCCTGGCCGTCGGGGCCGGCGGGGGCGTCGCACGCCTGCCGCGGCCGTCCGGCGTCGTTCGCGATCTGCCCGGTCTCCACGGCGTGCACGATACCCACCTTCCCTGAAAGCTGCCCACTGAGCAACTTTGCGCATTGGGCAAGATCGTGGCAACCTTGTTCCGACCGCCACGACCCGTTATGGAGGCAGCGCGGATGAGCGCCAGTTCCACCGCCGCCACACCCGTCATCGCACCGCCCGCCGCACCGCCACCACCGGCTCCCGCGATGACCCACCGGCAGATCCTCGAATCGCTCAGCGGCCTGCTGCTGGTGCTGTTCGTGGCGATGCTCAGCGGCACCGTCGTCTCCACCGCGCTGCCCCTGATCATCGGCACGCTCAACGGCACCCAGACCCAGTTCACCTGGGTGGTCACCGCGACCCTGCTCACCGCCACCGCCACCACGCCGATCTGGGGCAAGCTCGCCGACCTGTTCGACAAGAAGAAGGTCGTCCAGGTCGCCATCGTGCTGTTCGTCGTCGGATCGCTGGTCAGCGGACTCGCCCAGACGGCCGGTCAGCTCATCGCCGCACGCGCGTTCCAGGGCATCGGCGTCGGCGGCCTCCAGGCCCTGGTGCAGATCGTCATCGCCGCGATGATCCCGCCCCGCGAGCGCGGCCGCTACAACGGCTACGTCGGCGCGGTCGTGGCCGTCGCCACCGTCGGCGGCCCGCTGCTCGGCGGCCTGATCGTCGACGTCTCCTGGCTCGGCTGGCGGTGGTGCTTCTTCGCCGGCATCCCGGTGGCGGTCCTGGCGTTCGCGGTCCTGCACAAGACGCTGCGGCTGCCGCACGTACCCCGGGCCGGCGTCCGCATCGACTACCTGGGCGCCGGACTCATCGCCGCCGGGGTCAGCCTGCTGCTCATCTGGGTGTCGTTCGTCGGCGGGCCGTTCGCGTGGCTGTCCTGGCAGAGCGCGGCGATGGTCGGTGGCGGGCTGGCCATCCTCGCCGGGGCCGTACAGGTCGAACGGCGGGCCGCCGAACCCGTTGTGCCGCTTTCCATCATCCGCCGCCGCGACACCCTGCTGGCGATCGTCGCCAGCACCGCGGTCGGCATGGCGATGTTCGGCGGCGCCGTCTTCATCGGCCAGTACTTCCAGACCGGCCGGGGCTACGGGCCCACCGAGGCCGGCCTGCTGACCATCCCGATGATGGCCGGCGTGCTCGTCTCGTCGACGGTCAGCGGATCACTGATCAGCCGGAGCGGCCGGATCAAGCCGTACATCGTGACCGGCACCGTCGTGCTGGTCGGCGGGTTCGCCACGCTGGCGGTCATCGACCACGAGACACCGCTGTGGTTCGTCGGCGTCGGGCTGGCACTGGTCGGCGTCGGGGTCGGCATGACCATGCAGAACCTGGTGCTGGCGGTGCAGAACACCGTGCCGCTGCGCGAACTCGGCGCGGCCAGCTCCGCGGTGGCGTTCTTCCGCTCGCTGGGCGGCACGGTCGGCGTCTCGGTGCTCGGCGCGGTGCTGGCCAACCGGGTCGCCGCCAACATCGGCGGTGGCCTGACCGGCGCCGGCGCCGACACCAGCAGCCTCAACACGACCGCGCTGCCGGAATCCGCCCGCGAGGTGGTTCAGGCCGCCTACGGCGACGCCACCGGGCTGATCTTCGCCATCAGCGCCGGCATCGCCGTCGTCGGGGTGGGCGCCGCGCTGCTGCTCAAGCCGGTCCGATTGCGTACCAGCCTCGACCTGACCGCTCCGGCCGCCACCGACGCAGTCGCGCCGCCGGCGCCCGCCGTACCCGGCAAGTCCGCGACACCGGTCACGGCCGGCACCCAACGCGAAAGCGCGCGGCACACCCGCTGCTGACCGCCGCCGGGTCCGGGGTCGACGACCCCGGACCCGGCGGGTCGGTCACTACTCGGCGGTGGCAGTGGCCGCCGCCGCGGCCTGCTCCTCGCGGCGCCGCAGGGTGCGGATCCACGCCTGCGCCGTGTGCCGGGGCACGTTGTAGTGGTCGGCGATCGCGCCGGCGCTGCCGGCCTGCTGCAACACGAGCGCCAGATCCTCCGGCGAGCGGCGGTAGTTGCGCCCGCTGGCGGCCGGCGCGGCCTTCTTCGCCTTGGCCCGACCGGCCTTCGGCGTCGCCGCCCGGCCGGCCTTGTCCGCGTCCTCGGCGGCGTCCGCCGCCTTCTTGCCGGCCTTCCGGGTACGCGTGGCCGGGGCCGCCTTCTTCGTCGCCCGGCGGGCGACGGGTGCCTTGCGCGGTCGCGGCACCGGAGCACCGGCGACGTCGGCCACCGGCCCGGCCGGCGGCTCCTCGACCGCTTCGACCACGGCTTCGACCTCGGCGTCCACCTCGACCGGGGCCGGCGCCTCGGGCACCGGCTCCACGGCCGGCTCGGCGGCGATCGTCGCGGCGGTCGGCGTGATCGCGGTGGTCGCCGCCGACGGGTTCACCGCGCGCAGCAGCAGGTCGAGGTCGACGGCGGGAAGCTGGTTGGCGGTCAGCCCAGCCCCCTCCGACGGCCGGACCAGCAGCTCGGTGATGCGCGCGGCGCCGCCTGTGACGTCGATGCGAAGTGTCGTGGTCGCCTGGGACGTGTCGTCCGGGGCGATGGTGATGGTGTAGGAACTCACCGCAATCAGATCCTCCGTTGAGTCTGCATGAGGTGACCACGGGCTCCGGCCGAGCCGACGGTCACCGGAAAAAGCCTTTGACATAAGTGCCGGCGGACAAATTACCGTCGCCCGGTCAGCCCTGACCAGCACCGACGTCGGTAACCTGTGCCACCGGGGCGAGTGGCGCCCCGGCCGCGGACCCTGTCGCACCCCCGAATGGTGACAGTTACTCTACGTTGGACCCCCAACGCCCGCAGCCGGACCCACCAACTCGCCGGATCGAACCCGGGTGACACCGCGCCGACCGCGACCGTCCCGGCGGCCCGGTCGTCGACCGGGGCCGTTCCATGGTCGTGGTCCTGACCCAACCCGACGCGCTCGCCATGGATCTCGGCGAGGTGGCCCGGCCGAACGGCTGCCCGCCTCAGAGCACCGAACCCCGGGTGCGACCACTGTGGAACGTGACGGGGGCGGCCACGCTGCCGCACGCCACCGAAGCGTCGAAACGCGCCGCTCATGGTTCGGCGTTGCGGCCTTCACGATCGCCACACCGCCGGCGGTCGACCGGAGACAGCAATCACCTCCCGCCGGCGCCATGTCCCGGGTTGCGGTCGGATGCTCCGCCGCCCCCGACCCGCAGGTGCCCAGGGGCGGATCCGGTCAGTTCGCCGGCTCGGAGCAGGGCAGGTGCCGGGCGTACCGGGACGTGCGGCCCGCCACCCCCGGCGACCTCGCCGGCCGCCACTGCCCGGACGCGCCACGCCGTGGGCGTTCCACGCTGATGTGACAAGGATCGCACCTTTTAGCCGCTCTGACCGTCCCGTCGCCCCACCCATCGACCACCGACGCTGCCGTGAGCGCGGGACGGGCCGCCTCCCCGACCCGCCACGACCGGTCCCGCCCCCTGCCCGACCACCTCATCGGTAACGACATAGCCGCAGGTCAGCGGCTTATGGCCGGGATACCGACGGCCCCCGTACGCTGGATCGTCGTGCCCCGTCCCGCCGTCCGCCGCCCCGGTCGACAGCGAGCCGAACGGGGCCGCCTGTCAAACCGGCCGCCGTCGCGCGCCGGGCGGCCACTCCCGCGCCCTGGCAGGCTGCTCCGCGAAAAGAGGCAGTGGAGGAGGCACCGATGACCTCGTCACCAGACGCGACAGCCGTGGCATCCCCCGGCGAGAAGGCCGAGGCTCACCGGTCGCCGGTGGCCCGCGGCCGCGACCGCTACCTCGACCTGTGGCGGGCGGCCGCGCTGGTACGGGTGGTCTACTACCACATCTTCGGCGGCGCCTGGCTGACCCTGCTGTTCCCGGCGATGGGTCTGATGTTCACCCTCGGCGGCTCGCTCATGGCCCGGTCCCTGGACCGGGGCGGCCGGCGGGCGGTCGGTGCCCGGCTGCGCCGGCTGCTGCCGCCGATCTGGGCGTTCGGTCTGGTCGCCGTCGCCCTGCTGGTGTACGCCGGCTGGCGTACCCCGCCGCCGACCACGCTCGGCTGGGCCGACCTGCTCTGGTGGCTGTTCCCGGCCCGGGTGCCGCCGGTCGGCGGCGACGCGTGGGCCTGGACCTTCGTCGCCGTGCTCTGGTACATCACGACGTACCTGTGGCTGGTGCTGCTGTCGCCGGCCCTGCTGGCGATCTTCCGCCGCTGGCCGTGGCCGAGCCTGGCGGGCGCCGTCCTGCTGCCGGTCGCGATGCTGTTCGACGTGGTGACCATCGGCGGCTACTTCGCCGAGCAGGCCGACCACGTCAGCGCCTACCTCGCGCTGTGGATGCTCGGTTTCGCCCACCACGACGGCCTGCTGCGCCGGATCCCGGCCCGCCGGTACGCGATGGGGGTCGGGGTGCTCGCCGTGGCCGGCGCCGGATGGGTCTGTGTCGCCGCGCTGACCACGACCGGCACGTTCGACCTCAACCGCATCCCGGCCGGCAAGACGCTGTGGTCGATCGCGTTCGTCGCCACCGTGCTGCGGTTCCGGCCCCGGCTGGAATGGCTCGAACGGATCAAGCCGCTGGACCGGGTGGTGGACCTGCTCAACGGCCGGGCCGTCACGATCTACCTGTGGCACATGCCGGCCGCCCTGCTGGCCGCGCTCCTGTTCACCCCGAGCGGTTTCGAGCCGGGCGTGACCGAGATCGTGCTGCGGCTGGCGCTCGTCTGGCTGCTGGTCGGGATCGCGGTCGTCCTGTTCGGCTGGGTGGAGGATCTCGCCGCCCGGCGCCGGCCGACGCTGCTGCCCCGCCCGTCGGCGCCACGCACCGCCGACACCACGACGGCCGGCACCGCCGGCCCGGCGGCCCCTGCCCTCCCGACTGTCCCCGCCCTCCCGGCCGCGCCTCACGCTCTGGCCGGCCCGACAGTGCCGGTCGCCCCCGCCGCCGGCCCGGCCGGGCCGGCGGTGCCGCCGCCCGTCGCGGTGCCATCGAATCGACCGGTCGGACGGCCGGCCGGGCAGTGGAACCGGATCATGGTCGCCGGGGTCGCGGCCGTCGCGGTCGCCCTCGCCGCCGCAGGGGCGAAGGTCGTGCCCGGCCCGGTGGGCGGCAACGAGCAGGTCCAGGCCGAGAACGCCCGCTACCTGTCCGACATGCTGCTGGTCGTCGACGGCACCCCGGCCGTCGACCAGCCCGATCCGGAGCCGCGTACCCGGCCGGGTGCGGTCGACCTGGACGGGGCCACCTATCCCAACGCGGTCGTGGTGGCCGCGCCGAGCCGGCTGCGGGTCACCCCGCCGACCGGGTGCGAGCAGTTGCGGGCGGTCATCGCGGTCGCCGACGCGGACGCGGACGACGTCGAGGTCACGTTCACGGTGCAGGCCGACGGCGAGGCCGTGTACGGGTCGGGGCCGCGGACCCGGGTCAGCGCCGCCGAACAGATCGACATCGGGATCCCGGCCGCCACCGTCGTCGACCTGGTGGCGACCAGCGCCACCGGGAACGCGTCGGCGATCTGGGCCGACGCCCGCTTCGTCTGCCCGTCCTGACGGGCCGCGGCGCCTGGAGCGCCGGGGTCCGGGCCCGCCGGGGCCGCGACGACCGGTCCCCGGGTACGCCGACGTCCCGGCGCCTCGGGTCGGGGCGCCGGGACGGGGCGGTTCACCGGGGCGTCAGCAGCGACCGGTCGTGGCCGTGGCGCTGTTGAACGAGCCGGCGACGGCGCGCAGGGTGAAGCCGCAGTCTGAGGGGCCGATGCCCGGCACCGTCACGGTCCGCTCGCCGGTGCCGGCGTGCGGCTGCAGGCTCGTGGTCTCGTACGTGTAGTAGGCGTACGGGATGTTCACGCCGAGCCGCGGGTCCCAGCGGTTGCCCCAGCGCTGCGTCTTGACGGTCAGCTGCCACGAGGTCTCCTCGACGGAGTTGTCCACGAAGGCGAACTGGGCGATGCCGTCGGTGCTGCGGGAGAGCATGCGCAGGTTGGTCGGGGCGGCCAGCGTCCCGTTGTACGTCTTGCAGCCGAGCTGCGGGTTGCCCGGGTGATGGGCACCGGTCGGGACCACGCTGATCGCGTACGCGCAGACCTGGTGGGTGCCGAGCCCGGCCGGGATGGTGGCCTCGTAGCCGCGGTAGGCGCCGTACGACGGGTAGACCTGCGCCACGTCGGGCCGGTAGGTGTTGGCGGTCAGGGTCTGCTTGAACACGCCGTCGATGTAGATGTCGACCAGCAGCGGGCTGCTGCCGCTGTCGGCGTCGTACGCCCAGCCGCCGACCCGGACGGCGTTGCCGACGTAGGTCACGCCGTCGAGCGAGCCACGGGCGGCGCTGTCCCGCACGGTGGGCTCGGGCTCGTAGCCGGGGTCGCAGGCCGGCGGCGGTATCGGCCGGTCACAGTAGGGGTCGGCCTGGGCCGGGGCGGCCAGTGCGGCGCCGAAGGCCACGGCCATGGTGACGACGGCGGTACGCGCCAGCAGTCGCTTCATCGTTGTTCCTCTCAGGTTCTGCCCACCGTTGTGGTGGTGAGAGGAACGCTAGAGGGACGGCGGGTCGTGCCGCCCGGCCCCGAACCGGTTGCGGCACGATCCCGGGAGAGTCCACTGTGCTCGGTCATCGAAGAACGTCCCTGGCCCGGATAGATCCCCGTGATCAGGGAGTTCGCGGTCCGCCGCGCCGGCGACCCGCCCGACATACTCCCTGATCACGGCGATCCTCGGCGGCTCCGGGGGTGGAACGGCCGGCGGGTGCCCGGGGTCACCGGGCACCCGCCGGGCGCGGTCAGCGCTGTCCGGTGTCGGAGACCTTGACCGTGCAGGTGGCGGTCGCCCGCACCGTCGGGTCGCTCTCCGAGACGGCGGTCAGCGACACGGTCGCGGTCGGCGTCGAGCCGGGTTCCCGCGCGACGTAGACGGTCACGCTGTCACGCTTGTGGAACGGGATCGCGGTGACCTCGTTGTAGAGTTCCGCGTCCCAGCCGGCGCCTTCGGTGGTGACGCTGAGCCGGTAGATGTCGGCCCGCGCCATGTCCTTGACGTCGGTGGGGTGCGTCGCGCGGTCGAACGAGACCGGCTTGCCGGAGTTGATGACCGGGAAGGTGCACCGGGCGGCCTTGCCGGGCTTGTGGCGGCCGGCCTTGCCGTCGTTGACCTGTACGCCCCGGGTGTGCGGGCCGGCACCGTCGAGCGAGCGCACACCCACGGTGTACGTCCGCACGCCGTCGGCGTCGTGGTTCAGGTCGATGATGTAGAAGTGCAGCCGGTTGTGCGGGTCGACCCACTCGAACTCGGTGCCGGAGTTGGTGCCGACGTTGAAGGTGGCGTCGTTGAGCTGGCGCGGGTCACCGGGTACGACCATCCGCGGCGTACCGTCCGGCTGGTAGAAGTCGACCATCCCGATGTCCTCGGGCTTGGGGTCGATCGTCCAGGCGAAGCAGGTCGCGGTGCCGCAGTTGGTGGCGCGCGGCTTGGTCTTGTTGATGATGACGCCGTTGCCGGGGATGTACGAGTCGACGCCGATCTGCTGCACCGTCTCGATCGTGTAGTGCGTGTAGTCGCTGTTGCCGGCGCAGTTGACGCCGCCGGTCGACGGGTGGCACGACGGGGTCCGGTCGACCGGCGCGGCGCCGTCGAGGGTGACCCGTACGCCGAGCAGTTCGTCGGCCAGCGGCCCGGCGGCGCGGGCGCGGACCTTGGCCACGACGAGCCCGGACTGCTTCAGGCCCTCCCGGCTCAGGTCGACGATGTCGGCCTCGGAGATCAGTCCGAGCTGGAGCTTGTTGCGGATGTTGTGGTGCGGGCCGACGGTGGAGCCGCCGTCCGCGGGGACCTTCCAGCGGGTGTGCATGCCGGTCGGGCCGTTCCACGAGCCCTGGCTCATCATGTCCCACTGCCCGGTGAAGGTGCGCTGGGCGGGGACGGCGAAGGCGCCGTTGTAGTTGTCGCCGATGCCGAGGATGTGGCTGAACTCGTGGGCGTACCCGGCGGTGCCGGACGACTCGGCCATGTTGCCCGAGCGGTTGCCGGCGCTGGCCCAGGTGAACGAGCCGGCCGCCCAGGACGTCCACGGGATGTAGCGGGTCTTCATCGCGTTGGGCATCTTGTTCTCGGGGTCGAACTCCGCGGGCGGTCCCCACGCGTCCGGCACGTCCTCCGGCCCGTTGAACATCATCTCGCCGAAGACCTGCCAGGCGGTCGACTCGTCGAGGCCGGCGCCCATGTAGAACACCTGGTCGTACGAGTTGGCGACCTCCTCACCGACGTCGGCGACCCAGGCGGCGCGGGCGTCGCGGGCGAAGTTGCCGTTGCAGGTGAAGTTGGGCGGGCAGCTCTCCGCGTCGCCGTACGGCGCGTTGCCGTACTCGAAGTGGTTACGCGGCATCCGGTACGAGCCGTACGAGGTGAGGTCGACGCCGTACTTGCCGTACGAGACCTCCATCCAGTACGAGTTCAGCGTCTGGCCGTGGTTGAGCTTGCCGGGCTTGTTGAGCAGGTCGCGGTAGAACTCCGGTACGTCGTCGCGCGGGATGTCGCCGACGCCGATCGGGTTACCGAAGATCGTCGAGCCCTCGGGCTGGGTGATCTGGAACGGCATGTTCGGGTAGTCGAGGACGACGAGTGCGGCGTTCCACTTGTCGACGGTCGGCTGCCGGTTGGGGTCGGTCCAGTCGATGCCGGGGACCGGCTTGAAGTCCTCCCAGGTGAGGTCGTACTGGTTGTCCCAGTCCTGGGGGTCGAGCGGGGTGATCTTCGGGCTGTACTCGGGCACGGTCGCACCGGCGGGTTGCGGGTGGACGATGGCGCCGACAGCGAGGGCGGCGACGAGTGTCACCGCACCCAGCCGACGCCTGGATCTGCCGTTCAGAGCCATGCGGTCTCCTCTCGGGGGTGGTGGATGCGTGGCCCCCGTTGACACGCATGAGCCTCGGGCAGAGTTGAGTGAGGCAGTAATATTGTAGTGTCACCCACCACCTCTCACAACACCCTTTCAGCTAGGCAGTGATCCCCCTCCATGACAGCTCAGAATCCCTATCGATGAGCCAAACCAGGGCTCGATCACGATTCAGATACGATAGTGCAATTGCACATCGCACACGAGCTCTGACATGGTTAGGTCCTTCCACATGGCCGGCGGTAAACCGGCTACCGGCGCCTTAACCAGGGCGACCGACCGGCGAGCGTCGACACGGGGCGGGGTGGCGCCCGACCGGACCGCGGCGCGCCCCCAACGCTGGGACAACCAAGGAGAACGGAATGCGTATAACCGGCAAACTACGCCCGGTTGTCGCTCTGACGGCTACTGCTGCCCTCATCGCGGGTTGCAGCGGCTCGGGCGACAGCTCCGATCGCGACGGTGACCGTAAGACCTTCATCTTCGGCGCATCGGACGACCCCAAGACCCTCGACGCGGCCTACGTGTCCGACGGTGAGTCCTTCCGGGCGATCTTCCAGATCTACGAGACCCTGGTCGCCCTCGAGCCGGGCGGCACCGAGGTCGTCCCCTCGCTGGCCACCGACTGGACGATCAGCGACGACGGCCTCGCCTACACCTTCAACCTGAAGCCGAACGTCAAGTTCCACGACGGCGAGGCGTTCAACGCGGCGGCGGTCTGCTTCAACTTCGACCGCTGGTACAACTTCAAGGGCGCCCAGCAGAACGGCGACATCTCGTACTACTGGCAGACGATCTTCGGTGGCTTCGCCACCAAGGACAACGACTCGGTCCCGGAGACCAGCCGGTACAAGTCGTGCGAGGCCACCAACGACACGACGGTCACGCTGAACCTGGCCCAGCCGTCGTCGGCGCTGCTCGCCGGCCTGGTCCTGCCCGCCTTCTCGATCGCCAGCCCGAAGGCGATCACCGACGGTGGCACCGACGTCACCGTCCAGGGTGACTCGATCTCCTACAGCGGCGGCTTCGGCTCCACGACCGTCGCCGGCACCGGCCCGTTCAAGTTCGTGAGCTGGGAGCGCGGTGACCGCCTCGTCCTCGAGGCGAACGAGGAGTACCACGAGGGCCGGCCGAAGCTGGACGAGATCATCTTCCGGCCGATCGCCGACGCCACCGCCCGTCTCCAGGCCCTCCAGGCCGGTGAGATCGACGCGTACGAGGGTGTCGCGGCCGCCGACGTCGCCGCCGTGGAATCGGCCGCCCAGGTCGTCTCCCGGCCGGCGTTCAACGTCGGTTACGTCGGCTTCAACAACAACATCCCGCTGCTGAAGAACCAGAAGATCCGGCAGGCGATCGCGCACGCGCTCAACCGCCAGGGTCTGCTGGACGCCCAGTACCCGCAGGGCGCCGAGGTGGCCAACCAGTTCCTGCCGCCGTCGCAGTGGGGCTACAACAGCACCATCACCGGCTACGAGTACAGCGAGGAGAAGGCGAAGCAGCTCATCGCCGAGTCCGGCGAGACCAACCTGACGCTGGAGTTCTGGTACCCGGCCAACGTCTCCCGGCCGTACATGCCGAACCCGCAGGCGGTCTACGAGTCCTTCGCGGCCGACCTGGAGAAGGTGGGCTTCACCATCGTCCCCAAGACGGTGCCGTGGACCCCGGACTACCTGCAGAACATCCAGAGCGACAACCTGGGCCAGCTGTTCCTGCTGGGCTGGAGCGGTGACTACGCCGACCCGGACAACTTCGTGGGTACCTTCTTCCGCGAGAACAACCCGCAGTTCGCCCTGAACGAGCCGAACATCCAGGGCAAGCTCAACCAGGCGCTGGCCGAGACCGACCAGGCCGCCCGCCAGGCGCTGTACGAGGAAGTCAACCAGCTCCTGTTCGAGTACATCCCCGGTGTGCCGTTCGTGCACAACCAGCCGCTGCTCGCCCTGGCCAAGGACGTCACCGGCTACACCCCGTCTCCCGTGAGCCTGGAGTACTTCAAGCTCATCGACCTCGGGAGCTGAACCGACGTGCTGCGCTTCGTCTTCCGACGACTGATCCAACTCGTCCCGATCCTGCTCGGGCTCTCGATCCTGCTGTTCGCGTGGGTACGCGCCCTGCCGGGTGGTCCCGCTCAGGCTCTGCTCGGGCAACGGGCGACGCCGGAGGCAGTCAGGGACATCGAGGTGCAGCTCGGCCTGGACCGCCCGCTGTGGGAGCAGTACCTGCAGTTCCTGTGGCGGGCGGTCCGGCTCGACTTCGGCGCGTCACTCCAGACCGGCCAGCCGGTCGTCGACGAGATGATGCGCCGGTTCCCGGCGACGATCGAACTCGCCCTCTGCGCGCTGCTGATCGCGGTCGCGATCGGCATCCCGCTCGGCTACCTGGCCGCCCGCCGGCACGGCACCTGGGTCGACCACGTGGTCGTCTCCGGGTCGCTGCTGGGCGTGACCGTACCGATCTTCTTTCTCGCCTACCTGCTCAAGTTCGTCTTCGCGGTGCAGCTCGGCTGGCTGCCGACCGCCGGCCGGGCCGACGCCCGGGCCCGGACCGAGCATCCCACCGGCTTCTACGTCCTGGACGGGATAATCACCGGTGACCTCGGCGCCAGCTGGGACGCGATCACACACCTGATCCTGCCGGCCCTGGCACTGGCGTCGATCCCGCTCGCGGTGATCGTCCGGATGACCCGCGCCTCGGTGCTCAACGTCCTCAACGAGGACTACGTACGCACCGCCGAGGCCAAGGGCCTGCTCGCCGGCACGATCACCCGCCGCCACGTACTGCGCAACTCGATGCTGCCGGTGACCACGGTCATCGGTCTGCAACTGGGTGTGCTGCTCGCCGGCGCGGTGCTGACCGAGACGGTGTTCGCGTTCGCCGGCGTCGGCAAGTTCATGGCCGACGGCATCGTCGAACGCGACTTCCCGACCATCCAGGGATTCATCCTGGTCATCGCCGTCATCTACGTCGTGGTCAACATGATCGTCGACCTGGTGTACGGCCTGCTCGATCCGCGGGTGAGGGTTTCATGAGCGTTACCGAAGCCGGTTCCGTCCCGGTCGGAAAGGCACCACTCGAAGCCGGGAAGCCGGACACCGACTCCCGCCCGCCGGCCCGGGGCCTGCGCGGCGAGGCCGCCCGCCGGTTCTTCCGCAACCCGATGGCGATCGTCGGCCTGGTCCTGATCGCGATCTTCGTGACGGTCGCGATCCTGGCGCCGTGGATCGCCCCGTACTCGCCGAAGGACAACTCCTGGCTGTCCGAGGTCCGCCCCGGCGTCTACCCCGGACCGTCGGCCGAACACTGGCTGGGCATCGACCCGCTGGGCCGCGACGTGTTCTCCCGGCTCGTCCACGGCGCCCGGCAGTCGCTGCTGATCGGTGTGGTGTCGCTGACCCTCGGCGCCACCGCCGGGGTCTTCCTGGGCCTGCTGGCCGGCGCGTTCGGCGGCTGGGTCGACACGGTCGTCATGCGGTTCGTCGACATCATGCTCTCCGTACCCGGCCTGCTGTTCGCCATCGCGGTCGCCGCGATGCTCGGCCAGAGCCTGACCTCGGTGATGATCGCCATCGCGGTGGTCAACGTCCCGATCTTCGCCCGTCTGTTGCGCGGCGAGATGCTCGGCCAACGCACCGCCGACTACGTGCTCGCGGCGAAGTCGCTGGGCATCTCCCGGGCGGGCATCGTCTTCCGGCACGTGCTGCCGAACTCGTTCACCCCGATCCTGGTCCAGGGCACCCTGACCCTGGCCCTGGCGATCGTGGAGGCGGCCGGCCTGGCGTTCCTCGGCCTGTCCGGCAGCGACCCGTCCACCCCCGAGTGGGGCCGGATGCTCAACGACGCGCAGAGCACCCTCGCCGCCGCCCCGATGCTGGCGTTCTACCCCGGCCTGGCGATCGTCCTGGCCGCGCTCGGCTTCACCCTGGTCGGCGAGTCGCTGCGGGAAGCCCTCGACCCGAAGATGCGGCGGTGACCCGATGAGTTTCCTCCAGGTACGCGACCTGACCGTGACGTTCCAGCGGTCCGGTCACCCACCGGTGCGGGCCGTCGACGGGCTCACCCTCGACGTGGCCGCCGGCCAGTCGGTCGGCATCGTCGGCGAGTCCGGGTCCGGCAAGTCGGTGACCTCGCTGGCGATCATGGGCCTCCTCCCCCGCCGCGGCGTCAAGGTCACCGGCCAGGTACGCCTCGGCGACCGGGACCTGACCGCCCTCACTCCGCGTCAGATGCGCGACGTACGGGGCAGCGAGGTCGCGATGATCTTCCAGGACCCGATGACGTCCCTGAACCCGGTGATCACCGTGGGCCGCCAGCTCACCGAGGTGATCACCCGGCACTCGCAGGCGTCCAAGGTGGACGCCCGCCGGGAGGCCGAGTCGCTGCTGCGCCGGGTCGGCATCCCCGATCCGGCCCGCCGTCTCGGCGAGTACCCGCACCAGTTGTCAGGCGGCATGCGCCAGCGCGTCATGATCGCCATCGCGATCGCCTGCCGGCCCAGGCTGCTGATCGCCGACGAGCCGACCACCGCCCTCGACGTGACCATCCAGGCGCAGATCCTCGACCTGCTGCGCGACCTCGTCAGCGAGAGCGGCTGCGGCCTGATCATGATCACGCACGACCTGGGCGTCGTCGCCGGCCTGTGCGACGAGGTGCACGTCATGTACGCCGGCCGGGTCGTCGAGTCGGCGACCGCCACCAACCTCTTCGGGCGGCCGTCGCACCCGTACACCGACGGCCTGCTGCGCTCCATCCCCCGCATGGACGACGACCGCGGCGCCGCCCTGCACACCATCCGCGGCTCGGTACGCGACCTGGTTCCCTGGGACCGCGGCTGCGCGTTCCAACCCCGCTGCGACCGGGCGGTCGACGCCTGCCTGGCCGGCCCGCCGGCGGTGACCGACGTGTCGGTGACCTCGCCGCACCGGGCCCGCTGCATCCGGCCGGTCAACGTCGCGGCCTCCTCCACCAGCGTCAGCAAGGCGAAAGGCGGTGTCCGGTGAGCCTGCTCGAGGTACGCGACCTCAAGGTGCACTTCCCGATCAAGGCGGGCACGCTCTTCCAGCGGACCACCGGTGCGGTCAAGGCCGTCGACGGCGTGGACCTCGACGTCGACGCCGGAAAGACGTTCGGCCTGGTCGGCGAGTCCGGCTGCGGCAAGTCCACGCTCGGCCGGGCCATCATGCGGCTGACCGAGCCGACCAGCGGCTCGGTCACCCTCGACGGCCAGGACCTGCTGGCGCTGAAGGAGCGCCCGCTGCGGTCGCTGCGGCGCACCTTCCAGATGGTCTTCCAGGACCCGATGGCCAGCCTCAACCCGCGGCAGAACGTCGAGTCGCTGCTCACCGAACCGCTGCGGGCGCACAAGATGCCCGGTGGCGCGGCCGGGCACGCCAAGCGGATCCGCGAACTGCTCGACGTGGTCGGCCTGCCGTCGTCGGTGGTCAACCGCTACCCGCACGAGTTCTCCGGCGGCCAGCGGCAGCGGCTCGGCATCGCCCGCGCCCTGGTGCTGAACCCGCAGCTGGTCATCGCCGACGAGCCGGTCTCCGCGCTCGACGTGTCGATCCAGGCCCAGGTGATCAACCTGCTCAAGGAACTGCAGGAGCGGTTCTCGCTGACCTACCTGGTCATCGCGCACGACCTGGCGGTGGTCCGGCACATCAGCGACACCGTCGCCGTCATGTACCTGGGCACGATCATCGAGCAGGCGTCGTCGGAGACCCTCTACCGTACGCCCATGCACCCGTACACCCGGTCGCTGATGAGCGCCGTCCCGGTGCCGGACCCGTCGGTCGAGGTGGCCCGCAAGCGCATCCTGCTGCACGGCGACCTGCCGTCGCCGGCCAACCCGCCCAGCGGCTGCCGCTTCCACACCCGGTGCCCGTGGCGGCAGGCCAGCCGCTGCGACGACGAGCGGCCGGTGCTGCGCGAACTCGCCTCCGGGCACAAGGTCGCCTGCCACTTCGCCGAGGACATCGAGGCCGGCCGGATCCAGCCGCGGACCGACGGCGCCGCCGCCGACCCGGCGCCGGTCAAGGTCGCCGAGCAGCCGGACGAGATCGAGGAGCCGGTGGAGGCCGCGAACCTGGCTACCGGAAGACGGCCGAATGCCCTCTGAGCACACATCCGGCACCGTCCATCTGCACCGCCCCGGGGTCAGTCTCGTCATCGACGCGGCCGGCCCCGGACTGCCGGAGATCAGGCACTGGGGGCCGGAACTCGGCGACGCCGACGCGGCGTACGTCGCCCGGCGACCCGACGAGCCGTCGGCGATCAACACCCCGGACCCGGCGGTGCCGGTGGCGGTCCTGCCCGAGGCCGGCACCGGCCACATGGGCCGGCCCGGGCTGCGCGGCCACCGGGCCGGCGCCGCCTGGTCGTCGGCGTTCACGCTGACCGCGACGAGCGTGACGGCGGACGCCGCCACCTTCACCGCGCTGGACGAACGCACCGGGCTCGAACTCGTCACGCACGTCGAGCTGGCCCCGTCCGGCCTGGCCCGGCTCCGGCACACCGTCACCAACACCGGCGGCACGCCGTACACGGTGGACGCGCTCGAGGTGGCGGTGCCGGTGCCGGCACACGCCGACGAACTGCTCGACTTCACCGGGCGCTGGGCCCGGGAACGCCACCCGCAGCGCCGCGCGTTCGACCACGGTGCCTGGGTACGGGAGAGCCGGCGGGGCCGGACCGGACACGACGCGACGATCGGGCTGGTCGCCGGCACCCGGGGCTTCGGCCACCGGACCGGCGAGGTGTGGGCGGTGCACGTGGCCTGGAGCGGCAACCACGTGACGTACGCCCAGCGGCTGCCCGAGCGGCGGTCCACGCTGGGCGGCGGTGAACTGCTCCTCGCCGGCGAGGTGATCCTCGCACCCGGGGAGTCGTACGAGTCGCCGTGGCTGTACGCGGCGTACAGCGGCGCCGGGCTGGACGGGATCGGCGCCGCCTTCCACGGCTGGCTGCGCTCCCGGCCGGGCCACCCGGACGCCCCGCGCCCGGTGGTGCTCAACACCTGGGAGGCGGTCTACTTCGACCACGACATCGACCGGCTGCGCGGCCTCGCCGACGTGGCGGCCGACCTGGGCGTGGAACGGTTCGTGCTCGACGACGGCTGGTTCACCGGCCGCCGCGACTCCAGCGCCGGCCTCGGCGACTGGTACGTCGACCCGGACGTGTGGCCGGACGGCCTGCACCCGCTGGTCGACCACGTCACCGGCCTCGGCATGGAGTTCGGCCTGTGGGTCGAACCGGAGATGGTCAACCCGGACTCGGCGCTCTTCCGGGCCCACCCGGAGTGGGTGCTGCGCCCCGCCGACGGGGTGCTGCCGCCGCCTGGCCGCCGCCAGCAGGTGCTCGACGTGTCCCACCCGGACGCGTACGCGTACCTGCTGGAACGGCTCGACGACCTGCTGCGCGCGTACCGGATCGCGTACCTGAAGTGGGACCACAACCGGGACCTGGTCGACGCCGGCCACCACGGCCGCGCCGCCGTACGCGAGCAGACCCGAGCGGTCTACCGGCTGCTGGCCGAACTGCGCCGCCGGCACCCGCACGTGGAGATCGAGAGCTGCTCGTCCGGCGGCGCCCGGATCGACCTGGAGGTGCTGGAGCACACCGCCCGGGTGTGGGCCAGCGACTGCAACGACGCCCTGGAGCGGCAGGCGATCCAGCGCTGGACCGGCCTGTTCGTGCCGCCCGAACTGGTCGGCGCGCACGTCGGCCCGCCGCGCTCGCACACCACCGCCCGTACCCACGACCTGTCGTTCCGGGTGGCGACCGCCGTCTTCGGGCACTTCGGCCTGGAGTGGGACGTCACGACCGCGACGGCCGACGAACGGGCCGCGCTGCGGACCGCGATCGCCGGCTACAAGGACCTGCGGCCGGTGCTGCACGGCGGCACCGTCGTCCGCGGCGACCACCCCGACCCGGCCGCCTGGGTGCACGGCGTCGTCGCCCCGGACCGGGCCACCGCCGTCTTCGCCTACGTGCAGCTCGCCACGTCGGTCGACGCCGTACCGGCACCGTGGCGGATGCCCGGCCTGGACCCCGACCGGGTCTACCGGGTCACCGTCCTGCCGGAGTTCGGCCGGCCGGCGACGACCGGCCGGATCGACCCGGCGTGGTACGGCTCCGGCCCGGTCGAGGTCGGCGGGCGGGTGCTCGGCACGGTCGGGCTGCACCCACCGGTGCTCGCCCCCGAGCAGGCCCTGCTGGTCCGGCTGGACGCGGTCGGGCCGGCCTCCGACGGAGGTGTGCGATGACCGCCCCTGACGTGCTGGTGATCGGTGCCGGCGTGGTCGGCGCCGCCTGCGCCTGGTATGCCACCAGGGCCGGGCTGCGGGTCACCGTCGTCGACCGGGGCCCGGTCGCCGGCGGCACGACCGGGGCCGGCGAGGGCAACATCCTGGTCTCGGACAAGCCGCCCGGCGCGGAGCTGCGGCTCGCCCAGCTCTCCTCCGGCCTCTGGCGCGACCTGGGCGAACAGGTCGGCGGCTTCGAGTACGAGCCGAAGGGCGGCGTGGTCGTCGCGTCGGCGGCGGAGACCCTGGACCAGTTGGGGACGCTCGCCGACGACCAGCGCGGCGCCGGCGTCGAGGTCACGATGATCGGACCGGACGGGCTGTCCGACTACGAGCCGCACCTGAACCCGGCGCTGGCCGGTGGCGCGTACTACCCGCAGGACGCCCAGGTCCAGCCGGCGCTCGCGGCCGCCCGGCTGCTGCGCGCCGCGCGGGCCGCGGGCGCGCGACTGCGGTCCGGGGTCGAGGTGCGCGGCCTGCTGCGCGACGGCGACCGGGTGACCGGCGTACGCACCGGCGACGGCGACCTCGCCGCCGGCGCCGTGATCAACGCGGCCGGCACCTGGGGCGGCGAGATCGCCCGGCTGGCCGGGATCGACCTGCCGGTGCTGCCCCGGCGCGGCTTCATCCTGGTGACCGAGCCACTGCCGCGCATCGTGCGACACAAGGTCTACGCCGCCGAGTACGTCTCCGACGTCGCCAGCGGTGACGCCGATCTCCAGACGTCGCCGGTGGTCGAGGGGACGCCGGCCGGGCCGGTGCTGATCGGGTCGAGCCGGGAACGGGTCGGCTACGACCGCACCCTGTCGGTGCCGGCCCTGCGGGCGGTGGCCGCGAAGGCGATCGGGCTGTTCCCGGTGCTGGCCGGGGTGTCGGTGATGCGGGCCTACCGCGGTTTCCGGCCGTACTGCCCCGACCACCTGCCGGTCATCGGCCCGGACCCGCGGGCGCCGGGGCTGCTGCACGCCTGTGGCCACGAGGGGGCCGGTATCGGCCTGTCCGCGGCGACCGGGCTGCTGCTGTCGCAGGTGCTGACCGGCCGGGACACCGAACTCGACCTGACCCCCTTCCGACCGGAGCGGTTCGCATGACCGAGCAACGCGAGGGAATCGACCGGCTCAGCCCGCGGTCATGCGGCCGCCGAGCGAAGCGAGGTGCCGCATGACCGAGCAACGCGAGGACTTCACCTTTGACGACCGGCGGGTCGGTTTCACCGCCGGGCAGACCGTCGGTGCCGCCCTGGTCGGGGCCGGAATCCGGTCCTGGCGCACCACCCGGGTCGAGGGCCGTCCCCGGGGCGTCTTCTGCGGCATCGGGGTCTGTTTCGACTGCCTGATCACCATCGACGGCGTACCGAACCAGCGGGCCTGTCTGGTCCCGGCGCAGCCGGGGATGGCGGTCCGTACCCAGGAGGGTGGTGGCCGTGACCAGCTCGCGGTTTGACGTCGCGGTCGTCGGGGCCGGCCCGGGCGGGCTGGCCGCGGTGACGGCGGCGGTCGCCGCCGGGGCCCGGGTCGCCGTGGTCGACGGGGCCGGGCAGCCGGGTGGGCAGTACTGGCGGCATCCGGCCGGCGACCTCGACGCGGTCGCCGACCTGCACCACGGGCTGCGGACGTTCCGGGCCCAGGTGCGGGCGACCGACGCGGCGACCACGTTCTTCGGCCATCAGGTGTGGACGATCGAGAAGGTGGCCGCCGGTTTCGTCGTACGGGCGGTGGCGGGCGGCACCGAGGTCGAGATCGCGGCGGCGACGCTGGTCCTGGCCCCGGGCGCGTACGACCGGCAGTTGCCGTTTCCCGGCTGGGACCTGCCCGGCGTCTACACGGCGGGCGGGGCGCAGGCGCTGCTCAAGGGCAACCAGGTCCTCGCCGGCCGGCGGGTCGTGGTGGGCGGGACGGGGCCGTTCCTGCTTCCGGTGGCGTCGGGGCTGGCGGCACGCGGTGCGAAGGTCGCCGGGGTGTTCGAGGCGAACTCGCCGCTGGGCTGGGTACGCCGGCTTCCGGCGGTGCTGCCGGTGGCCGGCAAGCTGACCGAGGGGGCGGGTTACACGGCGGCCCTGGCCCGGTACCGGGTGCCGTACCGGTCGCGGCACGCGATCGTCGCGGCGCACGGCACGGACCGGGTGACGGCGGTGACCGTGGCCCGCCTCGACCGGGACTGGCGGGTGGTCGCCGGTTCGCGGCGGCGGGTCGACTGTGACGCGGTCGCGGTCGGCTGGGGCTTCACGCCGCAACTGGAGCTGCCGTTGGCGGTCGGGTGTGCCACCCGGGTCGACGTCGACGGGTCGGTGGTGGTGGAGGTCGACGCGGCGCAGCGGTCGTCGGTGCCCGGCGTGTACGTCGCCGGGGAGGCGTGCGGGGTCGGCGGGGCCGCGCTGGCCACCGTCGAGGGTGCCGTCGCCGGCCGGGCCGCGGCCGGGGAGGCGACCGGCCGGGCGGCGGGCGACGGTGGGGTGCCGCGCCGGCTGGCCGGGCAGCGGAGCCGGTTGCGGGCGTTCGCGGCCGCGATGCACCACACCCATCCGGTACGCGACGGCTGGCGGGAGTGGCTGACCGACGAGACGCTGGTGTGCCGCTGCGAGGAGGTGTCCGCGGGGCGGTTGCGCGAGGCGACCGACGAGCTGGGTGCCACCGACGCGCGGTCGGCGAAGCTGCTGAGCCGGGCCGGGATGGGCTGGTGCCAGGGCCGGGTCTGCGGTTACGCGACGGCGTGCCTGGTGGCGGCGCAGTGCGGCCGGCCGGCCAATCCGGGTTCGGCCGCGGAGCGGCCGGTCGCCGTACCGATCACGTTGGGTCTGCTGTCCCAGGAGCCGGGAACCTGACCGTGGCCAGGCAATTTCCGTCAGTGACGTCAGTGACATTTTACATGTCACCGATTATGGTAATGTCGTACTGGGGCCGAATGTCAGGCACTGATCCTGACCCGGCCCGAAATCTCCCACTTGGCCGTCACCACCGAGAGGACCGCCATGCCTGACGTCGACCGCACCGTCCGCGCCGCCGACGACGCCTTCGAGGCGTGGGAACGGCACGGCCGCACCGGCCGGGCCGAGGTGCTCGACGCGATCGCCGACCGCCTCGAGGCCGCCCGGGCCGACCTCGTCCCCGTCGCCGAGCGGGAGACCGGCCTGGCCACCGCCCGGCTCGAAGGCGAGGTGGGACGGGCCGCCTACCAGTTCCGGCTGTTCGGCACCGTGCTGCGCGAGGGCTCGTACGTCGAGGCGACCATCGACCCGGCCGGTGACACTCCCCTGGGCCGCCGCCCCGACCTGCGCCGGATGCTGATCCCGCTCGGACCGGTCGGTGTCTTCGGCGCCAGCAACTTCCCGTTCGCGTTCAGCGTCGCCGGCGGCGACACCGCCTCCGCCCTGGCCGCCGGCTGCCCGGTCGTGGTCAAGGCCCACCCGTCGCACCCGGAGACCAGCCGCCGGTCGTACGAGGTCATCCGCGCCGCGGTCGAGTCGGCCGGGCTGCCCGCCGGGGTGATCGGCCTCGTCGAGGGCCACCAGGCCGGCGTCGACCTGGTCAACCACCCGGACGTCGCCGCGGTCGGCTTCACCGGCTCGATCGCCGGCGGCCGGGCCCTGGCCGACCTCGCCGCCGCCCGCCCCCGGCCGATCCCCTTCTACGGCGAACTCGGCAGCCTCAACCCGCTCGTCGTCTCGCCCGGCGCCGCGGCCGCCGACCCGACCGGCATCGCCACCGGCTACGTCACCTCGGTCACCGGCAGCCTCGGCCAGCTCTGCACCAAGCCGGGCCTGCTCTTCGTGCCCGCCGGCCCGGACGGCGACAAGCTGCGCGCGGCGGTCGCCGACGCCATCGCCACCACCGGCCCCGGCCGCCCGCTGAACAGCGCGATCAAGGACGCGTACGTCCGCGAGACCGGCCGGCGCCGTGACGACGCCCGGCTGACCCTGCTGGGCGAGGGCGCGACCGCCGGACCCGACGAGGCCAGCCCGGCACTGTTCACCGTCGCCGCCGCCGACCTCACCGGGGACCTGCTGGAGGAGTGCTTCGGCCCCACCGCCCTGGTGATCGGCTACGACAACGTCGACGAGCTGGTCGACGCGCTGCGCCGGCTCGACGGGCAACTGACCGCCACCCTCCACGTCACCGCCGACGAGACGGCGCTGCGCGACCGGCTGCACGACGTGGTGCGCCGCCGCGCCGGCCGGCTGCTCTTCGGCGGCTTCCCCACCGGCCTCGCGGTCGCCTGGGCGACCCACCACGGTGGACCGTACCCCTCGACCACCCTGAGTGGACACACCTCGGTCGGTGCCACCGCGATCCGGCGCTGGCTGCGGCCGGTCAGCTACCAGGACGCGCCGGCGGACCTCCTGCCGGCCGAGCTGCGCGACGGAAACCCGACCGGCATCCCGCGCCGGATCGACGGGACACTGACCATTTGAGACACGGCGGCACGGCCGGCCCACCCGGGCCGACCGGCCGCCGGGCGGGCCCGGCCCGCCGTACGACGAACGTCGGCGACGAGGCCGACGGCACATGACACCATTGCACCGAAGGAGACGAGCGTGGAAGACCGGAAGCCCTGGCACGGCGTCCTCGTGGCGACGCCGACCCCGCTGCGTGCCGACCTGACGGTCGACTACGACAGCTACGCCGAGCACGTGAAATGGCTGGCCGACAACGGCTGCCACGGGGTGTGCCCGAACGGATCCCTGGGTGAATACCAGGTCCTCACCGACGAGGAGCGGGCGCGGATGGTCCAGGTGGCGGTCGAGGCCGCGCCGGAGGGCTTCACCGTCATGCCCGGCGTCGGCGCGTACGGCGCCCGCGAGGCCCGCGCCTGGGCCGAGCAGGCCGCCGAGGCCGGTGCGCAGGTGGTGATGGCGCTGCCGCCGAACTCCTACCGGGGCGACGACCGGGCGGTGATCGAGCACTACCGCGAGGTGGCCAAGGCCGGGCTGCCGGTGTCGGCGTACAACAACCCGCTCGACACGAAGATCGACCTGCGGCCGGAGCTGCTCGCCGAGCTGTACAACGAGGGCCTCATCGTCGGCGTCAAGGAGTTCACCGGCGAGGCCCGGCGGGCCTACCAGATCACCGAACTGGCGCCCGGCCTCGACGTGCTGATCGGCTCCGACGACTCGGTGCTCGAGGTGGGGCTGGCCGGGGCCAAGGGCTGGGTCTCCGGCTACCCGAGCGCCTTCCCGCGCGCCTGCGTCGAGCTGTACGAGGCGACGCTGCGGCACGACCTGTCGGTGGCCCTGCCGCTCTACCGCGACCTGCACGCGTTGCTGCGGTGGGACTTCCACACCGAGTTCGTCCAGGCGATCAAGCTGTCCATGGACGTCGTCGGCCGGTACGGTGGCCCGTGCCGCCCGCCGCGCCAGCCGCTGCTGCCCCGTGACGAGGCGGAGATCCGCGAGCTCACCGAGCGGGCCGCCGCCAAGTACGCCTGACACGGCGGGGAAAGAGGTTCCGATGCGGTCGAAGCGGGTGTTCCACGCGGTGGACTCCCACACCGAGGGGATGCCGACCAGGGTCGTCACCGGCGGCGTGGGCACCCTGCCCGGCGCCACGATGTTCGAGCGCCGCCAGTGGTTCCTGGCCAACGCCGACAACATCAGGAAGCTGCTGATGTTCGAGCCGCGTGGGCACTCGGCGATGAGCGGCGCGATCCTTCAGCCGCCGACGCGGCCGGACGCCGACTGGGGCGTGCTCTACATCGAGGTCTCCGGGTGCCTGCCGATGTGCGGGCACGGCACGATCGGGGTGGCGACCGTACTGGTGGAGACCGGCATGGTGGAGGTGACCGAGCCGGTCACCACGATCCGGCTCGACACCCCGGCCGGGCTCGTCGTGGCCGAGGTCGCCACCACCGACGGCGTCGCCGAGTCGGTGACGATCCGCAACGTGCCGTCGTACACCGACCGCCTGGACGCTCAGGTCACCGTGCCGGGCTTCGGCACGGTGACCTACGACCTGGCGTACGGCGGGAACTTCTACGCCATCCTGGAAGCCGAGCAGTTGGGGCTGAAGGTCGATCCGGCGCAGCAGCAGGAACTGCTCACCGCCGGACTGGCCATCATGGATGCCATCAACGAGCAGGACCGGCCGGTCCACCCGGAGAACGCCGAGATCAACGTCTGCCACCACGTGCAGCTGGTCGCCGCCGGCTCGACCGCCCGGCACTCCCGGCACGCCATGGCGATCCACCCGGGCTGGTTCGACCGGTCGCCTTGTGGCACCGGCACGTCGGCCCGGATGGCACAGTTGCACTCGCGTGGTGAACTGGGGCCCGGCGACGAATTCGTCAACCAGTCGCTGATCGGAAGCCGGTTCATCGGCCGGATCATCGGCGAGACGACGGTGGCCGACCGTCCCGCGATCCTGCCCACCGTCACCGGCCGGGCCTGGATCACCGGAACCGCGCAGTACTTCCTCGACCCGAGGGACCCCTTCCCGGAGGGTTTCCTTCTCTAGGATTGGCAACCAGCGGTCCCGCGGGCTCTCCGGCCCGGCACGCATGCCGCACGACGACTAGCGAGAGACGACACAGATGGCCGACTCCTCAAAGTTGACTCTTCCGACCTTCGCCCGGCGGATGAGCCTGCGCGAGAAAGTGGCCGACGCGCTTCGGGGTGCGATCGTGTCGGGCGAGATGAAGCCGGGCGAGCTGTATTCGGCGCCCGACCTGGCCGAGCGGTTCGGGGTCTCGGCGACCCCGGTCCGCGAGGCCATGCTCGATCTCGTCAAGCAGGGGCTGGTCAATCCGGTACGGAACAAGGGCTTCCAGGTGACGGCGGTGTCCGAGGCCGACCTCGACCACATCACCCGGATCCGGGAGCTGCTCGAACCGCCGGCGGCCGGCGAGGCGTGCGGGCACATCACCCCGGAGCTGCTGACGACGTTGCAGTCGCTGGCCGGCGACATCGTCGCGGCGGCGGCCGAGGGCGACCTGATCCGGTACATCGGGGCCGACCACGAGTTCCACCGGCGCCTGCTGGGCGCCGGTGGCAACCACCGGCTGGTCCGGATCGTGGAGGACCTGCGGTCGCAGAGCCGCCTCTACGGGCTGGCCAGCCTGGCCGAAGCCGGACAACTGGTCCGTAACGCTCTCGAACACGTCCAGATGTGCGACCTGATCCAGGCCGGCAAGGCCAGCGATCTGGAAGACCTGATGCGTACGCACATCGGCCGCGTCCGCCGCGAGTGGGCCGGCCGCCCCTCCTAAGTCACCCCGCTTTTCCCCCTCCCCCCTCCTTCTCCTCTCTCCCCCACCCCTCTTCGTTCCGCGATCTTGCAGTTATCTCCCCCTTTTGCGCACTTTGTCGGGCGACAAGTGCAAGATCGCGGGGAAAGGATGCCGCATGGCGTCCACCGTTCTGATCAACGCCCGGGTCCTCGACGTGACCACGGGCGACTACCGCAGCGGCAGCCGCGTCGTCCTCACCGACGGCCGGATCACCGAGATCGGCCCGAACGCCACCGCCGAGGGCGCCGAGACGATCGACGTCGGCGACCGGGTCGTCATGCCCGGCCTCCTCGACGCCCACTTCCACCCGATGATCGCCTCGATGCACATCGGCTCGCTGCTCGACTGGCCGATGACGCTGCTCTCCCAGTACGCCCGGCGGGCCCTGGAGGACGCGCTGGCCCGGGGCTTCACCACCGTACGGGACCCCTGCGGCAGCGACCGCGGCCTGGCCCGGGCGGTCGAACTCGGCCTGATCCGCGGCCCCCGCATGTTCGTCTCCGGCCGCGCGCTGTCGCAGACCGGCGGGCACGGCGACGAGTGGCCTTCGGACATCGGCTGCCCCGGTCACCACCACAGCCCGTTCTCCCGCATCGCCGACGGCGTCGACGAGGTCCGCAAGGCGGCCCGCGACGAACTCAAGCGCGGCGCCGACCACATCAAGATCATGGCGTCCGGCGGCATCTCGTCCCCGACCGACGAGATCTGGACCCTGCAGTACACCGAGGCGGAGATGGCCGCCGCCGTCGAGGAGGCCCGGGCCCGGCGGGCGTACGTGCTCGCCCACGCCTACACGGCCGACTCGGTGGCCCGCGCCGTACGCGCCGGGGTGCGCTCGATCGAGCACGGCAACCTCATCGACGCCGACACCGCCGCCCTGATGGCGCAGCACCGGACGTTCCTGGTGCCGACGCTGGTCGCGTACGAGAAGATCTTCGAACTCGGTGAAGAGCTGGGCATGCCGGAGAACCAGCGGCGCAAGGTCGTCGACGTCATCGACGCCGGCCTCGACGCGGTCAACCTGGCCGCCGACGCTGGCGTACGGATCGGGTTCGGCACCGACTTGCTCGGCCCGGCCCAGGTGCACCAGAGCCGGGAGTTCGGCATCCGGGCCAAGGCGCAGGAGCCGATCGACGTCATCCGGTCGGCCACCGTCGTCAACGCCGACCTGTTCGGCATCGCCGACCGGGTGGGGCTGGTCGAGCCCGGCTTCGACGCCGACCTGATCGTCGTCGACGGCGACCCGCTCGCCGACGCGGCCGTGCTGTCGCACCCGGAGACGGTGCGCCTGGTGATGCGCGCGGGCGAGGTCATGGCCGGCGGGCTGTAGACCGGACGGCGGCCGGCCGCGCGCCGGTCGCGTGGCGATCGTCTGCGGTTCAGGCGCCGCGCCGACGGCGTGTCGGCCGCCCGAACCGCAGACGATCAACGAAAGGGCGCCCCCGGTGGAACCGGGGGCGCCCTTCGTGGTGCTGGTGGTGCCTACTTCTCGACGCGGCAGTTCGCCGTCGCCTTCTTGGTCGGGTCGCTCTCCGAGGTGGCGGTGAGCTTCACGACGCCGGCCGACACCGCGGCGTCGGTGGCGCCCACCCAGACCTTGGTCTTGACCGTCTTGCCGAACTTCGCCGTGACGACCTCGGTCGGCATGTCGACCCGCCAGCCCTTGCCGATGACCTGGGCCGAGAGCCGGTAGACGTCCGACTGCAGGTAGGCGCTGACGTTCTCCGGGTGCGCCTGGCCGCCGGCGACGTACGTGCCGGTGTTGGTCACCTCGAAGGTGCAGGTCGCGCCCCGCTTGGTCGGGTTGCCCGCGACGGTGGCGTTCTTGCCGACCTTCACGCCGCGTACGCTGTTGCCGGCGCCGTCGAGCGAGCGGACCGCCAGGGTGTACGTCAGCACGCCGTCCGCGTCGGTCTTCTTGTTGATGACGTAGAAGTGCAGCCGGTTGGCCTGGTCGACGTACTCGTACTCGCTGCCGGAGTTGGTGCCGGCCTTGAACAGCGCGTCGTTGAGCTGCCGGTAGTCGGCGATCGTCCGCTTGACCGGGGTGCCGTCCGGCTTGTAGTAGTCGACCATGTTGATGTCCTGCGGGTTGGCGTCGACCACCCAGGTGAAGCAGGTGTAGCCGCAGGTGTTGCTCTCGGCCGTCTTGTTCTTCGCGATCATGACGCCGTTGTCCGGCGTGAACGAGTCGGAACCGATCCGCTGGATCGTCTCCAGCGTGTAGTGGTCGTACACCGACTGGCCGGCGCACAGCGGGTCGGCGTTCATGTCACAGGCCGGGGTGTTGTCCCGGTTCATGCTGATCCGTACGCCCTGGACGTCCTTCGCGCCGGGCACCGCGGTGCGGGCCTTGACGTCGATGACCGCGACACCGGTCGTGGCCAGCGCCTCCCGGGAGAGCCTGACGACCTGGTCCTCGTCGATGTGGCCCAGCTTCAGCTTGCTGCGCAGGGTCTGCCCGGCCGGCATCGCCGCGCCCTGGGCCGCCGGCACCACCCACCGGGCGTGCGGGCCGCCCGGACCGTTGAACGAACCGCGGTCCATCTGGTCCCACGGACCCGAGCCGACCCGCCGGTACGGCGTGACGTACGGGTTGTTGTTGTTGTCGGCGATGCCGAACGTGTGCGCGATCTCGTGCGTGATCGTGCCGGAGCTCTCACCCTGGCGCATGCTCGACGAGCCCCACTGCTGGGAGCCGGCCTTCCACGAGGTCCACGGCACGTAGCGGCTGACGACCCAGTTCGGCAGGTTGGGGTCCGGCGGGCCCCACGCGTCCGGGACGTCCTCCTTGTTCTGGAACATCATCTCGCCGAACTCCTGCCACACCGACGTCTCGTCGTAGCCGGCGTAGATGCGCAGGACCAGGTCGAACTGCGAGCGGATGTCCGCACCGGCGTCGGCGCGCCACAGCGCGTCGGCGTCGGTCTCGAACCGGCCGTTGCAGGTGAAGCCCGACGGGCAGCCGGACTGGTTCTGGCCGATGTCGTTGAGGCCGTACTCGAACTGGTTGCGCGGCATCCGGTACGGCCCGAACGGCGTGAACTCCACGCCGACCCGGCCACCGGTCTGCTCCATCCAGTACTTGTTGACGGTGTGCCCACGGTTGATCTCGTTCGGGGTGCCCCAGAAGTCCGTGTAGAACTGCGGAACGTCCTCGCGCGCGACCGGGTTGATCTGCGGGTTGCGGAACGCGTCGCTGCCGCGCCGCTGGGTGATGACGAACGGCTGGTCGGCGTAGTCGACGGCGACCAGGGCGATCTTCAGCTTGCGCTGGGTCGGCTCCCGGCTCGGGTCGCCCCAGTCGATGCCCGGGACGGGCTGGTAGTCGTCCCAGGTCATGTCGTCCTGGTCCTGCCAGTTCTGCGGGTCGATCGCCGAGAACGGCCCGCCGCCCGACGTGTCGGCCTGCGCCGGCCCGGCGGTGAGACCCGCGAGCATGACCGCCGCGGCCGCGGCGGCGATCGCGGTGAACGCCTTTCTGTGCCGGAACATCGGCCTTCTGGATCTATTCGCCATCAACAGCACCTTCCTGATACTGGACACACCGAACGCGGGCGGCGGGGGTCGACGCCGGGACGGCTGGTTCGGCCGGCGGACCGTCGTACGGGCGACGGGTCGGCCGTACGGGGGCACGACCGGCGGGCCACCGAAGGCCCGCTTCGATCACGAACGGTAGGGAACGGGCGAGCGGCAGGTCTTCGGACAAGTGCCGAAAGCCCGCCCGCGCGTGGAGAACTTCTGTCGAGATCCGCTTCGATACCGTCCGGCGACCGACCGAATGCCGTACCGCGACGGCCGTACCGTCCGACAGATGAACGAACCCGGCCGGGCCACCGTCCACAAGTCCGCACCAAGCACCGGTTAAGTCGGCCACCGGACCGTAGGGGTGACCCGAGACCGTACGACACCCGGAGCAAGCCCATGACCGCCGACCGCCCGAACCTGGTCGCCTTCCGGATCGTCCATCGCGCCATGCGCGGGGACGCCCGCCGCCTCGCCGACACCGTCGAACGCGTCGCCCGCGGCGCGAGCCCGTGCGGCGCCGCCCGCGGGCGGGCCATCGCGGGATACGTCGACACGCTGTGCGACGGCATCCACCACCACCACGCCAACGAGGACCGGCTGCTGTGGCCGGTGCTGGAACGCAGCGCCGGCGCCGAGGTCGACCTGACCGCCCTCTCCGACGACCACTCCCACCTCGACCCGCTGCTCGACCAGGTGCGGGCCGGGGCGCGGGCGCTGGCCGCGGCACCGGGCGACCGGGCGGCGGCCGGCCGGCTCGCCACCCTGCTCGGCACGCTGCGCGACCTGCTCGACGAGCACATCGAGGACGAGGAACGGACGATCTTCCCGATCATCGACCGGTACGTGTCCGGCGCCGACTGGCGCGCCGTCGAGGACCAGATCCGCAAGGGCTCCCAGATCCGGTTCGACCTGCCCCGGATGGAACGCTTCGCGGCCCCGGACGAACTCGCCGAGTTGTACCGGATGGCCGGCCCGGGTCTGCGGATCATGGTCGCGCTGGTGCGCCCCGGCTACCGCCGCCGGGAACGGCTCATCTTCGGCTGACCGGGGCGATCGCGGCCGCGGCGGTGGCGGCCTGCTCGGCCCAGTGGTCGGCGCCGAGCCGGGTCGCCAGCTCACCGGCCGCCGCGAAGTGCTCGGCCGCCCGCTCCGGCCGGCCGAGCAGCACCGCCAGCTCGCCGAGGGCGTGGTCGACGGGCCCACCGGTGACCGAGCCGCTGGACAGCCCGGCCAGCCGGCCGGCCCACGGCAGCAGCGCGGTGTAGCAGCCGTCGGCGACGGCCCGGTCCGCGAAGGCGACCGCCACCTGGGCCCGGAGCCCCGTCCAGAGCAGCCAGTAGTAGTCCTCGCGTACCGGCAGGTCCGGACGCCACACCGCGCGGGCCTCGGCGGGCCGACCGGCGGCGAGCAGCGCGCCGGCCATCAGGTCGTGGGTGTACTGGGGGATCTGGGCGTACAGGGGCGCCAGCTCCGGCAGCGACTGCTCGACCCGGCCGGCGGCGAGCCGGGTGAAGTACCGCGCCGCCACGCCGACCGCGAGGGCGTTCGGTACGCCGGCCCGGTCGAGCCGTTCCGCGGTCTCGGTGAAGCCGCGTTCGGCCTCGTCGAACTCGCCGGCGACCAGCGCCCGCAGCGCGTCGAACAGCGACATCACGGCGAGCGTCGGGCCGAGCTGGCCGAGGGTGGAGGAGCGGATCGCCTGGTCGACGTGCCGGCCGGCGGCGGCCAGTTCGCAGTTGTCCAGCGCGACCTGGAACAGGATGTGGTGCGCCTGCGACTCGTAGCCGGGCAGGCCGGCGGCACGGGCGACCTCGAGCAGTTCGGCACCGAGCGCCGGCAGCCGGTGGAACCGGCGGGGCGCCAGGTCGACGAAGTACCGCGCGTTCAGCGCGACGCACAGCGCCGCCAGGTCGCCGACCGCCCGCGCCAGCCGCAGGGCCTCCGTCGACGCCTGGTCGGCCCGGTCCGGGTCGTCGCCCTCGATCTCGAAGACCAGGGCGCTCAACAGTCGGCTACGTAGCACGTCGGATCGGGCGGGCAGGGCCGCCAGGGTCCGCTCGATGGTGGCCACGAGTTCGACGTCGACCGCGCGGGCTTCGCGGATCGTCCAGGTCACCGGGGCGTCCATGGCCACCAGGGCCCGGGCGGTGGCGACGGGGTCGGCCAGTGGGCGCGCCGCCGCCACCGCCCGCTGCCGGGTGGCGCGGGCCCCCCGCGAGTCGGCGCACCGGGACTGCGCGGACGCCAACCCGCACAACAGGTCGACCCGGGTCGCCGGGTCCGCGTCGGCGACCTGGTCCAGCGCGGCCAGTGCCCCGGTCCACAGCTCCGCCGCCTCGAGGTGGGCGTTGATGCCGGCGGCCCGCCGCGCGGCCCCGGCGGCGTACCCGACGGCCCGGTCCACGGCCGTGGGCCCGGCGGCGAGCGCGTGGTACGCGAGCGCGGCCAGGTCGTCCGGCCGCTTTTGCTCCAATGTAGACAGCACCCGGCCGTGCATCCGGGTCCGCCGCAACCGGGGCGTGTCCTCGTAGAGCGCGTCCCGGATCAACGCGTGCGTGAACCGCACCCGGCCCGGCGCCGGCTCGACCAGCAGCCCGGTCAGCACGCCCGCCTCCAGGCCGTCGAACACCGTGTCCTCGCCGGCCGGGTCGGCCGCCAGCAACACGTCCACGTCGACGTCCCGACCGATCACGGCCGCGCCACGCAGCACCGTCACCGCGCTCGCCGGCAGCCGCGAGATCCGCCGCCGCAGCACGTTACGGATGCCCGACGGGATCACCTGCACGGCGGCGGCCGGCCCCTCGGCGACGATCAGCCGGGCGGTCTCGCAGACGAACAACGGATTGCCGCCGGTGCGCTCGGTCACCGCCCGTACCGTTTCCGGGTCGACGGCGGCACCGACGTAGCGGCGCAGCAGCCGGCCGACGGACGCCTCGTCCAGGCCGCCGAGGTCCAGCACGTCGGACCGTGGCCCGGCCAGCGCCGCCAGCGTGGCATCGAGGTCGGCGTGGAACTCCGCCGGCCGGTAGGTGCCGACCACCAGCATCGGAACAGCCGTCCGCTCGGCGGCGACCATCCGCAGCACCTGCAGCGTCTCGCAGTCGGCCCGGTGCACGTCGTCGAGCAGCACCAGCAGCGGTCCCTTCGCCGCGACCTCGGCCAGGTAGGCACCGACGGCGCGGGCCAGCCAGAACTGGCCACCGCCCGGCGGACCGTCGCCCAGCAGCGGCGCCAGCCGGTCGGCCAGCCGGTCGCCGATCGGATGGCGCCGGCTCAGCCCCCGCACCACCTCGCTCCACGCCCACGCCGGCGGGGCGCCGCCCTCCACCTCGGGGCACCGCCCGACGGCCACCTGCCAGCCGCGGTCGCGGAGCCGGTCACCGACCGCCTCGACCAGCGTGGTCTTGCCCGCCCCCGCCTCGCCGCCCACCCACCGGACCCGTAACCCGCCGGTGGCGGCCTGGTCGCCGGCCGCCAGCAACGCGGCCAACTCGACGTCCCGCCCGTCAAGTTCCCCGACCGTACGGCCGACCGGCACGCCGCCCCGGGTCGGCGGCGCGGCCGGTGGCAGGGCCGGTGCCGGCCCGGCCAGATGCGGTGCCTGCGCCAAGACGTCGGTCTCCAGGGCGCGTAGCGCCGGGCCGGGGTCCACCCCCAACTCGTCGACGAGCCGCTGCCGGGTGCGGCGCAGCACCGCGAGCGCGTCGCCCTGCCGGCCCGCCCGGTACAGGGCCAGGGCCAGCAGCCGGACCCCCTCCTCGCGCAGCGGGTGCTCCTGGACGTGCGCGTCGAGGGCCGGCACGACCTGCAGGTGCCGTCCCCGGTCCAGCGCCGCCTGCGCGCGCAACTCGACCGCGCCGGCCCGCAACTCGTCGAGCCGGTTCGCCTCGCCGGCCGCCCACGGGTCGTCGACGAACTCGGCGTACGCCGGTCCGGTCCACAGCCCGAGCGCGGCGTCGACCAGTTCCTCGACCCGGTCCGGCCGGTGCTCGGCCCGGGCCTGGCCGGCGTCGGCGAGCAGGGATTCGAACCGCCAGGCGTCGACGTCGTCCGGTTCGAGACGCAGCGCGTAGCCGGGGGCGACGCTGACCAGGACGCCGGCCGGGGTACGTGGCGGCCGGTCCGGTTCCAGCAGCCGCCGCAGGTGCGACACGTAGACCTGGAGCGCGGCGAGCGCCTTCGGCGGCGGCTCACCGCGCCACAGGTCGTCGATGAGCCGGTCGGTGGAGACGACGTGGCCGCCGGCCCGGACCAGCCGGGCCAGCACCGCCCGTTGCCGGGGACCTCCCGGATCCACCGCCGTCCCGCCGACCGTCGCGTGTAGCGGGCCGAGCACTCCTACCCGCACCATGAGGCGCAGCATAGTCGCCGGCAGATGCCATGATCTCGATTGTCGAGGAGGCGACAGGAAGCCGCGGACCGGTGTCCGGGAGCGTCGGATCGGAGGACGACGGATGCGACAGTTGGTGCGGTTCGGGATACAGCAGGCGTTGAGCTGCGTATTCGCCGTCGTGCTGTTCGGGATGCTCGCCGTCACCGAGGTCTGGACCACCCCGATCCCCCGGTACGACCTGCTGCTGATCGGCTGCCTGCTGCTGACCGCCGTACTGTGGCTGGCCCGCGTCGAGACGACCCGCGAGGTGCTGGTCATCGGGGTGTTCCACCTCGTCGGGCTGGCCCTGGAGCTGTTCAAGGTCCGGGCCGGCTCGTGGGCGTACCCGGAGGACGCCTACACCAAGATCGGAGGTGTGCCGCTCTACAGCGGCTTCATGTACGCGGCCGTCGGCAGCTACATGTGCCAGGCCTGGCGTCGGCTCGACCTGGCGCTCACCGGCTACCGGCCGGTGCCGACCTCGATCGCGGCGGCCGGCGTCTACGCCAACTTCTTCACCCACCACTGGCTGCCCGACCTGCGCCTGCTCGGCGCGCTCGCACTGGTCGCGACGACGTGGCGGACCACGGTGTCGTACCGGGTCGGCACGGTGCGCTACCGGATGCCGCTCTCGGTCTCGTTCGTCCTCATCGGCCTGTTCCTGTGGCTGGCCGAGAACGCCGCCACGTTCCTCGGCGCCTGGCAGTACCCGGACCAGGGCGACATCTGGCGGATGGTGCACCTGTCGAAGTTCGGCTCGTGGGCGCTGCTGGTCAGCGTCAGCTTCGTGCTGGTGGCGTCGCTGAAGCGGCTGGACGCGCGAAGTCGTGGTGAGGCCGGCTCCGACTTCGACCGCCCGGCCCCGGCCCGGGGACGGATCTTCCAGCAGCGCCGGGCCGGGGCGGGCACGGCGCGTCGTGACCGCCGGCCGGCCGACGTGTCTCAGGGCATCGGCAGCAACCGGAAGCCCTGACCCGCCACCTCCCGCTCGACGCCGCACAGCAGGTCGTCGATCTCCCGCTCGTACCAGGCGAGATCCTCCGCCGCCTGGACGAACACCACCGCCATCGCCTGGTGCACCAGATCCGGGCTCAGCCCGGCGGGTGTCTCCGGCCGCGCTTCCAACGCGGCCCGTACGACGGCGAGCGTGGTGGCCTCGTCGAGCCGGGGGTCCGTCGCCAGTACGGCGACCCGGCGGGCAAAGACCGCGACGGCTTCCGCCGGCGGGTCCGGCGCGAACCGCCGGTCCAGGGCGGCCAGGGCAGCCGTTCTCCAGAAGGCCACCGCGGCCTCGGCGCTCGGCTCCTTCGGGAGGTCTCCCGGGCGTGCCGGGTCGAACATCGCCCCGGCCCTGAGGTCCTGGCCGAGAACCGTCCTCGGCGCACCCGGCCGGGCGCCCGGGACCGGCGTCAGCCGCGACCCGTGCCCCGCTATGCGGCGTTCGCGGTCGACCCTCAGTTCGGCGGCGCGGACCAGCTCCGTCAATCCGGCCCCGGCCGCGAAGCGGGTCTGCGCGAGACCGGTCAGCAGCGTGACGGCCCAGCCCTGGTCGCCGCCGAGCGCCGACCAGGCCGACAGGGCCGGCGCCCCGTTCTCCAGGGCGGCCACGACGAGCCGGGACGGCGTGTCCGGTCCGGGCCGTCGTCGTGCCCGGAAGGGAGGGAAGGATCTCCCCGGGCTGTGCAGCACCTCCCGTACGTACTTCTCGGCCCGGCCGTGGGTCGTGTCGCGCCCGAACGTGCGGCGCATCGCCACGATCCAGGCCTTGACCGCGACCTGACGCGACGGCCGGCTGAACGCCAGCGCCACATGGCCCGCAACGGTCGGCGCGGCCAGCAGCCGGTGCACCCTGCGGCCGGCAGCCGTCAACTCCTGCCGCTGTCCTGTCACGCCTACCACGCCGCCTCACGTCCCTGCCGCCGGCCGCCCGGCGGTCGTCGCGCCGGCCGGCGTCCCACCGGCCCCGTCGCGGGCGTCATTGTCCCCCGGGCCGCCCGCCACCGGCGCGCGCCGCCGGCCGTCGGGGCCGCCCGGTTCCGGAGCGAACCCCCAGCTTGTCGACCGCCTAGTTGTCGGACCGCTCGGCTAGCCTCCAAGGCGTCCGGTGATCCGGGCCGGGCGGCACCTCGCCGGGTCCAGTCGGTCGCCGATGCGGACATTTGCGCCGGTGCGACAGCTCACCGGTCGGAACGGCGGCCGCTGGTCGGGCCGCGAGGCGAGGAGGGGCACCCGATGGAGAGTTCCGGCGAGGCCGTGAGCACGCTGGTCGACCACGTCGACCCGGTGGTCGACGCGGCCCGGGCCGAGCCGTTCGAGAGCCCGGAGCGCTACGCCGAGGTGATCGAGGAGATCCGGTCGGCGGCCGCCGCCTACTACGGCGGTTCGGACCTGGCGATGGACGACGCGACGTACGACGCGCTGATGGCGCGGGTGGCGGCGACCGAGGCGGCGTTCCCGCGGTGGAAGGCGACCGACTCGCCGACCGAGGTGGTGGCGGCCGGGGCGGCGGTCGTCGGCGACGTCGTGCACAGCTCGCCGATGCTCAGCCTCGACAACGTCTTCGACGAAGAGGGCCTGCGCAAGTGGGCGGCCCGCCTCGACAAGCTGCTCGGCCGGCCGGCCGGCGGCTACACGGTCGAGCCGAAGATCGACGGGCTGGCGATCGCCGCCCGCTACGTCGACGGGGTGCTGACCCAGGTCGCCACCCGCGGTGACGGGCGGGCCGGCGAGGACGTGACCGGACAGGCCCGGCGGGCCGCCGGCCTGCCGGAACGGCTCGGCGAGCCGCTGACGCTGGAGGTCCGGGGCGAGGTCTTCATGACCGACGACGACTTCGCCAAGGCGCAGGTGATGCGGACCGGCACCGGGGAGCCGGCGTTCGCCCATCCGCGCAGCGCCGCGGCGGGCACGCTGCGGGCCCAGGACCGGACGTACGACGCTCCGCTGTCCTTCCTTGCCTACTCGGTGCACGGGCTCGACCTCGGGGAGCCGGTCGCGCACTCGGCCGCGATGGCGCACATGGAGAGTCTCGGGGTGGCGACCACGGCGGCGTCGCCGGTCGGTGCGGTCTGCGCCACGGTGGACGAGATCGTCGCCGCCGTCGAGGTGATCAACACCAAGCGGGGCGGCCTCGGTTACGGGGTCGACGGCGCGGTGATCAAGGCCGACCAGCCGGCCGACCGGGACGCGGCGGGCTCGTCGAGCCGGGCGCCGCGCTGGGGGGTGGCCTACAAGTTCCCGGCCGACACCCGCACCACCAGGCTGCTGCGCATCGACGTGCAGGTGGGCCGGACCGGGGTGATCACTCCGGTGGCCGTGCTCGAGGCGGTGCAGGTCGGCGGGGTCACGGTCACCTCGGCGACGCTGCACAACTTCGGCGATCTCGTACGCCGCAACGTGTGGCCGGGCGACACCGTGTTCGTCCGGCGGGCCGGCGACGTGATCCCGGAGATCACCGGCGCCAAGCTCGACGAGCGGCCGGCGGACGCGGTGGCGTTCGAGCCGCCGACGCACTGCCCGCGCTGCGGCGGCGAGATCGACCGTTCGCAGAAGCGGTGGCGGTGCACCCAGGGCCGGGCGTGCGGGGCGCGGGAGTCGCTGTCGTACTACGCCGCCCGCGACTCGATGGACATCGAGGGACTCGGCGACAAGATCATCGACCTGGTGGTGGCCGCCGGCCTGGTCACCGACCCCGCCGACCTCTACGACCTCGACGTCGAGGCGCTGGTCAAGCTCGACCGGATGGGCGAGACGTCGGCCGGCAAGCTGGTCGCCAACATCGCCGCCTCGAAGTCGCAGCCGCTGTCGCGGGTGCTCACCGGCCTCGGGGTCCGGATGACCGGCCGGTCGATGTCGCGCCGGCTGGCCCGGCACTTCGGCACGATGGACGCGCTGACCGGGGCGAGCGTCGAGGACCTCCAGCAGGTCGAGGGGGTGGGTCCGGAGCGGGCGGTCACGATCCACGCCGAACTCGTCGACCTGGCGCCGGTGATCGCGAAGCTGCGCGAGCGCGGCGTCAACATGGCCGAGCCCGGGGTGAAGGAGTGGACTCCAGGCGCGGCCGAGGCCGCCGAGGAGGGCGACGCGACCGACGCCGGTGCGCCGGTACTGCCGCTGCGCAAGCCGGACGGCAAGCCGATGACGGTGGTGGTCACCGGGTCGGTGCCCGGCCTGACCCGCAACGAGGGCAACGAGGCCGTCGAACTGCTCGGCGGGAAGTCGTCGGGCTCGGTGTCGGCCCGCACCGACCTCGTGGTCGTCGGCGACGGTGCCGGCTCCAAGGCCGACAAGGCCGAGAGCCTCGGCGTCCGGATCATGCCGGCCGACCGGTTCGCGGAGTTGCTGGCCGCCCACCGGGCCGGCGACGCGGCGAGCGTGGCCGAGATCCTGGCCGTGCCCTGACGGGCCGTACCACCCGCTGTCGAGCAGGTGCCGCGCCGCGAGCGGCGCGGCACCCGCTCGTTGACCGGTCGACCGGCACCGCCCGTTGATCGTCTGCGTTCCAGGCGTTCCCGGTCCGGCGTGTCGACTGCCGGAACAGCAGACGATCTTCCAGCCGCGTCGGACGGCGGCCGTCGCGTCAGGGGCCGGTCAGCCGCCCTCTTCGCTGTCGCGGCGGGAGACCCGGGAGCCGGTCGGGTCGAGGAAGACATACCGGATGCTGGGGTGGACGTCGAGCAGCCGCCGCTCGGCCTCGTCGGCGGCGGCCTCGATCTCGGCGCCGGTCGCCACGTCGGCGAAGTCGATCTTCGCCGCGACCAGGATCTCGTGCGGCCCGAGCTGCATCGTCAGCAGGGTGGAGACCCGGTCGACGACCGGGATCGCGGAAAGCTCGGTGCTGATCGCCGACCGCAGCCGGCCCGGGGCGCTGTGCCCGACCAGCAGGGTGATGTTGCTACGGGCCAGGATGGTCGCCACGACCAGCAGCAGCAGCCCGATCGCGACCGACGCCACGCCGTCCCAGAGTTCGTTGCCGGTCGCCTGGGTCAGGCCGAGCCCCGCGGCCGCGAGGACCAGGCCGAGCAGCGCCGCGCTGTCCTCGAGGAAGACGGCCTTCACGGCGGTGTCGGCCGTACGGCTCAGGTAGCGGCGCATCGTGACGCCCCACGGCTTCGCGGCCCGGCGGACCTGGAGCGCGGCCCGGCCCAGCGAGATCGCCTCCAGGACGAAGGCGATGACCAGCACCAGGTAGCTGAGGGTGAAGTCGCTGGTCGGGGTGCCGCTGCGGATGCTGTTCACCCCGTGGGTGATGGCGAAGCCGGCGCCGCCGACGAAGGTGAAGACCGCGGCGAGGAACGCCCAGACGTAGCTCTCCTTGCCGTGCCCGAACGGGTGCCGGCTGTCCGCGCCCCGGGTGCCGCGCCGTACGGCGGTGTAGAGCAGGACCTCGGTGACGGTGTCGGCGAACGAGTGCGCCGCCTCCGACAGCATCGCCGCCGACCCGGAGACCAGCCCGGCGACCAGCTTCGCCACCGCCACCCCGAGATTCGCCAGGCCGGCGAGGATCACCGTACCGGCGCTCTCCGTCCCCTCCCCCGGCCGGGCCATCCCGGCTAACTCCTGGACCGGCGGGCGACGAGGGTGTCGGCCAGCGCGGCGGCAAGCGCGACCAGCATGAAGAACAGGGCGGCGGCCAGCGCGTCGCGGAACGCGATCGACCACTCGAACCCGGTGGCGGCCAGCCGGGCGAAGAAGACCGAGCCGACGCCGGCGATGCCGACGGCCGAGCCGATACGCTGCCCGGTCTGGAGCATGCCGGCGGCGCTGCCGGCGTTGCCGACCGGCACCTGCGACAGGGTCAGCGTCTGGTTCGGGGTGATCACCAGCCCGCTGCCGCAGCCGGCGACGAGCAGCGGCGCGGTGGTCGCCAGCGCGGCGTCGTGGCCGGGTACGAAGTGGAGCGCGACGATGGTGCCGGCCAGGCCGAGCGCCACCAGCAGCAGCCCGACAGCGACCAGCGGCCGCCCGTAACGGTTCACGAGCCGGCCGCCGACGATGGCGCCGACCGCCGAGCCGAGGGCGAACGGGGTGACGGCGAGGCCGGCCAGCAGCGCGCTGTAGCCCAGCCCGGTCTGCAGGTAGAGGGTGAACACGAAGAAGATCGCGGTGAACCCGGCGAAGTAGAGCAGGGCGATCACCGTACCCAGCGTGTACGACCGCAGCCGGAAGAGCGACAGTTCGAAGACCGGGGTCCCGCCGGCGCGACGGTGGTGAATCTCCCAGCGGACGAACGCGAAGAGCACGGCGGCGGCGACCGGCAGCAGCAGCCACTTCACCGGTCCCCGCCACTGCTGTTCCTGCACCAGCGGCAGCAGCAGCGCGACCACGCCGACCCCGAGCAGCGCCACGCCGACCGGGTCGAGGGTCCGCCATCCCGGTACGGCGCCGTGCCGGGTCGGGATCAGCCGCCAGCCGAGGATCGCGGCGACTATGCCGACCGGCACGTTGACGTAGAACACCCACCGCCAGCCCTCGTGCGGGCCGGCCAGATGGATCAGGCCGCCGCCGAGCAGCGGCCCGATCGCGGTGGAGACGCCGATGGTCGCGCCGAGCACCCCGAACGGACGGCCCCGCTCCGGCCCCCGGAACAGCTCCTGGATGAGGCCGGTGACCTGTGGATTCACCACGCCCGCGGCGACGCCCTGGATCAGCCGGGCGACGACCAGCCACGTCGCCGACTGGGCGAGGCCGGCGGCGGCGCTGGCGGCGGTGAACCCGATCAGCCCGACGACGAAGGCGCCGCGTCGGCCGCGGGCGTCACCGAAGCGGCCGGCGGGCACCAGGACCAGGCCGAACGTGAGCGCATACCCGGACAGCACCCACTGCAGGTCGCTGGGGCTGGCGTGGAGCGCGGCCTGCATCGACGGGATGGCGACGTTGACGATGCTGACGTCGAGCAGGGTCATGAACGCCGCGACCAGGCCGACCGAGAGGGCCCGCCAGCGCCGCCGGTCGGCGGCCCGGTCCGGATGGGCGTCGGTCGGTATCGGGGCGGCCATGGTGCCCTTCCGCATGCCGCGCACCGCGGATCGGTGCGCGGCGCTGCGCTTTCCCTCGCGGCCCGCGCCGAAACCGGCCCACCCGGCGCGCGGGTCGGCGTAGGTTACGGGTACGGGCCGGTAGCCGCGTGCGGGGCCAGGCTTCACGGGAGGACGTCCATGGCGGCCATCACCGATCGCGAAGAGCGGCAGATCGAAGAGGCGAACACGTCGGGGCGTACGCCGGTGGTGTTCGTCCACGGGTTGTGGCTGCTGCCGAGCAGTTGGGACCGCTGGCGGGTGGTGTTCGAGGAGGCCGGCTACACGGCGCTGACCCCCGGCTGGCCCGACGACCCCAACACCGTCGAGGAGGCCAACGCCCACCCGGAGGTGTTCGCGCACAAGTCCGTGAAGCAGGTCGCCGACCACTTCGAGGACGTGGTCCGGCGGCTGACCCGCCGGCCGGCGGTGGTCGGGCACTCGTTCGGCGGGCTGCTGACCCAACTGCTCGCCGGCCGGGGTGTCGCCGCGGTCTCGGTCGCCATCGACCCGGCCCCGTTCCGCGGGGTGCTGCCGCTGCCCATCTCGGCGTTGAAGTCGTCGTCACCGGTGCTCGGCAACCCGGCGAACTACAACCGGGCGGTGCCGTTGACGTACGAGCAGTTCCGGTACGCGTTCGCGAACGCCGTCGACGAGGACGAGGCGAAGGAACTGTACGAGACGTACGCGGTGCCGGCGTCCGGGGTGCCGCTGTTCCAGGCCGCGACCGCCAACCTCAACCCGTGGACCGAGGCGAAGGTCAACAGCCGCAATCCCGAACGCGGGCCGCTGTTGATCATCTCCGGGGAGCGGGACAACACGGTGCCGTGGGCGATCGCGAACGCGTCGTACAAGAAGCAGAAACGCAACAGCAGCCTCACCGAGATCGTCGAACTGGCCAACCGGGGGCACTCGCTGACCATCGACCGTGGCTGGCGGGAGGTCGCCGACACCGCCCTCGCCTTCGTCAAGCGCTTCACCTGAGTCGGCCCCGACGCGATCGGCGCGTTGGAGCCCGTGAGCCGGTCGAGCCGTATCGTTAGGGTCTGCTCTGACGGGTCACCGACCTGCTCAGCGGCGACGGGCATGACGCCCGGGCAGGTTCGGCGACGACGAGGAGATCTTCCGTGACGACGGCACGGCTGGTGGACGTTCCATGACCGGGTCCGTCCCGGCCCGGACGGAACCGTTCGTACGGCGGGTACGGGTCCGCAACTACCGCTCCATCGCGGCCTGCGACGTGGAACTCGGACCGCTGACCGTCCTGCTCGGCCCGAACGCATCGGGAAAGTCGAACTTCCTCGACGCGCTGCGCTTCGTGCGGGAGGTGATGTACAAGGCACCGGCCGCCGCGATAACCGACCGAGGCGGCCTCGACGCCCTGCTACACAGATCGACCAGTGGAAGCGTCGAGTCATTCCAGATTCAGCTCGATCTGACGATCCCACCGCGACGTGCGGGTGAACTCGCCCTTCCAGCGACCTACGGCTTCGAGATCGCGGCCGACCCGCGCGAGGAATTGCCGCTGCTCGTCACACAGGAATCCGCGAGGATCCGCCTGCCGGACCGCGAAGTCACCTTGGCCTCGTCCAAAGAACCGACGTCGAGACTGCAACTGCCGGTGTCGAGTGCCCAGGAAGACAGCCCGTTCCTCCGGTTGCAGACCGCGCTGTGGGCGATGCTGTTCTACGACCTCGACTCGGTCGCATTGCGTGCGGTGGACGAGGAGGGCGGTCGCCGGAGGATCCTCACGGAACTCGGCCGAGCCGGCGAACGCCTTGGTCGGGTCCTGGCCGCGCTCGAGCATGAGGATCCCGCCGGCAAGGAACGGGTGGACGCGTACCTGTCGGCGCTCGTGCCGGGAGCGCTCGGTATCGACGAGCGGCGCGAAGGCCGCTACTCGACCGTCCAGGCCCGCTTCAGCTCCGATGCCGGCGTGCAGACGTTCCTCCGGGAGTCCCTGTCGGAGGGCACGCTGCGGGCCGCGGGTGTCCTGGCGGCGCTGTTCCAGGTTCCGGCGTCCGCCGGCCTGGCGACGCTCGTCGCGATCGAGGAGCCGGAGACCGCGCTGCACCCCGCTGGCTTGGGAGCCCTCTACGAAGCCCTGGACGACGCATCGATGCGTACCCAGGTCATCGTCACCAGCCAGAGTTCCGACCTGCTCGACAGTGAGTACGCCCATTTGGACCACATTCGGGCGATCGCCAATGTCGGCGGCGCCACCCGCATCGGCAGGGTCGATGCGTCGGGCTACAACATCGTCGACAAGGGCCTGATGACCATCAGCGAACTACATCGGAGCGGCCAGATGCTGCCGTCCGTGGTCGGCTTCCCGGTCGAGCATCGGCCTAAGGAAGATCGGTGACAGAGGTACGGATCGCCACCATCGTCGAGGGGCAGGGTGAGGTCGCCGCCGTACCGGAGCTCGTTCGTCGGGTGGTCGCCGAGATCGACCCCGGCATCTGGGTCAACTCCCCGCCGCCCTTCCGGATCGGCCGCAATTCCCTGATCCGACCCGGGGGTATCGAACGTGCGGTCGAGGCGTTGGTCGAACGCGTCGGCCCGGCGGCAGGCGTACTGGTGCTGCTCGACGCCGACGACGACTGCCCGGCGAAGCTCGGGCCGGAACTCGTAATTCGCGCGAAGCAGGCACGAAGTGACATCACGGTCGCGACGGTGCTGGCGAATCGGGAGTTCGAGGCGTGGTTTCTCGCGGCCGCACCGTCCCTGTCCGGGCTGCGCGGTCTCGGGCCGAACCTCCAGCGCCCCGCGAACCTGGAGACGATCCGGGACTGCAAGGGGTGGCTGAGTGCGAGGCGCACCGACGGCAGGTCCTACAAACCGTCGGCCGACCAGACTGCCCTGGCCGCGAAATTCGACCTGCGGATGGCCAGGGAACATGCGCCGTCGTTCGACAAGTTCTGGCGTGACCTGCACCGGCTCGTCACCAAAGGACTGCGGTAGCGCCCAGGAGTCCCAGACGGTCCCGGCTGCTGGTGGGTAGCGTCGCAGGGGTGGATCCGGGAGGGCCCGACGCACCACGGGCGGCGATCGAGCGTCGGTTGCGGTCGCTGGCCGTGTTCGAGGCGGCGAACATCCCGCTGCAGGCGGTGATCTGGTTCGGCGTACTCGGGTTGCCCGGCTCGGCCGCGAACCTGGCCGGGTTCGCGCTGTTCGTGTTGCTGCTGGCCGAGGGCACCGCGTACTGGGCGGCCAAGCTGCGGCAGCTGCGCCGGGCCGGCCGCCGGCTGCCCGGTCTGGCGTTCTTCCGGGTCGTCCGGGTGGTCAACGTGCCGCTGCTCGCCGCCGGGCTGGCGCTCGCCGGGTACGCGGTGGCGACCGACCCCGGGCGGGCGTCGTGGCCGGGGCTCGGGTTCGCGGTGTTCGCCGTGCTGGAGCATGTCAACTACTTCCACCTGCAGTTGATGCACGACACGGTCGCCGACTGGCGGCGGTTGCGGCGCGGTGGCCTGCACCGGTCGCATCTGGCCCGGGACCTGCGGACCCGGAACCGGCCCGGCCGTCAGTACATCCGCTTGCCGCCGCCGGCATAGATGATCTGGCCGGAGACCCAGCGGGCCTGGTGCGAGGCGAGGAACACGACGATGTCGGCGACGTCGGCCGGCTCGCCGATGCGGCGCAGCGGGTTGGCGGCGCACAGTTCGCGCATGTCGTCGCTGATCCAGCCGCTCTGGATCGGGCCGGGGGCGACGGTGTTGACGGTGATGCCCGCCGGGCCGAGTTCCTGCGCGGCCGACCGGCTCAGGCTCTCCAGGGCGTACTTGGAGGCGCCGTACGAGACCTCGCCGGCGAACTGCGGCGCCGCGTCGGTGCTGATGTTGACGATCCGCCCCCAGTCCGCCGCCCGTTCCAGGTGGCGGCGGTGGAACTCGGCCATCAGCAGGGCCGGGGCCCGGGTGTTGACCGCGAGGTGGGCGTCGAGGCTGGCCGCGTCGAGCACCGGGCTGTCGCGGTGGAACAACTGGTCCCGGTCGGGGACGAACGTGTCGGGCGCGCTGTGGGCGGCGTTGTTGACCAGGATCTCGACCGGGCCGAGCGCCGCCTCGACCCGGTCGAACAGCGTGACACAGGCCGCCGGGTCGGCCAGGTCGACGACGAAGATCTCGGCGGGTACGCCGGTTCGGCGTACCTCGTCGAGGACGGTCCGGCCGTCGCTCGCGGTGGCGGCCGCGTAGCGCTCCGGGCCGGGTACGTCGGTGTCGGCGCCGGCCGGTCCGGGGGCCGGTGTCGGCTGGAAGGCCAGCGCGATCGTCGCGCCCTGGTCGGCGAGGGCCCGGCTGATCGCCGCGCCGATGCCGAGCGGGCTGTTGGAGCCGGTGACCAGCGCGACACGTCCGGCGACACCTGGGTCGATCACGGGTGGGACTCCATGGTGGTCAGTCGTCGATGGCCGCGTAGGCGGTGGTCCAGAAGTCGGCGTGTACGGGCGACGGCTCGGCGGTGGCGAGGCGCTGGGTGAGGACGATGCCGATGAGTTCCTCACGCGGGTCCGAGGCCCACGAGGTGCCGTAGCCGCCGTCCCATCCGTACCGGCCGGGTCCGGCGGAGATGTCGTCGCGGGCGGTGACCATGGACACGCCAAAGCCCCAGCCGCGGTTGTCGCCGAGGAAGGCGTGGGCTCCGGCCAGTTGCTCGGGGGTGAGGTGGTTGGCGGTCATGGTCTCGACCGACGGGCGGGAGAGGATGCGCGGGCCACGGCGGTAGCGGCCGTTGCCGAGCAGCATCCGCACGAAGGCCAGATAGTCGTCCACGGTGGACACCAGGCCGCCGGCGGCGTCCGGGAAGGCCGGCGGGCCGCTCCACTGGCTGTCGGCCACCGTGTCGTGCGGGGTGAGCCCGTCGGCGCCGGCCTCGTAGCACTCGGCGAAGCGGTCGAGCCGGTCGGCGGGCACGCTGAAGCCGGTGTCGGGCATGCCGAGCGGGTCGAAGATCCGCTCGCGCAGGAAGGACTCCAGCGGCTGCCCGCAGGCCCGCGCGATCAGTACGCCGAGCACGTGGTAGGAGGTGTCGTAGAGCCATGCCTCGCCCGGCTGGCGCAGCAACGGCAGCGCGCCCAGTTCGCGCATCCACGCGTCGGGCGGGTGCGATGTGGACGGTTTCGGCGGGCCGAAGGTCCGCAGGCCGGCGTCGTCCTCCGCGCGCATGATCGGCGTCGACAGCGGGGCCACCATCGGGTGCCCGAAGCCCATCCGCATGGTGAGGAGGTCGCGCGGGGTGATCGGCCGGTTCGCCGGCCCGGTGTCGTCGAGCGGGCCGTCGACCCGGTTGAGGACCCGCCGGTCGGCGAGTTCGGGCAGCCACCGGTCGACCGGGTCGTCCAGCCGCAGGACGCACTCCTCGACCAGGATCATCGCGGCGACGGCGGTGACCGGTTTGGTCATCGAGGTGATCCGGAAGATGGTGTCGCGGCGCATCGGGGTGTCGCCGTCGACGGCGGTGGTGCCGATCGTCTCGACGTGGACCTCGTCGCGGCGGCTCAGCAGGGCGACCAGACCGGGAACGGTGCCGCGTTCGACGTGCCCGGTCAGGACCCGGCGCAGGCGGCCGGGCCGGTCCGCCGACAGGCCGGCGGCACTCGAGGTCCTCACCCACCCGATCTTGCCAGATTCCCGGCCGGCGGCAGCCCACGTCGCCGCACCAGCCACTCGGCGACGACGAGGTTCGGCAGCCAGCAGAGGAACGGGACGGCGTAGTAGGCGTTGTCGAACAGGGCCTGGAAGTCGGTCCCGGGCGCGGCGAAGGGGACCTGCACGAAAATCAGGACGGCCAGCCACAGCCGCAGTGCCGGCGCGGCGTACGTCAGCGCGTAGTTGCGGATCATCCACGCCTCGTGCTCGGCGAAATCCCGGCGGCGGACCGCCCGGTAGCCGCGCCAGGCGGTGAACGCCCAGAGCACGGCGAGCGTGCCGAACCCGAAGAAGCCGACCATGCCGGCGGAGTTGAACGGGGCCATGACCAGGGCGGTCAGGCTGGCCAGGGCGACCGACAGCAGGTAGGCGCGGCCGATCCCACGGTGGACCGGCCGGTGCCGCCCGCGTAGCCGGTGGGAGAACTGCCACGGGCCGAGCAGCAGGGCGAGCGCGCCGGTGACGACGTGTGCGAAGAAGGCGGCCTGGACCGGTCCCGGCGTCGCCGCGTAGTTGTCGGCGAGCCCGATCTCGGCTTCGGCCATCGCTTCGAGGGTGCCCTGGGCGTACAGCGCCAGCGAGTAGCCGGCGACGGCGAGCGAGGTGAGGGTGACCAGGGCCCAGCCGGTGCGGGACCGGGGCCGGCGGCGGGGGGTGCCGGTCGGTGGCGCGACGGTGAGGGTGGCGTCGGGCATCCTGCCTCCTCGGCAGCGGAACGAATGTATGAGACTCTTACAATGTAAGAGTTATCAACATAAGCCCTGATGTTAATGTCGTCAACATGTCGTCCAGCTCCGGGAACCGCGCCTCGTACCACCACGGGTCGCTGCGCGAAGCCCTGGTCGACGGCGCCCGCCAACTGCTGGTCGAGACCGGCGAGGCCGGCTTCAGCCTCAACAACCTGGCCCGCCGCCTCGGCGTGAGCACCGCGGCGCCGTACCGGCACTTCGCCGACCGCGACGCGCTCCTCGCGGCCGTCGCCGACGGGGGGTACGCCCAACTCGACACCGCCCTGCGGACCGCCGCCGGCGAGTCGGACGGCCCGGCCGACCAGCTCCTGCTGATGGGCCTCGCCTATCTGAGCTTCGCCACCGAGAATCCCGCCATCTTCGGCATCATGTTCCGCCCCGGGCCGGACGGCGTGAAGGAGTCCAACACCAAGCCGTTCCAGGTGCTCGTCGACGTCGTCGAGTCCGCCCAGTTCGCCGGCGCCCTGCGGGACGACGTACCGCCGCGGATCCTGGCCCGGACGATCTGGGCCACCGTGCACGGCCTGTCCTGCATCGTCCTGGCCGGCGGCCTGGCGCACCTCGAACTGGACGACACCCCACGGCGGCTCGCGATGGACACGCTGCGCACCTTCCTGCGCGAGGAGCGGGCCTCCTGACGACACCGCCGGGTCCGGCGATCCGCCCGCCGGGACGGACCGGCCGGCCTACCGTCATGAGGTGACCCGAGTCCTCGTGACCGGTGCCGCCGGGTTCATCGGCGGCCACGTCGTCGACGCGCTGCTCGCCGCCGGCCACGAGGTCACCGCCCTCGACGCCGGCCACCCGGCCGCCCACCGTGGCACCCCGCCGGCCACCGTCGCCGGTGTCCCGGTCCGGACCGCCGACCTGCGCGACGCCACGGCGGTACGCGACGCGCTCACCGGCGTCGGCGCCGTCGTGCACCAGGCCGCGATGGTCGGTCTGGGCGTCGACCTCGACGACCTGCCCGAGTACGTCGGCTGCAACGACCTCGGCACCGCCGTGCTGCTCGCCCAGATGGCCCGGGCCGGGGTACGGCGAATGGTGCTCGCCAGTTCCATGGTCGTCTACGGCGAGGGCGGGTACGCCTGCGCCGACCACGGTCCCGTACGTCCCCCGCCCCGCCGCACCGCCGACCTCGCCGCCGGCCGCTTCGAGCCCGCCTGCCCGGGCTGCGCCGCCCCGCTCACCCCGACCCTCGTCGACGAGGACGACCGGCTCGAACCCCGCAGCGTCTACGCCGCCACCAAACTCGCCCAGGAAAACCTGTGCGCCGCCTGGGCCGAAGCCTGCGCCGGCACGGTCGTCGCACTGCGTTACCACAACGTGTACGGTCCGGGGATGCCGCGGGACACGCCGTACAGCGGGGTCGCGGCGATCTTCCGGTCGGCGCTCGCCGCCGGACGGGCACCACGCGTCTTCGAGGACGGCGCGCAACGCCGCGACTTCGTACACGTCGGCGACGTGGCGAACGCCAACGTGGCCGCGCTCGCGGCCGGCCGACCCGGGTTCCGGGCGTACAACGTCGCCTCCGGCTCGCCGACCACGATCGGGGCGGTCGCGGCCACGCTCGCCCGGGCGACCGGCGGCCCCCCGCCCGAGGTGACCGGTGAGTTCCGGGCCGGCGACGTACGGCACGTGGTCGCCTCGCCGGCGCGGGCCGCCGCCGAACTCGGCTTCCGGGCGGCCGTCGAACCCGGCACCGGGCTGACCGGGTTCGCCACCGCTCCCCTGCGCCCCTGACCCGCGCCGGCCTCGCCCCGGACCGGGCGCTAGTCAGGCCCCGGGCCGGTCGGCGCGCCCGACGAGGACGGCGATGACGAGCCCGGCCGCCACGGTGACCAGGACGGCGGCCACTCCGGCGTACGCCTGCAACCCGTGGGCGACGGCGTCACGTACCGGTCCGAGCAGATCGGGAAGCTCGGCGGCGGCGGCGAATCCCTCGTGGACGCTGGACGCGGCCGCCTGGACGGCCGGTTCCGGCACCTGCGCCGAGCCGGTGCCGGTCAGCGTGGCACGGTAGACGAGCAGGCCGACGGCACCGCCGGCGGCCACCCCGAGCGCGGTGCCCAGTTCGCCGCCCACCTCCTGGGCGGCGGCCGCCGAGCCCGCCTGCCGGGCCGGAGCGCCGCTGATGATCAGGTCGCTGACCAGTGCCGTCGCCGTCCCCTGCCCGAGGGCGACGACCGAGATGGAGCCGACGAGCGGCACGAGCGAGGTGCCCGTACCGGCGGCGAGGACGAGCAGGGCCGCCCCGGCGGCGGTGACGGCGAGCCCGGCCGCGACGACGGTCGGGGAGCCGAACCGGGCGGCGAGGGCGGGCGCGAGCATCGCCCCGGCGATGTTCACCACGATGTACGGCAGGGTCCAGAGGCCGGCCTGCAACGGCGAGAGCCCGGCGACCCATTGCAGGTACTGGGTGAAGAGGTAGAACGTGCCGACGACGCCGACACCGACGAGCAGCAGGGTCGCCAGTGCGGTGCCCGTGCGGCGGTTGGTGAGCAGGGCGAGGTCGAACAGCGGGTCGCGCAGCCGGCGCTGACGGCGGACGAAGGCGGCCAGGACGGCGACGCCGGCCGCGACGACGGCCAGGTCCGGCCAGACCGGTCCAGCGCCGCTCTCCTGCCCGGCGGCGAGTTCCTGCGACCCGTAGACGACGGCGAGCATCCCGGCCACGGACAGCGCCACACTCACCGCGTCGAGCCGTACGGCGGTCCGCTCCCGGTGTTCGGGGAGCAGCCTGGTGCCGGCGGCCAGCAGCAGGAGCATCGGCGGCAGGTTGATGAGGAAGACCGACCCCCACCAGAAGAACTCCAGCAGCGCCCCGCCGAGGAGCGGGCCGACCGCCCCGCCGGTGGAGAAGGCGCTGAACATGATCGCGATGGCGAGACGGCGTTGCCCCTCGTCGTGGAACATGAGGCGCAGCAGCGAGAACAGCGAAGGCATCAGGGTGGCCCCGGCGATGCCGAGCAGGGCCCGGGCCGCGATCAGCATCTCGGCGCTGACGGAGAAGGCCGCGACGGCGGACAGGGCGGCGAACGCGGTCGACCCGAGCAGCAGCAGCCGCCGGGGGCCGAGCCGGTCGCTTAGCCGCCCCATGGTGACCAGGAATCCGGCGATGAGGAACCCGTAGACGTGCACGATCCACAACACCTGGGTGGCGCTGGGCTCGAGGTCCGCGCTCAGGGTCGGCAGGGCGAAGAAGAGCACGGTCAGGTCGGTCGACAGCATCAGCATGGGCAGCACCAGCAGGGCGAGTCCCGCCCACTCCCGCCCGGTGGCGCGTTCGGGCGCGGTGTCGTCGCGGTCGAGGCGGGCCGTCCCGTCCGGCCCGCTCACCGTGCGGCCCCGGGCCGGGCGGTCGGGTGGTCGTGGAGGTCGGTCGCTGCCGGGCGGGGGGCGAGTTGGTCGGTGGACGCCGACATGGTCGCCACTCCTCTCATCTTTATTACGTGACGACTCGTAACGTTAACGGGTCGTCGGACACCCGTCCACCCCCGGCACGACTCCCCCGCCCGGTCGACGGCCGGCGTCAGCCCCCGCCCGCGCGGGCGGCCACGAAGCAGAGGCCGGCGAGGACCAGCGCGTACGACGCCCGGAACCAGCGCTCCCAACGGCTGGACGAGGCCGCCTTCAGCACCGCTTCGAGCAGCAGGAGTCCGAACAGGACCCGGACGCCGTACGCGGCCACCACCGCCGGCACCGCCGGTGGGCCGAGTCCGGCCCGGCCAAGCACGATCAGCGCGGCCGAGGCCCGGACGACGACCGCCACCCCGCTCGCGACCCGGGCCCGCACCCGGCCCGGCAGTACGCCGGCGTGGCGCCGCCGAACGCGGCCCGACCAGCGGCGCGCCGGCCGCCAGGGCCGATTGGAACAGGGCGAGGCCGATCAGCACGGCGGCGGCGCCGATCGCCGCCACGTCGGCGCTCACCGGCCCGTCCCGGGGGCGACGGCGGGGAGCTGGTCGAGCACGGCGAGGCATTCGTCGGCCCAGGCGACGGCCGCCCGGGCCGGGGTGCCGGCCGGATCGCGCTCCACGTGGCCGGCCGGCCCGACGAGCGCCGCCCCGGATCGGGCGCATCGTCGCGTGGGTGAAAGATGACGGGATGCCGAGCCGTCTTGCCGTCGTCGCCATCGACGCCACCCGCCCGCGGCTGATCGCCGACTTCTGGTGCTCGGTGCTCGGCTGGCGGATCGTCGACGAGGATGCCGAGGTGATCACCATCGCGGCCGTCGACCGTTCCTGGCCGATGATCGACGTGGTGGCCGTACCCGAGGGCAAGGTGGTCAAGAACCGGTTGCATTTCGACCTGCGTGCCGACGGCGTGTCCACCACGGAGGAGCTTGACCGGCTGCTCAACCTCGGTGCGCGACCCGTCGACGTGGGACAGCCGGCCGACGTGAGCTGGGTCGTGCTCGCCGATCCGGAGGGCAACGAGTTCTGCCTGCTGTCACGTCCGGTCCAGGAGCAGGGCCGATCAGGTCCGGCGTCGGGACCGGCCCTATCCGACGACGCGTAGCACCAGCGGCAGCGGGTCGGAACCGATCTGCGCGGCGAGCAGCATGGCCCGGTCCCTGGTGAACCGGCCGCTGATCTCGGTGTCGCCGGTGATCACACCCTGGACCGCCGGCGCCGACACCACGAGGTTGTCGAGCACGACGGCCACCTGGTTGTCGCTGCCCGCACCGGCCGTCTCCCTGGTCAGGTCCGTCCACCGCCGCTGGCCGGCGTCGGTGAAGCTGACGGCGACGATCCACTGCCCGGTCTGGTTCGGCTTCGCCTCGGCGTTCCCGACATCGGCGCTGCCGACCCGCACGACGTCGAGCAGGTATTTGACCGGCGGATCGGCCGCGTCGCAGGCGACGGTCGGCTCGGTCGCCGGGCCTCCCACCGGCCAGGCCGTCAGCTGGGCGCAGGTGACGGTCGGCACGCGGAACCGCATGTCGGGCGGCAGGGCGGCGACCTCCGCGGGGGTGAGCGCGGCGAACGGCGCCAGCCCGCGCACGGTGGCCGGGTCCAGCGGACCGGGTGTCGTGATCGTCTCGGCCAACCGGTAGGCCGGGCCGAGCTTCGCGGCGACCTCGTCCCGCGCCGGCACCGGCCCCTGGTCCGGAGTGGACGGCGTCGCACCGCCCGTGCCCTGGTCGGCGACCGCGCCGAGGACGCGACGGAAGCCCAGTTCCCCGGTGCCCGCGAGCGACCGCAGGTCGTCCTCGTGCCCGGTGCCGCCCACCCGCAGCACGAGGCGGTCGCCTTCGATGTCGACCGACGGCCGGTCCAGTTCGGCGGCGGCGAGCCGGTCGGCGAGCACGTCGCGGGTCCGTTCGAGATCGGCCCGCCCGGGTGCGGAGCCGTCGGCCGTCACCGCCTCCACGGTGAGCGTCGTGGCGCGGGAGTCGCCGAGGAGGCGGTCGCGCAGCAGGAAGGCCGCGCCGCCACAGGCGAGGATGCCGAGCAGCGCGGCCCCGGCCAGCACGGCGACGACCACGACGAGCGTCCGGTCGGGGCGCGGAACTCCCGTGGCGGGTGGTGGCGGGCCGGCGGGTGGGGGCGCGGGATACACACGTCGAGCCTAGAACGGTTTGTCGATATATGCCCGCATGAACATCCACCGACGGCGATCTTCCTTCACTTCGACCGGTTCCCACACAGGCAAAGACGGATATCTTTGACCTTGCGCCGAAGGGCCGACCACCGACGCCGGCAGCGCCTCGTTGGCGGGCTCCGCGGTGCCCGCCGTGTTCGACCCCACCGAGACGGCTCCGGTCCGTGCACCAGAGCCAGATCCAGGAGGCCAAGTCATGAACACCATCGCCTCACTCGCCCGCCGGCTGGGCCGCCCCGGCGTCGTCGCCGCCGCCGTCCTGCTCGCCGTGGTGGTCAACCTGATCATCTACGCCGTCGGCCGGGGCGCCGGCGCCACCTATGTATTCACCGCCGGCGGCCAGTCGACACACGTCGAACCACTCACTCTCGTCGGCTTCACCGCCGTGCCGCTGGCCGTGGGCCTGACGGCCGCGGTGCTCCTGAGCCGGTGGTGGCACTGGGTCATCCCCGTCGCGCTCGTCGTCGCCCCGGTCCTGGCGCTGCTCTCGATCCCGGCCATGACGCTCCCGTCCGACCTCGACACCACCGGCAAGATCGCGCTCGCGCTGTGCCACGTGACCCTCGCGCCGATCTCGGTCGCCGGCCTGCTCGCCATCCGCTCGCTCACGCAGCCGGCCGTCCCGCCGCTGACCGCAGCGCCATGACCACCCGCCCCGGGCGGCGGAGACATCGGCGCGTCATCCGCGTGGCACCGCCACGCGGGGTCGTTCGATGCGACCCTGGGCGGATGACAGCATGGCGGGACGTGGAACAGGCGGCGCCGGAGTTCGCGCGGCGCGTACGGGCGCTCTTCGACGCACACAAGCACAAGACGATCGCCACCCTGCGGGCCGACGGCTCGCCACGGATCTCCGGCATCGAGGCGGCCTTCGAGGACGGCGAAGTGGTCCTCGGCTCGATGCCGAACGCCCGCAAGGGCGCTGACCTGCGGCGGGATCCACGGTTCGCCCTGCACAGCGCCACCGTCGATCCGGTCGAGGGCGCCGAGGCGCAGTGGCCGGGCGAGGCGAAGATCTCCGGCCGTGTGATCGTCGCGGGGTCGAGCACCGGGGCGGACGGCGACCGCTTCCACGCCGACATCACCGACGTCGTGCACACCCACCTCGACGACAAGGCCACGACGCTCGTCGTCGAGTGGTGGACGCCCACGCACGGGCTGCGCAGGGTCGAGCGCGGGTAACCGGCGCCGAACACCTCCGTCGCCGCCTCGGTGATCGATGTCAGGGCGGGTACGGCGCGGCCGGGCAACTGACAACACCGCGGGCGGGGTGTGGCCGTCGCCGCACCCCGCCCAATCCACGAACAGCGGCGGCGCCTGCCCGACCGCCCGAAGAGCACCGAGCTGACCTGCGTGGAATCGGGAACAGCAGAAGACGCGGACGACACAGAAACCCGGCGAGTGCTCGCCGTGCCGCACTGTCGAAGGCAGCCCGCGATGACGGGCCGATCACGGCCCAGGACGTCAACGCGTGCTCGGGCGACCGGGCATTCCAACTCCTTGCGGGTCACTCGGCAAGCCGCCGGTATCCATCGACGGCGTTGCCCACGAGGCGGTTCGAGCCAGGGCGGATGCGTCCGGCGAATTCGGACGGTGAGACAAATGTCCACATTGGCGTGGGTTGTCGACGATCAAAGCTTGAAGATCGCGATCACCCGTGGTCTGCACAGGGTGATCTAGTTATTGTTACCGGCAAGTTGGCTGCCGGTAAAACCGACGGGCCGCCGACATTCCTCTGCCCCCGCAGAACGGAGGATCCCGTGACTTCATCTGCCGAGAAGGCAGCGACCGGCGACGGCGTCGAGCCGCAGCGGCCCATACCCCGCTTCCTTACGCACTTCACGCCGACCCGCTACCGTCGCCGGCTCAGTCCTTTCTCCCGGCTACCCAAGCACTCCAAGATCGGCGAGACCTGGCACGTGGCGGCCAAGACCGCCCCGGACGAGCTCGTCATCGCCGACCGTCCCCTCGACATCGACCCGGCCGGGCCGGTGAGCCGCACCTACACCGAGTGGGCCGCGCTCGTCGACCGGGCCGCGGCCTGGTTGCACCAGGCCGGCGTACGGCCGTGGGACCGGGTGGCGGTCCTCAAGGCCAACCACATGGACATCGTCATCCTCGAGTGCGCCATCGCCCGGATCGGCGCCATCCCGTGCATGTTCTCCGGATCGTACGGTCCGGAGGCGATGATCCCGATGCTGAAGCGGCTGGAGCGGCCGTTCCTGCTCACCGACCGGCACCACATCGAGAAGTGCGGCATCACCGCCGAGGTGACCGAGCAGGACACGGTCCGCACGATCAGCGTCGACCCGGTCGCCGACCGGCCGGACGTGTTGCAGCTCGACGACTTCAAGGACGCGCCCGCGGTCCAGCCGAGCATGCGCGAGTTCTCCGAGCCGATGGTCATCACCCACACCTCGGGCACCACCGGCATCCCGAAGCTGGTCATGCACTCCGCCGAGTCCATCTATTCGCTGGCGATCCTCGAGGTCGAGCGGTGGCCCGGGTTCGCGCTCAAGCGCACCGACACGGTGGCGTTCTGCGACCCGTACACGCATGAGCGGCTGGCGACGATGCAGCTCGCGATGGCGGCGATCGGACCCAAGGTGATCTTCCTGTCCGACCCGCTCTCGCCGCGGGTCCGGGAACTGATCCTGGAACACAAGCCGACCCTGGTCGAGGCGCTGCCGAACATCTACCTCGCCTGGGAGCCACTGGCCCGCGACCCCGCCGGCCTGTTCAGCAACGTCCGGGAGTACGTCAACTCGTTCGACGCCATCCACACCCGGACCATCCGCACGTTCATGGCCGCGACGAAGCACAAGTTCCCGATCTGGGTCCAGTCGTGGAGCCAGACCGAGAACGGCGCGCTGGCGATCCGGCCGTTCTTCCGCTTCGTGGTCAAGCGCAAGGGGCACCGGCCGCCGCCGACCCAGTTGATCGGCTGGCCGATGCCGTTCCACGCCAAGATGCGGGCGATCGACCCGGTGACCGGCAAGGAGGTGCCGCGTGGCGAGGTCGGCCTGATCGAGATCGACCAGCCGGGCCGGTGCCTCGCCTACGTCGGCGAGCAGGACCGGCACGACCTGAAGGTCAACGGCAACTGGTGGAACACCGGTGACCTCGGGATCATGAACAAGTGGGGCGCCGTACGGATCGTGGACCGGGAGATCGACCGGATTCCCGGCGGCAGTGCGATCGAGTTCGAGGACCTGATCCTGGACCGGATCGAATACACGACCGAGGTCGTCGTCCTGCCCCGCGCCGGGGAACTGCCGGTGCCGGTGGTCAGCACCCTGGACGACGTACCACTGTCCAAGGAGGACTGGGCGCGCGCGGTCGCCGACCTCGGCCCGATGGCCGACCCGATCCAGATCCGGTGGGACGAGTTCCCGCGTACCGGAACGTGGAAGATCCGCCGGGTGGCGCTGCGCGAGCAACTGTTCTCCGGCTCGCAGGCGATCGGCATCGGCCGCTGGACCTGAGCACCGCCGAACACTGAGACACCACTGTGGCGCCGGCCCGTGCGGCCGGCGCCACAGCCGGTCCGGCGACCGTACGCGGTCGAGCGAAGGGAACACCCATGTTGGACCTGCTCGGTCGGCTCGCGCACCAGGCGCGGTGGTGGCTGATCGGTGCCTCGGCCGTCTTCCTGGTCGCCGCCGGCGCCTGGGGAGCGAACGCCTTCGACGACCTGGCCGGTGGCGGCTTCACCTACGCCGCCAGCGAGAGCTCGCGGGCCGCCGACACCGAACGGGAACGGCTCGGCCGCAACGACGCCGACGTGGTGGTGCTGTTCCACAGTGACCGCTGGACCGTCGCCGACCCGGCGTACCGGGACGCGGCCCGGGCCGTCCTCGACCGGCTTCCGCCGGACCGGATCGAAGGGGTGGTCGACTACTGGCGGACCGGCGAGAGCACCCTGGTCGGCACCGACCAGCGGGCGACGTTCGCGGCGGTGCAGGTCGCCGGCGCGACCGAGAACGACCGGCTGACCAACTTCCTGGCCATCAAGGAGCAGTTGACCAGCCCCGACCTCGACGTCTCGGTCGGCGGGCCGCTCGCCGTCTTCGACGACGTCAACACGCAGAGCCGCACCGACCTGATCCGCGCCGAGGCGCTCGCCGTACCCGTGCTCTTCCTGCTCCTCATCCTGATCTTCCGCAACCTGCTGGCCGCGCTGCTGCCGGTGCTCGTCGGAGTGCTCGCGATCGTCGGATCGCTGGCCGGTCTGCGCCTGCTGGCCCAGTTCACCGACATCTCGATCTTCGCCGTCAACGTGGTCACCCTGCTCGGCCTCGGCCTCGCCGTCGACTACAGCCTGTTCATGGTCAGCCGGTTCCGGGAGGAACTCGGCACCGGCCAGACGGTCCCGCAGGCCCTGCGCCGCACCATGGTCACCGCCGGTCGGACCATCGTGGTCTCCGCGGTCACCGTCGCCCTCGCCCTGGCCAGCCTCGCCGTCTTTCCCCAGGTCTTCCTGCGCTCCGTCGCCATCGGCGGGGTGGCGGCGGTGCTGCTCGCCGGCTTCTTCTCGCTGACCGCGATGGCCGCCATGCTCGCCCTGCTCGGCCCGCGGCTGAAGGAACGCCGTCGCCGTAAGGCCGCCGCGGCCGACCCCGACGCGGGCGCCTGGGCCCGGATCGCCCGGACCGTGATGCGCCGGCCGGTCCTGGTCGCGACGAGCGTCGTCGTCCTCCTGGTGCTGCTCGGGCTGCCGTTCCTGCGGATCTCGTACGGCTGGCTGGACACCCGGGTGCTGCCGGCCAGCGCCGAGAGCCGGCAGGTCCAGGTCGCCCTCGAGGAGTCCTTTCCGGACAGTGTCACCCGCGCGACCGACGCGATCGTCACGCTGGCCGGACCTGTCGGCGAGCCGGCCGGACAGCAGCAGCTCGCCGGCTACCTGGAGCGGGTGACCGCCGTACCCGGCGTCGGGCGGGCCGACGTCACCGGCGCCGAGGGTGACACCGCCCGCATCACCATCCGGTCCGACGTCGAGCCGATCTCCGCCGAGGGGCGGGAACTGGTCGACGCGGTCCGCGCGGTCGAGCCGCCGCCGGGCGGAACGGTGCTGGTCGGCGGCGACGCCGCCGGCTTCGCCGACCTGATGGACATGCTCGCCGAGCGGCTGCCCTGGATGGCGCTACTGGTCATCGCCACCACCTTCGTACTGCTCTTCTTCGCCTTCGGCTCGCTGGTCCTGCCGGTCAAGGCGATCCTGATGAACATCCTCAGCCTGACCGCGGCGTTCGGCGCGGTGGTCTGGATCTTCCAGGACGGTCACCTCGCCGACCTGTTCCGGTTCACCTCCACCGGCAACATCGACGTCGTACAACCGATCCTGATCTTCGCGGTGGCGTTCGGGCTCTCCATGGACTACGAGGTGTTCCTGCTCTCCCGGATCCGCGAGCAGTACGACCTGACCGGCGACAACGCCGAGGCGGTGGCGATCGGGCTGCAACGCTCGGGCCGGATCATCACCAGCGCGGCCCTGCTGCTGGTGGTGGTCATCGTGTCGTTCGCGACGTCCAGCGTGCTGGTCGTGAAGATCATCGGGGTGGGGCTGGCGATCGCGGTCATCGTCGACGCCACCATCGTCCGGGCGCTGCTGATGCCGGCGACCATGCGGCTGCTCGGCGACCTCAACTGGTGGCTACCGGGACCGCTGCGCCCGCTCTACCGCCGCTGGGGCATCCGCGAGAACGGCTGACACGCGGCCGGGGCGGTCCCCGGACCGCCCCGGCCGCCTACGCGCTGCTCAGAAGATGAGTGCCCGGCCCAGTCCCATGTCGGTGAGCCGGGTCGAGTGCACGGTGCTGGTCACCTCGAGCGCCTTCTGGATCCGCTCCTGCGCCGTCGTGTCGACCAGCCGGCGGCCGTCCCAGGCCTCGTAGTCGCCGATCAGCGCGTGGTGCGGGACGATGCCCTCCTGGAACCAGTTCTCCCACCGGGTCAGCTGGTCACCGACCGGCAACTGCTCCCACAGCCGCATCCCCTCGCGGATGATCTCCACGAGCCGGTCGCGCTCGTCCGGGTTCTGGTGCACGGCGTCGCGGATGATCGAGGTGCCGACGGCGAGGTGTCGTACCTCGTCGATCCCGGCACCCTTCTCCATGTCCGCCATCCGCGGATCGATCGGCCGCCACTTGCGTTCGCTCAGCTCGAACGACGGGGCGAGGAACCCCTCGATCAGGATCGTCAGCAGGACCACGCCGCCGAGGAAGTCCCGCCGCTCCCGGACGATCGGGATGCCCAACTCCTCCAACGGGTCGAGGATCGCCGCCCGGTCCGTCGCGGTCTGCGCGGCGATGACGGCGTCCACGTCGCTCGCGTCCACGCCGAGGTTGCGCAGGTGGTTGCGGAAGATCATGGAGTGCCGGGTCTCGTCCATCAGCTGGGTCGCGTAGAACTCGACCGTGGCGGAGTCCGGTGCGCACGCCACCAGGTAGCCGATCGCGCGGGCGGCCCGCTCCTCGGCCAGCGCGCGGAACGCCACCTCCTGGACCAGCGCATCCCGCAGCGGCCCCGGCTCGCGCAGGAAGTCCGGCGTGACCAGGTCGGGGGAATATCCGACGATGTTGCCGCGCAGGGTACGTTGCGGCACGTTGGCGAACCAGTAGCGCAGGTCGCAGTCGGCCGGGGTGAGCCGGATCCCCTCGGCCCCGTCGAAGAGCGACATCGCCTGGTCCCAGTCGGCCGCGTCGCTCGCGGTCGCGGTCGAGGTCTGCACGGCCGTGCGCGGCGTGACGGGCTGCGGGTCGTACGCGACGGCCACCGGCTCCGCCATCTGCCGCGGGGCGGGCACGGTGACCGTGGCCGGACTCCTGGTCTCGGGGCTGGGCCGTGCGGCCCCCGCCGCCGGACCGGTCCCGGTGACGGCCGGTCCGGCCGGCGCCGAGTCGTCCGGTGCCGATTCGGCCCGTACCGGCTCGGCCGGCACCGCTTCGGCCGGCACCGCTTGGGTCGGCACCGGGGCGGTCGACCGTGCCGGGTCGGCGGGGCGCGGCGCGGTCGGGGTCGGGTCGGCCGGCCGCGTGTCGGAGAAGATGAACGGACCCGTCCCGTCCACGTAGTCGAGCAGCGACGCCGCGACGCTGCCGCGCGACGGCGGATGGAACGCGACACACTGGCAGGCCGCGATCAGGTATGCCACGTCCGGGGAGCCGATGAAGGACATCCCGCCGAGCAGTTCGACGGCCCGCTGGGCGGCGTCGGTGAGCGCGTCCTGGGCGCCGTACCGGGCCATCAGCACCCGGGCCAGGGCACCACTGTCCGTCTCGCCCGCCATCAGCGCGCGGGCCGCTCCCTCGATCAGTTGGGTGGCGGTCTCCAGCCTGGTCGCGAGCGCGGCCCGCTCGGTGGTCCCGCCCCTTCCGGCGGTCAGCGCGCGCTCGACGAGCGCGCTGGCCATGCCGAGATAGGAGGCGGTGATCAGCAGCTCGAACCAGATGAACCCGACGGTCTGCAGGTCGTCGAGCATCCCGTCCGGACCGTTCTCGGTCGGGATGACCAGCTCGTCCTCGATGAAGACGTCGGTCAGCCGGATCTCGTCGCTCTCCGCCCCGGCGAGCACGCTGCTCCCCCAGAACGGATGCCGGCTGATCCCGCGCAGCGTCGCCGGCATCAGCAGGAACGCCGTCTGCGTCCCGCCGTCGCTGGCCGGCACCGAGACGCTGGCGGTGAGCAGGTCCATCGAGTGGGTCAAACTGCACGGCTTCTTGGACCCGTTGATCCGGTAGCCGCCCTCGACCGGGGTGGCGGTCATGGTGGGGGCAAGGATGCCCTGTGCCGGGCGGCCCTCGGCGAACCCGGAGGAGACCAGCAGGTTGCGGCTGGTGATCGCCTCGAGCAGCGCCCACTCCATGCCGGAGTTCTTGATGCTCTCGGCGAAGGTGAACAGCGTCGCCACCGAGAAGTGGTGCATGGTGGTGGCGACCGCGAGCGACGGCGCGAGCGAGCCGATCGCCCGGGTGACCCGGACGGCGTCCAGCGGGGTGGCGCCCAGCCCGCCGTAGTCCTTGGGGATCACCAGACCGGGGCCGCCCGCGTTACGGAAGACCGGCAGGGTGGCGCCGCCCGGCGCCTCGCGCCGGTCGAACGGCAGCTCGGTGAGCCCGTCGATCAGGCCCGGCAGGTACGACTCGCACAGGGTCCGGGCCTGATCGAGTGAACGCATCGAAAATTCCTCTTCGGATCGGGTCAGGGGACGAGGGTGCGGGCCGCCGACCGGCGCAGCTTGCCGGACGGGGTCTTCGGCAGTGACCCGGGGGGCAGCACCACGACGGTGGCCGGCCGGGCGTCGATCTCGGCGACGACCCGGTTGACCACGGCGTCGCGCAGGTTCCGCTCGGCGTCGGCGTCACCGGCCAGGCGCGACTCGACCAGTACCGCGAACGATTCCCGGTCCACGCCGTCGCCGGCCAGCATCCGGACCGCCGCCACGTTGCCGGTCCGCACACCGTCGACGGTGGCGGCCGCCCGCTCGATGTCGGTCGGGTAGATGTTGCGGCCGGCCATGATGATGACCTCCTTGGCCCGGCCGCAGACGACGAGTTGGCCGTCGACGCGGTAGCCCTCGTCGCCGATCTCGAGCCAGCCGTCCTCGTCGAGGGCCGCGACCGGCCCCTGCTCGGTGAGATAGCCGGCGGTGACCGACTCGCCGCGCAGTTGCAGCCGGCCGACCTCGCGGTCGCCGAGTTCGGCGCCGGACTCGTCGACGACCCGGACGTCGACGCTCGGGAAGGCGGGGCCGAGCAGCGGCAGCCGGCGTACGGCGCCCGTGGGTTCGCCGGTGACCGGCACCGCGCGCCGGTTCTTCTCCAGTTCGAGTGCGTCGACGGTGTCGAGGACCATCGGGTCGCCGAGCGGTGAGAGCGAGATGACCAGGGCGCTCTCGGCGGCGCCGTAGCAGCAGTTGATCACCGTCGGACGCAGCCCGAAGCGGGCGCCGGCCGTGGTCAGGGCTTCCACCGAGGCGGGGTCGATCGGTTCGGCGCCGTTGAACGCGATCCGCATCCGGGACAGGTCCAGGGATCCGGCCTCGGCGCGGGCGAGCTGGCGGGCCAGGATCGCGTACGCGAAGTTGGGCGCGGCGGTGATCGTGCCGCCGTACTCGGTCATCAGTTCGGCCCACAGCAGTGGCCGGCGCAGGAACTCCGGCGGGGTGACGCTGACCAGCTCGAAGCCGGAGACCATCGGCACGACCAGGCAGCCGACCATGCCCATGTCGTGGAAGAGCGGCAGCCAGGTGACCATCACGTCGTCGTCGCCGCACTCGATGTGCGCGATCGTGTCGGAGACGTTGGCGTACAGGTTGCCGTGGCTGATCTGGACCGCCTTCGGCTCGGCGGTCGAGCCACTGGTCAGCTGCAGCAGCGCGGTGTCGGTCTCGGCGGCCGGCACGATCTCGAACTCCCGGTCACTGTCCAGGTCGGAGATCATCCGGTAGGCGATGCCCTGCGCGTCCAGGACGGCGGCCATCGCCTCGAACGGCGCGCCGAGCAGCACCAGCCGCGCGTCGATCATGCGCAGTACGCGCACCGTGTCCTCGGCCCAGGCGGCGAGATCCGTCCGCGGCGTCGGCTGGTGCAGCATGGTGACGCTGCCGCCGGCCAGCCAGGTGGCCCGCACGACGCGGGCGACGTCCACCGGCTCGCCGGCGAGGATCGCGACCGCCTGGCGGGCCGAGAGTCCACTCTCGACCAGCGCCGCCGCGGTGCGCGTGGCGGCGGTGTGTAGCTGTCCCCAGGTGCGCCGCGAGGGTGCCGCGGGTGCCCCGGTGACCATGCCGCGTCGCGATCGGGCGGCGGCGTCGACCATTGCCTCTACGAAACGGCTCACGTCGGTCCAGTCACGATCATGACGACAGCCTAGGCAGTAACATGCCGGAAACCAAGGGTGGATGATCACGCCGGAAGGTGGCAGTCGTGGGTGACCGCGAGACGCAGCAATGGTTGGATGTCGTCCGCGCCGAGGTGGCCGCGGTGCTCGGCCGCGCACCCGAGGACGTGCCCCCGGACGGCGCGTTCGCCGAACTCGGCTTCGACTCGCTGAGCGCGTTGGAACTCGCCGAACGGCTGGCTGACGCGAGCGGCCTGGAGTTGGCGGGCACGCTGGCCTTCGACTATCCCAATCCGGCCACTTTGGCCGGATACCTGGCCGCACGGACGAATCCGCCCGCCGCCGCGGCAGCGCCGGCCCCGGTAGCCGGCGCTTCCGCCGGTCCCGACCCGTCGGCCGACCCGATCGCGATCGTGGCGATGGCGTGCCGCTTTCCTGGCAATGCGTCCACTCCGGACGAATTCTGGGCGAACCTCATCGAGGGGCACGACGGGATCGGCGCGTTCCCGATCGACCGTGGCTGGGACCCGGACGTTTTCCACCCGGACCCGGAGCATCCCGGCACCACCTACGCCCGGCACGGCGGCTTCCTCTACGGCGCCGGTGACTTCGACGCCGGATTCTTCGGACTCTCCCCACGCGAGGCGCTCGCCACCGACCCGCAGCAGCGGCTGATGCTGGAGACCACCTGGGAGGCGCTGGAGCGGGCCGGCATCGACCCGCACCGGCTGCGCGGCAGCCGCACCGGCGTCTTCACCGGTGTCATCGGCGCCGACTACGCGCCCCGGCTGGGCGCCATCCCGCCCGACGTCGCCGGTTTCCTGCTGGCCGGCAACGCGTCGAGCGTCGTCTCCGGCCGGGTGTCCTACACGCTGGGCCTGGAGGGGCCCTCGCTGTCGGTCGACACCGCCTGCTCGTCGTCGCTGGTCGCGCTCCACCTGGCCGCCCGCTCGCTGCGGGCGGGCGAGTGCTCGCTCGCCCTGGCCGGCGGGGTGACCGTGATCGGAACGCCGCTGGTCTTCACCGAGTTCAGCCGCCAGCGCGGCCTGGCTCCCGACGGCCGGTGCAAGCCGTTCGCGGCGGCGGCCGACGGAACCGGGTGGGCCGAGGGAGCCGGCGTACTCGTCCTGGAACGGCTCTCCGACGCCCGCCGGCACGGCCGGCCGGTGCTGGCCATCCTGCGTGGCAGCGCGGTCAACTCCGACGGGGCGTCGAACGGGCTCACCGCGCCGAACGGGCCGTCCCAGCAGCGGCTGATCGCCGACGCGCTCGCCGACGCCGGGCTGCGACCGGCCGATGTGGACGTCGTCGAGGCACACGGCACCGGGACCCGGCTCGGCGACCCGATCGAGGCCCGGGCCCTGCTCGACGCGTACGGCCCGGACCGGCGACGGCCGCTCTGGCTCGGCTCGGTCAAGTCGAACATCGGGCACACCCAGGCGGCGGCCGGTGTCGCCGGGGTCATCAAGATGACGCTCGCGCTGCGGCACGAGCGGCTGCCCCGCACCCTGCACGTGGACGAGCCGACCCCGTTCGTGGACTGGTCCGCCGGCCCGCTGCGGCTGCTCACCGACGCCCAGCCCTGGCCGGCCGGGGCCGTACCACGCCGCGCCGCCGTGTCGTCGTTCGGCATCAGCGGCACCAACGCGCACGTCATCATCGAGGAGGCGCCGCCGGCCCCCTCCCCCGCCCCGGCGCGGCCCGGCCCGGCGCCGCTGGTGCTCTCCGCGCGCACCGCGCCCGCGCTGCGCGAGCAGGCCCGCCAGCTCGAAAGCCACCTGCGTCGCCGGCCGGAGCAGCCGCTGCCCGAGGTGGCCGTGGCGACCGCCGCCCGCACCGCGTTCGCGCACCGGGCCGTCGTGCTCGAACCCGCCGGCCTCGCCGACCTGGCGGCCGGCCGGCCGCACCCGGCGGTGGTGACCGGCACCGTCGCCGAGGGCAAACTCGCCGTCGTCTTCCCCGGCCAGGGCGCGCAGCGGCAGGGCATGGGCCGCGAACTCGCCGCCGCCGACCCGGAGTTCGGCGCCGACCTGGCCGAGGTCTGCGCCGCCTTCGACCCGTACCTCGACCGCCCGCTGCGGATCGTCATCGACGACGAGCCGGACCTGCTCGACCAGACCGGCTACACCCAGCCCGCGCTCTTCGCTGTCGAGGTCGCCCTCTACCGCCGGTTGCGACGCGCCGGGGTACGCCCCGACTACCTGCTCGGCCACTCGATCGGCGAGCTGACCGCCGCCCACGTGGCCGGCGTGCTCTCCCTCGCCGACGCCGCCCGCCTCGTCGCCGGCCGGGCCCGGCTGATGCAGGCCCTGCCGGCCGGCGGGGCGATGGCCGCCCTGCAGGCCGCCCCGCACGAGGTCGAGGCGCTGCTCGACCCGGCCGGGCAGACCGGCATCGCCGCGGTCAACGGGCCGACCGCCGTCGTCGTCGCCGGGCCGGCGGCCGAGGTGGACCAGCTCGTCGACGCCTTCGCCGGGCAGGGTCGCAAGACCACCCGGCTACGGGTCAGCCACGCGTTCCACTCGCCACTGATGGAGCCGATGCTCGCCGAGTACGGCGCCCTGGCCGAAGGCGTCGAACACGCCGCGCCGCGGCTACCTGTCGTCGGCAACGAGACCGGTGAACCGGTCGAGGAGTTCACCGCCGGGCACTGGACCCGGCACGTCCGGCAGCCGGTGCGCTTCGCGCAGAGCGTGCGGTGGCTCGCCGCCCAGGGCGTGACCCGGTTCCTGGAGGTCGGCCCCGGTGGCGCGCTGTCGGCCATGGTGCTGGACTCGGCCGGCGACGCCCCCGACGCCGCGACCGGACCGGTCGCCGTGCCGCTGCTGCGGACCGGTCGCGCCGAGCCGGAGTCGTTCACGCACGCGCTGGCCCGGCTGTTCACGCTCGGCGTCGCCGTCGACTGGTCCGCCGTCGTCGGCCCGGCACCGCGCGCCGAGCTGCCCACCTATCCGTTCCAGCGCCGGCGGTACTGGCTCACCCCGCCGACCCGGCCGGTGCTCGGCGAGCCCGTCGAGCTGCCGGCCGCCGCCGGGCGCCCCGGGCTGATGTTCGCCGGGGAGCTGTCGCTGGCCGCCCAGCCGTGGCTCGCCGACCACCGGATCCGCGGCACCGTCGTCGTACCCGGCGCGCTGCTCGCCGAGTTGGCGGCCGCCGCCGGTGACCGGGCCGGCTGCCCCGAGGTCGCCGAACTGCTGCTGCACGCGCCGCTGACGCTGCCCGACACCGGCGCGGTGCAGACCCGGATCGTCGTCGCCGAGCCCGGCGCCGACGGCGCCCGGCCGCTGGCCGTCCATGCCCGCCCGGCCGGCGGCACCTGGACCCGGTACGCCACCGGCACCGTCGCCCCGGTCCGGGACAGCGACGCCACCCGGCTGCGGATCTGGCCGCCGCCCGGCGCCGCCGACCTGTCCACCGCCGACTGCTACGCCGACCTGCGCGCGGCCGGCTACGAGTACGGGCCCGTCTTCCAGGGCCTGGGCCGTGCCTGGCAGCGCGGTGTCGAGACGTTCGCCGACGTCGCGCTACCGCCCGAGGCGGCCGGGACGGCGGACCGGTTCCTGCTGCACCCGGCCCTGCTCGACGCGGCACTGCACGCCCTCGGGTTGCGCGCCGACGCCGACGACCAGCTGGCGCTGCCGTTCTCCTGGACCGGGCTGCAGGTGCACGCCCGGGGCGCCGCCGCCGTCCGCGCCCGGCTGACCCGCACCGGCGACGGGATCGAGGTGATGCTCGCCGACCCGACCGGCGCGCCGGTCGCCTCGATCCGCCAGCTCGCCCTGCGTCCCGTCGATCCCGACCAGTTGGCCGCCGCCCGGCCGCCGGACGGCACGTACGAACTGTGCTGGGTGCCGTACGACGCGGGAGCCGGGACATCGACCGGGGGCGACGCCGCGATCACGTGGCTCGACGAGCTGCCGGCCGACGCCGCGGTGCCCGACGTGGTCTTCGCCGCCCTGCCCCCGGGCGGCGACGAGCCGGCCGGGGCGGTCGCCGCCGCCCTCGAGCTGGCGCGGCGCTGGCTGACCGATCAACGGTTCGCCGCCGCCAGGCTGGCGGTGGTGACCCGGGGCGCCACCGGCGAAGCGCCGGCCGACCTCGGCCACGCGGCGGCGTGCGGGCTGCTCCGCACGGTGCAGTCGGAGTATCCGGGCCGGGTGACGCTGATCGACGTGATCGGCGACGCCCCCGTCCCGCCGGCGGCGCTCGCCGCGGCCGGCGCCGGCGACGAGCCGCAGGTCGCGCTCGCCGGCGGCGACGTGCTGGTGCCCCGCCTGCGGGAAGGCGGCGCCGCTGCCACCCCTGGCGCGTCCTGGGACCCGGCCGGCACCGTGCTGATCACCGGCGGCACCGGTGCCCTCGGCCGGCTCGTCGCCCGGCACCTGCTGGAGCACGGGCGGGCCCGGCATCTGCTCCTGACCTCCCGGCGCGGCCCCGACGCCCCGGGCGCCGCCGACCTCGCCGCCGAACTCGACGCGCTGGGCGCCGCCTCGGTACGCGTCGTCGCCTGCGACATCGCCGATCCGGCGGCGGTCGCCGGGCTGCTCGCCGGCGTTCCGGCGGAGCACCCGCTCACGGCGGTGCTGCACCTGGCCGGCGTACTCGACGACGGTGTCGTGGCCACGCAGACGCCGGAGCGGATCGCGGCCGTACTGCGGCCGAAGGCGACCGGCGCGTGGCACCTGCACGAGCAGACCCGCGACCTCGACCTCGCCGCGTTCGTGCTCTTCTCCTCCGCCGCCGGCCTGTTCGGCTCGCCGGGCCAGGCCGGGTACGCCGCCGCAAACGCCTACCTCGACGCGCTGGCCGCCCGCCGGCGCGCGCAGGGCCTGCCGGCGCAGTCGCTGGCCTTCGGGCTGTGGGAACTGCCGGGTGGGATGGCCGACCAGGTCGGCGCCGCCGGGTTGGGCCGGATGCGCCGCGCCGGGCTCGCACCACTGTCCGCGGAGGCCGGCCTGGCCCTGCTGGACCGGGCGCTGGCGGCGAACCCGCCGCTGCCGGTCCTCGCCGACCTGGACCTGACCCTGCTGCGGGGGCAGGACCGCCGGCTGCTGCCGAGCCTGCTGCACGACCTGCTGCCGGCGCAGCCCGCCGGCGGGGCCCCGGTCGCCGCGGAGCCGGGTCTGGCTGGCGGTGCCGGCGGTGGCGCGGCGCGGTCGGACGGTCCGGACCTGGCCCGTACCCTGCCCGGGCTCGATCCGGCCGAGCAGGACCGGGTGCTGCGCGAGCTGGTGCTCACCGAGGTCGCGCTGGTGCTGGGCCACCGGTCGAGCGCCGATCTCGATCCGGCGCGGAGCCTGCCCGAGCTGGGCTTCGACTCGCTGACGGCGGTCGAGCTGCGCAACCGGCTGGCCGCCGTCACCAAACTCACCCTGCCGGCGACCCTGGTCTTCGACCACCCCGGCGTGCACGAACTGGTCGCCTACCTGCGCGGCGAACTGGTGCCGGAGCGGGCCGCGTCCGCGCTCGGGGTGCTCGAGGATCTGGGCCGGCTGGAGTCCGACCTGTCCCACCTGGCGATGGACGGGGTGTCCCGCAAGCGGGTGGCCGACGCCCTCGGCCGGCTCATGTCCCTCGTGGACGCCAGCGGCGACAAGATCGATGCGTCGAAGGACGACTTCTACGACCTGATCGACTGACCGCGACCCACGCCGGTGCGGCCAGCGGGCCGCACCGGCACGGGCCGGCTCGGGAACCTAGACGGCGACCGGGGCCGCCTCGACCGCGTCGATCTCGATGTCCGCGCCGAACAGCCCGCGCAGGATGTCACCGACCGCGTCCCGCAGCGCCGCGCAGGCCACCGGGTCGATCAGGCTGGCCAGCGAGGCGATGCCGAGGTCGAACCGACTGGCGAACTCCACCCGGACCACGTCGCCCTCCTCGACCACCAGCCAGGAGCCGGTGAAGACCGAGAAGTCGCCCTTGGTCTGCGCGAAGTCGATCCGCCGGGCCACTGCGTCGATGTCGTCGCGCTCGGTCCAGACCAGGATGCCCTTACGGAAGTTGACCTCCCACGCCGACTCGACCTGGGTCGGGGAGAGTTTGGTGACCGCGACCGTCCGTACGGCATCGGTGAATTCCGGGTACGCGCCGAAGTCGGCGAGCCGGTCGAACGTCCGTTGGGCGTCGGCGCCGGGTAGCAGCGCGTGCACGACGACCGAGCACTCCATCGTGGCTCCTCAGTCGGGTAGATGATCACTTTTGCAGGCCGCGGATCAGTTCGCGGATCGAGCGTCGCCAGGCGTCCTCGACCTCGGCGGGCGTCAGGGCGGCCGGACCGCCGGGCAGCGCGCCGAAGGACGTCGGCAACAGTTCCGGGATGATGACCAGGCCGCAGACCGCCACCACCGAGTCCAACCGGGCCAGGTCCTCCGCCGGCAGCACGTCCGCGAACGCGGGCCGGACCAGCCGGTCCACGATCGACGGATCGGCGACCCGGGACGCCGGGACGTCCAACCCGCACTCCCGGCCGGTCTCGGTGACCAGTTCGAGGTAGCGCTCGACCGGCACCCCGGCCGGACCGGCGGTCAACCAGAACTCTCCGGCGCGCAGGTCGGCGTCGAGCACCGCGCGGATGCCCTTGGCGACCAGGTCCTGCGGGACCAGGTCGAAGAAGGTGCCCGGGTGTGCCGGGATGAACGGCAGCCGGCCCGTCAGCAGGTATTCGGCCAGTGTGTGCACCGCCTGGTTCTGCCGGATCACCCCGGTCGTCGAGTCGCCGATGACGATCGCCGGCCGGACGATGACGTGGTCGAGGCCGCTGTCGCGGACCATCACCTCGCCGAGGTATTTCGAGGCCACGTACTCGTCGGTCCGCGCCGACCCCTTTTCGGTGCCCCGGCGCTCGCCGCCGCCGGCCTTGCCGTGCCGCGCCACGTAGGCCGTACTCACCTGCATCAGCAGGGCGTCCGCCTCGGCGGCGAACTCGATCACCCGGCCGAGGCCCTCGATGTTGAGCCGGTCGACCTCCGCCTGGTCGGCGGAGAAGTTGACGATCGCCGCCGAGTTGATCACGACGTCGACCTCGGCGCAGAGTTCCCGGTAGGCGCGCCGGTCCAGCCCGAGCGACGGGGCGTGCAGGTCGAGCCGGACCGCCCGGTCCGAGCCGGTCGGCAGCCGCCGGAACACCCCGGCGATCACGTCGTAGTCGGCCAGCTCGGGCAACACCGCGGTGCCGACGACGCCGCTGGCGCCGGTGACCAGCACCGTACGGCCGCTCATCCGGCTACGCCCGGGGCCGGAAAGCGCTTGGCGAGCGCGGCGCAGGCGCGGTCGAAGGAGGCGGTCAGGCGTTCCTCGTCGGCCGCGGTCATCGTGGCCGGCGGGGTCAGCCGCAGCACCGGATGGGCGTTCATCGAGTGGTTGACCACCACGTCGTTGTCGAGCAGGTCCATCAGGAACTCGGCGGCGTGCTGCCCGTCGCGGAACTCCACGCCGATCAGCAGCCCGGCGCCGCGCACCTCGGCGACCAGGTGCCCGATCCTGCGTACCGAATCGGTCAGCGCCGCGAGCAGCCGGCCGCCCAGCCCCGCGGCCCGGTCGACCAGCCCCTCGTCGCGGATCACTTCGACGGTCGCCCGGACCGCCGCCATCGCCAGCGGGTTGGCGGAGAACGTCGACGTGTGCAGGTAGGGATCCTTGTCGAACGGGGCGAACACCTCGGCGGTCGCCAGCGTCGCCGCGACCGGCACCAGCCCGCCGCTGAGCGCCTTGCCGACCAGGAGCAGATCCGGCCGTACGCCGTCGCGGTCTGCGCCCCACCAGGTGCCGAGCCGGCCCAGCCCGGTCATCACCTCGTCGAGGACCAGCAGGGCGCCGCGTTCGCGGCAGAGCGCGGCGACCGCACCGAGGTAGCCCGGCTCGGGAATGATCACCCCGCCCTCGCTCTGCACCGGCTCCACGACCACGCAGGTCTCACCGTCGACGACGTCGGCCAGGCCGGCCAGGTCGCCGAACCGGACATGTCCGACCTGCGGCAGCAGCGGCCGGAACGGATCCTGGTAGAGCGCGCGGGCGGTCAGCGACAGCGCCCCGGTCGTCTTGCCGTGGTAGCCACTGTGCATGGAGACCAGCCGGCGCCGCCCGTTCGCCCGGGCGATCTTGATGGCGGTCTCCACCGCCTCGGCACCCGAGTTGGAAAAGTGCACCTTGGACAGCCCGGGCGGCGCCACCGAGGTCAGTGCCGCGGCCGCCCGGGCCGCCGGCTCGTTGAGCAGCACCCGGGTGGACAGTGCCTGCCGCTCCAGTTGGTCACGCACGGCGGCCAGCACCCGCGGGTGGCCGGCGCCGACGAAGAAGACGCCGTAGCCGCCGCAGTTCAGCAGGTCACGGCCGTCCTCAGTGTGCACGACGGAGCCGGTGGCACCGACCTCCAGCGGCGTGTTGAGCATCGCGGCCACGCGGCCCTGCCCGTCGCTGAGGTGCCGGCGGTAGAGATCGAGGACATCGGTGGACACGGCGGAAGTCTGCCCGAACGATCTTCAGCCGGCAAGGTCACGGCCCGAAAGAAGCTTGGCGCACGGCCGCCCCGGACCGACGATTGCCGCCCGGCCACCGGCGATCTATGGTTTCCGGCGTGGATGCGTACAGCGAGATCACGTACGGGGTCGCGGACCGGATTGCGACGATTTCGCTGAATCGGCCCGATACCCGCAACGGCTACACCGTACGGATGGCCGACGAACTGGCACACGCCTTCGACCGGGCGGACCACGACGACGACGTACGCGTGGTCGTCTTCACCGGCGCCGGCGAACACTTCTGCGCCGGCCTCGACCTGTCCATATCGGAGTTCGACACGCCCGCCGACGGTGATGCCGGGGAGTGGGACGAGCCCGCCGGCCGCTGCTCGATGCGCATCTACACGATGAACAAGCCGGTCATCGCCGCCATCCGGGGTGCGGCCGTCGGCGCCGGCGCGACCATCGTCCTGCCCGCCGACTACCGGCTCGCCGCCACCGACGCCCGGTTCGGGTACGTCTTCAGCCGGCGCGGCATCTACGCCGAGGGCGCCTCCGCCTGGTTCCTGCCCCGGCTGGTCGGGATGGGCCGCGCCCTGGACTGGATGATCAGCGGGCGGGCCTTCGACGCCGCCGAGGCGCTCGACGCCGGCCTCGTCCACAGTGTCCACGAGCCGGAGCAGCTTCTGGACAAGGCATACCAGCTCGCCCGCACCATCATCGCCACCACCGCACCCGTCTCCGTCGCCGTCATCCGGCAGCTGCTCTACCGGATGAGCGCCCTGGACTCGCCGTACCCGGTGCAGCGCCTGGACTCCCGGCTCGCCGCCGACAGCCTGGACAGCGCCGACGCCCGCGAGGGCTTCGACTCCTTCCGGCAACGCCGGGAGCCCGCGTTCCCGGGCCGGGTCAGCACCGACCTGCCCGGCTACCTACCCTGGGAAAACGGGTCGAGGGCTCGCCGTGACAGCGAATGACGCCTACGGTGGCGGGATGATCGAGGAACTCGCGGAGCGGATCACCGTCGCGGCGCCGACCGAGACCGTCTATGCCGCCGTCGCCGACCTGCGGCGGATGACCCGGTGGAGCCCGGAGTGCTTCGCGATCTGGGTGACCGCCCGCAACGGCGGCCGCCCCAGCCGCTTCGTCGGCTGGAACCGGCGCGGCCCGTTCCTCTGGTTCACCACCGGACGGGTCGTCGTCGCGGAGCCCGGCCGCGAGTTCGCCTTCGACGTCACCGCCTTCGGCCAGCCGGTCGCCCGCTGGGGCTACCGGTTCACCCCGGCTGACGGAGGCACCGAGGTGACCGAGTACTGGCACGACCGGCGCAACCGGGCGGCCATGGTGCTCGGCCGGATCTTCACCGGCAAGGTGGCCAAGGTCCGGCCGGCGGCCAACCGTGAAGGGATGCGGCAGACGCTCACCCGACTCAAGGACGACGTCGAGGGCCACTGACCGACGTCCCGTTCCGCCCCCGGCACAGGCGCGTGGTCCGCCGACGCCCCGCAGCTCACGGCACCACAGCGACGCTGCCGCCAGGGAACTGAGCCCTTGACCAGAGGTATAGTCGACCTACAGCCATCCTAGCGGGCACCTGCCCACTCACGGCTGGAGGGCCGACCAGAGGAAGGCCGAGCAGAGGAAGGAGGTTGCCGGATGCCGACGGGGATAGCTATCCGGGACGCGCGCAACCAACTGTTCGACGCCGCCGAGCGGGTCCTGCTGCGGGATGGAGCAAATGCGCTGACCAGCCGGGCGGTCACCACCGAGGCAGGGGTCGCCAAGGGCGTACTGCATCGACACTTCACCGATTTCGACGCCTTCCTCGCCCAACTCGTCGAGGACCGCATCACCCGCCTGGACGGACAGGGCGCAGCGCTGCGCGGCCGGGCGGGCATCGGCACCGTCACCGAGAACCTGACCGGCGCCCTGATCGACCTCTTCGGGTCGGTCGCCGTGGCGATCATCAGTCTGGTCATCTCCCGCGATGAGCTGCGGGCCCGGCTGCGCAAGAACCGGCCGACCGGTATCCCCCTCCTGACCGAAGCCACGGCCATGATCGCCTCCTACCTCACCGCCGAACGGGAGCTGGGCCGCATAGCGGCCGACGCCGACGTCAACACCCTCGCGCCCACGCTGATCGGGGCGGGACATCTGCTCTTCGCCGGCCGTGAGGGCAACCCACCGGAGCACGCGGCCGTTCACAAGGTGGTGACCACGGTCATCGCCGGCGTCGTGCAGTAACCGTTCTCCGGACAGCGTCGTGGCTCCTCACGGCGTCGCGGAGAGCACACGGCGGAGGCCGTCGGCGAAAGCCTCCGGCTCGCTCTGGAAGCCGGTGTGGTCGCCAGGGAAGTCGACGAGGGGCACGGCGAGTTCGGCGGCAAGCGCCACCGCGGCCCGGTGGGCCAGCTGACCTCTCGACGTCGTGCCGGCGGCCACCACGATGCGGGTGGATGCGCTCCGCAGTGCCGCCAGGTCGGGCCGGTAGCAGGCGGTCGGGCGGAGAAGATGCCGGAAGAACCGGTCGAGGACCGCCCGCACGTCGACAGGTTCGGTGAACTCCGCGGTGCTCTGCAGATGGCGCGGCGGCTGCGAGAACCGGTCGATGCCGGTCATGACCGTGTACCTCTTCAGCGCCGCCTCCCGGCCGTCATTGACGTAGACCTCGCAGACCTCGCCGGTCGCCGCCCGTAGCTGCTCCCTGTCCGCCAGCAGTTCGGCCAAGGGCGGCTCGTGCGCGACGAACGTACGCACCTGGTCGGGGTGCCGGGCGACCAGTGCGAGACCGGTCACCGCGCCGCCGCTGCTGCCGAACAGATGCGCCGGGCCGGCGTCGAGGTTCGCCACCAGCCGGTGGAGATCATCGGCCAGCAACTCCGGTGTCGTCTCCTGGGCCGGGTCCTCGACCGTACTGCGGAACATGCCGCGCGGGTCGTAGGTGACAACCGTGTAGTCGTCGGCGAGCAGCGGCGCCATCGCCGCGAAGCCCTTGGTGCCCATGGGCACGCCGTTCAGCACAAGCAGCGGTCCGGTGCCCCGGACGTCGTAGTGCAGGCGCGCGCCGGGCACTTCCAGGAAATGCGACGTCACGCCGGCGGTTGCCATGTCGAACCCCTTGCCTGCGGTCACCTGGCCTCCCGCCTTACGCCCAGCGCACATAGAGCGGGATCCGCCGCGCCCCGAAGATCCCCCGGGCGTCGTGGAATTCGACTCCGGGGCCGACCGAGAACTCGCGCCAGCGGCTCAGCATCCTCTCCAGAGCGATCCGGGCTTCCAGGCGGGCCAGGGGAGCACCGACGCAGAAGTGAATACCGTGACCGAAACTGAGGTGTGCGTTGGGCTCGCGCCGCACGTCGAACCGATCGGGCTCGGGGAACTGCCGTTCATCCCGGTTCGCCGAGGCCAGCCAGGAAAGGACCATCTGCCCCTCCGGCACGGTGTGATCGCCCAACCGGACCGGCCGGGTGGTCCGGCGCATCGCCGGCGCCAGCGGCGTGCGGTACCGCAACACCTCTTCGATCGCCGTGGGTAGCGCGCCGGGATCGGCGCGCAGCGCCGCGGCGGCGTCCGGCTGCTCGTGCAGGCACAGGATCGCATTGCCCAGCAGCACCGTGGTGGTGATGTGGCCCGCGAGCAGCAGCAGGCCCACGAACCCGACGATCTCCTCGTCGTCCAGACGTTGACCGTCCACCTCGGCGGCGATGAGCTTGCTGGTCAGGTCGTCCTGCGGCCGGCGGCGACGCCGCCGGATGTGGTCCAGGCAGTACGCGTTCATGTCCCGCATGACCACCGCCATGGACTCCAGGCGTCGCGCGTTCGGGATGAAGCTCGTCTGGCTTTCCGGTCCGACCAGCCCGTCAGCCCAACGCCCGAACAGCGGACGGTCCTCGACCGGTATGCCCAGCAACTCCGCTATCACGGTCACCGGCAGCGGGTACGCCAGTTCGGAGATCATCTCGACCCGCGGCTCGCGGCTCATCGCCTCCAGCAGATCGTCCGTGACAGCGGCGACGCGGGGCGCCAACCGGGCGACCGTACGCGGGGTGAATGCCTTACTGACCAGGGTGCGCAGCTTGCGGTGCTGGGGTGGATCCTTCCGCAGGACATTTCCCTTGATGAATCGGTCGACGTCCTCCTGGGCCGGCATCAGCGGGCTGAAGTCGGAGGAGAAACTGGTCGCGTCGTCCAGTACCCGCGCCGCGTCGGTGTAGCCGAACACATGCCAGACGCCGGCCTCCTCGTCGTGGCTGACAGGTTCGTGCGTTCGCATCCGCCGGAACCAGGCGAGTATCGCCTCGGTGTCGGGAGACTGGTCGGCGAGTCCGACGCCTCGCTCGGTGGCGGTCATCGCGGTGATACACCTCTCGGTAGCATTCGTCAGCCCGTCCATACGGAGAACTGCCGCATCCCGTACAGCAGCGGCACATCCGACGAGATCTCCACGGCGGTCACCTCGCCGATCACGACCATGTGATCGCCGATGGGGAAAAGGCCGGCGACGGTGCACTCGGCGACGGCGAGCGCGTCCGCCACCAGCCAGGGAAGGCCCTCTGCCGCAGTCGGTTGCCATCGGACGTGGGCGAAGCGATCGTCGACCGGGGACGCGAAGACCTCCGCGGTACGTCGTGCCCGCGCATGCAGCAGGTTCACCGCGAAACAACCGCGTGCCCTGATCGCCTCCAGGGTGCTGCTGCGTGTCGTGAGACAGACCAGCAGTGTCGGCGGCGCTAGCGTGACGCTGCTCAGCGAGGAGCAGGTGGCCCCGCGCGGCGACGTGTCCGCTCCGATGCTGGTCACCACCGCGACGCCGGTCGGAAACGAACTCATCAACAGCCGATAGTCGTCCGCGGCCACGTGTCGGCGCACCCGGCGTCGCGGACCGGGAGCGGCGAGGATCTCGTCACTGGACTCCACGTCAGCGGCCATGTCAGGGCACCACGCCGTGCGGCCCGGCCCCTACCGCCAGGCGGGCAAGGGTCCGCAACGAACTGTCGGCGCCGGGCGGATCGTCGGCGTCCCACGTCACATGGAATTCCCGTTCCACCCGGTCCAGCAGGGTCACCAGGGTGAGGGAGTCGACTCCCAGGTCCAGCAGGGACACCCCACTTGCGGCCTCCAGATCCGGAGGGCACTCATCCCACACATCCCTCAACATCGACTGCAAACGCGTGACGGCTTTCTCCAGCTCGTCGCTCTGGGCGCTCATCGTGACGTCATCCTTCACTGCGGGGCTCGGGCTCGGAGAGCTGCTCGGCGTAGCCGGCGGCCTGCGCGCGAAGCTCCCGTCGGGTGACCTTTCCGGCGGCGTTTCGCGGGAGCGCCGCGACGATCTCGTACTCGACCGGGCGCTTGTACGAGGCGAGACGCTCGCGGCTCAACTCTCGTAGCGAGGCGACCAACCCGTCGGCGGCGCCGGATGCGACGACATAGGCGATCGGAACCTCGCCCCACTGCTCGCTCGGTGCCCCGACCACACAGACCTCGCGTACCGCGGGATGGCCGAGGAGCGCCTGTTCGACCTCCGCGGGAAAGATCTTCTGGCCACCACGGATGATCACGTCCTTCACCCGGCCGCTGAGGTGGACGTACCCGCCCTCGTCGACCGTTCCGAGGTCGCCGGTACGCACCCAGCCGTCGCGCATCGCCTCGTCGGTGGCGGCGGGATCATCCCAGTACCGACGCATGACACCGGGGCCGTACACCCACAACTCTCCGATGCGACCGGAGGGTGCCCCGTGGTTCGTGTCGGTTCGGGGCCTGATGACGGTGCCCAGGATCGCCCGGCCCACGGACGCCGCTGCGCCCCGGGCCTCTCCCGGGCGGTAGTCGTGTTCCGACGGTGCGAGGGTCGCCACCGGTCCACCGCCCTCGGTGATGCCGTAGACCTGGCGGAAGTCGCAGCCGAGCGCGGCCCGGGCTTCGAGGAGCAGCGGGCGCGGCATCGGGGCCGCCGCGTAGATGACTTCGCGAAGAGAGGTCAGCGTCGCCTGCCTGAGCCCAGTGGACTGCAGGATGAACCGGAGCATGTCCGGCACCAGGAACAGATGCGTCACCGCGGCCCGGCCGATCACGGCGAGGCATTCGGGCGGGGTGAACATCCGCATGAGCACGACCGTGGCGCCGGCCGCCATGTAGACCAGCGGAAGCACCATCGCCCCGTGCGACAGCGGGCCGCAGTGCAGGAAGACGACGTCGTCGTCGGGCCGGACGTCGGCCAGGTAGGCCTGGGTCACCGAGCGGAGCGAGCCGTGATCGACGCATACCCCCTTGGGCCGGCCGGTGGTCGCCGAGGTGTGCAGGATGAACATGAGCTCGTCCTCGGTGACCCGGTGCGTCGACGACTCGGTATCACCGGTGACGGCCCCGTCGTATTCGGCGCTCCCGAACGTCAGGCTGAAACAGTCGGAAGTGCCGGGTACGCGCCGTACGAGATCCGCCTCGCCGACGATCGCGGCGGCGCCGCATTCCTTCACCATGGCCGCCACCTCGTCCGGGACCGCTCCGTAGTGGACGGGAACCGCGATTGCTCCTATTTTCCCGAGCGCGAAATAGGTTTCGAGTACTTCCAGACGATTGTGGGAGATCACCACCACGCGATGACCGGGCTCCACACCCATCGCCAGAAATGCGGCCGCCAAGCCGTCGGTGCGCCGATCCAGCGCGGCGTAGGTGACGTGCCGGTGGCCGTCGATCACCGCGATACGGTCACCGTGCCACTGCCGGCCCCTTTCCAGAAGGTGCGCCATCCAGGACATCGGGTCTCCCAATCTTCGGCCACCCGGTTCGGGCGTGAGACTTGCACGCCGAGGTCGGCGTGGATACGCCACGAGGCGCATAGCCGCGAATACGGAAGTCACATTGCCGCACGGCTCCGGTCGCAACAATCCCTGATTTGACGGGGGTACATTCCGGAAGAGGGGTGTGCTACGCTCCCGCGCTGAATATCACGGGCGGCGATGCCGCCCGGAATCAATTGACCGGCGGACCCGCGTAAATTAGCGTGGGCACGTGCCCACTTCATCGGAACGCGGAACCGCTCCACAACCCGACCTTCGTCAGCTCCGCACCGTCGCGGAGTCGTTCGGCACGGATCCCGAACGCTACGACCGCGCCCGTCCCCACTACCCCAGGGCCATGGTGGAGCGAATCGTCGCCGCCAGCCCCGGACCCCGGATGATCGACGTCGGCTGCGGCACCGGCATAGTCGCCCGGCAGTTCCGCGCGGCCGGGTGCGCGATGCTCGGTGTCGAACCGGACGTGCGGATGGCCGAGTTCGCGCGCCGGGACGGGCTCGACGTCGAGGTGGCCACCTTCGAGGCGTGGGATCCCGCGGGCCGACAGGTCGACACCATCGTCTCCGGGCAGACCTGGCACTGGGTGGATCCGGTCGCCGGCGCCGCCAAGGCGGCACAGGCGCTGAAACCGGGCGGACGGCTGGCCGTCTTCTGGAACGTGGAACAACCGCCCCGCGAGCTGACGGAAGCCTTCGCCGCGGTATACCGCCGGGTGATGCCGGACTCGCTCGCCGCCGGCCTGTGGAAGCCGGAAAGCTCGGCGGCGTACGCGATGCTGTGCGCCCGGGCCGCCGACGGAATCCGGCAGGCCGGCGCCTTCGGTGAGCCGGAACAGTGGCAGGTCGGCTGGGAACGGAGGTACACCCGCGCGGAGTGGTTGGACCAGCTGCCGACCCAGGGCGACCACAGCCAGTTTCCACCGGCCAGGCTGCAAGAGGTAGTCGCCGGCGTGGGGGCGGCCATCGAGGCGCGGGGCGGCGGCTTCACGATGCGGTACAACACGATGGTCGTCGCGGCGACCCGCACGGGCACGCCCTGACCTCGGCATCTCCGGCCCACACCGATGGAAAGGCCCGCGATGACCCGCGCACGACCACCCTACGACCCGGAACTCCAGAAGATCCTCGATACCGTGCTCGCCGATCCACCCCCGCCCCTCGATGCCGAGACCCTGCCAGGCGTACGCGCCCGTGCCGCGGCCATGTACACGCCGATCGGTGTCGTCATCGAGGGCACCGGGCTGGAACACGTCGAGATGACGGCACCCGGCACCGCGGGCGCACCCGACGTCACGCTCTCGGTCGTCCGCCGGCCCGGCCGTGGCGAGCCGGCGCCCTGCATCTACCACGTCCACGGCGGCGGGATGGTGGCCGGGAACCGGCATCTGGGCGCACGGGCCTTTCCGCGCTGGGTGGAGCGTTTCGGCGTCACGGTCGTGTCCGTGGAGCACCGGCTCGCGCCCGAACATCCGCACCCGGCGCCCGTCGAGGACTGCTACACGGGCCTGTGCTGGATCGTCGACCATGCCGCGGAGATCGGCATCGACGCGTCGCGCATCATCATCGCGGGAGGCAGCTCCGGCGGCGGACTCGCGGCCGGGACCGCCCTGATGGCTCGTGACCGGGGCGGCCCCGGTCTGATCGGCCAGCTGCTGATGTGCCCCATGCTCGACGACCGCGACGCCACCACCTCCACCCGTCAGTACGACGGCGCGGGTCTCTGGAGCCGGGCAGACAACCTGTTCGGCTGGACCGCGCTGCTCGGCACGGCCCGGGGTGGCGCGGACGTCCCGCCGTATGCCGCGCCCGCCCGCGCCGCCGATCTCGGCGGGCTGCCGCCGGCGTACCTCGATGCCGGTTCCGCCGAGGTCTTCCGCGATGAGGTGGTGGACTACGCGAGCCGGATCTGGGCCGCCGGTGGTCAGGCCGAACTGCACATCTGGGCCGGCGGCTTCCACGGTTTCGCCATGATGGCCGGGCACACCGAGGTGGCCCGCCTGGCGCAGGCCGCGGTGGACAGTTGGCTCACCCGCCTGCTGGGTGCCGGAGAGTACGGCTACTGACTGCCGGACAGTGCGCAGCGAGCACATGCCACCGAACCCGCTGGCATGTGCTCGCTTTCGCGTCCGCGGCGTCTACCGCTCCGGCGCGGTCGCGACGATGATGCCGTAGCCGAAGCCGGCCGACTTCAGGAGCGGGAGGACGCTCTCGTACTGCGCCACGACCCGCTCGCCGAACTTCCGCACCAGCTCGGCCCGGTCGTCGGCCAGCTTCTGCTCCATGCAGGCGAGCGTACGCAACACCGTGTGCTCGGTGACGTCCGTCAGCTCGACGGGGATCAGACCGGCCTGTTCCAACAGGGACTCGTAGTCCGCCAACCGGATCGGCTTGGCCATCAACGGCGAGAACCCGTGATCGGACGCGTGTTCATCGAGGTCGCTCACGGCCCGCTGAAGGGTGGCCGGCGCCGGCGCGCGATCCAGAATATCCGTGATCGCCACCCGCCCACCCGGCCTCAACACCCGCCTCACCTGCCGCAACGCCCCCAACC
>NZ_JBFBCH010000014.1:0-210714 GCF_040683055.1 Polymorphospora sp. NPDC051019 | reverse complement strand
CCCACAGCGAATTCGGCGTATCCACAGCGAATTCGCTGTGGCCCGCGACAGCTACATGTGCCCGGCCCGCAGTGAGGGGCGCGGCGAGCACGCCCTTCACTGCGGGCCGGCCGGATCCGTGCGCGCCGGCCGGGACGGGCCGGCGGCCCGGCGCCCGCCGGCCGGCCGGCTGATGACGGCGCGTAGTAGGCGGCATGGAGTGCCGTGAACCGGGAATCCCCGGCTGCCGGCCGCCCCGCGCGGCCCACCGGCCCGAAAGGCTCACTCCTGTGTTGACACCTTCTGCCGTACCGCGTCGTGCCGTCCTGGCCGGGCTCGCCGTCACCGTCGCCGTCGTGCTGGCCGGGTGCGGCGGCGGTGGCAAATACTCTTCCGCGACCGAACAGGGCGCGGCCCCGACGGTGCCGGCCGGCACCACGGCGGGCACCACGACGACGTTCAACGACGCCGACGTGACGTTCGCCCAGGCGATGGTCCCGCACCACCGTCAGGCCGTGGAGATGTCGGTGCTGGCCGAGACCCGCGCCGACAACACCGACGTCAAGGCGCTCGCGAAGCGGATCCGCGACAACCAGCAAGCGGAGATCGACACGATGACCGGTTGGCTGGCCGCCTGGGGCCGGCCGGCGCCGATGCCGGGCGCCGGCCACGGTACGGCCCTACCGGGCACGGATCATCCGATGCCGGGCATGCTGTCCGACGCCGACATGCAGAAGCTGGCGGACGCCAGGGGAACCGAGTTCGACCAGCAGTACCTCACCATGATGATCACCCACCACCAGGGTGCCATCACCATGGCCAGGCAGGAGATCGCGACGGGCGCCAACGCCGACGCCAAGGCCCTCGCGCAGAGGATCGTCACCGAGCAGCAGGCCGAGATAACCGCGATGCGCGACATCCTGAGCCGCCTGTAGGCGCGCGGGCCATCGGCCGGACGCCCGGCCGACAGCCAGCTCAGGCGGTCGAGGCGAGCAGCACCACCAGGGCGATGACCACCATCACGCCCAGGGCCAGCGTCCACACCTTCGCCGGCTCCTCGTACCAGGACTTCTCCGGCTGGCGTGGCGCCATCACCGGCGGTCGGGGCGACGGCACCGGCTGCGGCGGCGGGGCGACGGGGCGCGCCGCCGGGGCGACCGGGGGGCGCGCCGGCTGCGGCGGTCGCGGGGCCATCCGGGGCGGCTGCGGCCCCGCCGACACCGGCCGGGCCGGCTGGGCCGGGCCCGGACCGACCGGCCCGGCGGAGACCGGCCGGACGGGCTGCTGCTGCGGGTACGCCGGCCCCCCGCGCGGTGGCACGGCCGCCGGCCGCGTCGGGGCCGGCCGGGCCGGCGGGCCAGGCACCGGTCGCGCCGGTACGGCCCGCGGCACCCCCGAGTGCCCCTGGCCGGCGGTGCCCGGCACGCCGAAACACAGCGCGCCCTCGGCGACGACCGTCTCCGGCTGCTCCAGCGTCGTCGGCGGCAGCCCCAACTCGCTGTGGATCAGGTGTGCGGCCAGCGGAATCCGGCTCGACCCGCCGACCAGGAAGATCCCGACCAGGTCGGCCGGTCGCAGCCGGGCCGCCGTGATCGTCTGGGCGAGGCAGGTCACCGTACGCATCAGCGCCGGCCGGATCAGCGCCTCGAACTCCTCGCGGGTCACGTGCGCCGAGATGTCCAGCGCCGGCAGGTGGATGTCGGCGCTGGTGGTGCGGGACAGCATCTCCTTGGCCCCGCGTACGTCGTCGTAGAGCAGCGTGCGCTGCCGGCGCTGGCCGGCGTCACCCGGGCTGATCACCGAGTTCCACATCATCGTGTGGTCGGTGGAGTAGCCCTGGCCCAGATGCTCCACCAGCGCCTGGTCGAAGTCGAGGCCGCCGAGTTCACCGAGGCCCTGCTCGGCCAACACCTCGAACCCGGCCGGGGAACGGCGTACGACGGTCGCGTCGAACGTGCCGCCGCCGAGGTCGTAGATGCCCAGCGCCCGGCCGACCGGGACCGCCGTACCGAGCACCGCCGTGTAGTACGACGCGGCCGCGACCGGCTCGGCGATCAGCCGGGGGGCGGGCAGGCCGGCCGCCCGCGCCGAGTCGACCAGCACCGCCCGGCGCCGCTCGCCCCACTGCGCCGGATGCGTCATCCGCAGCTCGTCGCAGGAGCCGCCGAGCTGGCGCTGCGCCTCGGCCGCGATCCGCCGCAGCACCGCCGCGATCACCTGCGGCAGCGGCAGCTCCTGGTCGCCGAGCAGCACCACACCGTCGTCGACGCGGCGCTTCGGGTTGGGCTCGTAGCGCGACGGGTCGATGCGGGCCGACCGCTCGGCGTCGCGACCGACCAGCATCCGGCCCTCGGGGTCGAGGTAGACGCACGACGGCTGCAACGGCGAACCGTCGAACAGCAGCGGACGCGCCCGGCCGTCCGGGCCACGCACCATCGCCACCGTGTTGGACGTGCCGAAGTCGACACCGAGGACCCGCATGCGGGTCACGATACTGAACCGGTGCGCGTACCCGACGCACCGGCGAACACCGCGCCGACCACGCCCCGCCGGGTGCCGTCCACCCGCCGGCCAACCGGGCCGGGCATACTGCCCACCGTGCCGCACCCCCACCCGTACCTCGACGCCCCCGGACCGCTGGCGTTCGCGCACCGTGGCGGTGCCGCGCACGGCGACGAGAACACCGCCGAGGCGTTCGCGCGGGCCGTCGACCTCGGCTACCGGTACGTCGAGACCGACGTGCACGCCACCGCCGACGGCGTCGCCGTCGTCCTGCACGACCCGACCCTGGACCGGGTCGCCGGGGTCCGCGGCCGCGTCGCCGACCTGCGCTGGAAGGACCTCGACACGGTACGCGTCGGCGGGGCGGCGGTCGTGCCGCGGCTGGACGACGTGCTCGGCGCCTGGCCACAGGTCCGGTTCAACGTCGACGTGAAGGCCGACGCCGCGGCCGAGCCGGCGGTCGCCGACGTACGGCGGGCCGGCGCCGGCGACCGGGTGCTGCTCGCCTCGTTCAGCGACGCCCGGCTGAACCGGCTGCGCGCACTGGCCGGCCCGTCGGTCGCGACGTCGCTCGGGATGCGGTCGGTCGCCCGGCTGCGGCTGGCGTCGCTGCACGGGCGGCGGATCACGCTGCCGCCGTCCGTCGTCGCCGCGCAGGTGCCGGTGCAGTACGGCCGGATCCCGGTCGTCGACCGCCGGCTGATCGCGTACGCCCACCGGCTGGGGTTGCACGTGCATGTCTGGACGATCGACGAACCCGCCCAGATGGACGGGTTACTGGATCTGGGCGTGGATGGCATCATGACCGATCACGTCGACGTGTTGCGCGACGTCTATCTCCGCCGCGGCCACTGGACCGCCTGAACCCCCCGGGAAAACTCCGATGGCCGACACCGTCACCGCCGCGGGCGACACCGCCACGCCGCCGCAACCGCCGCACAGCACCCGCCGCGAACGGACCGGCTGGTACTTCTACGACTGGGCGATGTCGGCGTTCTCGACCACCGTCATCACCGTCTTCCTCGGCCCGTTCCTGACCAGCATCACCGAGGTCGCGGCCGGCTGCGAACTGGGCGCCGCCGACTGCACCGGATACGTCTACCCGCTCGGGATCAAGGTCGCCGCCGGCGCCTACTTCCCGTACCTGGTGTCGCTGTCGGTGTTCCTGACCGTGTTCGTGCTGCCGGTCACCGGGGCGATCGCCGACCGGTCGGCGCACAAGAAGCGGCTGCTGGCGGTCGCCGCGTTCCTCGGCTCCGGGGCGACGATCGCGATGGTGTTCGTCACCGGGGACCGCTACCTGCTCGGCGGCGCCCTGTTCGTGTTCGCCAACGTCAGTTTCGGCGCGGCCGTGGTCGTCTACAACTCGTTCCTGCCGCAGCTCGGCGGCCCCGACGACCGGGACGGGATCTCCAGCAAGGGCTGGGCGCTCGGCTACCTCGGCGGTGGCCTGCTGCTGATGCTGAACCTGGTCGTGGTGACCCTGTTCAGCGAGGAGGGCAATCCGCAGCGCACCCTGGACCTGGCCCGCTGGTCGATCGTGTCGGCCGGCGTCTGGTGGTCGGCGTTCACCCTGGTCCCGCTCTTCTGGCTGCGGGAACGGCCGTCGGTGGAGGCGGCCGCCGGCGGCGTACGCGGCAACGTGCTCTTCGACGGCTTCAAGCAGCTCGGGCACACCATCAAGGGCCTCAAGGCGTACCCGTTGACGCTGTTCTTCCTGCTCGCGTTCCTGGTCTTCAACGACGGCATCCAGACCGTGATCGCCCTGGCCAGCCAGTACGGCACCGAAGAGCTGCGGCTCGACCAGACGACGCTGATCGTGACGATCCTGCTGGTGCAGTTCCTGGCCTTCGGCGGCGCGCTGCTGCTCGGCGGGGTCGCCAAGCGGATCGGGGCGTGGAAGACGGTGCTGATGAGCCTGGTGCTGTGGACCGGGGTGATCCTGGCCGCGTTCTGGCTGCCGGCCGAGGCGCCGATCCCGTTCATGATCCTGGGCGCGGCGATCGGTCTGGTCCTGGGCGGCAGCCAGGCGCTGAGCCGGTCGCTGTTCAGCCAGCTCATCCCGGCCGGCAAGGAAGGCGAGTACTACGGCTTCTACGAGATCAGCGACAAGGGCACCAGCTGGCTCGGCCCGCTGGCGTTCGGCCTGGTGTTCCAGCTCACCAACAGCTACCGGGTCGGTCTGGTCTCGTTGCTGATCTTCTTCGTGGTCGGCTTCCTGCTGCTGCTCGCGGTGCCGATGCGTAAGGCGATCATCGCGGCCGGCAACACCCCGCCCCGGGTCCTGTGATGATCGGTCGGGCACGTTCCCGGTACGCTGCCCGACCGTGACCGTCGACGACTCCGCCCTGTCCCCCGCCTGCCTGGTCGCCGGCGACGGCCGGCTGCGCCACGGCGCCGCCCTGAAGTTCTTCTGGGGGCCGATGGACTGCGGCAAGTCCACGATGGCGTTGCAGATGAACTACAACCACGCCCGGCAGGGCCGGCGCGGGATCGTGTTGACCCGCATCGACCGCTCGCTGGGGCCGCAGATCACCACCCGGATCGGGCTGGCCCACCAGGCGATCGAGGTCACCGACGAACTCGACCTGCGGGCGCTGGTCCGGGGCCGGTGGGCCGACGGCGAGCGCGTCGACTACCTCATCTGCGACGAGGCGTGCTTCTACACCGTCGAGCACGTCGAGCAGATGGCCGAACTCGTTGACTGCTACGACGTCGACGTGTTCGCGTTCGGCCTGGCCAGCGACTTCCGGGCCGAACTGTTCCCGGCCGCCCGGCGGCTGTTCGAACTCGCCGACGAGGTCGCCCGCATCCAGGTCGAGGTGCTGTGCTGGTGCGGCCGGGAGGGCCAGCTCAACGCCCGGGTCGTCGACGGCAAGGTGGCCCGGGAGGGTGCCCAGGTCGTCATCGGCGACACCGTCGACCACAGCGAGGTGCGCTACCAGGTGCTGTGCCGGCGCCACCACCGCACCGGCGACCTCGGTCCGGTGCGCCCATGACCGGGCGAAGCGAGGCCTCCCCCCTTCCGATCATTGTCGACCCGGCGTCGCCGGTCGCGCCTTACGAGCAGGTCCGGGCCGGGATCGCGGAGCTGGCCGCGACCGGCCGGCTGGCCGCCGGCACCCGGCTGCCGACCGTACGCCGGCTCGCCGAGGATCTCGGGCTGGCCGCCAACACCGTCGCCCGCGCCTACCGGGAGTTGGAGCAGGCCGGGCTGGTCGAGACCCGGGGCCGGCACGGCACGTTCGTGACCGCCCAGGCGGGCGGAGTGCCGGACGAGGCCCGGCGGGCGGCGGCCGACTACGCAGCCCTGTCCCGCCGGCTGGGGTTGCCGCCCGAGCAGGCACTGGCCCTGGTCGCCGCCGCCCTCGACGCCCGTAGCTGACCGGCGGCCCACCGGGCGGCCGGCTGCTTTCGATGCCGGCGACGAAACTAAAAATGTCAATACGATGTGCCAGAAATATTGATTACGGTCAGTCGTTGCCTGTTGCGTTGTGTGACGGGTAGGCTACTGACGGCTGCGCGGCCAATCGGAAATTCTTTCATCCCACACGACTGCTTGGCAGTGGATGCCTACAGGTGTCCCTGCCATACGGGAGGCAGTGAACGTGCGAAAGTTCCGCAGTCTTTCAATTGCTGCGCTGATCGGCGTGATGGCACTTAGTATCGCCAGCCCGGCCCAGGCCGAGCCCGATTCCGCCGGCCCCTCGAAATCCGCACCGTCCGGATCGGTGACCGCCACCGAACTCGCCGCCATGGCAGCGGACGGGCCAGCCCAGTTCCACAACAGGCGCACCGACAAGTGCATGGACCTGGTCGGTACGGGCGCCGGCGCCCTCGGCGACCCGGTCATCCAGTACACCTGCAACTCCAGCACCGCCGACAACCAGCGGTGGTACGCCGACATCTACGCCGGCGGCGTCACATTCAGCATCCGCAACGAGAAAAGTGGCCTGTGTCTCGACCTGCCGGGCCCCGGTGCGGCCGCGAACGGAACCGCGCTGATCCAGTACACCTGCCGGCCCGGCCCCACTGACAATCAGATGTTCCAGTGGTACGGGGACGGCAAGCTCCTGAACGTCGTCAGCAACAAATGCATCGATGTTGTCGGCCCCGGCACCGGTGGAAACGGCACCGCGCTGGTCGTGTACAACTGCATCGACAACGACGACCAGGAATGGGACTGGTGGCCCACCAGTTTCCGGGCGCAGCAGCCAGCCACTTCCTGACACGAATTCGTCGCAGTATTGAGAGCGCGATGGTGACCGGCTGACACCGACTCGGCCAGCACCGCGCCTCTTCCCACCGATCGGCCCGAACCGGCACCGGTTCGGGCCGATCGTGCTGCCCGCCATTCGCGCCGCACCGCTGTCGATGACCGGCCCGGTGGTCTACCGTCGGGCACATCCCCGCCGCCGACGCCGAGGAGTCCATCGATGGCCCGCCACGTCCAGCCCGCGCCCCCACCGGCCGACCCGTACGCCGGCGACCGGCAGCTCAACTCCTGGCTGGAGCGGCACCTCGGACCGGCCGGCCACGCCGCCGCCAAGGACCGGCTGGCCGCCCTCGCCGCCGAGGTCGACGGGCCGCTTCGGGCCGCGCACCACGACGCCGAGAACCACCCGCCGACCCTGGTCCGCTACGACGGCTGGGGCGCCCGCGTCGACCGGATCGACACCAGCGCCGGCTGGCAGGCGCAGCGGGCCGCCGCCGCCCGGCACGCTGTCGTCGCGCTGCCGTATCAGGCCGAGGCCCGCGCCACCTGGGGTGCGGCCGCCCGGGTGGTCCAGCACGCCCTACTGCACCTGTACGCCCCGGAGTCCGCGACGTTCTCGTGCCCGGTGGCGATGGCCGACGGGGCGGCGGCGCTGCTGTCCCGCCCGGATGTGGATCCGGCCGTACGCGACGCCTGGCTGCCCCGGCTGATCAGCACCGACCCGGACACCGCGATCACCAGCGGGCAGTGGATGACCGAGGCGCAGGGCGGCTCCGACCTGGCCCGCTCGACCACCACCGCCCGCCCGGCCGGGGACGGAAGCTGGCGGCTCACCGGCGAGAAGTGGTTCTGCTCCGCCGCCGACTCGGCGATGGCGATCGCGTTGGCCCGACCGGAGGGGGCCGGGCGCGGCAGCCGGGTCCTCGCCCCGTACCTGGTGCCCCGCTACGCCGCCGACTCTCCGCTCGGGGCCGGCGCCGGTCCGGCCATGCCGGCGCCCGGGGTGACCGTGCACCGGCTGAAGGACAAGCTCGGCACACGGGCGCTGCCGACGGCCGAGATCGGCCTGCACGACGCGTACGCGCTGCCGGTCGGCGACCCCGGCCAGCCGGGCCTGGTCCGGGCGATGACCCTGGTCGTGGTCACCCGGGTACACAACGCGTCGGCCGCCGCGAGCGGCATGCGCCGCGGCCTAGCGTACGCCCTCGCCTACGCCGGGGCCCGGCAGATCGCCGGCGGGCGGCTCGCCGACTCGCCGCTGCACCGCGCCACCCTGGGCACGCTCGCCGTCGACACCGCCGGCGCGTTCGTCCTCACCGGCCACACGTTCGCGCTGCTCGGCCGGGTCGAGATCGGCGCCGACCCGGACGCCGCCGCCGAGCTGCGTCTCGTCGCTCCGCTGGCCAAGCTCGCCACCGGTCGGCTCGCCGCCGCGGCGGCCAGCGAGTACGTGGAGGCGTTCGGTGGCGCCGGCTACGTCGAGGACACCGGAGTGCCCCGGCTGCTGCGGGACGCCCAGGTGCTGCCGATCTGGGAGGGCACGACCAACGTTCTCGCCCTGGACGTGCTGCGTGCCGTCACCCGCGAGGACGCGGCCCCGCCGCTCCTGCGCCGGCTCGACGCCGCCGCCGACGTGGCCCGTACCCGGTCGCCGCTGGTCGCCGACCTCCTCGCCGGGGCGACCGCCCGGCTACGCGAGGCGCTGGCCGACGTCGCCGCCGACCCGACGGCCGCCCAGGTGGTCGCCGGGGCGCGCGGGCTGGCGCTGCGGATGGCGTACGCGCTGACCACGGCGCTGCTGGTCGAGCAGGCCGACTGGGGCGACGAGCAGGCCGAGGTGGCGGTCCGGCTGTGGGCCCGGCGCTGGCTGCGCGGCGACGACATCGCGATCGACGCTCACCACCATCTTGATGTGGTGGTTTGACGTCGCCGCAGGTCGTGGTCGGGCTCAGCGGCAGCGGACACGATCCAGCTATTGCCGACCGTCAATGATTGTTTTGATGACAGGTGGTTGTTAGACTGTCACGCAGCGCAAGGAACTGATTCGGCGCCGCTTATCTTCCGAGCACACAACTGAGGTATCCGGAGCATCGAGACGAGGCCCGGCCAGTTCCCAACCTTTCTGCTGGCGACGCGAATCCACCGACCTTGACAACCTCCACGCGCGGCACGAATGCGGCGTGGAGGCAAGTCGAACCCCCCTCCACACTGACCGACAAACGCCGCGCAGGCCCTTTGTGTGAACGAAGGGTCTTACCGGCGCCTGTAGCAATCCATCCAGATCCCCGCGACCCAGATGCGGGACACCTGTCACTATGCCCATGGAGAGGAGTTACGTGCGCAGAATGTAAGAACTTGCCATTCGCAGAAGTCCTCGACCCACCTCTCCGGGGATCGCACTGGATAGCCCATTGATTGGCGCGCCGTTGGCCGCGACGGCAGTCTACTTCTACAACGTGACCACCACGAAATGCATGGATCCCGTCGGTGTCACCCCTGGACTGTCGGGCGATTTCATCATCCAGTACGTCGCGGGCGGCAAGTGCATCGACGTGGTCGGGCCGGGCACGGGTGGCAACGGTGCCGCCCTGGTCATGCAATCACTCCACGCAAAGCCTTTCGAGGCATGGCCGTCAGGAGGTACATGTGAATCGGTTTCGTCGGCTTATGGTTATTGCGGTAACCAGTCTGTCAATGTTGGCTCTCGAGGCTCCGGCGTATGCCGAGCCAGGCTCGCCGCCTGCGAGCGGGTCACTCTCGAAGAGAGCGGTGACCGGAGCAGAGTTGGCGGCTTTCGCGGCGAGCGGCCCGTGGGTTTTCGAGAACCTCGTAACAGGGAAGTGTATGGATCTTGTCGGTACTGGAGCCGGCTCGACAGGTGGCTATGTGATCCAGTACACGTGCAACTACACCAGCGCCGACAACCAACTATGGCAGATGAATCTATGGGACCCCGAAAGGTTCACCATCAGCAACGTGAAGGACGGACTGTGTATCGATCCGCCTGGCGTTTCGGGTTCGATAAGTAACGGCTCCGCGCTGAGGCAGTATCAGTGCTTCCCGGGCCCGAGTGACAACCAACTCTTCCGCCTGTGGTGGGTGCCAGCGGCGGGAGGTTACCAGATCATCAACGACAAGAGCGTCAAGTGCATCGACGTCGTCGGCCCTGGAACCGGCGGCAACAGTGCTGGCCTGGTCATGTATGGGTGCCTGGATGACGACGACCACTACTGGAACCACATACCCGTCTGATTGAACGGTCACGACCTGCCTGGGGAATTCCCCAGGCAGGTCGCTGTTGCTGCACCACGAACCTTCGATGTGTTGCTGGTGCCCTGCTGGTCGAACGTCGGCACTGGCGGCGACGGGTGGCGCGCTGGCAGGCGCCGCACGGCTCAGCAATCAGGACGTCAGCCGTTGCTGAGGTTCACTCGTGTCATCGGCTACGACCAGTTCTGAGGCGTCGTACAGGTACCGAACACCATTGCTGCCACCCCGACCGCGTCACGGTCCGTCTCTCCCCGCCGGAGACCGCAGGCATCTACTGGCCGAGGATGCCGAGATGGCGGCCCGGCTCGGGCACGGCGTTGACTGCGCGGCGTGGACGCCGCGGTCGGCGTCCACGCGCAGCTTGAGCTGCTGTCCTGAGCCCGGAGGTGTACCTGCGGGCAGGGCCGTGTTTACCGTGGCGCCCCAATTTTGTGCTGTCCGGTCGCTGCACGCATTCAGGGCAAACTCAAGCCTTGTACCGGACTTGCGTATGCGGATAACCTATTGATGGCTACAACAGTAGCCACATCTCCCGCATCAGCACTATCTATGCGCCCATCGGCACAAAAGCGGGGAGGCGACACCCGTGAGAAATGCCTGGAAGATCGCTGCCACGACGTCGTTGCTGGCGATAGCCGCTCTCGGACTCTCGACCGTCACCAAACCCGACTCCCCGAATTCTTCCACACCGGCGCAACCCGCCGCAAGAAGCAATTCGACTATCGACGCAACATCTGCCGGCCCCTTCAACCTCTACAATCCTGTGACGGGCAGGTGCATGGACCTCGCCGGCCCCGGAGCCAGCGGCCCCGGGTCCGCTGTCATCCAGGCCACCTGCGACAACAGCGAAGCGGACACCCAGCAGTGGTACCTGGACTACCGTCCTGGCTTCTCCAGTTTCTCCCTCCGAAACGCGAAGAGCGGACTGTGTTTGGATCTGCCTGGCACCGGCGCGCCCGCGAACGGGACGGCGCTGATCCAGCGCACCTGTATGCCCAGCCCCAATGACAACCAGCTCTTCTATTACGAGGACGAGTGGATCAGGAATGTCAAGGGTGACCGGTGCGTCGACGTCGTGGGACTGGGCACCGGTGGCAATGGTGCGGCGCTCGCCATTTACGACTGCCTGGCGGCGGACGACCATTGGTGGCAACTGCTGTGGTGATGTGACGCCGGCCTCATTCGCCGCACACGCCAATCGTGCGTGAACGTGAATGAATTGGATTCTCCGTGAATTCGACGCCCTGGCCCGACCTGTCAAGAGCGGGAGTGCGCCATGATCGTCTGCGGTTCAGGCGTTGTCGGCACGGCGTGTCGCAGGCCTGAACCGCAGACGATCAACCCGTGCCGTCCGTTCAGCCCGCCGGGGTGCCGTGGCGGGACCGCAGCAGCGGGGCGACCTCGGTGGCGAAGCGTTCCATCTCGGCGAAGTGCGGCTGGAACTGGAACAGGAACGTGTCCACGCCCGCGTCGACGAAGCCGCTGATCCGGTCGGCGATCTGGGCATAGCTGCCGACCAGTCCGGACAGCGTCCCCCCGTTGGTGCCGACGCTGGCCACCCCGACCGCGTTGCGGCCCATCACCCGGGCCGGGTCGGCGCCCGCGATCGGCTTGCGCTGCGCCTGCGTGAGCCGCCACAGCTTCTCGAACTCCTCGTCCGCCTCCTCCTGCGTCGGCCGGGCGATCAGGAAGCTGGTCAGCCCGAACCGCAGCGGGTCACGGTACGGCCGGGGGCGGGACAGCAGGTCGGCGATGATGGCCTTCACCCCGTCCGGCCCGTCCAACGGCCGGCCGTTGATCAGGAACACGTCGGCGGCCTCGGCGGCCAGCACCCGGGCCGGCTCCGACTCGCCGCCGAAGTAGACCACCGGCGGGGTGTCGCCGTACGGCCGCGGCCGCAGCCGCAGCTCCTCGGCCCGCAGGTGGTCGCCGGCGAACGTCACCGGGCCCTCCCCCCACGCCTGCTCCACGATGGAGAGCCATTCGCGGGAGTAGTCGTAGCGACGGTCGTGGTCGATCAACGGCAGGCCGAGTTTGGTGATCTCGGGCAGGAACCAGCCGGACACCAGGTTGATCGCGAACCGGCCCCGGCTGATGTGGCCGATCTGGGTCGCCATCTTCGCCAGCACGCCGGGGTTGTAGAGGAACGGCTTGATCGCGGCGATGATCTCGATGCGGGAGGTGGCCTCGGCGATCGCCGCCGCCGTGGTCCAGGTGTCGATGACGTCGCCGCCGTCGTCGCCGGGGTTAATGGTGTGCTGGGCGATGAGGGTGGTGTCGTAGCCGAGGCGTTCGGCGTCGACGACCGTACGCCGGTTGTCGGCGTAGCTGCCGTCGAGGTGCTCGTCGGGGTGGTCGCGTACGGCCCAGTTGCCGCTGATCGGGGTCCACACCCCCAGGCGCGGTGAGGTGCTCATGGTCAGCCCTTCGGGAGTTCGTCGTTGAAGTCGCCGACGAAGATCTGCTTCACGTCGACGGGCTTCTCGATGAACTCGACGTCGAGCAGTTCGTCGGCGAACGCCTGCTGCTGCACCAGGAACGCGTCGTCGATCGGCTGGTAGCCCGCCCCACTGATCTTGAAGGTGGTGGACAGGGTCGCCAGGCTGTAGTCGACGTGCGGCTTGACCAGTTCGGCCGCCTCGTCCGGGTGCTGCGAGGCCCACAGTCCCAGCTCGGCCGCCGCCCGGAAGAACGCCCGCAACGCCTCGTGCTTCTTCTCGTACGCCTGCGGGCTGACCCGCAGGCAGTACAGGTTGTTGACGGTGCCGGCGATCCCGTCGATCTCGACCAGGTCCGGGAAGCGCTCCAGAATGTCCGGCGAGCCGGGCGCGTTCGCCGAGTACGCCTCGATGTCGCCCTTGACCAGGGCGTTGACGCCGTCGGCACCGGAGATGTTGACGGCCTTCACGTCGTTGTCGGTCAGGTTGTTCTTCTTCAGCAGCCGCTCGTAGAGCAGGCCGTGGTTGGACCGGATCGGCATCCCGACCCGCTTGCCGCGCAGGTCGGCGAAGGAGGTGATGCCAGAGTCGCGGCGCACGATGTACTTGATGTTCTGGTCGTTGGGCTTCGTGCAGCCGATCACCTTCTGCCGGCTGCCGGACGCGGCGGCGTTGATCGGTCCGATGTCGCCGGTGTCGGAGATGTCGATCTGGCCGGCCTCCATCGCGGAGTTCAGTTCGACCGAGTTGGCGAACTCCCGGTACGTGATCTTCACCCCTGGCACCTGGAGGTCCTTCGCCTCGAACAGCGGGGTGTAGCCGTACAGGTCGGTGGTGACCAGGGTGAGCGAGACGGTGCCGTCGGCGGCGGCCGCGTCGTCGCCGCCCCCGCCGCAGCCGGCCACGGCGAGCGCGGCGGCGAGAGCGGTGGTGGCGGCGATGGTCGCCCGCCGGGAACTGCGCGTGAACATGACGTGCCTTTCGTATCCGTGCCGGTCAGTGCCGGCCGAGTTCGGTTTCGTAGGGGGCGGCCCCGAGTTGTTCGAGGATCCGCAGCCGGGTCCGTTCGAAGCCGGGGTCCTCGCGGGTACGGGCACCGGCGAAGTCGGGTCTGATCTCGTCGGCGAGCCGGCCGTCGGTCAGCACGAGGATCCGGTCGGCGAGCACGATCGCCTCGTCGACGTCGTGGGTGACCAGGACGGTGGTGAAGCCGTGCGCCTTCCACAGCGAGTGCACCAGGGCCTGCATCCGCAGCCGGGTCAGCGCGTCGAGAGCGCCGAACGGCTCGTCGAGCAGCAGTACGGCAGGCCGCCGGACCAGGGCGCGGGCCAGGGCGGTGCGCTGCGCCTCGCCGCCGGACAGGGTGTTCGGCCAGACGTCGGCGCGGGCTTCAAGGCCGACCTCGGCCAGCACCTCGACGGCCTGCCGGCGCAGCGCCGACCGGCTGCCCGGCAGCCCGAAGACGACGTTCTCCCACACCGTGCGCCACGGCAGCAGCCGGGCGTCCTGGAAGCCGACCGCGACCGGCTGTTCGACGACGACCTCGCCCTCGTGGTCGGTGTCGAGCGCGGCCAGGGCGCGCAGCAGGGTGCTCTTGCCGCCGCCGCTCTCGCCGACGATGACCAGGAACTCGCCCCGGCGTACCGCCAGGTCGACGGTGTCGAGAATGAGCCGGCTGCCGTAGTGCTTACGCAGCCCGCGTACGGAGATACCGATCCGCTCGCTCATGAGTCCACGAACTCTCGGCGCCAGGACAGGGTCTTCCACTCGATGACCCGGACCAGGCTCTCGATCGCCAGGCCGAGCAGCGCGTACAGCGCCAGGCAGAGCACGATCGTGTCGGTCTGCAGGAAATCCTTGGCGCGGGTCAGCATGTAGCCGATGCCGGAGTCGGCGGCGACGGTCTCGCCGAAGACCAGGCTGAGCCAGGCGATCGCGAGCGAGAACCGCAGCCCGATCAGCAGGTGCGGCAGCGCCCCGGGCAGGATGATGTGCCGGATCACCGTCCACCGGGAGGCGCCGCAGCTCTGCGCGAGTTCGCGGAACCGGGGGTCGACCGAGCGGATGCCCTTGCTGAAGTTCAGGTAGATCGGGAAGATCACGCCGATCGCGACCAGGCCGACCTTCAGCGCCTCGTCGATGCCGAGCCAGAGCAGCAGCAGCGGCATCAGGCCGAGCGTCGGTACGGCGCGCAGCATCTGCAGCGGCGGGTCGACGAGTTCGTCGGCGACCCGGGACAGGCCGGTGGCGAGCCCGAGCACGATCCCGACCGCGACGCCGATCAGCAGCCCGAGGACCACCCGGCGCAGGGAGGCGAGCACGTTGTCGGCCAGTACGCCGCTGGCGGCGAACTCGACGAACCGGTCCCATACCATGCCGGGGCTGGCGAACGTCGTCGGGTCGAGCCAGCCGACGCTGGACGCGAGCTGCCACACGGCGACGAGAAGCACTGGCACCAGCACCCGCCGGCCGGACTTGAGGACGCGGCGGCGCAGCGAGCCCGTCCTTCTGGGGGCCTTGCCCTCCGGGGCCCGTGGTCGTGGGGCGGGTCCGACCGACCCGTCCGGGGTGGACAGGACTGTCGCGGTCATCGCGGATCATCCCTTCGTACGGTGTTCACAGCAGCGGCCCGCGCGGTGCGACGCCATTGAGGACGTGGTTGCCGATGTGGTGGTACTTCCAGCGGGTCGGGTCGTGCAGGGTGTGGGTGCGGGCGTCGCGCCAGAACCGGTCCAGGCCGTGTTCCTCGTCGGTGGCGCTGGTGCCGGCGTACGAGAACAGTTCGCTGGCCGTGGTCACCGCGGTCTCGGCGGTGAACGCCCGGGCGGCGGCGACCGACAGCGACGCCTCGGCGACCCTGTCGGGGTCGAGGACCGGGTCGGCCTCGGCGTCGTCGACCGCGTCGGCGGCCCGTTCCAGCAGTGCCCGGGCCGCCCGTACCTGCACCGCCTGCCGACCGACGTCGTTGATCAGGTGGTGTTCGTCGGCGGCCCGGTCCCAGGGACTGTCGGCATAGGCCCGGGTACGGGTCCGGACGTACTCGGCCGCGGCGGCCAGTGCTCCCTCGGCGATGCCGACGTCGATCGCCGCGTGCAGCAGTTGCCCGGCAGCGCCGGCCGTACGCAGCTCGTCGGCGCTGTACGGCCAGGCGACGACCCGGTCCGCCGGCACCCGTACGTCGGTGAGCAGGGTGGTGCCGCTGTGCGTGCCGCGCTGGCCGAGGGCCGACCAGTCGCCGCCGAACGACAGGCCGGGGCTGCCCTGTTCCACGAAGGCGACGGCGTCGCCGCCGTCGGGGTCCTTCGTCTTCACCGGCACCCAGTCGGCGGTGGCGGCGCCGGTCGTGTAGTACTTGCGGCCGTTCAGCACCAGGTCGGTCGTGCCGTCGAGGCGGCGCAGCGACGTGCTGGTCTCGCCCTTGCGCCGGTCGACGCCCCGCTCGGCCATCGCGTTGCCGAAGCGGGCGCCGCGCAGCAGTTCGGCGTGGAAGAACTCCCGCTGGGCCGGGGTGCCCCGGTCCTTGAGCACCCGTACGAAGACGAAGTGGTTCTGGAGCACCTGGCTGATGGAGGCGTCGGCGACGGCCAGGATCCGGAAGACGTCGGCGAGCACGCGGTGGCTCACCTGGGCGCCACCGGCGTCGCGCGGCACGGTGATGCCGAGCAGCCCGGACCGGGCGATCCGTTCCAGTTCGGCGCGCGGTACCACGCGGTCCCGGTCGCGTTCCCGGGCACCGGGCGCGAACCGCCGGGCCAGCTCGGTGGCGACGCGTATCGCCTCGGTCCCGTCGGTGATGACGGCGGACGGTCTGGTGTCGGCCCGCGTGGTCATGCCGGCACCGTCTCGGGTACGCCGAGCAGGCGGCGGGCGTTGCCGCCGGCGACGGCCGCCACACCGGCCTCGTCCAGGCCGGCGGCGGCGAGCGCGGCGAGGACGCCGTCGCGGTCGATCGACTCGGCGACGATCGGCGAGTCCGACCCGACGAGTACGTGGTCGGCGCCGACGACGTCGACCAGGTAGCGGATGCTGGCCGGGTCGAAGCCCATCGTGTCGACGTACACATGCCGGCGCAGGTGGTCGGGCGCGTGCCGGCTGATCCGCTCCACCAGGCCGGTGAAGGTGCCGATCAGCAGCGCCGGGGCGCCGATCAGCGGGATGACGACCCGCAGCCCGGGCAGGTCGTCCAGGACGGTCGAGTTGAGCAGGGCCAGCAGGCTGCCCGCGTCGATCGTGCCCCGGGCGAGCAGGGTGCCGGCGCGGCCGACGCCTTCGAGTTGCTCGGTGAGGCCGCGCGGGTTGATCGGGTGCACGAAGACCGGTACGCCGAGTTCCGCGGCGGTGCGCAGCGTCGGGAACGCGGCCGGGTCGTCGAGCAGCCGGTCGCCGCCCTCGGCGGCGGCGTCGAGGACCGCGCCGGACAGGCCGAGTTCGGTGACCGCGCGGCGGAGTTCGTCGGCGGCGGCCTCACCCTGCCAGGCATCGATGGTGGCCAGCCCGAGCAGCCGGCCGGGATGGGCGGCGACCTGCCCGGCGAGGTGGTCGTTGATCGCCCGTACGGTCGCCGGCGGCAAGGTGGTGCCGGCGGGGGCGACCAGCGACGGCGGGGCGTTGAGGACCCGGGTCGCGATCGAGCCGGCCGCCGCCGATGCCAGCACGTCGTCGATGTCGACGATCCGGCGTACGGTCCGCTCGCGCAGCTTGGCGATCTCGGGTCGGGCGTTGGCCCAGAGGGCGGGCGGGTGGGCGGGGTCGACGTAGTGGACGTGGAAGTCCACGATCGCCGGCTGGGCGGTGTCGGGCATGCTGATCTGACCTCTGTGAGCGGTGGGAATACGACCGTTGGTCGATGGCCGGTGGGCGCGGTTCCAGGTCGTGGGACAGGCGATCCGCGGGCACCGGAACGGGCGGGCCGGGATGCCCGGAGTCGGGGCGGCCCGGGGTGGGGACGCGCCCGAACGGTGCGGCACCCTTCGAGAGCACCGGAACGGAAGGCGCCGGCCGAGGAGGTCAGGCCGGCGGGTGGCTGGCTAGGCCCGACACAGGGTGGCGGTGCACTGCTTCTTGATCACGAAACTAACCCTACTCATCCCATAGGAATTAACAAGAAAGCGTCCACGATACGGGACGCCCACCCGTACGCTGACCAGCGAATCCACCCGTGGCGCCCCGGTCTCCGCCATTGCGGACACGCCATGATCGTCTGCTGCCCAGGCGGTCGACGAGCCGTACGGCCACCGCCTGAACCGCAGACGATCACGGTGGCCGATGCGACCGCACCCGCCTGGCCACCCTGCCCGAAGCCGATCTCCTCGCCGCGGCGGCATCGGGGCCACCCGTCGTGGCGTTCGGTGCGCTCAACTGGGCCGTCCACCAGCCGGACGAGCGGGCGGTCGTCGCGGCGGTCGCGCCGATCCTGCGTCGACTCCTGGCTTGACGCCCCGACCCGGCGGGGTGTTGCTGTCGCGGCTCACAGCGAATTCGGCGTATCCACAGCGAATTCGCTGTGGAGCGGAACAGCTACCGGGTCGCCCCGAAGCGTGGCGACGAACCGACGCAGCCGCCGTCCCGAGTGGACATTCGTCGGGTTGACTGGATCAAACGATTACTCGACGCTGGCGGAATGTCACCCTCGGTCGCCGCTCGGCAGGTCGGCTGGTTGCTCCGGGTCAACCGGCGGCTGGGGCCCGACCCCGGGCTGCGGGTGGGGCGGAACTTCGCCGCCGCGTTCCGGGCCGAGGAGCCGACCCGCGAACTGGCTCCGTCGCACGTGACGCGTTGGGAGAGCGGGCAGCTTGCCGCTTCGCGGACCGTCGTCGCCCGCTACGAGCGTCTGCTCGGCCTGCCGGCCGACTCCCTCGTCGTGGTGACCGACCTGATCATGCGGTACTTCTCGGTCCCGCGGCCCGCCGACCGCAACCAGCCGGGCGCGCTGCCGCGCCCGGACGAGGACCGGCTCTACGAACTTCTGCACCGGGCCGAACATCCCGGCGACATGACCGGGCAGAGCTGGATCGAACTCGCCAAGCTCGTGTCCGGCCATCCGGCGCTCGTGCTGTTTCCCGAGACGATCTGGCAGCGGCTCGCCGAACGGTTGCTGCCCGAGCTGATGGTGTCCGAGGGACCGGCCTGGCTGCTGCGCCAGGAGGCGATGTGCCGGCTGCTCGAACACCCGGTCGCCGGCCGGTTCGTCGCCACGACCTGTGTGGACTTCGCCCGGATGCCGGGCTCCACCGCCTTCGTCGAGCCGATCGCGTTGCTGGACACGACCGCGCAGCGCCCGGCGAACGACTATCTGCTCGGTCAGCTCGACGCCCCCGGCGGCCCCCGCTCCCAGCACGCGGCGATGCTGGCCACGATCCGCAAGCTCCCGGCCGGACACTTCGACGCCGCGCAGGAGGACCGGCTCGCCCGCTCCCTCGCCGCCCTCGCCGACGACGCCACGCTCACCCCCGACGACCGCTTCCTGGTCTCCTACCTGAGCCGATCGGTGCTGCGCCGGCGGCCACGGGTCGAAGCCCGGGTCCGCAACACTCTGCTCGCGGCGGGCCGCCACCTCTCCCCCGACCGGCCGGTGGACGGGCACGAGCGCGTCAGCCACCGGATCGCGCAGCAGGCCCAGCGCGAACTCGACGCCGCCGCGACCGACGACGACGTGCTCACCGGCCTTGTCGACGAGCTGCTGTTCAGCCCGAACACCGAGCGCCGGTTCCTCGCCACGATGACCATCTCGGCCACGCCGTACCGGACGCCGGTCATCCGGGCGGTGCTGTCGGTGCTGCGGCGTTCGGTGTCGAGCCGGACCGGTGGCATCCCGGTCGGCGCCGGCCTGCGTACGCTGACCACGCTGGGCACCGACGCCCACCGCCCGCTGCTCGCCGAGATACTCACCGCCCCCGGTGTCAGCCCGGCGGACCGGTCCGTCGCCGCCTGGGCGGCCCCGCACTGCGCCGGCACGTTCCCGGTGCACGTGTGGCGACAGGTCATCGGCGCCCAGGCCGCGCAGGGCAGCCGTACCGGCACCGAGGTGCAGGAGCGGATCATGCAAGGGCTGGTCTACGGGATCGGCACCGACCGGCACCACGACCTGCTCGCCGACCTCGGCAACGACCCGACGATGCCGGAAAGCGCCCGGGCCACCGCCTCCTGGCTGCTCCGGACGCCGCCGTCCGGAGCGTAGGGGCGCGGGTTCAGGTGCGGCGGCGGGCCCGCGCCGCCCAGATCGCGTACGCCGGATCCCGGTCCAGGTTGTGCCGGTCCCGGTCGTAGCGGCGGGTCGTACGCGGGTCGGCATGCCCCATCGCGTCCTGGACGTCCTCCAGCGGCACCCCCTCGGCCCGGGCGGTCGTCGCGAACGCGTGCCGCAGCGAGTGCGGCGACAGCCTCGACCAGGCCGGGATGCCGGCCTCCTTCGCCAGCCTGCGGACCAGCCGGAAGACGGCGTGCCGGTCCAGCCGCCCACCGGTGGCGGTCACCAGCAGCGGGCCGGTCAGCTCGTCGAGCCGTACCCGGGCGGTCACCGCCCGGTCGGTCAGGTACGCGTCGACGGCGTACGCGGTCGACGGGGTCAACGCCCGCCGGCGCGGCCGGCCGCCCTTGCCGACGAACCGGACGCTGCGGTGTCCCCGCTCGTGGCCGAGGTCGGCGACGTCGAGCGAGACGAGTTCACCGACCCGCAGCCCGAGGTCGGCGAGCAGGGCGACGGCGGCCCGGTTGCGGGCCGCGGTCGGACCGCTCGCCGCGTCGGCGGCGGCGAGCAGCGCGTCGACCTCGTCCGGGGCCAGGCCGACGGTCGCCGAGTGGTCGCGGTTGAGCCGTGGCCGGTCGGCGCCGGTGACCGGGTTGGCGTCCAGCGCGCGGAGCTTGACCAGGAAGTCGTACCAGCTCGACAGCGCCGACAGCTTGCGGGCCACGGTCGACGCGGCGACCGGCCGGCCGCTGCGCGGGTCCACACCGGACTCCAGCTCGCGGGCGTACGCGTTGACGTCGAGGAACGTCACCGCCAGCGGCTCCACCGACCGCGCCGCGCACCAGGCGAGCCAGCCGGCGACGTCCCGCCGGTAGGCGTCGCGGGTGTGCTCGGACAGCCGCCGGTTGCGCAGCCACGCCTCGGTGAAGTCGGTCGCGCCGCCGCCGGGGGCCGGCACGGTGGTGGCGCGCGGAACGAGGGCGGACGGTGGGGTGGCCGGCATGCCGGACAGTTTCCCGCACCCGCGCCGGGCCGGCACGACGCGACGCGCGGAGAGATCATTCCTCGGCCGTCGTTATGCCGGTGCGGTCTGTCGGAGCGGTCCGGTATGGTCGCCCGACCGGCATGATCACCATACGGCCGGTGACAGCGTGTAGCTCAGCAGCAGAGCACCGGGCTTCGGCCCCGGAGGGCGCGGGGGCGGCACCCGCCACGCTGGCGATGGACGGCAACGAGCACGAGAAGCGGATCGGCAGCGGCTACCCGACGACCCAGCTGGCCAAGGCGTTCGCGACCTCGATCGGGCACGAGGACGCCGACACCCGGCAGCGGGCCGACGAGCGGCTGCACCGGTGGGAATCCGTGTTGCGCGGCATGCTGAACGGCGTCCTGACCATCGGGTCGCGCACCCCGGTCGCCGGCCGGCCCGCCTGGGTGACGCCCGAGGTGGTCCGCGGCGGCTTCGCCACCGGCAAGGCCATGGCCGGCGGACCGCTGCTGCCGCACGAGACCGCGCTCGCCGACCGGACCGGCCGACCCGCCCAACGCCGTGCCCTGTTCGCCCACCACCTGACCGAGGCGGGGCTCGCCGACCTGGTCGCGTCGCTGCGCGCCGGCACCTACCGGGTCGACGTGCCCGAGGAGGCGGCGCTGCCGGTCGTGGCGTGGCTGCTCGGAGCCGGTGACCGGGAGGTCGCGCTGGCACTGCTGGACGAGATCGGCCCGTACGCCGACCGGCTGCGGTTCGCGCCGGTGCCGCGCGACGTGCCGGCCCCCGACCCGGCGGTCGTGTGGCGGGAGACGGCCGGCGAGGTCCGCGCCAACCTGGCCCGGCGCCGCCCCGACGAGCGGATCGAGGCGATGCGTGAGGCGCTGACCGTCTGGAACCCGTTCGCCGACCGGCTGCTGGCGTTGTGGCTGGACACCGTCGTCGACGGCCGCGTCGCCGTACGCTTCGACGACCGGTGGCGGGACCGGGCCACCACCCTGCTCGACCACTACGAGCGGCTCGCCACCGTGCACCGGCGGTGCGGCAAGCACCGGCGGAAGAAGGAGAACCTCGCCATCCTGCGCGCGGCCGTGCAGGACATGGTGTACGGGGCCGGGCTGACGCCGAGGTCCCGGGGGCTGCTGCAGCACGCCGTCGACTCGATGCTGCGCCGCCGCGGCCGGCCGGGCTCGCCGGAACACACCGCCCTGCGTACCCGGCAGGCGGTGACCGGCACCGCGCCGACCCACCACGCCTTCGCCCGGCTCGTCGGCGACCGGCTGGCCGACCTGTCCCCGGACGTCGGGATCACCGACGTCGCGGCCCGCACCGCCCCGGTCCGTGCCGGCGAGCAGGATGCCCCGGCCGGCGCCGCCGTTCCGGAACCGATCCGCCGGGTCGTCGCCCGCGGCCGGGCCGGCACCGTCGAGGAACTGGTCGCCGCCGGCGTCGTACCGTCGGCCGAGGTGCTGGCCCGGCTCGTGCCGCGGATCGCCGCGGCCGTCACCGGGGCGGCGTACCCCGACGAGACCCTACGGGTTCTCGTCGCCGCCACCCACCACGCCTTCGGCAACCGCCGGTCGCTGCTGCTGCGCGACCTCGAACACCAGGTCCGGTTCGACGAACTGCCCTGGGTACGGGCTATCGCCGGGCACCGGCACACCACCGACGGCACCCGCGACGACGCGGGCGCGGCGCTGCGCCGGCTCGGCCAGCTCACCCTCGACTCGTTCCCGGCCACGGTGCTGCCGAACCCGATGGTGCGCCAGCTCGCCGGCCTCGCCCGCGAAGCCGGCCTCGGCCTGCCCTGGGTGGAGGAGCTGGCCGCCGACATCTTCGAGGGCACCTTCTCCGGCAAGTTCCTCACCGCCGCCAAGATCGCCGGTGAACTGCTCGCCGGCACCCTGTACGAGCGCTACTACGGCATCGACTACGCGGCCCTGGCCCGGATCGACGACGTCGACCGGCGCGGCCGGCACGCCGCCGCCACCTCGCCCGCGTTCGACGCGCTGTGCCTGGCCCGGGCCGGCACCGGCGGCCGGTGTTCGGTCGCCGCGAACGGAATGGTGATCGAGCAGGCGCAGATCCTCACCACCCACAACCTCGCCACCCTGGTGACGGTCGGCGTTTCCCCCGCCGCCGGCTGGCCGGACCTGGCCCGGCGTACGTTCGCCACGGCGGCGACGCTGACCGCCCGGATCCAGCACAACCCGCGCCCGCTGCCGACCGTCAAGGACACCGCGTACGCCTGGCGCCAGATGCTCTTCCACCTGTCGATGCCGGGCGTCGACCCGACCGCCGCCGTCGGGCTGCTGTGGGACGACCTGTACCGGCAGCCGCCGTACGTCCGTGACCGGCTCGCCCCGGCCCTCGACGGCCTGGGCCACGTGGTCGCCGGTGGCGGCTTCGGCCCGGACGGCACCGCCGGCTCCGGACGGCGTCTGCTCGGCTGGGCCGTCGGCCGGCACTGGCTGGGCTAGCCGCCGGCCGGGCTTCGGTGATCCGGCGCGGACGCGACGGCGCCGGGTACCTTGAGATCCACTGTCGAGCCCGCTCCGAGGAGGCACCGGTGACCCTGGCCGCGACCGTACGTCTGCTCGACTGCTGGACGCCGTCCGATCCGGACACCGGTGCCCGGCTGTGGCGGGTCACCGCGGCCTTCGGGAAGGCGCCCACCCCGGTCGGGCAGGCCTGGGCGGCGGTTCCATCGCCCGCCGAACTCGCCGAGTTCGGGCTGTTCCCGGACCGGCCCGGCCGGCATCCGGTCGGCGCGGAGCCGCTGAACCGCTTCGTCCCGGCCGGGGCCGGCGTGGCACCGGAGCGGCCGCCCGTCGAGGTCGCCGCCGTGGTGGCCGGGCTGCTGGCCGACACGTTCGCGGCCGGGCCGGTGCCGCTCGACGAGCGGACCCGGCTCCTGGTCGAGCATCTCGCCGGGCAGCTCGCGTACGGGTCGGGCGACCTGCTGCGGCTGGTGGTCGCCGAGCCGGACGGCTTCCCGGCCGGCCGGGAACTGCACCTGCTCGGCCGGGGCGGCGCCGGCCGTACGACGCGGGTGACCGTGGCACCGGCCGGACCCGTCGACGACCGTCCCGACCTGGCGACCCGCACCAGCGGTGTCGCCGAGGTGCTGGCCGGGCTGGCCTGGCTGTCGAACAACGACCGGATGGAGATCACGACGACGGTCGAGACGCACGGGCTGGGCCTGGACCGGCTCGCCCCGGCCGCCGCCGACGCCGTGTTCCGGGCCTGGTGGGCGGCATCCGAGCGGTGGGCGCAGATCGCCGAGCGGTGGGACGACGAGGTGCCGACGCCGCTGGGCCGGGGGGAACTCGCGCACGTACGGGCCGACTTCGAGCGGCACAACCTCGACCTGGCCAGGTCGGCGGCGTGGGCGATGGGCCGGATCGGCGACTACGACCCGGACGACGAGCCGCAGCCGGGGTTTCCCGGCGACCGGCTGGTCGCCCTGCTGACCCGGGAGTTGTTCGACTGCGCGACCGAGCGGGTGACCGGTGATCCGGGGCGCGGGCCGCTGCTGGCGTACGGGATCGGTCTGCCGTTCGAGGCCCACGAGGACGGCGAGGGCTTCTACGGCTGCCTGCTGCTGGTCGAGCCGGACCGGGTCGGGGTGCTGCTCGTCGACGCCGTCTGCTGAGCCGCCGGCTGCTGAGCCGCCGTCTGCGGTGATGCCACCCGCCGGCCCGGACGTGCGACGCCCCGGCGGCCGGTGGAGGCTGGCGCCGGGGCGTCGGGGTTTCGGCGACGGTCAGCCGAAGCGGCCGGTGATGTAGTCCTCGGTCGCCTTGACCTGCGGGTTGCTGAAGATCCGCTGGGTGCGGTCCATCTCGATCAGCTTGCCGGGCTTGCCGGTGCCGGCGATGTTGAAGAAGCCGGTCCGGTCGCTGACCCGGGCCGCCTGCTGCATGTTGTGGGTCACGATGACGATCGTGAACTCCTTCTTCAGCTCGTACATCAGGTCCTCGATCGCGACGGTGGAGATCGGGTCGAGGGCCGAGCACGGCTCGTCCATCAGCAGCACGGACGGCTTGACGGCGATGGCCCGGGCGATGCACAGCCGCTGCTGCTGGCCGCCGGAGAGGCTGGAGCCGGGCCGGTTGAGCCGGTCCTTGACCTCTTCCCACAGGTTCGCCCCGCGCAGCGTCTTCTCGACCAGTTCGTCGAGGTCGGCCTTGCGCATCCGGCCGCTGTTCAGCTTCACGCCGGCGGCGACGTTGTCGTAGATCGACATCGTCGGGAACGGGTTCGGGCGCTGGAAGACCATGCCGACGTGGCGGCGTACGTTGACCGGGTCGACGCCGTCGCCGTAGAGGTCCTGGCCGTCCATGGCGACCTTGCCGGTGACCCGGCCGCCGGGCACCACCTCGTGCATCCGGTTCAGTGACCGCAGGAAGGTCGACTTGCCGCATCCGGACGGCCCGATCAGGGCGGTCACCGAGCGCGGCTCGATCATCATGTTGACGTTCTCGACGGCCAGGAACGATCCGTAGTAGATGTTCAGGTCCGAGACGTCGATCTGCTTTGCCATGAGAGTCCTTCCCTGGTCAGCGGCTGTTCGAGAGGGAGAAGTAGCGGGAGATGAGACGGGCGACCAGGTTGAGCGCCATCACGATGATGAAGAGGGTGAGTGCCGCCGCCCAGGCCCGTTCGACGCCGAACTCGGCCCGGGCACCGGGGATGCTGTACGAGTAGTAGGTGAAGATCGGCAGCGACGACATCCGGCCGTCGAACAGGTCGGTGTTCAGCACCGTGGTGCTGCCGGCGATGATGAGCAGCGGGGCCGTCTCGCCGATGACGCGGGCGATGGCGATGGTGACGCCGGTGGCGATGCCGGCCGCCGCCGTACGCAGCACGACCTTGATGACGGTCCGCCACTTCGGTACGCCGAGGGCGTACGACGCCTCCCGCAGCTCGTTCGGCACCAGCTTGAGCATCTCCTCGACCGACCGCACCACGACCGGGATCATGAGTACGGACAGCGCGACGGCGCCGCCGATGCCGAACCGGATGCCCGGCCCGAAGAAGATCGAGAAGAGGGCGAAGGCGAACAGGCCGGCCACGATCGACGGGATACCGGTCATCACGTCGACCAGCAGGGTGACCGCCCGGGCGAGCCGGCCGCGGCCGTACTCCACGAGGTAGACGGCGCACATCACGCCGATCGGCACCGAGATGACGGCGGCCGCGAGGGTGATCAGCAGGGTGCCGACGATGGCGTGCTGGGCGCCGCCGCCGGGGCCGACGACGCCGCGCATGTCGCTGGTGAGGAACTGCCAGTCGAGCCGGTCGATGCCGTTGCTGGCGACCGTCCACAGCAGCGACAGCAGCGGCAGGATGGCCAGCGAGAACGCGACCGAGACGGCGATCGTGACGAGCCGGTCCTTGGCCTTGCGGGGGCCTTCGACGACGTGCGCCAGGACCGGCAGGGCGATCACCAGCAGGGCGATACCGAGGAGGGCCGACGGCAGCGCGGCCCAGTCGAGCACCACGTAGCCGATCACGCCGACGAGGGCGCTGACCGCGACGACCGTCCACGGCGCCCAGCGGGGCAGGTTGCCGCTGGTGAGTGAGACCGTCTTCTCGGCCGGTGCCGCCGGGGTGGTCTTCGTCAGGGTCATGCGTTCGCTCCCGAGAATTCCCGGCGCCGCGCGACGATCGCCCGCGCCGCGTAGTTGACGACGAAGGTCACGGCGAACAGCACCAGACCCGAGGCGATGAGCGCGTTGACCGCCAGGCCGCTGGACTCCGGGAAGTCCAGGGCGATGTTGGCGGCGATGGTGCTGCTGTTGACCGAGCTGATCAGGTTGACCGAGACGACGTTGGAGGCGGAGAGCACCATGGCGACGGCCAGGGTCTCGCCGAGGGCCCGGCCGAGGCCGAGCATGCTGCCGCTGACGACGCCGGAGCGGCCGAACGGCAGGACGGTCTGGCGGATCATCTCCCAGCGGGTGGCGCCCAGGGCCAGCGACGCCTCCTCCAGCAGGCGGGGGGTCTGGAGGAACACCTCGCGGTTGACCGCGGTCATGATCGGCAGGATCATCACCGCGAGGACCAGGCCGGCGGTGAGCATCGTGCGGCCGGTCGCCGACGTCGGGCCGGCGAAGAACGGCAGGAAGCCCAGGTTGTCGTTGAGCCAGCCGAAGGTCGGCACCATCGCCGGGGCGAGGAAGAAGATGCCCCACAGGCCGTAGACGACGCTGGGTACGGCGGCGAGCAGGTCGACGAGGTAGCCGAGGCCGGACGCGATCCGCCGCGGCGCGTAGTGCGAGATGAACAGGGCGATGCCGATCGACAGCGGGAACGCGACGACCAGGGCGATGACGGCGGCCAGCACCGTGCCGAACAGCAGCGGGCCGACGAAGGCGAGGAAGCCTTCACCGCCGGGCAGGTCCTCGCCGTCGGCGATCAGTGCCGGGAAACCCTCGAAGAGCAGGAACGCGGCGACGGCGGCCAGGGTCACCAGGATGATGATCCCGGCGCTGGTCGCCGTCCCCGCGAAGATCCGGTCTCCGACTCGGGCGCGGGAACCGCGCCAACCCGGCTTCTTGTCCCCGCCGGTGGGGGCTCCGCTCACGGCGGTGGCGGGTGATGTCACGGTGTGCGCCTCCTCGGACGTTTTCAGTGAGGGGGGCGACGCGCGGAGCGGGTCCTACCGGCCAAACCGGCCGGTAGGACCCGCGTCACTGCGTTCTGCCCTGCTGTTCGTGTTGATCAGCCAGCCGCGGTGATGGCGTCGATGGCGGCCTGCGCCTGGGTGCGGAGCTGGGCCGAGATCGGCGCGGAGCCGGCGTTCTGGGCGGCGGCCTGCTGCCCCGGCTCGCTGATCACGTAGGAGAGGAAGGCCTTGACCAGGTCGGCCTGCTCCTGGGTCGGGTAGCTGGTGCAGGCGAGCTGGTAGGAGACCAGCACGATCGGGTACACGCCGGCCTGGGTGGTGTCGCGCGGCAGGTCGATCGCGTAGCTGTGCTGCGAGGTGCGGCCCTCGACCTTGGTCGCGGCGTCGACGACGGCCGCGGCGGCCTGCGCCGAGTACTCGACGAAGGTCTCGCCGACCTGGATGGCGGCGACACCGAGGCCGGTGGCCTGCGACGCGTCGATGTAGCCGATGGTGCCCTCACCACCGCGCAGCGCGGCGGCGACGCCCTGGGTCTGCGCGGCGGCCTCGCCACCCTGGACCGGCCACTCGCCGGAGACCTCGTGCGGCCAGTCGTTCGGGGCGGCCTGCGAGAGGTAGTCGACGAAGTTCTCGGTGGTGCCGGACTCGTCGGAGCGGTGCACGGCGGTGATGTTGCTGTCCGGCAGCGTGGCGCCGTCGTTCAGCGCGGCGATCGCCGGGTCGTTCCACTTGGTGATCTTGTTGTCGAAGATCCGCGCGATGACCGACGCCGACAGGTTCAGCTTCGGCACGCTCGGCAGGTTGTAGGCGACCGCGATCGGGCTGATGTAGCCCGGGAACTCGATGAAGCCGTTGGGGCCGCACTTGGCCTGCGCCGCCGTCATCTCCTCGGGCTTGAGGTAGGCGTCGGAGCCGGCGAACTGCACGCCACCCTCGATGAACGCCTTGCGGCCACCGCCGGACCCGATCGGGTCGTAGGTCACGGTGACGTCGGGGGCCTCGCTGGAGAAGCCCGCGATCCAGGCCTCCATCGCGGCGCCCTGGGCCGAAGCGCCGGAGCCGGCGAGGCTGCCACTGAGCTCGGTGGTGTTACCCGTATCCGAGCCGTTCTCCTCGGAGTCGCCGCTGCAGGCGGCCATGCCGAGGGCAAGCATGACGGCGACCGGCAGGGCGGCCAGCCGAAGGGTTCTGCGCTTCACGGTTTCATTGCCTCTCTGAGGTCGGGGTGGCGACGCCGCTGTGGCGGGTGCGTCTTCTTCGCGGGTCGCCGTCTCGAACGTCGTGGACGCTACGAGCCCTTGCTAAACGGGCGGGCGGACGATGGTGAACGTCAGGTGAACCAAACTTGTAGACGTTCGCCCAGCGCCCGGCGGGGTAGCGGACGGGAAGCGCAGAAGGTGCCGTACCGCCCCGAAGGGGAGATTCAGGCCGTGGGGTGTGGCCGGGCGGCGCGGGCCGCCTTCCAGCGCCGGGCCTGCTCGGCGGTCACGCTGTAGAACACGCTGCCGGACCGGCCCGGGACCGGCTGGGTGATCCGCCGCAGTGGCAGCCCGAGCGCGGGGTAGTCGTGGTAGGCCTTGACGATCCGGGTCAGGCCGGCCATCGCGCCGATGATCTTGTCGGCGGGGCTGCCGAGCCGGGCCGCGATCTCACCGACCCGCAGGCGCTGGTCCGGCAGTTCGGAGAGCAGGTCGAGGATGGCGACCACGGTCTCGTGCGTACGCGACCGACCCTGGGCGAACCGGCGCAGTTCCTCGACCGGCCACTCCCGACCCGGCCGCGGGCCGGTCGCCCGGGGGCGCGGCGCCGGCGGCGGCAGGGGTCGGTTGCGCTGGTCGAGGTCTTCGATGAGGCGGACGATGTGGTTGACGTACTCGGCGGGCACGGCGAGATGCACCAGGTCGGCGGAGCGAAGTCCCGCCTGCCCGGAAAGTGACCCTCGTCGTCGGCTCATCTACCCCGTCCGAATGGCTGTCCAATCGCGACCACACACCATCGCGCCGACAGGGAGAGCCGGCGGCACGGTCACGTGCGCGCCAAAGTATCACCGTCAGGTAACGCAAGATCAACTTTGCGTACGGGGTTCCGGCACCGCCGGCCGGCGTTCAGGAGTCGGCGCGCAACCGCGCGTCGAGTGCGTCCAGGTCCGGCACGAACCAGACCTGGGCGGCCCGGTTCGACTCGTACACCAGGGCCCGTAGTGCCGAACTGGCCGCCAGGTGTCGGCTGATGTCGCCGACGACGACCAGCCGGATCCGGTAGTTGACGAACTTCTGCATCACCTCGCCGGCGAAACGGGTGCCCAGCGAGAAGAAGTCGTCGCCGAGCCGGCTCGCCGGTACGGCCACCACCTCGGCCCCGGCGAACGCCGCGCCGATCAGGTCCAGCGCGTCCTGTTCGGTCACCAGCGGCGGACCGGCGGGGTCGCACACCAGCACCGGCACCCCGGCCCGCTCCCGTATCACGTCAGGCACCCTCCACCTCCCCGGCGAGCAGGCCGTTGCCGTCAGCGAGCACGGCGTCGACCAGGTGCAGCAGTTCGGCGGTCTCGGTGGCGCCGCCGAGTATGACGATCTTCATCCGGTTCCTCTCCCGGTCGTGGACGGTCTGTACGCGCAGCGGATGCGCGGGGTCGCCGGCGTTGTTCGCGGCGGCCAGCACGAGCGTGCCCAGCCGGTCCGCGCCGACCCGGTCGATCCCCTCGACCTGCACGATGCTCGAGACCTCCACCGGCGCGACGCCGGTCGGCGTGGCGGGTGGCGGCTGCCCGGTCAACGCGTCGAGGTCGACCCCGGCGATCCGGTACTGCTTACCGATCCGTACGGCCCTGAGCCGGCCGGCCCGGATGTAGCCGCGCACGGTGCGCACGTGCAGCCCGAGCCGCTCGGCCACCTGCTCGACAGAATACATTTCATCCCTCATCGCTCCCCATCGTAGGCACGATGGGGAGCGATGAGGAAGGTGCAGGTGAGTGACGTCCCGACCTCGCCGAGTGGCGGGCCCACCCGGGCGGCACCGCCATTGATCGACATCGGCCTTTCGCCGAAATCGAGCGGCCCGTGTGGGCAATCGAGTATTGGCCGCAATTCGCGTTATCGTCGGCTGACACCGCAGGAATTGTCGGTGATCGACTTTTCGGCGGGCCGGTCCGACGAAGACGAGGAAGGCCGCACGTGCCGGGCATCCCTTCCCAAGCAGACGCCGAACCCGCACCGACACCGGCGGCCGGCGCCACGCGGCCACCCGCCGCCGACGCCCCGGACACCGCCGGTGCGACGCACGGACACCGGCGGCGGAGGAAAGCCGAAATCGAGCCGCCGGACGATTCCGCCGAGCTGTCCGGCGCGGTCGCCGGCCACCATTCAGGCGAGGTGGTCAACCGGTGAACGAAATCCGGCGTACGGCGCTCGGCGCGATCGTCACCGGCACCGCCCTGGCCGGCTGCGGCTACCTGATCCTGCCGCTGCTCGGCGACACGCACACCCGGTGCGGATCACCGCCCGGGCCGGACCTGGCGGCCGCCGGCACCGCCCCCTCCGCCCGGTGCCACGCCGTCGACCTCGCGTTCCAGTTCCGGCCGTTCCTGCTCTGGCTCGGACTGTTCGTCCTCGCGTGCGGGATCGTCGTCAAGGTCCTCGGCCGGGTCGACGGCGAGCCGGACGCCCCGGCATCCGCCCTGCCCGGCGGTGGCGGCCTGCCGCCGCACGGACGGCCGGATCCGGCGACGGCCGCGTCCGCGATCGCCCTGGCCCACGCCACCGTCCGGATGCTGGCGGCCGGCGACACCACCGCACCGGACGCCGTCCGCGAACAGGTCGACGACCTCCTCGACCGGCAACTGCGCGAAGTCGAACCCGACGGCGGGCTCGACACCTTCTGGACCGACCCGATCGACCGGGTGAACCGGCGGGCACTGGTCGAGGCGGTCGCGCGGCGGGCCGAAGACGATCCCGACTTCTTCCGGCAGCTACGGGCGTACGTCGACGCTCACCGGCCGGCCGGCCCCGGTCACTGACCACCCGGTACGCGTCACCCCGCGAACCGGTCGAGCGCCCGTCGCACGTGGTCGCGGGTCGTGCCGGTGGGCAGATGCCCGGCCTCCTCGACGACGATCAACTCCGCGTCGGGCCAGGCCCGGGCGAGCTGCCAGGCGGTGTCGACCGGGCCGCCCAGATCGACCCGGCCGTGGACCAGCACGCCGGGAATCCCGGCCAACCGGCCGGCGTCGCGGATCAGCGCCCCCTCCTCCAGCCACGCGCCGTGCGCGAAGTAGTGCGAACAGATGCGTACGAACGCCAGCTTGGCGGCCGGCGGCCGGTCGCCGTACGGGTTGCTGGCGCCCTTCGTCTCGTTGGAGACGGCGGCGTCCTCCCAGGCGAGCCAGTCGACGGTGGCCTTCTCCCGGACCGCGGCGTCGGGGTGGTTCACCAGCCGGGCGTACGCCCCGACAAGATCGCCGTCGGCGGTCGTGCCGGACCCGGCGACGAACCGTTCCCACTGCTGCGGGTAGAAGCGGCCGACGCCCCGGTACAACCAGTCGATCTCGAGACGGCGGGTCGTCGTCACGGCCGAGATGACGATCTCGGACACCCGCTCCGGATGCCGCTGCGCGTACGCCAGGATCAGCGTCGAACCCCACGAGCCGCCGTACAGCAGCCACCGGTCGACGCCGAGGTGCTCGCGCAGCCGCTCCATGTCGGCGACCAGATGCCAGGTCGTGTTGTGCGCCAGGGCGGTGGCGGGATCGGCGGCGTGCGGCGTGCTGCGTCCGCAGCCACGCTGGTCGAACTGGACGATCCGGTAGCGGTCCGGGTCGAACAACTGCCGGGCGAGGGTCCCGGAACCGGAGCCGGGCCCGCCGTGGACGACGACCGCGGGCCTGCCGTCCGGGTTTCCGCTGACCTCCCAGTAGACGCGGTTGCCGTCGCCGACGTCGAGCATCCCCGTCTCGTACGGCTCGATCGGCGGATACAGCTCTCCCATTTTCCGGCCTCCACGATGTCGACGGCGCTGCCACCCCCGATCATCCGGACGCCGGCACCGCGCGCAACCCGGTTCGCCGGCATGCGGCGGCCGGCCACCGGCCGGCCGCCGCATGCCCCGCCGTACGGGATCAGCGCCGCTTCAGCACGAAGACACCCCACCCCAGGTACGGCCGCCCGTAGCGGACGTACCGCAGTGGGGCGGTGTCGAGTTCGGCCCGGAACGCACCGGCCAGCTCGTGGTCCGGGTTGGTGTCCAGCCACGTCCGCACCGTGAACCACTGCGCGGCCACGTACCGGTCCCAGCTGTCCTCGTCGGCCAGGACCATCTCGACCAGGTCCCAACCGAGGTCGCCGAAGAGGGTGACCAGGCCCGGCAGGTCCCGGAAGTCGTCGCGGGAGGTGGCGTGGCACCCTTCGACGGTCTCCTGGTCGGGCGGGTCCAGCCGCCAGAACGGCTCGCCGACCAGCAGCAGCCCGCCCGGGCGCAGGCTGCGTTCGAGCAGGGCGATGGTGCCGGCGACGCCGTCACCGATCCAGGTGGCGCCGACACAGCAAGCGACGTCGACCGGCGTCGCGGCGACGTACCCGGCGGCGTCGCCGTGCCGGAACGTCACCCGGTCGGCGACCCCCAGCTCGGCGGCCCGGGCCCGGGCGGCGTCGACGAACACGGTGCTGATGTCGACCCCGGTGCCGGTGACACCGTGGTCGCGGGCCCACATGCACAGCATCTCGCCGCTGCCGCTGGCCAGGTCGAGCACGGTCGCACCGGGCCGCAGCCGGATCGCCCGGCCGAGGACCGCGAACTTCTCCTCGGTGAACGGGTCGTGGATGCGGTGGTCGCGCTCGCGGATGGTGAAGCTAGGTGGAAGGTCCACTTCTGGGGTTCCTCACGTCAGGGATGGTCAGCTGGTCGATCCGGGACGACGCGACGACCACCGGCATGGTCCACCTCCCACGAGACGTGAAGACCGCCAACCTAACCCCCGCCGCCGGCACCGTCGACCGGGTTTACGCCGGTCGCGCCGGCGACGTCCGTGCGCAGCCGGGCGTGTACGTGCATGTCGTGCCAGCCGTCGGCGTGCAGCGTCGAGCCGCGCGCGGTCCCCTCCAGGCCGAACCCGAGCCGGCCGGCGACCCGGCACGACGCCGTGTTCGCCACCGAGTGCCGAAGCTCCAGCCGGTGCAGCCCGACGGTGCCGAACGTCCAGGACGCCATCGCCCGCGCCGCGCGGCCGGCGACGCCGCCGCCCCGGTCCGCCGGCAGCACCCAGTACGACAGCTGCGCCACCCCCTCCGACAGCGAGACGGTCCGCAGCCCGATCTGACCGACCGGCGCCCCGTTCCGCGAGCCGACGACCGCCCAGCTGGCGTCCGTCTCGTCCGCCCAGCGCCCGGCCCAGCCGGCGATCCACTCCCGAGCCTCGTCGTCGCTGTCGATCCGGCGGGCATGCCAGCGCTGGATGGCCGGACAGTCGAACGCGGCCCGTACGACCGCGGCGTCGTCCACCCGCCACGGCCGCAACACCAGCTCGTCGTCCACCGTGAGTCGGGGCTGCTCCAGCCCGCGCAGGGCACCGGCGGGCAGCACCGGGCCGGCAAGTATCGGCATGCCCACATCATCACCGATGCGCCACCCCGCCCCATGATCGACGGTATGGTTCGCGGATGGCACGACTGTGGTTCGTCACCGGAGCGGGCCGGGGCCTGGGGCGCGCGTTCGTCGAGGCCGCCCTCGCCCACGGCGACACCGTCGTAGCGACCGTACGCCGCGACGACGCCCTCGACGACGTCGCGGCTCGCTTCCCGGCCCTGCACCGCCGGCGGCTCGACGTCGCCGACCACGCCACCGTCCGGTCCGTCGTCGACGAGGTGGCCGCCTCGATCGGCATACCCGACATCGTCGTCAACAACGCCGGGTACGGCCTGGTCGGCGCCGTCGAGGAACTCGGCGAGGCGGAGATCCGCGCCCAGTTCGACGTCAACCTGTTCGGCGCGCTCTGGGTCACCCAGGCCGTACTGCCGCACCTGCGCCGGCGCGGCTCCGGCCGGATCGTGCAGGTGTCGACCGTCGGCGCCGTCGGCCACCTGCCGCTGTTCGGGGCGTACAACGCGACGAAGTGGGCCCTGGAGGGGTTGAGTGCCGCCCTGGCCGACGAGGTGCGCCCGCACGGCATCGGCGTACACCTGCTCCAGCTCGGCGGGTTCGCCACCGACTGGGCCGGCGCCAGCATGCGGTTCGCGACCGCCGACCCGGCGTACGCGCAGACCCGCGCCGCGATCCTCGGCCAGCCCGACTACCCCACCCCGGAGCAGGTCGCGGCCGCGGTGGAGCAGCCGGTGGAAGACGCCGGCGAGTGGGCCGAAGCGCCGCCCTCGGTGGCCGCCGAGGCACTGCTCACCCTCCTCGACCAGCCGGACCCGCCGCTGCGTACCGTGATCGGCAACGGCGCCCACGACATGGTCCGCATCGCCCTCGAAGGTCGCCGCGACGACTACCTGAAGGACCCGGCGTTCACCTGGCCCGGCCCACCGGCCACCCCCGCCCGGCACTGACACCGGCCCACGGTCAGTCCGCCGGCTTCTCCCAGACCGAGACGTGCTGGCCGCTCTCGCTGGTGAACGGCTCACGGCTCCAGCCGTCCCAGCGCTCCCGCAGCCGCAGCCCGGCGAGCTGGGCCATCAGGTCGAGTTCGGCCGGCCACACGTAGCGGAACGGCACCGACCAGAACGAGCCCCGGCCGTCGACGACCTCGACGTAGTTCGAACTCATCTCCTGGGTGGCGACGTCGTAGAGGTCGTACGCCCACCCGGTCGCGCTGGTCCGGAACGGCACGACGTTCTGCCCGGCCGGAAGCTTGCGCAGGTCGGGAACCATCACCTCGACGACGAAGCGGCCGCCCGGTTCGAGGTGCGCGGCGACGGTGCGGAAGCAGGCGACCTGCGCCTCCTGAGTCGTGAGGTTCATGATCGTGTTGAAGACCAGGTAGGCGACCGAGAACGTCCCGTCCACCCTGGTCGTGGCGAAGTCGCCGATGGTCACGCCGATCGCGTCGCCGCCGGACTTGGCCCGCAGCCGGGCCACCATCGCCCGGGACATGTCGATGCCGTGGACCGGCACACCCCGGCCGGCCAGCGGCAGCGCGATCCGGCCCGTGCCGATGCCGAGTTCGAGGGCGCGACCGCCGCCGGCGAGATCCGCCAGCACGTCGACCGTGGCGCCCACGACCTCCGGCCGGGACATCTCCGACCCCGGATCGTCGTACCGCGCCGCGACGTCTTCCCCGAAATAGCCGTCAGGATCGTCCATCGGCGGACCGTACCGCGGCCGGCCACCGCGACGCCCGTGAATTTCCGGTGGACCGCCGCCCGGTCCGCGTCGGGTCCGCGTCCGTGCGAGCATGGTCCGATGACGATCGCCGACACCTACCGCGAGTTCGCCATCCGGGAGGCGCACGGCGAGTCACCCGCCTACGAACGCCTCGCGCACGCGGTGTCCCGCGACGAAGAGATCCTGACCCGGCTGGCCGGACTGCCGCCGGGAAAGCGCCAGCCGAACCTGCTGTTCGCCGTCGTACGGCTGCTCGGCGGCCCGGTCGACGACCCGGCCGCGTTCCACGACTTCACCGTGGCGCAGTGGCCGGCGGTGGTGGCGCAGATCCGCGCCCGGGCCACCCAGACGAACGAGGTCGGGCGCTGCGCCGCCCTGCTGCCGGTGCTCGCCACCCTGCCGGGCCCGCTGGCCCTGCTGGACGTGGGCGCGTCGGCCGGCCTGTGCCTCTATCCCGACCGGTACGCCTACCGCTACGGCGACCGACTCGTCGGATCCGGCGCCCCGGTGCTCGACTGCGCCGCCACCGGCGTGCCCGTGCCGGCCGTACCGCCGGAGGTGATCTGGCGGGCCGGCATGGACCTGAACCCGCTCGACATGACCGACCCGGCCGACGTCGCCTGGCTGGAGGCGCTGATCTGGCCCGGGCACACCCACCGGCGTGCCCGGCTGCGGGCCGCCGTCGCGGTCGCCCAGGCGGAGCCGCCGCTGCTGGTCCGCGGCGACCTGGTGGACGACCTGCCGGCCCTGGCCGCGCGGGCGCCGGCCGACGCGACGCTCGTCGTCTTCCACACCAGCGTGCTCTACCAGGTGCCGGCCGCGGGCCGGGAACGCTTCACCGAGACCGTACGCGCCCTGCCCGGACACTGGATCTCCGTCGAGACTCCCGACGTGGTGGGCTTCGACAGCCTGCCCGCACCGCCCGACGGGGGGCTGCACAACGTGCTGGCGCTCGACGGCACGCCGCTCGCCTGGGTGCGGGGACACGGCCAGTCGATCACCTGGTTCGGCTGACGGTGGCGGACCCGGCGGCCGGGCTGCGGCACGTCTACTGGCTCGGCGGCGGCAGCGGCGCCGGCAAGTCGACCGTCGCCCGCCGGATCGCCGACCGGCACGGCCTGCGCCTGTACGCGACCGACGACATGATGCCGGACCACGCCGCCCGGGGCACCGCCGACGAGTGCCCGTACCTGCACCGGTTTATGGCGATGGACATGGACGAGCGGTGGGTACGCCGCTCCCCCGCCCTCATGCTGGAGACGTTCCACTGGTTCCGGGGCGAGGGCTTCGCCCACATCGTCGACGACCTGCTCCGGCTGCCGACCGAGCCCGGGATCCTGGTGGAGGGTTTCCGGCTGCTGCCATACCTGGTGAAGCCGCTGCTGGCCACCCCGGCGCACGCGGTCTGGCTGCTGCCGACGCCGGCGTTCCGGCGGGCCGCGTTCGCCAGCCGCGGTTCGCTGTGGACGATCGCCGGCCGGACCAGCGACCCGGAGCGCGCCCTGCGCAACCTGCTCGAACGCGACCGGTTGTTCACGCAACGGTTGCGGGCGGAGACCGGCATCCTCGGCCTGCACGCCGTCGAGGTCGACAGTGCCACGACGGCGGACCGGTTGACCGAGCGGGTGACGCGGGTGCTCGGCCTCCGGTGAACCCGGGCGAGGTCCGCCGGTGAGGTCCCCCCGGGTCCCGGACGCCGGTCCGGGCGGCCATGTCCGGTGTGAAGGCGACCACCACCTCGTCGGCGCCCACCCACCACGAGCCGTCGGTGCTTTCCATCGCGGCGATGATCCAGACACTGCCGGCGGGAAAGGTCAGGCGCAGCCCGGCCGGGGCCGTGTTACCGAAGTCGGTGAGGTCGGGGTGCCAGATCAGCCGACTGTCCAGCACCGGGCCGGCCAGCAACGGCGCCCACCGCGCATGGTCCTGCACCGTCCAGCGGAGCCCGTTACCGCCCTGCTCGTACACCGTCAACTGGGAGGCCATCGGCGCGGCGTACAGATGCAGACTGAAGTGGCCGAAGGGAACGTCCCAGACCGCCGAGTATGCGGCCCCGTCGTCGAGGAGAAGCTCGACACCCATGACCGGACAGTGCCAGGTGTCGAAATCCCATGCCGCGGCTGTCGGATGGTCCGTGTACAGCCCGTAGTACGCCACCCGCGTGACACGCCGACCGATCAGGGTTCTCGCTGTCGTGTCCAGTTCGGCGGCCAGCCGTACGTGGTCTTCGGACGTCACCGCATCATCCTGGCGACGTGCTCGACGGGGAGTGCGCGACGGTCAGGAGGTGGCTGCTGGCGCCGAGCAGGCTCGGCTCGTCCTCCACCGCGCGCATCATCTCCAGCAGCAGGTCGGTCTGGTCCGGGCTGGCCAGGATCTCCGGCAGTCGCGGCCCGGTCAGCCACAGCGGTCCCTCGACGGCGACTCGGCGCCGTACAACCAGCCCCGCCTCCGCGGCCTCACCGGCCATCTCGTCAGGGTGGTGGAAGTAGGCAGTGGTGAACCAGGTTCGGCCGGTGTCGGTGTTGCGGTGCACCCCGTCAGCGATCGCGCTCTCGACCAGTGGCCGGTACCGGGCGTCGCTGAAGTGGTCCTTCACGAAGCCGTCGAACAGGGACGCGAACCGGCTGATGGTCGCGCTCACGACCACACCGCCGGGGCGGACCACACGGGCCGCCTCGCGCCACGCGGCGACCCGGTCGGCGCGCTTCGACAGGTGGTAGAGCGGCCCGAGGAGCAGGACCGCGTTGACGCTGTGGTCGGCGGCGGGCAGTGCCCGGGCGTCCCCGAGAGTGGCGGTCACCCCCGGCAGGGACGCGGCCTGCGCCACGTGCTCCGGCAGCGGGTCGACGACATGTACCTGGTGGCCGGCCCGCGCCAGCGGTCCGGCGTACACCCCGGTGGCGCCGCCGACGTCCAGCAGGCTCGCGGGTGGGCCGGGCAGCACCCTGGTCAGGACGTCCCACGTACGCAGGAATTCCAACCTGCCCTGGCCAGCGGCCAGACGCTCCCGTTCGCCGCCCCGCAGGTAGTACTCCGATATCTCTGGGCTCAACATTCGACAGATGCTGGACCGGCGACCGCCGGTACACAACCGAATACCGATGGTGTCATGATCGAGCCGGACTTCCGCTTTCCGGCTCGACCGTGCTCGCGGCGCTCGTCACCCGGGCGCGGCGTCGGGTCCCCATCAGCGCGCCGATGCTGGCGGCCACGACCAGGGCGATCCCCGCCGCCTGTACGGGACGCAGCACCTGCCCGAGCAGGAGGAACCCGGCCAGGGCGCCGCCGGCCGGAGCCATGCTGACGAGGATTCCGAAGACGTGGCTCGGCAGGTGCCGCAGCGCGTAGAGGTCACACAGGTACGGCACGGCCGAGGAGAGGAGCGCCACCAGCATCCCGGTCAGCAGCACGTCCTGCTGCAGCAGTTGGCGACCGCCGATCACGGCGCCGAACGGCAGCGCGAGGACGAAGCCGACGGCCAGCGCGAAACACAACCCGTCCGCGTTGCCGTACCGCTGGCCGATCCGCTTGCTGCCGACGATGTACAGCGCCCGGCACGTCGCGGCGACGAGCGCGAACCCGATCCCCCATCCGTCGAGGTGGCCGACGTTCCAGGTCAGTAGGACGACACCCGCGGCGGCGACCAGACCCCAGATCCGGTCCCGGAACCGGGCCGCGCCGATCAGCACGACAACCAGCGGCCCGAGGAACTCCAGCGTCGTGGCGACACCCAGCGGGAGGCGGCTGATCGCCGCGAAGAACGAGGCGTTCATGAGCGCGAGCACCGCGCCGAACGTGACGACCAGTGGGAGGTCGCCGCGGGTGATGCGGCTGACCTTCGGCCGTACGGCGATCCAGGTGAACACGGCGGCGAAGCCGAGCCGCAGGGTGGCGGCGGGCACCGCGCCGATCCTGGCGGCGAGACCTGTCGCGAAGACCGCCCCCAGTTGAAGGCTCGCCATCTGCAGGAAGACCAGCATCGTCGACACCGTCGTACGGCGTTCGGCGACGTCCGTACGCGCGCCGTGGGTGCGTGGCTCGGGCTCGAGTTCCAATCCAGGCCTTTCGCTGGTGTCCGGGCCGCCGCGGTGTGCATCTTCGTCACGCCCCCGGCGGGCGTTGCCTCTGGTGGCCCGGGCCGACGCCCGGCTCCGCCGGCGGGTGTGGCTACGGCTTCGGCGTCCACGACTCAGAGCGCCCGGGTCGCACCGTCGCGAGTAGGCTCACCTCCGAATCGCAGGAGAAGGTGTAGACCTGGATCGACCCGCTGCGGGATTGGAGATAGATGGTGACGCCGGTGGCGGTTCGGTGACAGGACAGCACGCGGCCGTCCCGGTCGGGTGGCTGGTCGTGGGCGGAGATCACAGCTCCCCCTCTGTAATAGTCGTAGCGCCATAGAGCCTTACATGTGAGCATACGTAAGATGTCATTCGACTTCAACGGTTACCGCAGCGACGGGCTGGCGCTCGCCGCACTCCTTGTCAACGCGGTCCACGCGGGACAGCCCCCCGAGCAGCTCCACGCCCTGCTCGTAGAGCAGGGCGTGATCGTGGACGACTCCGTCCTCGACCGTGCCACCGACCTGGTCGACTGGATACATGGGCTGCGACGGGTGTTCGCCGCCGCCTCCGCCGAGGAAGCCGGTCAGACCGTCAACGAGTTGCTGGCGAAGGTCGCGTTCGCGCCCCACGTCGTCGATCACGGCAACGGTCTGCACATGCACTACGCACCACCGGAGGCGTCGACGGTGCACCGCGTCCAGACGAACACCGCCATGGCGCTCGCACTGCAGATCGCCGAATCGGGGGTGACCCGCTTCGGCGTGTGTCCGGCCGACTCGTGCGGACGCGTCTTCGTGGACGCCTCACGTAACGGAAAGCGCCGCTACTGCTCCGGGGCCTGCTCGAATCGCAGCAACGTGGCGGCGCACCGGGCCCGCCAGGCCGCCGAGGCCGGAACCGACCGCAGGAACATCTGAGCCCCAAGACTGTTCGAGCGCGCCGTACCGCCGTCAGGGCACGGGCCGGCGGAACCGTGGGGCCGCGTACACCTGGGTCGAGCCACCGCCACCGCCGTCGTCGTGCCGGAGGCTGTGACGGTGCCCCGGCCACGACCTGCTGCCGCGACCGAGGAGGCCACCCGGTGAGCAAGACCGTCGCGTACCCGTTCGACGACCGGGCCCGCACGCTGTGCCCCGGCCTGCGCGTCGACACCGTGCTGCACCGCGCCGACAAGGCGGTCCTGCTCGCCGGCACGCTCGACGGCCTCGACGTGGTCGCCAAGCTCCTCATCGACACCGACCCGTTCTGGCAGGCCAAGTTCACCGCCGAGATCGACACCTACCGGGCGTTCGAGGTCGCGCCACCGCCGGTGCCCGCGCCGAGGTTGCTCGCCGCCGACCCGGACGCCGGTGTGCTGGTGTCCACCCGCCTGCCCGGCGTGCCGGCGGCCCGCGACCGGTACCCGACGGCGCTGTCCCCGGACGACGTACGGGTGATGCTCCAGGCGGCCCGGGACCTGCGGGGGTGGTCGGCGCCGGACGACCTGTTCCCGGCGGTGTGGGACTACCCGCACCGCTTCGGCCGGTACCGCACCGAACACGGTCTGCTCGACGCCCGCGACGAGGCCGCCCTGAACGCGCTCGCCGCCGCGGCCGGGCCGATGCACCTGGCGCACGGCGATCTGCTGCCCGCCAACGTGCTCCGGGCCCCCGGCGGGGTGCTGACCGGGGTGCTGGACTGGGAGTTCACCGGCCGGTTCCTACCCGGTCTCGACGCGGCGTTGCTGTGGATCGTGCTCGGGCAACTGCCCGCCGCCCGCCGTGACGCCGAACAGATCGCCGGCGACGGCGTACCGCGGCAGGCCGGGTTCTGGGCCAATGCCGCCACCCTGTGCGTACGAGAGTTGCGTACCCACGGCGAACTACCCGACGGACCGTTGCGGGCCGCCCGGCTGCCCTACCTGCGGGCGACGTGGGAAACCGTCCGGGGACGGGTGCACGAGCTGGCCGGGCAACTGTGACGAGCCGGGGCGCGCGTGGTCCGGGGCAAGGGGGCGACATGACGCCCGTAGCCGCCGAGCGGCGGAAGTCCCGTGAAAGATCTCCTGGCATGGTGTCGGATCCGGGGCGAGTCGTTCGTAGAACAGGTGAGAGGCGGCCGGAGGAGGCCGCCGGGGCAAGGGAGTGACGGGATGACGCAGTACCTGATCTCGTTCGATGACGGCGCCATGGACCACATCTCCGAGGAGGACCTGCCCGATGTGGGCAAGGCGGCGCACGCGGTGGTCCAGGAGGCCGTCAACGCCGGCGTGTTCGTGTTCGGCGCCGGACTGGAAAGGCAGCGGGCGAGCGTCGTCGCCACGGACGGGCTGGTCACCGACGGCCCCTACCCGGAGACCAAGGAGGTCGTCGGCGGGCTTGTGATCGTCGACGTGACCTCGCGCGAAGAGGCGTTGGCGTGGGCCGCCAAGTTCGCCGCCGCCTGCCGCTGTGCGCAAGAGGTCCGGGCACTCATGCCCGACCCCGAAACAGACGCGATGCTCCGCCAGGCTGACAGACGCCGGTAGGCGTCATCGCTCGAGTTTCCGGCTGTGCCCAGAGTCTTGCGCACCCCGTCGTGGATACGTTGATCACCTACTACGACGACGCCACGGACACCAGTTCGTCCTGACGCGCATGCTGTGACACCCGATCCCCCGGTGCCTGAGTCGACATGACCGGTGTGGCGCGATCAGCTCTGCCCGCTCGTTGGTGGCAGGTTGGTCCGTACACGCTCAGCTACGACTGAGTACGCAGACCACCTTGCCGAGGATCACCGCCCGGTCACCGGGGATGATGGGGTAGCGCGGATTACGGGGTAGCAGGTCCACGGCGCCATCGCGGATGCGCAAGACCTTGACGGTGGCCTCGTCGTCGATCATCGCGGCGACGATGTCGCCACTGTCGGCCACCGCTTGCTGCCGCACCACGACGACGTCACCGTCCGCGATGCCAGCTTCGAGCATCGAATCTCCACGGACGTGTAGGGCGAACAGCCTTCCATGGCCGACCAGTTTCCTGGGCAGGGTCAGGACTTCCTCGACGTGCTCCTCGGCCAGAATGGGAGCGCCGGCAGCGATCGAGCCCAGTAGTGGAACCTGGACGCCCGAGCGCTCGCCCGGAGCGGTAGGGGCGTCCGAGTGTCGCGACGGGCGGGCGTCCACCGCGCGTGGCCCGCGTGCAGCCCGGCGCAGGAATCCGCGCTCTTCGAGCACCTTCAGGTGGTACGCCACCGACGACGGCGACCCGAGTCCGACCGCAGCGCCGATCTCCCGCACCGTCGGTGGATACCCATGGCGCTCGACCCACTGCCGTATCACGGCCAGGATCTGCTGTTGGCGAGGACTCAAGCCGGGCAGGTCCGGCGGCAGCTCCGAGGACGTCATCCTCGGACGATACCCCCGCGTTCGATCAAATGTGCTAACCGTCCGCGTTGTCAGTTCGGGCCTGCCGGGTAGGTCGCCTCCAGGTCCCGGTTCGCTCGGCAGTCCCGTGCGGTTTCGGGATGGCCGAGCGAGTGGCTCCAGCTTCAGCAGTCAGGCGCGTTCACTCACTGAGCTTCCGCGCCCGACGGCGCATTCAATTATTGGATTACCGGTAACTGCAATCTGATAATCGCCTCCAAGGGAAGTGGACATAAGCATCCAAAACCTCCGTACACCATAATGACCGTTATGGTGTACGGGATGGATCGGCTGCAATCCGGGTGGCAGGGACCGCTTGTCCTGACTCGGCGCAACTGATGCGGGGGCCGGGAGAGTTGACGCCTTGGATCAGTGGATCTGACACCGGCTCAGTGAAAGTGATGCCGTAGCGTCACCGGGGTGGGTCTGCTGTTGGTGCTGCGCCCTCGGCAGCCGCGTCCGAAGAGCCTGCGCCGTGCTACCCGGACGCAGCGGCGTGAACGCCACCGCGCTGACGCCGAAGAGTGGGCCGCGGCGAAGGAACGCGGTTTACTGCTCGAAGTGTCCGTGGAGGAGCTGTTGCCGTTGATGAAATGGCTTCACCGATCGGCGTCGATGGCGCGGACTGGGCACCACGGATACATCTGGGATAGATAAGGACCTCCATGCGCGAAACTTCAGAAGATCTCCAAGAGCTTCAGGCCCTCCTCGACGCCTCCCTCTCCCGCTCCACCTCGCACCTCCGCTCGATCATCAAGGCTGAAAGCACACTGACCGCGGAGCAGCTCACCCAGGTCCTCACCGGCATGTGCACCCTCGCCCTGTCCACCGTGACGGCGAAGGGCGAGCCACGGATCAGCGGTGTGGACGGGCACTTCCTGCACGGGAAGTGGCACTTCGGCACGGCGCGCAACGCCGCCAAGGCGCGCCATCTCGCGGCGCGGCCCGCCGTCAGCGCCGCGTATATGCGCGGTGAGGACCTAGGCGTGTTCACGCACGGCAAGGTGGAGATCCTCAACCCCCAGGACGGCGAGTCGGCCGCGGACTGGCCCGACCTGCTCGCGTACTTCAAGGACTTCTACGGCGACGGCGACGACTTCTTCGACTGGGAAAACGACGTGGTCTACTACCGGCTACATCCACACTGGATGACCGTCTACGCCCCCGACATCGCGAAGCTCACTGCGGCGTCCCAGTCCTGATCCGCAGCACGGGCCGCATCGGGACCGGCCACGTGATGAGAGATCTGGTGAAGCGGCCGGGAGCCGGTCCGAACGGGGGCGCGGCGGTCGCGGAAGGCACTCCGGACACCGTCGCGACGGCGGACACCCCGACCGCCGGTTTCTTCCGGCGGTACGCGGCCGGCCTGCCGCTCCTGGAGGTGTGCGGAAAGGCGCGCGCTACTGCCGCCGTTTGAGATGCCAGCCCTCACGCCTAGATCATCTTCTTGGCCTCTGGTGTCGCGATTCTTACCAACACCCCTTGCTGGCGCCATGCCCGGCAGCAGGCCACCTCCGATCCGGCCGGCGAGCCGAATGAGACCGCGACCGCCCGGTGCTGGCCGACCTGCTGCGCCGCGCCGGCGAGGACCCCACACCGCAAGCCCCGCCGGGCGAGACCGACCAGCGGGTGGCGGCCAGGACCCGGGCCGCCGCAACGTCGCACCGGCCCGCGTCGCTCCCGAGCCTGCACCCGAGGACGACGTCGACGAGCCCGAGGACGGGCAGGTCGACAACGTCATTCCCTTCGGGATCTTCGACGCCGCGAGGAGGCGCAACGGTGGCTATGACCGCCGCGTTCACCCCGCCGGCTGACGAGCCACTGACCAGCAAGGAAGGCTGGTTCCGCTGGGTCCAGCACGACCCGCGCCCGCCCAAGCTGCGCCTGGACTGGCCGCACCTGAGCCCGGTCGAGCAGGCCGCCTACGACGACGCCCGGCTGGACTACCACAGCGACCTGATCGTGGTGAACACCCCAACCATCCAGGAGGTCGTCAAGACCGTCCGCAGGCTGCTGATCATCACCGGCGGCGCAGGCACCGGCAAGACGACCGCCATCACCCAGCTCGGCCGCCGCGCCCACGAACTGTCCGTCGCGCTGCGCAACCCGATGACCGGCCCGCGGCCGGTCATCACCGCTGCCGTGGTGACCGGCCGTGCCTTCGTCGACCCGACCAGCGGCCGGGGTAACCCGTTCGCCTGGATCGACCCCGATTACCGACGCACACGCCTTAGAAGCGACCAGCCAGCTTTCGCTCCTATCAGGCACGGCGGAGCGAAAGCTGGATGGAGGCGCAATCCATTTCATAACCCCAGCTCAGCGGAGGTTCGCAGGGGACTGGACACCAAATACGGCTGCTGCGCCACAACCACTGAACTACGGTGCTCCGATGCAGGCATATGAGGCTCAGCGGGCAACACAGGCTGCCATATCATGCGCCTCATGGCTAGGCCTAACCGCCCACGACGCCGCCGTCCTGCACAACTCGAACACGCTCACCCTCCGTTTGCAGCCCTGCGACGTGCTCGCCCGGGTGACGCCGGCCGCGCATCAGTGCGCCAAGCTCGAAGTGGATGTCGCTCAGCGGTTGGCCGAGGTCGGGAGCCCGGTGGCCGCGCTGGAATCGCCCCAGGTCTTTGTCCGGGGCGACTACGTCGTCACCTTCTGGACCTACTACGAACCGGTGACTACCCGATCGCTCTCAAACGCCGAGTACGTCGGCGCGCTCGAACGTCTGCACGCCGGAATGCGCAAGGTCGACCTGCCCACCCCGCATTTCACGGACCGAGTTTCTGAGGCCCAGACGCTCGTGGCCGATCCTGCCCGAACACCGGATCTGGCCGACCCGGACCGGGTCTTCCTCGCCAGCACGTTGGACCGCCTGCGACGAGCGGTCGGCGAGAGCGGCCGTGCCGAGCAACTCCTGCACGGCGAACCCCATCCGGGCAACCTGCTCTCGACCCGGACCGGCGCGCTTTTCATCGACTTCGAGACGTGCTGCCAGGGGCCGATCGAGTTCGACCTGGCCCACGCGCCCGACGAGGTCGGAGACCACTACCCGAACATCGATCACCGACTGCTCCGAGATTGCCGGACCCTCGTGCTGGCGATGATCACAGCGTGGCGCTGGGATCGCGACGACCAGTTCCCCGACGGCCGCCAACTCGGCATCGAGTGGCTGAACCAACTCCGGGAGAAGGTAACGGCCCAGTCTGGATAGGTACGTAGGGGTGAGCCATGTCGGACTCTGACCCGGGGGTGGGCGGCTCGGAATCAGGTCGTGTGGCGGATGATCGAGCCTGCGATCCGCTCGGTGAGCCCCGGTGAGAAGAACGGGTGGTGGCCCATTCCAGGCACGATCTCTAGTCGCGCCGCCGGGATCTGCGCCGCGAGGGCCTCACCGTGGGCTTGGGGGAACAGCGGGTCATCGCTGCCGTGCAGGACCAGGGTCGCAGCGGTGATCCGGGACAAGGAGGCCCGCCGGTCGTCGGCCCAACGCCGACCGGCCAGGTCGTGATTCGAGGCGGCGGCGAGGTTGTCGGCCCGGGCGTGACAGTGTCCGACAAACCGCCGCCCGGCGGCCTCGTCGAAGGACAGGACATCGCCGTTGAGTACTCGCCAGGTCTGAACGTCGGCGTCCATGCGTTGCTGTGCCGTCGTGCGGGGCGCCTTCGCCGAGGCCATCAGGTGGTCGAGGAACCGTGCCGTCGGAGGCGGGAGCTCGTCGGCCGCAGCCGGTTGGCCTGCCATCGCCCGCGCCCATGCCGGGCCAGGATTGTTCCCCATGGGGGAGGAAGCCATGGCCGTCAGCGTGCGGACACGGACCGCCTGATGCACGGCGAGCCACTGCCCTATCGCCGCGCCCAGCGACGTCCCGACGATGTGCGCGGCCGTGACGCCGTAACCGTCCAGAACGGCGGCCGTGTCGGCTGCCATGTCGGCAAGCGCGTACGGATGCGTTGTGAAATCGACGGAGTCGGAACGGCCGGTGTCGCGGTGATCGAACCGGATCACCTGCCGGCCGCTGTTCACGAGAGCTTCCACCAGCTCATCGGGCCAGCCGATGGCCTGCGTAGAGGTGCCCATGACCAACAGAACGGTGGGGTCATCTGGGTACCCGAAACGCTCGGTCCACAACCGAACTTGCCCGGAACGAACGAATTTCTCCTCACCAGTAAGCATGCCATGCACCGTAATGGTCACCGGGTAGGCCGGAAGCCGCTACCCGTTGTAACCAAAAAGGATGCCCATGGGATAATGAAGAGGTGGGCGAGAGCGCGTTGAGCCTCTACGCACCTGGCCGGCTCAACGGCGTTGCCCAGCACAAACCCCACTACGGCCGGCCGGAAGTACTCGACGACACCGAATCCGGCTACGGCGACGGTAGGAGCCGGGTGATCTGGGTGAGTGCGGAGTCGAGCGTCTCGGCATCGACTCGTCGCGCGGGCTAGGGGGACGTTCCGCGTCAGCCCGGAGCGAGGACGCAGAACTCGTTGCCCTCGGGGTCGGCGAGGACGACCCACGAGACGTCGCCCTGGCCGACATCGGCGCGGGTCGCGCCGAGAGCCAGCAGCCGGGCCACCTCGGCCGCCTGATCGTCACCCTGATACGGCACCACGTCGAGATGGGCGCGGTGCCGCACGGTCGTCACGTCCGGCGCGCGGAGGAACTCAAGGTACGGCCCGACCCCCTTGGCCGAGCGCAGCCGCGCATGGTCGTCGGTCACCTCGTGCGGGGTCCAGTCCATCACCTCGCCCCAGAAGCGGGCCATGGCCCGCGGGTCCGCGCAGTCGACGACCACGGCGGCGATCGGCCCGGTGTCCCGGTAGATCTCCCGAGGCTCCAGCACGCGGAACACGTTGCCCTCCGGGTCGGCCAGCACCGTCCACGGGACGTCGCCCCGGCCCGCGTCGGCGGGTGTCGCACCGAGCTCCTTCAGGCGCGCGACCAACTCCGTCCGATGGATCGTGGAGGTGGTGGCGAGGTCGAGGCGCGCGCGACACCTCACCGTTTCGGGGTCCGGCACGGCTATGACGTCGACGCAGACCGGGGCGTCGGGGTCCGTCCAGACGAAGCCGGCGGGCGCGACGCTGGTCGCACCGGGAACCGAGCGGGAAACCCAGCCGAGGGCCTCCGCCCAGAACCGGCCGAGTGTCGAGTCGTCCCGGGCCTTGAAGTTCGCCTGAACAAGTCGCAGCGCCACGCCATCTACCCTATGCCCGGCGATCAGACCAGGATGGACCGCAGGAACCGCGTCAGACTCAGCCGACAGTCGTGTCCGGCTCGTCGCGGGCGGCGCCGAACCACCGGGGCATCTGGCCGAGAAGATCTTCCTGGTCTTCGCCGGCCCAGGCGACGTGGCCGTCCGGCCGCAGCAGCACGGCGGGTACGTCCAGTTCCGTGCTGCTGTCGACGACGTGGTCGACCCGGTCCGCCCACCCGGCGACCGAGAGCCCGCCGGTCTGGTCGAGAAGCAGTCCACGGCCGGCGTGGGTCAGCTCGTAGAGACGCCCCCGTTGCAGCCGCAGGTCGCGCATCCGCCGGCCGAGCAGTTCGTGGCCCTCGCCGAAGTCGTAGCGGATGCCGATCGCCATGATCTTCTCCGTCAGGTACCGGTTCACGTCGTCGAAGGCCAGCAGCTCCGAAAGCAGCCGGCGTACCGCCTGGGGCCCCGGCTCGGTGGACAGCAGTTCCATCTGCGCGCGGGTGTTGTCCAGTACGTCGGCGGCCACCGGGTGCCGCTCGGTGTGGTAGCTGTCCAGCAGCCCGTGCGGTGCCCAGCCGTCGATCTCGGCGGCCAGTTTCCAGCCGAGGTTGAAGGCGTCCTGGATGCCGAGGTTGAGCCCCTGTCCGCCGGTCGGCGGGTGGATGTGCGCCGCGTCGCCGGCCAGCAGGACTCGGCCGACCCGGTAGCGTTCGGCGAGCCGGGTGGCGTCGCCGAAGCGGGACAGCCAGCGTGGTGAGTGGACGCCGAAGTCGGTGCCGGCGTATGTCCGCAGCTGCCGGCTGAACTCTTCCAGGGTCGGCGGGATCGAGCGGTCCTCGGCCACCCCGGCCGCGGGTACGACCACGCGGTACACCCCGTCACCGATGGGGCCGAGACCGAACCGCTTCTCGGTCTTGCGGACCTCGGTCACCACGGCGGTCACCGTCTCGGGTGGCGCGGTCGCCTCCATCTCGCCGAGCAGCGTCTCGACCCGGCTGGGCTCGCCGGGAAAGCCGACGCCGAGCAGCTTGCGTACGGTGCTGCGACCGCCGTCGCAGCCGACGAGGTAGCGGGAGCGCAGCTGGGTGCCGTCGGACAGTTCGGCGGTGACCCCGCTGTCGTCCTGCCTCAGCCCGACCAGTTCGCAGCCGCGCCGGATCTCGGCGCCGACCTCGGTGGCGTGCTCGGCCAGCAGGCGGTCGGTGGTGGTCTGCGGGATGCCGAGAACGTAGGGGTGCGCGGTGTCCAGCCGCTCGGGGGCGGGCTTGGCGATGCCGGCGAAGAACCCACCGGCCGGGTACCGCTGGCCGAGTGCGAGGAACCGGTCCAGCATGCCGCGCTGGTCCAGCACCTCGATGCTGCGCGCGTGCAGACCGAGCGCGCGGACGTACGGGACCGGCTCGGTCTCCCGCTCCAGTACGAGCACCCGCACCCCGTGCAGCCGCAGCTCGCTGGCGAGCATCAAGCCGGTCGGGCCGCCACCGGCAACGATCACGTCGAACATGAACCGCCCAATCCCTGAGGTTTGCGTGTCGGCCAGATCCGTCCCGGTCCGGTGGCGCGCGCCCGCGCGCCCCGAATGCTCATACGTCGACAAGAGCACACGTACTGCATGAACCGCTGTTTTCCACAGGTTCTGGCCCCGGCCGACGATTCTGCGGTACGACCCGGGTCTTGCCGCAAGACCCCCAGTGCGCTATATGTTGGGAGTGGCGAGGAGTGCGTTCTCCTCGCCTTTTGCTGTCTCGCCTTCTGTTGCCTCGCCGCCTTTTCGGATGCCCGACACGACCCGGTCACTCACGGCCGCGTCACCGGGCCAGGGCGGTCTTCCGCTCGTCGGACCCGAGATTGCCGGCCCCGACTCCACCGGTTGCGGGCCGCCGTCGGCGCGACACGGCCGCCGCGGCGACGAGACAGATTACGGCGGCGATGATCAGGGGTGGCCGGCCGCCCAGGTGTACGGCGGCGGCGCCGAGTGGGATCGCCAGGGCGATCGGCGCGAACATGACGGTGTTGGCCGTGGCGGCGACGCGGCCGAGCACCGCGGGCGGGGTGTGGGTCTGTACGGCGGTGACGGCCGCGACCAGGGTCCAGGGCAGGCCGATCCCGGTGATCACCGAGGCGGCGACGGTGGCCGCCGGCCAGGGCAGGCAGCGGGCCAGGCAGCCGGCGGCGACCAGTACCGTGCCGGTGACACCGACGGCGACCGGTCGCCATCGGGTGAGCAGGCGGCCGGCGAACAGGCCACCGGCGATCGAGCCGAGCCCTTGCGCGCTGAGCAGGACACCGAGGAACGTCGCCGGTAGCCGCAGGTCGACGGTGACCACGGCGTACAGCGCCGCGGTGACGAAGCCGGACATGGCGATCGCGACGGCGGCCAGGGTGACGGTGCGGCTGATCGTGGGTTCGGTGCGCAGTACGGCCAGGCCGGCGCGCAGGCCGGACCGTCGAGGTGCCGGCGGGGCGGGTCGGGTGTGGCGCAGGAGCAGGGCGGTGTAGAGGGCGGCTCCGAGCAGGGGCATGGCGGCGCTGAGTACGGCGACCTGGTGCCCGCCCTGCCAGGCGTACAGGCCGGCGCCGGCCATCGGGGCGACGAGCTTGGCGCCTTCCTGGGCGCTGGAGCGCCAGCCGTTGACGGCGGCGAGCCCGTCGGGTGGGAGTGCCTGGGGCAGCAGGGCCGTTTCGCCGGCGTCGATGAGGACGTAGCTGACGCCGTAGGCGAGCGAGACGGCGAACAGCAGCCAGGTGTGTTCGGCGGCGCGTACGCCGAGGAGGCTGAGCAGGGCGGCGGCGAGTGCCAGGTTGGTCGTGACGAGGGTGGGTCGCTTGGGCAGCCGGTCGAGCAGTCCGCCGAGCCAGGGGCCGGCGAGTTGCGGGGCGTAGATGCAGAGCCCGGTGAGCGCGGCGAGGCTGGTGGAGCCGGTCAGGTCGAGGATCCAGACGCCGGCGACCAGGGACATCGTGGTGCTGCCGAAGCCGGACAGCGCCGAGATCGTCACGAACAGGATGGTGTTGCGCCGCATGGCACCCCCGGCGGATCGAGTCGTGGCGACCCACATTCTGGAAGTTGAGTCGATGCGGAGCAATGCGCGGCGCGACTGTCAATGGTCTGTTGACAGGGCGTCCCGCAGGGCGGCGGTCGCCTCCCGGACCGGTACGGGCAGAAGTCGCTGGTCCACCTCGGTCAGGTCGGTGAGGACGTGCACGCCCAGGGCGTGGACGGCTCCGGGCTGGGCCTGCAGGGCGGCGGCGACGGTGGCGCGTACGAGCGCGGCCCGGGTGAAGCGGGTGTCCCACCGCCGGTCGGTGTCGATCCATCTCTGCAGCCGCGCCACTGCGGTGCGGGCCGCCGCCATCCGGGGCGCGTACGCGCCGGTGGCCTCGTGCCGGCGGGCCTGGGCCGCCGCCACGAGTCGCTGGCGGCGCTGTTCGGCGGCCTGCCGGCTGGCCAGGCCGAGTGCGGCGGCGATCTGTGCCCAGGTGGCGCCGGTGTGGCGGGCGCGTTCGATGAGGGTGAGTTCGTGCTCGTCCAGCCGGGCGCGGGCGGCGCGGACCTCCGCCAGGTCCGCCAGTTCAGCCGTCATCCTGTCAACAGTACGTTGACAGGATTTGTCGCGGCCGTCACCCGGTTTCGGGATGCCTTGCATGGTCATGCGGTCGCGTGCATATACTTCTGCTCGTGTCCAAGGTTCTCACCTCCCTGCCTGTCGGCGAACGCGTCGGAATCGCCTTCTCCGGCGGCCTCGATACCTCCGTAGCGGTCGCGTGGATGCGCGAGAAGGGTGCCGTTCCCTGCACCTACACCGCCGACATCGGCCAGTACGACGAGCCCGACATCGCCTCGGTGCCCGGTCGCGCGACGGCGTACGGCGCCGAGGTCGCCCGCCTGGTCGACTGCCGGGCGGCGCTCGTCGAGGAGGGACTCGCCGCGCTGGCCTGCGGCGCGTTCCACATCCGGTCCGGCGGCCGCACCTACTTCAACACCACCCCGCTCGGGCGGGCCGTCACCGGCACCCTGCTGGTGCGGGCGATGCTCGACGACGACGTGCAGATCTGGGGCGACGGCTCCACCTTCAAGGGTAACGACATCGAGCGGTTCTACCGCTACGGGCTGCTCGCCAACCCGTCGCTGCGGATCTACAAGCCGTGGCTGGACGCCGACTTCGTCACCGAGCTCGGCGGCCGCAAGGAGATGTCGGAGTGGCTGCTCGCCCATGACCTGCCCTACCGGGACAGCACCGAGAAGGCATACTCCACCGACGCGAACATCTGGGGCGCCACCCACGAGGCCAAGGCCCTCGAACACCTCGACGCCGGCATCGAGATCGTCGAGCCGATCATGGGCGTACGGTTCTGGGACCCGGCCGTCGTGATCGACACCGAGGACGTCACGATCGGCTTCGAGCGCGGCCGGCCGGTGACGATCAACGGTAAGGAGTTCGCCTCCGCGGTCGACCTGGTGCTGGAGGCCAACGCGATCGGCGGCCGGCACGGCATCGGCATGTCCGACCAGATCGAGAACCGGGTCATCGAGGCCAAGAGCCGCGGCATCTACGAGGCGCCGGGCATGGCGCTGCTGCACGCGGCGTACGAGCGGCTGGTCAACGCGATCCACAACGAGGACACCCTGGCCAGCTACCACAACGACGGCCGGCGGCTGGGCCGGCTGATGTACGAGGGCCGCTGGCTGGACCCGCAGGCGCTGATGCTGCGCGAGTCGCTGGACCGCTGGGTCGGGTCGGCGATCACCGGCGAGGTGACCATCCGGCTGCGGCGCGGCGAGGACTACTCGATCCTGGAGACGTCCGGTCCGGCGTTCAGCTACCACCCCGACAAGCTGTCGATGGAGCGCACCCAGGATTCGGCGTTCGGCCCGGTCGACCGGATCGGCCAGCTCACCATGCGCAACCTCGACATCGCCGACTCGCGGGCCAAGCTGGAGCAGTACGCCCGGCTCGGGATGGTCGGCGGCAGCCCGCACCCGGCGCTGACGATCGCCGCCCAGCCGGCCCCGACCGGGCTGATCGGCGCGATGCCGGAGGGCGGGGCCGAGGCGATCGCGTCGCGCGGCGAGGGCCCCAACGGCGAACTTCTCGACAACGCCGCGATGGAGTTCGGCACCGACTGACGCAAGGACCTCTCCGGTGGCACCCGATCGCGGGCGCCACCGGAGAGGTCAGTCCCAGCCACGGGTGCTGGGCACCAGCCCGATCCGGGGCGCGGTCAGCCACGAGTCGCCGGCCGCGAACGCCGCTACCGGCTGCAACCCGGCCCGCTGCGCGAGGTCGAGGACTGGCCCGGCCACTACGAGCGGTTCTGGAAGGACCACCTCGGCGCGCTGCGCGACCTCCTGGACGAGACGCCGTGACCGCCGACATCCACACCGACGCGTTCCTGTCGCACCCGCCGGAGAAGGTGTGGCGGGCGCTGACCGACCCGGACCTGGTCGCCGCCTGGCTGATGCCGAACACGTTCGAGCCCCGGGGCGGGCACCGGTTCACGTTCCGCACCGACCCGGCCCAGCAACTGACCTGGCGCATCCTCGGCGGCGGCTGGCGCGGCCAGCTCGCCCGACGCTTGGCGGCGACCCTGGCGACGATGGCATGACGGCCGGGGAAGGCGATGCGGCCGCGTCCTGGGAACCGGTGACCGCCGGGCGGTCCGGTGCCCGCGTGTGGCGCGGCACCGACCGCTACCGCAAACACGGCGACCCCGCCGGGATCGCCGCCGAGGCGCACCGCCTCACCTGGCTCGCCGGCCGGCGCGTACCGTGCCCGCGGGTCGTCGGACACCGACCCGGCGAGCTGGTCACGACCGCCGTACCCGGCCGGCCCGCCGTCGCGCTCACCACCGCCGCCGCCCGCGACCGGGCCGTCGACTCGCTGGCCGACCTGCTGCGTACGCTGCACGACCTGCCGGTGCGCGACTGCCCGTTCGACATGTCGCTGGCGGTGACCGTTCCCGCCGCCGAGGCCGCGGTCACCGCCGGCACCGTCGACCTCGCCGACCTCGACGACGTACGGCGCGGCTGGTCCGCCGACCGGCTGCGCGCCGAGCTGCACCGGACCCGGCCGGCGTCCGAGGACCTCGTCGTCTGCCACAACGACCTGACCCTGACCAACGTGCTCGTCGCCGACGACGGCACCGTCACCGGTGTCGTCGACGTCGCCCGGCTCGGCGTCGCCGACCGCCACAGCGACCTGGCACTGGTCACCCGCGACCTCGCCGGGGAGTGGCATCCCTACCACGCCGCCCGCTTCCTCACCCGGTACGGGCCGTCGCGCACCGACCAGGCGAAGATCGACTTCTTTCAGCTTCTGGACGAGTTCTTCTGACCGTCGCCGCCGGCACACGCGGCGACGATCGTGTCGACGACCGCCACCGGCACCAGGACGGCGACGTCCCAGCTCTCGTCGTCGGCGCCGACCAGGACCGCGACGGACCCGTCCGCGTACGCCCAGTGCACCGGCACTCCCGCGCACGTGCCGACGCGCAGCGACCGGCGGGCCGCCCAGTCCGCGTCCCGGATCGCCCGCAGGCCGGCGAGCCCGGCGTACGGGGCACGGACGTTGAGTTCCCAGGTCGGCGACCGCAGCCTCACGTGGGCCAGGTCGGGGCCGCCGTCGACGGTCACGTCGACCACGACGTCTCCGGGCCGGGGAGCCGCCACAGGCGTACCAGGTCGCCGTCGTGGCCGGTGGTGAGCCAGCGGCCGCCGCCGCCGGCGGGCCGGATCGCGTACGTCGTCATCGGCTGTCCGTAGTCGACCGTCGCCACGTACCGCAGGTCTTCCGTCGACAGCAGCAGATGCTCCTCGGTGTCGGTCTCGTACTCGTCGGTGTTGACGCCGACGACGACGAGGTCGTCGCTGACCACGGCGGCGGCCTCGACCAGGATGTATTCCGGGTCGGTGGGGTAGCCGGGGATGCCGTCGGCGTCGCAGCCGGCCACCGTCGTGCCGGTCGCGGCGTCGTGGATGCCGATCTCGCCGTCGACGTGCGGCATCGCCAGGTAGCGGTCGCCGCCGGAGGTGAACCCGGTCAGGACCTCGCCGGCCAGCTCGCGGCAGTCGATCCGGTCGCCGTCGAGGCGGAGCAGCCAGCTGTAGGAGCCGTCCTGTCCCAGCACGACGTGCAGCCCCAGCCGGCCGCGGTCCGGGTGTGGCCAGAAGGTGGCGGCACCGATCTGCGACTCCAGTTCGATACGGTCGATCTCCCGCCCGGTCGCCGCGTCGAACGCGACCAGGTGGTCGCCGCCCGGCACGTACACCCACAGCACGCCGTCGGCGTCGAGGAAACAGTTCGGGGTGCACGGCGTCCCGACCGCCTCGACCGGCTGGTCGCGCCGCCACAGCAGGTTGCCGGCCAGGTCGACCACGGCCAGGTGGTCGAGGGTGACGACCGCGACGTGCCGGCCGCGTACGGTCGCCTCGAACGCCGCCCCACTGGTCGGCACCGGAATCCGGGCGGTGGGGCGCAGCAGGTCGTCGAGGACGGCCACCACCTGCTCGGCGGGCCGCGCGACGAGCCAGCCGACCCCGTCGACGTGGGAGATGGCATCGCCGGCGGGTACGGAGGTCTCGGCCAAAAGTCGTGGACGCACGGCGGCAGGGTACCGGCATACTGCGACAGTGGACGCCGCCCCCCGCACCGCACCAGCGGGCGCTGGCGCACGTCGCGGCGCTGTCGACCGGGCCGCCGCTCGACCCGGCACTGCGGGTGACCCTGAATATGGACGTGAGCTCCAACTACGTCGACACCCCCAGCCAGTCCCTCATCGGATTCGGGCTCACCCAGCTGCGCACGATTTTGCCTGCCGGTACCTGCGCGATCGGGAACTCCAGCTGGAGATCACCCACGCCGCTGCCAGGGTGGCGGTGGTGAGGGCACGACGGGTAGCGGCATGCGGCTTCGGCCTGGCCGGCCTGACACCGGGTCACCGCACCAGCGCCGCGACGGTTGACGGCCGGTCCACGGTGGGGTTGCCCAGGTCGGTCACGGCTGAGTGGGTGACGACCAGACGCACCGGCTCGCCGGTGGCGTACCGGCGGATCGCCAGCGACAGCTTGGGCTCAGTACGCGAGTCCATGGGAGCGTGGCGCAGCTGGTCGATGAACGCTCGGGTCAGCCGGGCGCGGCCTTCCAGCAGCCACAGGCTTGACGCCCCGTGCTCGCCCTCCAGTTCCCGCGCCCGCTCTGGGGAGGGTTTCTCGATCAGGTCGGTCAGGACGAGTTCGGCGCCGTCGCGGTGGGAGACGGCCACGCCGCGGTGGCCGGCCTCGGCCGGGTGGTAGCGCCGCACGAGCACCGCTGTCTGTCCGGCCGGGACGGCCGCCAGCGCGCGGCTGGGGTTGTCGTGGGGGTAGAGGTTGTCGGCGAAAGCCACGAACACGTCCCCGGCCGCGCGCAGGTGATCGGTGCCGTTGAGGACCGAGGTGACGTCGGCGTACCGCCCGCGCTGCGGAATGAACGTCAGGTCCAGCTGCTCGCTCAGGGGCAGGTCGGTGCGCGGCAGGCGCGCGGCGCGCTGGTAGGCGGCTAGGCCGCCCCGGCCGAGTGTTGTCTTGGCCCAGGCGATGAACGGCTCGTAGAACGGGTGATACACGACGGTGACCTGGGCCGGGGAGAGCGCGGTCAGCTCGTCGAGCAGGTGCAGGATGCTCGGCCGGCCGGCTACCGGCGTGAACTCCTTGGGCAGGTGCCGCGCCCACGTCGCCACCCTCGTCCCCAGGCCACCTGCGCAGACGACGACCTGGGTGATCGGCTGCCGGCTCATGGCCGCGCCGCCGTGTGGTGATCGTCCAGGATTGTTACGGTCTGCGGGTGCCGATGAATGTGCGCGTCACCGCGATCGTGATCGAGGATGACCAGATCCTGCTGCTGGACCAGGACACCGAGGGCGACCGGTCGTGGTCGTTGCCTGGCGGCAAGGTCGAACCCGGCGAGACGGTCGAAGAGGCCCTTGAACGTGAGGTGCGGGAGGAGACTGGTCTGGAGATCCGGGTCGGGGATCTGCTGTACGTGTGCGATGTCGTGCAGGCGCACGTCGTTCACCTCACCTTCGAGTGCCGCCGGGTGGGTGGCACGCTCGGGGCGGTCGTGCCCGGGGCGGACACCCGGCCGATCCGCGCGGTGGAGTTCGTCAAGCTCGCTGATCTGCCGTCGCTGGGGTTCAGCGAGCGGTTCGTGGAGTTGGCCAGGGCCGGCTGGCCCGACGCCGGGTCATATATGGGCCCGAAGGCCAACATCGGCCTGTAGCGAGGCCGCGACCCCGAGATCCAGGTCGGCGAGGCTGCGGTCCCGGCCGGCGAGGCTATCGATCCAGGTGTCCAGCACTGTGGCGATCTGCGCGACGGTCGGGCCGGTGAACGGCGCGCTCACGTCCCGCGCGAGCCGGATGCCGATGCCACGGGACGCACCGAGCAGGTGCCTGGATCGCAGCCGGTTGACCTCCTCGGCGGTGGCCGGGGTGTTCCACGCCGCGCCGTGGATCCACCGCTCGACAGGTTGACCGAAGTCCGCTGGTGGGCCGTCACCGCACCACACCTGCACGTTGCCGACCGGGTGGTGCACACCGTGCGGGCTGATCATGTGGGTGACCGGGGCGACGTCACCAAGCGCGTAGCCGTGATTGGACGGCTCGGTGTCGGCCGCCAGTACGCACAGTTCGCCGTGCGTGGGCAGCCGGGCGGAGTTGACCGCGGCGAACACGGCCGCCCCGAACCAGGTCACCCAGTAGACCGGGTGATGCGCGAAGCCGGGGCTGACCATCCAGCTCTCCCGCTCCGGCGACCAGTGGATGCGGCCGCCGCGTTCGTGCGGCATCGGCACCAGCAGCAGATGTGTACCGTGCTGGGAGTTCGGCATTCCGGCCGCGTGCAGCGCGTTGAGCAGGCCGCAGAACTCAGCGTTGCTGACCAGCAGGTTCCGCCAAGCGAGCCCGTGCAGATACACATACCTGACTTGCGGCGGCGGGCTCGCCGTGCGGCCGCGACCGTTACGCGACGGCGCGGGCCGCTCAGCCAGTTGGTAGTGCTCCGCCCCGGTCAGCCACGTCGCCGCCCGCTCCAGCACGCTGGCCGGCACACGGTCGGCCGCCGCCGACAGCGTCTCCTCCGTGCACGCGGTGACCTGGGCGGCCTCCGCAGCGGTGAGCTGCGCGGCCAGCCTGGTCTTGTGGTTGGTCGTGGCGAACAGGTCGTCACCAGCCGCAGGCGCAGGCTGCGTCGCGTACGGAAGGCGATTCTGCGGAATCAGCGCAGCCAGGGCCGTCCAGGCAGCAGGCCGGTCGAGCACTGCGGTCTCGTAGCGGACGTGGGCGTGGTCGCGGCCGTCGAGCGCGTCGGCCAGCAGCACCGCGTTGAGCACGATCAGCCGGGTCAGCGCGGTCAGTTCGCCCGGGCCGTCATCGGGTACCAGCGGCGCGAACCGCTCGCGCGGCCCGCCGCAGGTCATGGTGACCATCTGCCGGTAACGGTCGGCGTACCCCCACCGATGAAACAACTGGGACCGCGCGAAGGAACTGGCGACGCCGAGCGGACTGCGGGTGAGCACGACCACGGGCGCATCGGCGAACAGCCGCAGCAGCGACCGCGCGGTGAAGAACAGGTTGGTCTCCTTGACCAGATGCCGCACCGGCGCGTACTTGGCCAGCACGAACTCGACCAGGCCGTGCCAGCCGAGCGTGCCGAGCAGCGCCCGGGGCACCTGCTCGACGTCGACGCCGTCCGGGTTGACCGGCGACAGCGGGTGCAGTGCGCCGATCTGCTGCCGGAACGGCTCGTTGTGCTGCGGCATGACCGGCCGCAGCGTGTCCGACAGCCAGTTGGAGCCGACCCGCTCGCTGGTACCCAGCGCGAGCAGCGGTGGCAGCACGGTCACGCCGGCGTCGCGGGCCTGCGCCCGTACATCGGTGACTCGCTGGTCGATCTCGTCCAGCACGTGGATGAACGCTGTGTCCATACCCGACCTCACCTCCGAGGTCCAGGCTGGCCGGATACGCGTTCGTCGCGGAAGGTGTTCCGGCGTCGGCGGGGTTGGGCCGGGTTGTCAGGGCTTGCGCGGGGTTGCGCGACCCACGACCAGCGTTGATGTCGCTCTATGCTTGGGTCGCGTCACCGACGGGGAAGGGTGGTGAGACGGGCCGATGGCACGAGCGGTCTCCAACCACCACCTATATGCGCTCCTCGAGGAGGCGGGGTACGCGCAGGCGCGGGCCGCGTTCGCCCGGCAGGTCAACCTGCGCGGCCGCGCGCACGGGCTGACGCTTCGCTACGACGCCGCCTCGGTGTACTGGTGGCTGCGCGGCCGCCGCCCTGACCACCCGGTACCCCAGGTCATCGCCGATGTCCTGACCCGACGCCTCGGCCGGCCGATCGGCGTCGACGCACTGGGCTTCACCACCGGTGGCGCGCTGGCAAGCCTCGGCCTGAGGTTCCCCGCCGACCTGAAGGACGCCCGCGCCACCGTCGCGGACCTGTGGCGGCAGCAAGTCGCCCGCCACGGCGCACTCAGCGCGGTGCCGTTTGTCGCGGCCGCCACTGCTGATTCCGGATGGCGCTGGCACTTCGACCCCCGCGACCCGGACGCCTCCCACCGTGGCGCCCGCCGCGTCACCCTCGCCGACGTCGACGCGCTTCGCGCCTGCCAGCAGCAGTTCCTCGATCTCGACCGGCGCCACGGCGGCGGCCAGTTCCGCGCGTTCCTCGCCGAGTGGCTGCACCGCGAGGTCGAGCCGATGCTCCACGGCACGTACACCGACCGGGTAGGCCGGCAGTTGTTCGCCGCCGTCGCCGAGCTGACCGGCCAGGTCGCGTTCATGAGCTACGACATCGGTGATCACGGATGGGCGCAGCGGCACTTCATCCAGTCGCTGCGCCTGGCGAAGGCAGCCGATCACGTCGGGTTCGGCGCACACATCCTGGCCAACATGTCCACCCAGGCCGTTTACCTTCGACAGCCCGGCGAAGCCGTCCGGCTGGCCCGGGCCGCCGTCGACGGCGGCCGCGCCCACACGTCGGTCATGGCCAGGCTGCACACCGCCGAGGCGTGCGCCCACGCGATCGCCGGGGACGCCCGCAGTTGCACAGCCGCGCTGCGGCTGGCCGAAAACGCGACCGCGAAGGCAGGTGGAAACGACCAACCGGCGTGGGCCGGGTACTTCACCCCGGCGCACCTGGCCGGCACAGCGATCCGCTGCCTGCGTGACCTCGGCCGCACCAAGGAAGCCCTCGGGTACGCCGGGCAGGCCCTCGACCTGGGCGAGGGCAGCGTACGCACCCGCGCCCTGCACACCGCGCTGGTCGCCAGCGTCTACGCCACCGGCTCCTCCGCAGAGCCCGAGCACGCCGGCCGGCTCGGCCACGACGCCCTCGACCTGGCCGGCCGGGTCCGCTCCCGCCGCGTCACCGACCGCATCACCGACCTGGCCGGGCGCCTATCCGCGCATCACGGCAACCCGATGGTCGACGGGTTCCTGCGCCGCGCCCGCGACTACGTTTCGCCAGCCGTGGGTAAAGTCAAACAATGACGTGGGTTGAGCCGAGGCAGTGGTACGCGCAGCTCGCGGCCTTCCACGCCGCTGCCGCCCTGTTCGTCACCGACGAGCGAGGGCGGGTGCTGCTGGTCAAACCGAACTACCGCGACCACTGGGCCATCCCCGGCGGGTACGTCGACCAGCACGAGACCCCCAACATAGCCGCCGAGCGCGAACTGCGCGAAGAACTCGGACTCGCCTTGCCCGCCGGGGACCTTCTGGTCGTCGACTGGGCCGCCCCGGCCGGGCCCCGCACCCGCGCCCTGGTCAACTTCGTCTTCGACGGTGGCCGGCTCACGGACGACCACGACATCCGGCTCTGCCCTGACGAACTGGACACGTTCGGGTTCCACAACCCGGAGCAGTGCCGCAGCCTTCTGCCCCCACGCGTAGCGCCGCGCATCGAGGCCGCGTTCGCGGCCCGCGCCAAGGGCACGACGATCTACCTGACCGACGGCGCGCTCGGTCTCTCATAGATGGCACCGTGCACGAGCTCAAACGCCCCGCCCGCAACGCCGCCGCTTCGGCGCCCGACATACCGCCGTCGTACGGGTCGTGTTCGGCGCCGGCCGGCGGGCGACCGGGGTCGGGCGACTGCGGGGTGGCACCCGCAAGGGCGTCTACCGGCTGGCCCTGGATGATGGTACGGCGGTCGTCGTCTACGTGTGGAACGCGGCCGAGGACCGAACTGTCCGGGCGGTTGCGGTCAGCGTAGGACGAGCAGGTCGAAGGTGTCGACGACCGGGCCGGTGTCGGTGGCGGCGGCCCGCTGCAGCCGGGCCAGGCCGGTGGCGTACTCGTCGTCGGTGAGCAGTCGCAGCGGGGTGTGCGCGTCGCGGCGCAGGCCGGTGGCGGCGGCCGCGAGTGTGGCGGCGGTGACCTGCGGGACCTGTTCGAGCGCGGTGGTGGTGAAGCCGTGGGCGGCGAAGGCGGTTTCGACGTCGGCGACGGTCGGGAAGGTGTCGACGACGCGGACGGCTTCGGGGAAGTGGCGGAACAGGGTGATGCCGTGGTGGCGGCCGGCGAACACCGAACGGATCAGGACCGGGCCGCCGGGCCGTACGACGCGGCGCAGTTCGGCGGCGGCCGCCGGCAGGTCCGGGACGTGGTGGATGACGGTGGACAGCCAGGCGGCGTCGACGTCGGCGGCGGGCAGCGGGATGTCGGCGGCGTGTCCGGGGCGTACGTCGGGGTGGCTGCAGCGGTCCCGCATCGCCGGTGACGGTTCGACGGCGACGACGTGGCTGCCGGGGTACCAGGTGGTGAGGGTCCGGGCCCACCGGCCGGTGCCGGCGCCGAGGTCGAGCAGCCGCGGTCCGGGCCGGGGGGCGAGGTGCCGGGCGAGCGCCGGCCGCCAGGCGGCGACGGCGTCGTCGGTCAGGTGGCGGTTGGCTTCGAACGCCGCCGCGGCGGTGGTGTCGTACGCGATGCGGGCCATGCCGTCCACCGCAGCACGGTGCGGCCGACGGGGGCAAGGGGGCCGGTGTGGTCAGCCGGTCGGGGGCAGCAGCCGGGCGACTAGGTCCTCGATCAGGGTGTCGGGCCGGTGCGGTGCGAGCAGGCCGGGGACGGTGAGGTCTTCGATGATCAGGCCGAACATGGCGAGGTAGAGCAGGACGACGCCGCGGCGGTCGCCGGGCAGTCCGGCGTCGACGTGGAAGTCGATGTTGGCGGCCAGGTCGGCGGCGAGGAACCGGGTCAGTTCGGCGTGCAGTTCGGGCCGGCGGGTGGCTTCCAGGCGCAGTTCGAGCAGGGCGAGGTGGCTGCTGCGGTCGCGGCGCATCCGTTCGACGATCGCGCGCATGAGGGTGACGGTCAGGTCGGCCGACGGTGGCGCGGTCATGGTGTCGGCGAGTTCGGCGGGGTCGGGGGTGAGCCGCTCGCGGGTGCGGCGCATGACCTGGGCGAGCAGGTCGGCGCGGTTGGTGAAGTAGTTCGAGGTGGTGCCGGTGGGGACGGCGGCCTGGGTGTCGACGGCGCGCAGGGTCAGGCCGCGTGAGCCGTCGCGGGCCAGGACCTCGATGGCGGCGTCGAGCAGCGCGGTGCGCCGGGCCGGGTTCTGTCGCATGGGGGCCTCCCGATTGACACCACTGTGACTGCAGTACTACGGTCGAATCACTGCAAGCACAGTACATCAGGTCCGGTGACCGGACCGGAACGGGAAACGATGCGAAAGCTGACCTACTACGTCGCCGCCACCCTCGACGGCCACATCGCCGGCCCCGCCGGCGAGTTCGACTTCTTCCCCCTGCCCGCCGACCTGACCGAGGCGATCGTCGCCCGCTACCCCGAGACGATTCCCGGCCACGTACGCGCCCCACTCGGCCTGGCCGACCTGCCCAACCAGCGGTTCGACACCGTCGTCATGGGACGCGGCACCTACGAACCCGCCCTGCGCGAAGGAATCACCAGCCCCTACCCGCACCTGCGCCAGTACGTCGTCTCCCGCACCCTGACCAACGACGACCCGCAGGTCACCGTCGTCGCCGACGACCCGGTCCGCGTCGTACGCGACCTCAAACAGCAGGACGGCCTCGACATCTGGCTCTGCGGCGGCGGCAAGCTCGCCGCGACCCTGCGCGACGAGATCGACGAACTGATCATCAAACGGAACCCGATCGTCGCCGGCGCCGGCATCCCACTGTTCGACGGCCCGTTCACCCCGACCACCTACACCCCCGTCGAGACCCACGAATTCGCCTCCGGCGTCGTCATGACCACCTACACCAGGGCCACCTGAACCCGGCCCGCGCGACAATCACCCCATGCCGACCCTCGACGCCACCCACCTGCGGCAGGCGGTCACCGAAACCGTCACCGTCCTCACCCCGCACGCCGACACCGACTGGCAGGTCCCGGCCGGCACCCTGACCTGGACCTGCTGGACCACCGCCGCCCACATCGCCCACGACCTGCTCGCCTACGCCGGCCAGCTCACCGGCCGCCCCGACACCGGCTACCTCCCTTTCGACCTGCGCATCCACGACACCGCCACCCCCCGCGACCTGCTCCAGACGATCACCGCCTGCGGCGGCCTCCTGCACGCCGCCCTGACCACCGCCGCCCCCGGCACCCGCGCCTGGCACTGGGGCCCCTGCGACCCGGCCGGCTTCGCCGCCATGGGCGTCGCCGAAACCGTCCTGCACACCCACGACATCACCACCGGACTCGGCGTACCGTGGCAGCCACCGCAGGAACTGTGCGCAGGCGTACTCGCCCGCCTCTTCCCCGACGCCCCGGCCGGCGACCCGGCACAGGTCCTGCTCTGGTCGACCGGACGGGCCCCACTCGACGGCCGGCCACCACGAAACCCGTGGACCTGGCAGGCCGCCGTCGCCTAGCCTGGCCACCGCTCCCGACCAGCACAGGAGGCCGGCAACCTTGCCCCGCAAACCCGCCCGCCGCCACAACCCGCGACGCCCCGCCACCGCCGGGCCGCGCCCGGACCACAGCGGCGCACCGAACGTCCCGGCGGCCGCCAAACCCGGCCCCGACCGCACCGAACTACGCGCCGACTGCGGCAACTGCCTCGCCCTGTGCTGCGTCGCCCTGCCGTTCGCCGCCTCCACCGACTTCGCCGTCGACAAACCCGCCGGCCGCCCCTGCGCCAACCTGCGCGACGACAACCGCTGCGGCATCCACCACCGGCTACGCGACACCGGCTTCACCGGCTGCACCGTCTACGACTGCTTCGGCGCCGGCCAGAAGGTCTCCCAGACCACGTACGCCGACCGCGACTGGCGCCACGACCCGACCACCGCCCGCCAGATGTTCGACGTCTTCGCGACCACACGACAACTCCACGAACTGCTGTGGTACCTCGCCGAGGCACTGACCCTGCCCGCCGCCCGCACCCTGCACCACGACCTGCGCCACGCCTACGACCACACCCGCCGACTCACCCTCGGCACCCCCGACCAGGTCGCCGCCGTCGACGTCGCCACCCACCGCGCCGACGTCAACACCCTGCTGCTGCGCACCAGCGAACTCGTCCGCGCCACCACCCGCCGCCCCAACCACCGCGGCGCCGACCTGATCGGCGCCAACCTCGCCGGCGCCGACCTACGCGGCGCGAACCTGCGCGGCACCTACCTCATCGCCGCCGACCTCACCGGCGCCGACCTGCGCACCGCCGACCTGATCGGCGCCGACCTGCGCGACACCCGCCTGCACCGCGCCGACCTCACCGGCGCCATCTTCCTCACCCAGGCCCAGGTCAACGCCGCCCACGGCGACACCGCCACCCGGCTCCCACCGACCCTGACCCGCCCCACCCACTGGCCGGTCACCGCCTCGTCGCGTACAACCGCATCGTGACCGGCCCGAACACCGCCACCAGCACCGCCGACGCGACCAGCACCCAACCCACCTGACCGACCGTCACGTCACCGGCCATCAACCCCCGCACCGCCGTCACCAGATGCGTGATCGGATTCAGCCGGACCACCGACTCCAACCACCCCGGCATCGTCGACGGATCCACGAAGATGTTGCTCCCGAACGTCAACGGGAACAGCACCAGCATGCTCGCCCCCATCACCGCGTTCTGCGTCCGCATCACCAACCCCAGCATCGTCCAGATCCACGACAACGCGAACGAGAACACCAGCAACAGCAACACCCCCAACGCCACACCGACCACCCCACCCGCCGGCCGGAACCCCAGCACCAACCCCAACGTCACCACGACCACCGATGCCAGCGTGTACCGCACCGCATCCCCCAACAACGCCCCGACCAGCGCCGACGGCCGCCACACCGGCAACGTACGGATCCGGTCGAACACCCCCTTGGCGATGTCGACGTTCAACGCCACCCCGGTGTACATCGTGATCATCACGACCGTCTGCACCAGAATCCCCGGCAACAGAAACTGCAGATACTCCCGCGGCGACCCCGCCAGCGCCCCACCCAACAGATACGTGAACACCAGCGTCAACATCACCGGAAACGCCGTCACGTCGAACAACTGCTCCGGAACATGCTTGATCCGCAGCATCGCCCGCCACCCGAACGTCAACGACGCCCGCACCGCGTTCGGCCGCGCCGGCCGCTCCCGCACCGCCAACACCGCCCGCAACGCCTCACCCGACGCCGGCCGCTCCCGCACCGCCGTCACGCCTTCACCCCCACACCGACACCCGACGCCTCGTCGTCGTCCGCCGGATGCCCCGTCAACGCCAGGAACACCTCGTCCAGACTCGGCCGCCCCAACGCGAAATCGGTCACCTCCACCCCCGACCGCGCCAACGCCGCCAACGCCTCCGACACCCGCAACGGATCCGACACCCGCGCCGACAACGCCACCGGATCCCCCTCCGCCACCACCGGCACCCCCAACACCCCGGCCAGCACCCGCTCCGCGTCCGCCCGCCGCCCGGCATCCACCACCCGCACGTGCAACACCCCCGCACCCACCGACGCCTTCAACTCACCACTGGTCCCCTCCGCGATCACCCGACCATGGTCGATCACCGCGATCCGTCCCGCGAGCTGATCCGCCTCCTCCAGATACTGCGTCGTCAACAACACCGTCGTACCCTCACCCACCAACGCCCGCACGATCTCCCACACCTGGTTACGGCTGCGCGGATCCAACCCCGTCGTCGGCTCGTCCAGGAACATCAACGCCGGCGTCACCACGATGCTCGCCGCGATGTCGATCCGCCGCCGCATACCACCCGAATACGTCTTCACCTGCCGGCCCGCCGAATCCGACAACCCGAACGCGTCCAACAGATCACCGGCCCGCGACCGCGCCCGACCCCGCGAAAAACCCAGCAACCGGCCCAACAGGACCAGATTCTCGACCCCGGTCAGATCCTCGTCCAACGACGCGTACTGCCCCGTCAACCCCACCCGGGCCCGGACCGCGTCCGCCGCACGCACCACGTCGTGACCCAGCACCCGCGCCCAACCACCATCCGGACGCAACAACGTCGCCAACATCCGGATCGTCGTCGTCTTCCCGGCACCGTTCGGCCCCAGAAACCCGTACACGCCACCCGCCGGCACCGCCAGATCCACCCCGTCCACGGCCCGCTTCGACCCGAACGACTTCACCAACCCGGCCGTCTCGATCGCCAGCTCGGCCACCACCCGGCCCCCCTCACCAGTCGCGGACACCCGACACGCGAGTCTCGCACGACATCGACACACCCACCCGGCGAACCAACCGGATCAACCCAGCTCCCCCGACCGCAACACCAACGTACGACGATCGTCGGTCACCACCCCGACCCCGTCACCGGCCAACACCACCTGATCCGGAATGCTCGCCCCGACCGGCACCCCCTCGGTGCCCTTCGCCGCACCGACCTCCTCCACCCACACGAACCACTCGACGCCCCCCGGCCCCTGCGCCACCGCATCGGTCAACACCATCCGGCCACCGGCCGTCGCCCGCACCGACGCACCCTCCTCGACCTGCCGCACCGGCTTCCCGTCGGCGTCCAGCACCTGCGCCCCACGCAGCGAACCGAACATCCCCTCACCGAACAGCAACCCACCCTCGGTCACGAACCAGTCCTCCTCCGTCGACCACTCCACCCCGACCGACCACTTCTCCACCCCCGTACGCACGTCCAACGCCATCGTCTTGTCACCGTCGTTCGCCCGCGCGTCGACCGCCACACACACCAGGTGCTGACCACACGGCTTCACCTTGTCGACCGACGTACCCGCCGCCAACGGCATCGCCCACTCCTGCTTGAACCCCGGCACCGAGAAACCCGCCACCACCGAACGCCCCGGCGACGCGTCGTCGTTCAACTGCCCCACCACGAACCCGTCGTACGCCGTCCAGAAATCCTCCACGATCGGCAACGAACCACTGCCGCGCGGCTTACCCGTGTTCGCGTCCAGCAGGTAACCCCGCCCCTGCACGTTGTCCAACTCCACCACCACGTCACCCGCGGTGACCGTCTCCACGAACGTCCCCGACGCCACCGGCAACACCCCCGGCCCCGCCGCCACATCAGGCCCCGTCCACTGCCGCATCGCCTCCACCCGATGCGAGTTGATCACCAGCAGGTCCCGCGGCCCCTTGCGACTCCACTTCTGCTTACCGGTCCGCAGATCCACCCGCACCACCGAGTTGTCGAACCCGTCCCGGACCTCCACGACCACATCACCACCCAGGAACACCACATCCGTACGATCCCGGTCCCACTTCCCCCGCCACAGCAGCTTCCCGTCCGACTCCTGCAACACCGACCGGATCCAGTCACCACCATCAGTCGCCGAATCCGGCGCATCCACCACGATCAGCTCACCGACCGGCGTCAACCGCACCTCCGTCGGCTCCACCTTCAACGTCGTGCTCCACCGCGGCTCACCCCCGGCCACCGGCAGCGACACCACCTCCGTACCACCCAGCCCCACCACCGCCGACACCACATGCCCATTCACCACCGCCACCGCCAGCTCACCCACCCCGGACGCCGGCCGCTCCGTCACCCGCGCCAGCTCACCACCCGACCGCCCACCACCGTCCGAACCACCGCCGAACGGCCCGAACCCACCCCCCGACGGCCCACCACCGGCCCCCTGCACCGTCTGCGACAACTTCCCGGCCAACCACGACCCACCCTGCACCGCACCCGCCACACACCCGACCAGCACCGCCACCGACAACGCCGCCGCCACCGTCCGCACCACCGGCCGGCGCCGCCGCTTCACCCCTGACACCGGCAACGCCACCGGCGGCCGCGCGGACGCACCGATCCCCGCCCACTGCGACCCCGCCCCGGTGGCCGCCGCCGCAGCCACCGGCCCGGTCGCCGGAGAGCCCGGACCCGCCGGCGAACCCGGCACCGCACCACCATCCGACACCGGACGAACACCCGGCACCCCCGACACCGGCTCGGCCCCCAACACCGACGACACCGGAAACACCGACGACACCGACGACACCGACACCGGCACCGACGACACCGGGCCGACACCCGACACCGGGAACGTCGCCGTACCCGACACCGGCCGCTCGACCGGACCCGCCGCCACCCCCGACATCCCCGCCAGCAACGCCCCGTACGCCACCGGCAACTCCGGCTGCTCCGGCACCGCCGGCGCCACCCCCAACCGGGCATGCAACCGGCTCGCCACCAACGGCATCCGACTCGAACCACCCACCAGCAACAACCCCGCCAACGCCGCCGGCTCCACATCCGCCCGCTGCAACACCCGCCGCGTCTCGTCCACCGCCCGCGCCACCAGCGGCCCCGCGATCCGCTCCACCTCCTCACGCGTCAGATGCATCGGCTCCTCCCGCCCCGGCACATGCACCGGCGCCGCCGACGTACGCGACAACATCTCCTTCGCCGACCGCACCTCCGCCCAGAACGCCTGCCGATCCCGCTGCTCCGCCAACCCCCGCGGCGCCCGCAACCGCTCCCACAACCCCGGATCCCGAACCCCCACCAACTGCCCCAGATGAGCTACCAACGCACTGTCCACATCCAACCCACCAAGATCATCCAAGCCGCCGGTCGCCAACACCCGCAACCCCGCCGACTCCCGCCGCACCACCGCCACATCCAACGTCCCACCACCAAAATCAAAAACCCCGAGACACCCGAACGGCGGCACCTGCTGACCCAACACCTGCATGCAGTACGTCGCCGCCGCAATCGGCTCGTCCAACAACCGCACATGCCCCAACCCCGCCTGCCGCGCCGCCGCCAACAACACCGCCCGCCGCGGCTGCCCCCAATCCGCCGGACACGTCAACACCGTCGCCCCGGTCGGATCCACCCCTGCCGTACGCGCCTCCACCGCAACCCGCCGCAACCCCGCCGCCAGCAGCTGCTCCACCGGCACCTCATGACTACCCAGCAACACCCGCCCCTCGTCGATCCGCCGCTTCGGATGCGGATCGAACCGCTCCGGCTCCGAACCCGCCAACCGCTGCGCATCCCGACCCGTGTGCGGCACCCCCGCCGCATCCACGAACACCCCCGACGCCAACAACGGCGACCCGTCGAACAACAGCGCCCGCGGCTGCTGATCCCCCCGCCGCACCACCGCGACCGTATGCGTCGTGCCAAGATCCACCGCCAGCCGAACCGGCTCCAACACGACACCCACCCCTAACGACACGACACGGACGCACCGCGGCGGATGCTACTGCCCCCCGACGACAACCCCACCGACACCCGTCAACCCCTACCCCCGAACTCCACCACCAACGGCCGATGATCCGACACCCCCACCACCGGCGTACGCACCGCCACCACCGGCGGCAACCCACCCACCCCCCGCCGATCCACCAACGCATGATCCAACTGCACCCGCGGCCGCACCGCCGGATACGTCGGCCGCCGCCCCAACGACCGCCACCCCGACACCAACCCCGGCAACCCACCCGGCAGATTCAGATCCCCCAACAACACCCGCGGCCCCGGCAACCCCCGCAGAAACCGCGTCACCCGCCGCAACTGCCACACGTTCCACCCCGGCACGAACGACAGATGCGTCGCCGCCACCGTCAACTCCCCCCACGGCCCCACCACCACCGCCGCCAACACCACCCGCGGCTCGTCCCGCAACCGCATGAACCCCGTACCCGGCACGTACACCGGCGACCGCAACGGCGCCCCCGGAAACCGCGCCACATGCCACGACCGCACCGGAAACCGCGTCACCAACCCCACCCCGTAACACGGCTCCCCCACCCCGTCATCGTCATGATCCAACGAACGGAACCGCTCCCCCGGCGTACCGACGACCGCCGGCGCGAACCGGTACGCCTCCGCCCCACACGCCCCCGCCACCACCGCCGTCAGATCCAACTCCCCGCTACGCGTCTGCCCCCGGTCCACCTCCTGCAGAGCCAGTACGTCCGCATCCAACGCACCCACCGCCGCAACCAGCCGCTCCCCCACCACCAACCCGTCGTGCACCGACCGGCCATGCAGCAGATTGAACGTCGCCAGGCGCATCACTGCACCATAAGACCGCACCGGCCACGCCGCCCGCGACACAAACCGTCCCCTCGCCCCTGCCGGCCCACCCACACCGCACCGCCCTGTGCCACAGTGACCCCGTGCTGATCAAGCTCCTGTGCTGCTCGACCCTGCTCTTCCTCACCCTCGGCGCCATCGGAATCTGGCTCCGCCGCCACCCCCGCCCCTAGCCGGCCGCGCCCCGCCGCCGCCGCGTTGCCGCGCCGCCCCTCCACGCGATCAAGGAGGAAGCGTGCCCGCTCCGCACCAATTGCCGTAAGACTTCTCCTTGATCAGCCCGAGATCAGCCCGAGATCAGCCCGGCCCCCCTTGCCGCCACGATCAAGGACAAAGCATGGGCGTTTCGCGAGGCTTGTCGCGCAACTTCTCCTTGATCGGCGCCACCAGCCAGAACGCGGCGCGCGATGGCCATCGCACGGCGCCACCGGCCAGAGCACGGCGTGCGCCGGCGGTCCATGCCCTGCTACCAGGGCATCCGGGGCAGCGGGTGGCGTGTGCGTGAGGCTGCGCACAACCAGGAGCAACCCACCACCCCACCCCGGAAGAATCGCCGGACGTGGACCCCGCAGCCATCGCCACCCTGCTCACCGCCGCCGCCATCGCCGGCTGGGTCGACGCGGTCGTCGGCGGCGGCGGACTCCTCCTCCTGCCCGCCCTCCTCATCGCCGCCCCCGGCGTACCCGTCGCGACCGCGCTCGGCACCAACAAGCTCGCCGCCATCGCCGGCACCACCACCGCCGCCATCACCTACGCCCGCCGCACCAAAGTCGACTGGACCACCGCCGGACCGGCCGCCGCGCTCGCCGTACCCGTCGCCGGGCTCGGCGCCGCCCTGGCCGGCTCCGTCCCGCCCAGCGCCTACCGGCCCGTCGTCCTCGGCGTACTGGTCGCCGTCGCCCTGTTCGTCACGCTGCGCCCCCGGCTCGGCATGGTCGCCGACCCGCTACGGCGTACGCCGACCCGGATCAGCGCCGCCGTCGCCGTGGCCGGCGGCCTGATCGCCCTGTACGACGGCATGATCGGCCCCGGCACCGGCACGTTCCTCGTCCTGGCGTTCACCACCATCGTCGGCGCCGACTTCGTCCACGGCTCGGCGATGGCCAAGCTCGTCAACGCCGGCACCAACCTCGGCGCCCTGGTCGTCTTCGGCCTGGCCGGCCACGTGTGGTGGCTGCTCGGCGCCGCGATGGCCGTCTGCAACATCCTCGGCGCGGTCGTCGGCGCCCGGATGGCACTGCGGCGCGGCTCCGGGTTCGTCCGGGTCGTGCTGCTTGTCGTCGTGCTCGCCCTGGTGGCCAAGCTCGGCTACGACCAGTTCGCCTGACCCGCGGTGTGCCTGGGCCGGTCACCGGTCCCCCGTACGGCCCGGAGCGTCCCCCGAAAAGCTGGGTCCCCCGGCGTCGGCGCAAGGTCGCCGACGCCGCCTGTGAGGTGGGGCACTGCGCGTAGCGCATCCTAGGAAGCTAGTAATGACTGGGCGGACCCCGCCGCTCGACGCCCACGGTCGCTCGCGGAAGAATGACCTTGTGCAGGGACGAACCGGACCACGCTCCGGCCATCCGGACAGTGCCACGAACCGAGCCCCGGAGCCGACCAGCGGCCCTGAACGCACCGCCGTCGCCCTCGCCGCCCAGCGGCCCGACCTGCTGGCCGCCTACACCGCCGCCCTGCCCGGCGCCCGTGCGGCCGTACTCGGCCGGCTCTGGACCGCCCTCTCCCGCGAACCGGTCCCCGGCGTGACCGGCCGGACCACCGACGCCGGGCGGCTCACCGTCACCCTCGCCGACGGGCGCCGGCTCACCGGTCCCCCACCGGCCCCGTACGTGTCACCACCCGACAGGCTGGACCTCGAACTGGACGGGGTCACCGTCGCCGGCCCCGCACCACTGGTCGCCGCACTCGGCGACGGCGTCGCCCCGACGACCGGCGCCCACCGCAGGCTCGCCGACGAACTCGACGACAGCGTCGCCAACCTCGCCCTCGCCCGGGCCGCCCAGCCCGCCCCGGACGGCGGGCCGCCCACCCTCACCCGGCCCGGCCGCACCGACGCCGACTGGGAACAACTCGTCGTCGACGGCCACCCGCTGCACCCCGGCTGCCGGACCCGGTACGGCATGTCGACCGCCGACGTGCTCGCGTACGCCCCCGAGCACCGGCCCACCGTCGACCTCGAACTGGTCGAGGTACCCGCCGACCGCTGGCTGACCACCGGCAGCGACCTGCCACCGGTCCTGCCGATGCACCCCTGGCAGGCCGCCCACCTGCTCGACACGTACCCGTGGCTGCGCCGCACCGGGCGGACCCGGCCGGCCCGCCCGCTGATGTCGCTGCGCACCCTCGCCCCGCTCGACGACCCCGGCCACCACGTCAAGACCGCCGTCGACGTGCAGATGACCAGCGCCGTACGCACCGTCTCGGCCGCCGCGGTCCGCAACGGCCCACCGGTCACCGCCCTGCTCGCCGGGCTCGCCGCCCGGATCGGCGGGCTCACCGTGCTGCCGGAGACCGCCGCCGGGGCCGTCCTCGTCGACGGCGAACCGTGCCGCAGCCTGGCCGTCGTCGTACGCCGCGCCCCGGCGCCCGACCCCGGCGAGACCGTGCTGCCGCTCGCCGCGCTGGCCGCCCCGTCCCCGGCCGACGGCCGCCCCCTGGTCACCGAGGCGGTCACCCTCGGGTACGGCGGCGACCCGGCCGGCTGGCTCACCGACCTGGCCCGGGTGCTGCTGCCACCGCTGCTACGGATGCTCGACCTCGGCGTGGCGCTGGAGGCACACGGCCAGAACACGCTGGTCGGGCTGCGGCACGGCCGGCCCACCCGGCTGTTCTACCGCGACGTCGGCGGCATCCGGCTCAGCCCGGCGCGGCTGGCGCGGCACGGCGTCACCGCCCCGCCGGTCCACGGCGACCTGGCCACCGACGACCCCGCCGAACTGCGCGACACCCTGCTCGCCGCCGCCGGCACCGTCCTCACCGAACAGGTCGCCGTGCTGAGCCGGGCGTACGGCACCGATCCGCGTACGCTGTGGTCGGCGGTCGCCGCCGCCGCGCCCGACGACGACCTGCTCTTCCGCCCCACCCTGCCGGTCAAGGCGACGACGGCGATGCGGATGGCCGCCGACCCGCTCGACGTCGTCTGGGCCCGGGTACCGAACCCGCTCGCGGAGCCGCGATGACCGCCATCCCCACCATCCACCGCCGCCGGCTGTGCGCCTGCGCCACCGGCGTCGGCACGGTCGCCGGCGCCGCCGCGCACACCGCCGACGAGCTGCGGATCCACGCCCCCGACCTGGTCGACGGATTCCGGGCGGCGCTGCCCGCCGCCGCGTCGACCGTCGGCCGGCGGCTCGCCGGCGCCCTGGTCCGCGAGGACATCGGCGACGCCCGGGCCCGGTGGGCCGGCGCCGGGACCCGGCACGGCTTCGACCGGGTCGAGTTCGACACCGTCGACGCCGACGACCCGGTCGACCTGCTGCCCGGCCAGGTCATGGACCGCCGGGGCTGGGCGCTGGCCACCGAACTCACCAACGCGGTGGTCAACCTCGCGATCGCGTACGCCCGGCGGGCCGCCCGCCCGGTGCCGGCCGGGTCCGGTGCCGACGGGTCGGCGGTGGACGCCGAACGGCTCGCCGTCGACGGGCACAACCTGCACCCGTGCGGGCGTACCCGGCTGGGGTGGAGCGTCGCCGAGGTCCTCGCCCACGACCTCGAGGCCGGGGCGACCCGGGTCGGGTTCGTCGCCGTACGGCGCGACCTGCTCACCGGTGACGACATCGGCGCCGAACTCGCCGCCGGCCATCCGGACGTGCCCGCCGCTCCGCCCGGCTACGTCAGCCAGCCGGTGCACGCCTGGCAGCTCGAGTCGGTGCTGCCGCACCGGTACGCCGACCTGTGGCGCGACGGTGCCCTGCGCCCGCTCGACGGGGAGCTGGCGGCCGCGCCGACAGCGGCGCTGCGGACCCTGCTGCTGCCGGCCGGCCGCGACGGCCGGCACCGCTACCTGAAGCTGTCGCTGGACATCCAGGTGACGTCCACCCGCCGGACGATCTCGGTCGCCAGCACCCGCAACGGGCCGGCGATCTCCGCCCTGCTGCACCGGCTGCTCGCCGACGACCCGGCCGGCGGGCGGGTGCTGCTGCTCGCCGAGACCGCCGGGGCGGCACTGCCGGCCGGTGCCGGGCGGGACGCGTCGGCGATCCTGCGGTCCGGTCTCGACGACCGGCTGGGTGAGGGCGAGGTCGCCGTACCCGGGGGTGCGTTGCCGGCCCGCGACGGTGCCGGAACCGTGCTCGCCGCCCTGGTCGACCGGTACGCCGTGACCCGCGGCCGGCCGGACCGGGCGGGCGCCGCGCTGGGCTTCCTGACCGAGTACGCCCGGCTGCTGCTCACGCCGGTGCTGCGCCTGGCCACCCGGTACGGCATCGGCCTTGAGGCGCACCTGCAGAACTGCCTGCCGACGTTCGTCGACGGGGTGCCGCACCGGATCGTGTTCCGGGATTTCGCCGGCCTGCGGCTGCACCGGCCGAGGCTGGCGGCCGCCGGCCGGTCGGTGCCGCTGTGGCCGGGTTCGGTCGTCGGCACCGACGACGTGGCGGTGCTGCGGGCCAAGGTCGGCTACACCGCGCTGCAGGCGCACCTCGGTGAGCTGGTGGTGCGGCTGGCCGGCTCGCACGGGCTCGCCGAGCCGGCGGCGTGGCGGGCCGTACGCGCGGTCGTGGACGAGGTGTACGAGCCGTTGCGCGCCGACCCGGCCACCGCCGCGGCGGCCGCCGCCGACCACCTGGCGCTGACCGCCGACCGGGTGCCGCACAAGGCGCTGGTCCGGATGCGGCTGGCCGGCGACGGCGACATCTACATCCCGGTACGGAACCCGCTGCATGCCGCCTGAGCGGGTCGCCGCGGCGGTCCGGGCGCTGCCCGGCCCGGTCTGCGCGTACGTCTACGACCGGGCGACGCTGCGGGAGCGGGCGGCGGCGCTGCGGGCCGCGCTGCCGGCCGGGAGCACCCTGCTGTACGCGGTGAAGGCGAACGGGAATCCGGACGTGGTGGCCGCGCTCGCCGCCGCCACCGACGGGCTGGAGGTGGCCTCCGGCGGCGAGCTGGCGCTGGCGCGGGACGCCGGCGCGGCCCGGATCGTCTTCGGCGGACCGGCCAAGACCGACGCCGAACTGCGGGCGGCGGTCGACGCCGGGGCGCTGGTCAACGTGGAGAGCGTCCTCGAGCTGCGCCGGCTGGCGCTGGTCGCGGCGGACGGCGCCGGGCCGGTGGCCGGCGGTGGTTCCGGGGGCGGCCCCGGGGGTGCGCCGGTCCGGGTCGCGCTGCGGGTCAACCGGGCGGCGGGCGGGCCCGGCGGCAGCCATCGGATGACCGGCACCGCGACCCCGTTCGGGATCGACGAGGCGGAGCTGGCCGACGTGCTGCGGCTGGCGGCGACGCTGCCCGCCGTCCGGCCGGTGGGTTTCCACCTGCACGCGGTGTCGAACAACCTCGACGCGGCCGCGCACGCCGACTTCGTCGTGGACGCGGTCCGCTGGTCGGTCACGGCCGCCGCCCGGCACGGCCTGGACCTGGCGTACGTCAACGTCGGCGGCGGCCTGGGCGTCGACCACACCGGTGGGGCGACGGGGTCCGACGGCGCCGGCCCGGCGGAGTTCGATCTCGACGTGCTGCGGCGCGGCCTGGCGCCGGTACGCGACCTGCTGCCGGACGGGGCCGAACTGGTCTTCGAGCCGGGCCGCTGGCTGGCCGCCGACGCCGGCTGGTACGCCGCCCAGGTGCTGGACCTGAAGCACACCCACGGCCGCTGGTTCGCCGTGCTGCGCGGCGGCACCCACCACTTCCGGCTGCCGGCGGCCTGGGGCTACAGCCACCCGTTCGAGGTGCTGCCGGTCGACCGGTGGCCGTACCCGTTCGAGCGGCCGGAGGTGCGGGACGTGCCGGTCGACGCCGTCGGTGAGCTGTGCACCCCGCGCGACGTGCTGACCCGGGGCCAGCGGGTGGCCCGGCTGCGGGTCGGCGACGTGCTGCTGTTCGGCCGCACGGGCGCGTACGGCTGGGACATCTCGCACCACGACTTCCTGCGCCACGAGCACCCGCGGACGGTCGTGCTCTGACCGTGGGCCGGTCGGGGTGCCGGCCGGAATCGGTCAGCTGCGGGCGCGCGGGTTGGCCCGGATCTCGCGCAGCGCCTGCCGGCGTACGTCGCCGCGCAGCGTGTCGACGTAGAGCCGGCCGTCGAGGTGGTCGGTCTCGTGCTGGAGCGCGCGGGCCAGGAAGCCGCTGCCGGTGACCGTCAGCGGTTCGCCGTGCTGGTCGAAGCCGCGGACGGTGGCGTGCATGGCGCGCGGGGTGGGGAAGTACAGGTCGGGGATGGACAGGCAGCCCTCCTCGCCGTCCTGGGTCTCCTCGGACAGCTCTATCGTCGGGTTGACCAGGTGGCCCCGGTGGCCGTCGGCGTCGTAGACGAAGACGCGAGCGCCGACCCCGATCTGTGGTGCGGCGACGCCGGCCCGGCCGGGCGCCCCGAGCATGGTGTCCATCAGGTCGGTGACCAGGGCACGCAGTTCGGCGTCGAAGCTGGTGACCGGGTCGCAGGGGCTGCGCAGCACCGCGTCGCCGATGATCCGGATCGGCCGCATCGTCATGCCGGCAAGGCTAGCCGACGCCGGTGCGCACGGGCCGGTAGCCGGTACGGGACCGCTGCGGGGCGGGCGGCGGTCGCGCCCGGGCCCGCTCCCGGGAGGGGTTGCTGTTGCGGCTGACAGCGAATTCGCTGTATCCACACTGAATTCGCTGTGGGGCGCGACAGCGATACCCGGAGGGTGGCGACCGCGACCGGCGGCCGCGGACCGGCAGCCGCGGACCGGCGCGAGCACGACGTGGCGCCCACGACGTGGCGCCCACGACGTGGCGCCGAGGGCGGCGGCGGGGCGTGGGTCAGGCCGGGCGGCGGGCGCCGGCCGGGCCGGCGAGGGCGGCGCGGACCGGGGCGGCCTTCGCCGCCGCCTCGGCGACCTCGGCGTCCGGGTCGCTGCCCCAGGTGATGCCGCCGCCGGCCCAGACGTGCACCCGGTCGGCGTCGACGGCGGCGGTACGGATCGTCAGGCCGAGGTCGATGCCGTCGGGGCCGATCCAGCCGAGGGCGCCCATGCTGGCGCCCCGGCCGACCGGTTCGTGGGCGGCGATCTCGGCCAGCGCGGCGTGCTTGGGCGCGCCGGTGACCGAGCCGCCGGGGCAGACGGCGCGCAGCAGTTCGGCCAGTCCACAGCCGTCGGCGAGGTCGGCGGAGACGACGGATTCCGCCTGCCACAGGTCGCACCAGCGCCGGATGCCGTAGAGCTCGTCGACGCGTACGGTGCCGGTCTTCGCGACCCGGGCCAGGTCGTTGCGCTCCAGATCGACGATCATGACGTGTTCGGCGCGTTCCTTGGGCGAGGCGAGCAGTTCGGCGCGGCCGGTGGCGGTCGCCGGGCGGGTGCCCTTGATCGGGCGGGTGGTGGCCCGGCCGGCGGTCACCTCGACCAGGGTCTCCGGGGAGGCGCAGCCGATGGCCCAGCCGGCCCCTTGGAGCACTCCCCCGTACCGGGCTCCGGGGAGCGTGGCGAGCCGGGCGAGCGCCGGCAGCGGGTCGCCGGTGTAGTCGGCGGACGCGTGGCCGACGACGTTGACCTGGTAGATGTCGCCGCGGGCGATGGCGGTACGGGCCTGTTCGACGGCGGCGGCGTGCTGGGCCGGCGTCCAGCTCTCCCGCCACGGCCCGAGCCACCAGCCGCCGGTCGGTCCGCCGGCGGCCGTCGGCCGGTCGGGGTGCGGGTCGGTGGCGGGCTCGTGGACGACGGCGACCAGGTCGGGTACGGCCGGCACGGGGCTGGCGGGGCCGGTCGGTGCGCCGATGGCGTGGGCGGCGGCCGCGGCGGAGAGGTAGACGGTGGCGCCGGCCGGTTCGTCGGGTCCGGGCGTCCGGGGCGGGGCGGTCAGGTCACGTACGGGGAGTCCGGCGTGGGCGAGGAAATCCTCGAGCAGCCGGGTCGGGTCGCCACCGTCGGTGATCCGCCACTCCAGTCGTGAGCGCTCCCGCAGGGCGGGTAGCCTTGTTCCGGTCACGGTGCGTGACGCAAGGGGCCGGACTGGGAGCGTTCCCACGCCAAGTGGTCCGATGTGCCTCATACGAAGGGTGGATTCTCCCCTGATCATGCCGTTACCTGCTCGAAAACGCGTCGTTCGACTTGGTAACGTGCATCACTGTTCATGTGAGTTTTTACACAGCCGAACGCAACGCCCCCACACCGGAGATCCTGATGTGCCAGCACCAACCGACCTGCCCCTCCGCCGACGCGACCGACCGGGAAGCCGCCCGCGTCATCGCCTGCTTCCCCGAGCAGGGCTGGAGCCTGCTCTGCAACGGCGTCATCAGCTTCGAGGACACCGGGGAACTGCTGCCCGACGGCAGCACTATCGCACCGCACCGCGGTCCGGCCCGACACGCCCTGGCCGCCTGACCTGAGCCTGCCGGGCCTGACCGCTCGTCGGGCCATGGTCCGGTCACGACATCCGTGACCAGCGGTCACTGCCCGAACGCCTCCGGCGGCGGGCAGGCACAGACCAGGTTGCGGTCACCGAACGCGCCGTCGATCCGGCGCACCGGCGGCCAGTACTTGGCCGCCGGGTCCACCCCGGCCGGGAAGGCCGCCACCGAGCGCGGATAGGCGTAGGGCCACTCGTCGCCGGTCACCATCGTCGCCGTGTGCGGGGCGTTGGACAGCGGGTTGTCCCCCTTCGGCCACTCCCCCGAACCGACCTTGTCGATCTCGGCCCGGATGGCGATCATCGCGTCGCAGAACCGGTCCAGCTCGGCCAGGTCCTCACTCTCGGTCGGCTCCACCATCAGCGTCCCGGCGACCGGGAACGACATGGTCGGGGCGTGGAAGCCGTAGTCGATCAGCCGCTTCGCGACGTCGTCGACGCTGACCCCGGTCGCCTTCGTCAACGGCCGCAGGTCGAGGATGCACTCGTGGGCCACGAGCCCCTTGTTGCCGGCGTACAGCACCGGGAAGTGGGCGCGCAGCCGGGCCGCGACGTAGTTCGCCGCCAGGACCGCCACCCCGGTCGCCCGGGCCAGCCCGTCCGGACCCATCATCCGCAGGTAGGCCCACGGGATCGGCAGGATGCCGGCCGAGCCGTTCCGGGCCGCCGAGATCGCCGGCCGGGCCGCCGCACCGCCGGACTCCCCCTCGCCGGCCGCCGCCAGCGGGTCACCGGGCAGGAACGGGGCCAGGTGCGCGCGTACGGCGACCGGCCCGACGCCCGGCCCACCGCCGCCGTGCGGGATGCAGAACGTCTTGTGCAGGTTGAGGTGCGACACGTCGGCGCCGAACCGCCCCGGCTTGGCGTATCCGAGCAGGGCGTTGAGGTTGGCGCCGTCGACGTACACCTGGCCGCCGGCGTCGTGCACCTTGGCGCACAGCGACGCGATGCCGGTCTCGTACACCCCGTGCGTCGACGGGTAGGTGACCATGATGGCGGCGAGGGTGTCGCGGTGCTGCTCGATGCGGCGGTCGAGGTCGACCAGGTCGACGTTGCCGTCGGCGTCGCAGGCGACCACGACGACCCGCATGCCGGCCATCACCGCGCTGGCGGCGTTGGTGCCGTGCGCCGACGACGGGATCAGGCAGACGTCGCGGCCGGTGTCGCCGCGCGACAGGTGGTAGGCGCGGATCGCCAGCAGGCCGGCGAGTTCGCCCTGCGAGCCGGCGTTCGGCTGGACGCTGACGGCGTCGTAGCCGGTGACCTCGGCGAGCCAGCCCTCCAGGGAGGCGACCAGGTCGCGGTAGCCGGCGGCCTGCTCGGCGGGGGCGAACGGGTGCAGGTCGGCGAACTGCGGCCAGCTCACCGGTTCCATCTCGGTGGTGGCGTTGAGCTTCATCGTGCAGGACCCGAGCGGGATCATGCCGCGGTCCAGCGCGTAGTCGGAATCGGACAGCCGGCGCAGGTAGCGCAGCATCGCGGTCTCCGACTGGTGCCGGGAGAAGACCGGATGGGTCAGGTAGTCGCTGGTGCGCAGCAGGGCGGCCGGCAGGGCGGCGTCGGTGGGCTGCGCCGGGGTGGCGGGCTCGGTCGGAGCGGCCACGCCGAAGGCCGCGAACACCTCGGCCAGGTGGGCTTCGACGGTCGTCTCGTCGCAGGAGATCCCGACCCGGTCGGCGTCGACCGGCCGCAGGTTGACGCCGCGCCGCGCGGCGGCGGCGACCACGTCGGCGGCCCGGCCGGGCACGACCGCGGTCACGGTGTCGAAGAACGCGTCGTGGGCGGTGGTCACCCCGCCGGCGCGCAGTCCGGCGGCGAGCCGGGCGGCCATCTCGTGGGTACGCTCCGCGATCGCCTTCAGGCCGGCCGGCCCGTGGTAGACGGCGTACATGCCGGCCATGACGGCGAGCAGCACCTGGGCGGTGCAGATGTTGCTGGTCGCCTTCTCCCGGCGGATGTGCTGCTCGCGGGTCTGCAACGCGAGCCGGTAGGCGGGGGCGCCGGCGGCGTCACGGGACACCCCGACGAGCCGGCCGGGCAGCATCCGCTCCAGGCCGGCGCGGACGGCGAGGTAGCCGGCGTGCGGGCCGCCGAAGCCCATCGGTACGCCGAACCGCTGGGTGGTGCCGGCGGCGATGTCGGCGCCGATCTCGCCGGGCGGGCGCAGCAGGGTCAGGGCGAGCAGGTCGGCGGCGACGGCGACGAGCGCGCCGGCCGCGTGGGCGGCCTCGACGAGCGGGGCGTGGTCGCGGACGGCGCCGGACGCGCCGGGGTACTGCAGGTGCAGGCCGAAGAACTCGGCCGGCAGCTCGTCGGCGTCCAGGTCGACGACGCGTACGTCGATGCCGAGCGGTTCGGCCCGGGTCCGGATGACGGCGACGGTCTGCGGCAGCGTGTCGGCGTCGACGACGTACACCGGGCTCTTGCTCTTCGAGGCGCGGCGGGCGAGCGTCATCGCCTCGGCGGCGGCGGTGCCCTCGTCGAGCATGGAGGCGTTGGCGGTGGCCAGCCCGGTCAGGTCGGTGACCATGGTCTGGAAGTTGAGCAGGGCCTCCAGCCGGCCCTGGCTGATCTCCGGCTGGTACGGCGTGTACGCGGTGTACCAGGCGGGGCTCTCCAGCACGTTGCGGCGGATGACGGCCGGGGTGTGGGTGCCGTGGTAGCCGAGTCCGATCATGGAGACGGCGACGGTGTTGCGGGCGGCCAGGTCGCGCAGTTCGGCGATCACCTCGGCCTCGGTGGCGGCCGGCGGCAGGTCGAGGCGGTCGTGCCAGCGGATGACCTCGGGGATCGCGGCGTCCATCAGCTCGTCGACGGAGTCGTAGCCGACGGTTTCCAGCATCCGGCGCTCGGCGGCGGCGTCGGGGCCGATGTGACGGTCGGCGAAAGGTCTGGTACTCACAGGCATCTCCCGGGCGAGGTCGACGAGGCGGCCTCCCCTTCTGTCACCGGCGCGGATGATCCACGTCGACTCCAGAGCGCCTGCCCGCGTGGTCCTTTTGCCTGAGAGGTTCCGGGGAGGAGTTGCCCCTTCGGCGCCGCCTGGTTTCGCCAGGTGGTCTCTCCCGCGCGGGTGGTACCGGCACTGGCCACGCTACCAGCGCCGGCACCACCCGCATGATCTAGACCCGGGTCAGGCGGCGGCCAGCACCGCGCCGTCGCGCCGGCCGGCCTCCTCCGCCGGCCGCAGGGCCAGCGCGAGTACGTCGGCGACGTCGGCGAGGGTGTGCACGGTCAGCGCCGCGCGCACCTCGGCCGGCACGTCGTCGAGGTCCGGCTCGTTGCGCGCCGGGATGACCACCTCGGTCAGCCCGGCCCGGTGCGCGGCCAGCAGCTTCTGCTTGACCCCGCCGATCGGCAGCACCCGGCCGGCCAGGGTCACCTCGCCGGTCATCCCGAACTCGGGACGTACCGGGCGGCCGGAGGCCAGTGACGCCAGCGCGGTGACCATGGTGACGCCGGCGCTCGGGCCGTCCTTGGGCACCGCCCCGGCCGGCACGTGCAGGTGGATCCGCCGGCCGGCGAGGGCGTTCGGGTCGAGGCCGAGTTCCCGGCCGTGCGAGCGCAGGTAGGACAGCGCGATGTGCGCCGACTCCTTCATCACGTCGCCGAGCTGACCGGTCAGGGTCAGCCCCGGTTCGCCCTCCATGCTGGTCGCCTCGATGAAGAGCACGTCGCCGCCGGCGCCGGTCACCGCGAGACCGGTCGCGACGCCGGGGACCGCCGTACGCTCCGCCGACTCCGGGGTGAACCGGGGCCGTCCGAGGTAGCCGGCGAGGTCGTCGGTGGTCACCGCCACCTTGCCGGGCTCGGTCGCGAGCTTGACCGCGACCTTGCGCAGGATCTTCGCCAGGGCACGTTCGAGCTGCCGTACGCCGGCCTCCCGGGTGTGCTCGCCGGCGATCCGGGCCAGGGCCGCGTCGTCGACGGTGACGTCGTCGGCGGTCAGCCCGGCCCGCTCCACCTGCCGGGGCAGCAGGTGGTCGCGGGCGATCGCGACCTTCTCCTGCTCGGTGTAGCCGTCCAGGGTTACCAGTTCCATCCGGTCCAGCAGCGGGCCGGGGATCGCCTCGACGACGTTCGCGGTCGCCAGGAACAGCACGTCGGACAGGTCGAGGTCGACCTCGAGGTAGTGGTCGCGGAACGTGTGGTTCTGCGCCGGGTCGAGCACCTCGAGCAGGGCGGCGGCCGGGTCGCCGGCGTACCCGGCGGAGATCTTGTCGACCTCGTCGAGCAGCACGACCGGGTTCATCGAGCCGGCCTCGCGCAGCGCCCGCACGATCCGGCCGGGCAGCGCGCCGACGTACGTGCGGCGGTGGCCGCGGATCTCGGCCTCGTCGCGGACGCCGCCGAGCGACACCCGGACGAACTTGCGGCCGAGCGCCCGGGCGACGGACTCGCCGAGGCTGGTCTTGCCGACCCCGGGCGGGCCGGACAGGGCCAGGACCGCGCCGGAGCCGCGCCCGCCGACGACGGCGAGGTTGCGTTCCGCGCGCCGGTTGCGCACCGCCAGGTATTCCAGGATGCGGTCCTTGACGTCGGACAGTCCGGCGTGGTCGGCGTCGAGCACCGCGCGGGCCGCGGCCAGGTCGGTGTTGTCGTCGGTACGCACCGACCACGGCATCTCCAGCACGGTGTCGAGCCAGGTGCGGATCCAGCCCGACTCCGGGGACTGGTCACTGGCCCGCTCCAGCCGGCCGACCTCGCGCAGCGCCGCCTCGCGTACCTTCTCGGGAAGGTCGGCGGCCTCGACGCGGGCCCGGTAGTCGGCGGAGCCGTCCGGTTCGTCCTCGCCGAGTTCCTTGCGGATCGCGGCGAGCTGTTGGCGGAGCAGGAAGTCGCGCTGCGACTTCTCCAGCCCCTCGCGCACGTCGGTGTTGATCCGCTCGGTGACCTCCTGCTCGGCGAGGTGGTCGCGGACCCAGCCGACGAGCAGTTCGAGCCGGGCGGTGACGTCGCCGGCGGCGAGCAGTTCGGACTTCTGGGCGACGGTGAGCCACGGGGCGTAGCCGGCGGAGTCGGCGAGTTCCGACAGGTCGGTCATCCGCTCGACGGCGTCGACCACCTGCCAGGCGCCGCGCTGCTGGAGCACGGCGGTCATCAGGGCCTTGTATTCGCGGGCGAGTTCGCGGGCCTTGCCGGCGGGTGCCGGTTCGGTCAGCGGGGTGGCCTCGACCCAGAGGGCGGCGCCGGGGCCGGGCACGCCGGAGCCGATCCGGGCCCGGGACAGGCCGCGGACCACGGCGGCGGGTTCGCCGCTGGGCAGCCGGCCGACCTTCTCGATCGTGGCGACCGCGCCGACCGGGCCGTATTCACCGTCGACGCGGGGCACGGCCAGGACCTGTTTGTCGCCGGTCGCCCGGGCCGCGTCGACGGCGGCCTGGGTGGTCGCGTCGAGGGTCACCGGGATGACCATGCCGGGGAGCAGGACGTCGTCGGTCAGCGGCAGTACGGGAAGAGTTGCCATCGAGCACCTGCCATCAATTGAGTTGAGCTTGCTCCACTCAAGTTACAAACAGTGCCCTATGTTCCCGTAGTGACGCAGGCCACAGCCGAACCCCGCCGGCGACGTGGTGCGCCGCCGGCGGGGTCGGATCCGGGCGGCTCAGCGGTACGGCATCATCGGGAACCAGCCGAAGCCGAACATGGCCGGCACCCGCAGGTCCCAGTAGACGACGGTGAAGACCCCGAGCGCGATCAGCAGCGACGCGGTGATGACGGTCGTCCGTACCGGACTCTCGGACAGCCAGCGCAGGAACCGGCCCCGGGTGCCGGCGATCAGCAGCGCGAACAGCGCGGTCACCACGACGACGTTGCCCAGCGACTGGAGCACGAACGCGCCCGCGCCGTACAGCGGGTTGCCGGTGTCGACCGCCCAGTGGAAGAGCTTGTTGAACAGCGGGTACGGCCGGCCGATCAGGAACCCGCCGATCAACGCGCCGAGGGTCACCACCCGGGCCACCGGCCGGTTCGCGAACGGGTCCGGCACGACCTTCAGCGCGGCCAGACCGAGGTACGTCAGCGCCAGGCCGATCAGGCCGAAGACGACCGACGACTGGATGATGCGGACCGGCATGTCACCGACGGTCTCGGTGGACAGCTGCGGCAGCCGGTCACCGAGGAGCACCCCGACGAAGCCGTAGACCGCCGAGACGACGACCATGCCCAGCGTCAGCCAGCCGACCGGGCGCAGCAGGGCGCGTACCGGACCGTCGTGAGCCCCCCGGGCCGCGCCGGCCTGGCCCATCGGCCCGACCGAGGCGGCCACGGCGATGTTGCAGGCGGTGAAGGTGCCGGCGAGGCCGGAGACGAACGCGAAGAGCAACCCGGCCGCGGTGCCGGCGATCGCGGTCTCCTTGGCGTCGTGGCCGAGCAGGGCGTTGGCCACGTTGTCGCCGATCACCGAGTCGACGAACTCGAACGACCACAGGATCGACAACAGGATGCCGGCGGCCACGCTCCACCCGATGATCACACCGGTACGGGGCCGCTGCTCCAGCTGGAGAGGAAGGGAGGTCTTGCCAGTCTGCGTGGTACTCATGGGCGCCCACCTGGGAGTCGGTCCCCGCGTCACCGGGCGGGGACGTACATACGAGCTCCGATCAGTGTTCGACGACCGTAGATCCACTACTGGCTATCTGTCGGTCCGATGAAGACAATCTGTCGCTCCGTCGCTGGAATCGGGGCCCCGATCCGGGGCGGAACCACCGCCCCGCCCGGGGGCGGAGATCCCGGCCGTCAGGACAGCCAGCCGGGGCGGACCAGGCCCGCCTCGTAGGCCAACACCACGAGTTGCGCGCGGTCCCGGGAGCCGAGCTTGACCATCGCGCGGGACACGTGGGTCTTGGCCGTGGCCGGGCTGATCCTCAGGTGGGCGGCGATCTCGTCGTTGGACAGGCCGGTGCCGGCCAGCCCCACCACCTCCCGTTCCCGGTCGGTGAGTTCGGCGAGCCGGTGCGGGGTCGGCGGGGTGGCGGTCCGGAGCGCGAACTGCTCGATCACCCGCCGGGTGACGCTCGGCGACAGCAGGCCGTCGCCGGCGGCCACCACCCGGACGCCCCGGATGAGTTCGGCCGGCTGGGTGTTCTTCACCAGGAACCCGGCGGCCCCGGCCCGCAGCGCCTCGCCGACGTACTCGTCGAGTTCGAACGTGGTAGGTCGACCTGGTCCGGTCGATCGGCGCCGACCGGACCGTCGACTACACCAGGGAGGACTTCACCCGCGACGGGCCGGTGTACGACGTCGTGCTGGACCTGGTCGGCAACCGGTCGCTGACCGACTGCCGGCGGGCGCTGGCACCGGGCGGGACGCTCGTCCTGTCCGGTGGCGGGATGTCCGACGGTGGCAGCCTGGTCGGACCGTTGGGGCTGTTCGCCCGCGCGCGGGCGCTGTCGCCGTTCGTCCGGCACCGGATCGTCGCGCCGGCCGCGGTGACGGGCCGAAAGAACCCGGCGACGCTACGTGACCTCGTCGAGTCCGGGCAGGTCACCCCGGTCATCGATCGGACCTACCCGCTGGCCGAGGTACCCGCCGCGATCCGCTACCTGGAGGTGGAGCACGCCCGGGCGAAGGTGGTCATCACCTGCGCCGAGTGACCGGTGCCGGTCAGTCAGCGGCGAGGCGCGGGGTGACGATGCGGATCTCGACCGGGTGCGCCGCCGGTGGGTGTGGTGTCCCCAGCCACCGGCGGCGCGATGTCGCGGTTCAGGCGACCGGCTCGGTCACCTCGACCAGCGTCCGTGCCCGCTGCGGCCAGGCGGCCACGCTCGGCGTCATCCGTACGCCGGCCGCCTTCAGCGTGCCGCGCAGCGTCTCCACGTCGCTGTCGGCGAGTTGGCGGTAGGTGCGGATTCCGGCAGCGGTCAGGACGGCGGCCGTCTTCGGTCCGATCCCCTCGATCCGGCGCAGGTCGTCGGCCGGCTCGACCGGGTCGGTCCCGACCGGCTGCGCGGGTACGACGACCGCCGCCGGCACCGGCTCGGGCTCCACCGTGGCAATCGGATCCGCGATCGGTTCCGGGTCGGACACCGCGACCGGCGCTACCGGCTCCGGCTGCGTCACGGCGACCGGCTCGGCGGGAACGGGATCGATGGGCTCGACCGGTTCGGTGGCGGCGGGCTCGGCCGCGACGACCGCCTCCGGCTCGGGCTCCGACACGACGGCCTCGACCGGCGCGGGGTCGACCACGGCGGCCGGCTCCCCCGGCGGGGCGGGCTCGAGGGCCGGCTCGGCCGACACGACTGGGACCGGCTCGGGCTCGGGCTCCGACTTCGCCGCCGGAACCGACTCGACCACCGGCTCGGGGTCCAGCACGTCCGGCCGGTCCGCTACCGGGGCGGGCTCGGTCTCGACCGGGGCGGGCACCGCGTCGGCGACGACAGTCGGCCCGGTGGCCGGGCGCCCGGCCGGCCCAGCCGGCTCGTCCGCGACGGGTTCGGGCGCGACGGGTTCGGCGGGCGCGACGGCCGGCGGGGTGATCGCCGGCAGGGCGGCGGCCGGCGTCAGGTCCGCCGTCGTGGCGTCGGGTGCGGTGTCGATCGGCGCGGCGGTGGCCGGCGCGGGGTCGACGGGCGGGGTCGGGACCGGTACGACAGGGGGCAGCGTGCCGGTCGGGGCGGCCTTGGTGTCGGCGGCGCCACGTACGTCGTTTTCCGGGGCGCGTGGGCTACGCCCCCACACGAACCAGCCGACCGCGACGCCGACCAGCAGGGCCAGACCGAGTATCAGAGAATGCGCGAACGACCACGCCATAGAAGACCTCCTGGATGAATGCGCCGGAAGCGCGAAATCTCGCCGCAGCTTCGCATACATCGAGTGCTTCCGACAAAGCAACCACACCGGTCGTCCGGTGACGAATCAACTACGGCACGCAAGCATTTGTGCCCCGTTGCTGCTGGTCGGGTTGATTCGGCCGGCACACCGGTCCGGGACGGGCGGGGCACCTAATGACGCGGCACAATCGTTCACGGTCCGGAAACACAATTGCGCCCGGCCTTTTCCGGGAGGCGCGCCGGCAATTGTCAGGTGCCGTCGCCCGCGCCGCCGGACGCGCCGCCACTGCCGTCGTCGCCGGGCAGGTCGTCGTCCACGACGTAGCCGGTCCCGCCGTCCTGGTCGAACCCGGGTCCCTCGGAGGTCGGGAGCCCCGTACCGGCGGGGTCGGTGCCGATTTCGGCGTCGACCGCCACGTTCTCGCCGGGCTCGGCGTCGACACCGGACTCCGCGTCGATGTCCGCGTCGGCGGCCACGTCCCCGTCGACGGCGGAGTCGACCGCGGTGTCCGCGCCGAGTTCGGCGTCGTCGGGTGAGACCGTCACCCGTCGACCATAAGCCGGCTACGGTGTACCGGACGGACACTTCGACGTACGCCTAAGCCCGACACCTGCGGTGGGACGTGGCCGGGCCGGGCGGCAGGCGTGAGACTGTGGCGCGAACCGACTGCGGTAGCGTAACGTGACGTCCAGGATGATTGCATATATACAGGCTTACCCGTCCATGATCGGTCACTGCGCGGGAGGTGCGACGTGCAGTTGCTGATCCGCCAGATCGATTCGGGAACCCAGGTCCGTTTCATCCTCGAGGGCGAGATCGACCTGGCCACCGTGGGCGACGTACGCGACACGGTGATCGCCACCCTGGCCCGGTCCCGTCCCGAGTCCGTGGTGCTGGATCTCGCCAGCGTCACCTTCATCGACTCGACCGGCATCGGCGAACTCGTCGCCTGCCACAAGGCCGCCACGGTCAGCGGTGCCCGGCTGGTGCTGGAGAACCTGTCGCCGTTCGTCCGCCGGCAGATCTGGGCCACCGGACTGCTCGGCCTCTTCGGCCTGCCCACCGACTCGCCGCTCGGCGACCCCGACGGCGTACGCTGATCCGCCCCTTCTCAGGGGCGGATCGCCGAGCGCGCCCAGCGGTCCCACCACTGGGCCTCCGGTGCCTCGCCGGAGGCCGCCACCAGTGCCTGCAACGCCGACGCCAGCGACCGAGGGTCGCCGACTCCGGCCGATTCGACCAGGACCCGGATCTCGCCGGCCCGCTGCCGGGTCACCGCCGCGACCAGCGCGCAGCCCTCGCTGGTCAGGCCGACCCAGGCGACCCGCCGGTCCTGCTCGCGGTGCTCGCGACGGACCAGGCCGCGCCGGATCAGCCGGTCCGACGTACGGGTGACGGTCGACGGGTGCACACCGAGGTCCGCCGCCAGGTCGACGGTGCGGCGGGGCCCGTTCGACACGAGCAGGACGAGCATCCGGTACTGCGGCAGGGTGATGTCGACGTCCAGCCGGGTCAGGGTGTGCGCGGTCATCCCGACCAGCACCCGGGCCAGCGCCGACAGGCCGTCGACCAGCACATTGACGCCGCTGACCGTGGAGCCCGGCGACTCCGTGGATAGGCTCACGGGGGCAATCCTCGCATAGCGGCACACTTGACCGGTTCGCCCGGCACGACCGCCACGCCGCCCGGCGTCACGACGCCGGCAGCGGCCACCTCGCCGGTTCCGGACCCACCGCGGCCCACACGGTCTTGCCGTCGTCGGCCTCGGCGAACCCCCAGTCCCGGGCCAGCACGTTGACGATCGCGAGCCCGCGACCGCGCCAGGCCCGGCCGTCGGGGAACGAGTCGGGCGGCGGCATGTGCGGCCCGCGCGGGTCGCGGTCGCGAACCCCCAGCCAGACCGTCCCACCGACCTGCGCCACGGTCAGGTCGAGTTCGGTACCGGCGTGCTCGATGGCGTTGCTGACAAGTTCCGAGGTGATGACGACGGCGTCGTCGGTGAGGTCGTCACACCGCCAGTCGCGGCAGGCGGCCGACACCGTACGGCGCGCCACCGCCGCCGAAGACGGGTGGGCCGGCAACAGCCGGTGCCGGCGGCCGGCCGGGCTCGGCCGGCGGGTCACCACCGCCACCGCGTCGGGCACCGCCGGACAGATGTCGAACAGGCGGCCCAGCATCCGGTAGACGATGCGCCCGGTGGCGCTCGCCGGCTCGGCGCACAGCAGCAGCTGGGTCGAGGTCCGGCCGGGCGCGACGACCTCGCTGAGGGTACGCAGCGCGGTGGCGCGCACGATCCGGGCGGCGTCCAGGTCGACGACGATGGCCAGCGGCGCGTCCAGCATCGCGCGACGCACCGCCGCGATCAGGCCGACGAGGGCGGACTCGTCGAGCTGTCCGTTGACCGTGATGGTGGAGATGCCCGTGGCGAAGTCGCGGCCGACGGTGCAGGCGGCGGCGGTCACCGCTCGCCCCGGGCGGCGGGTCCGGGCTGTCCGGGATAGACGGTCCCGGCCGACGGCGGCGGCATGCCGAGTGCGGCGGAGACGCCGGCGACGCGCAGCACCCGGTCGACCATGCCGCGGGCGTTGCGGACGAGCAGGACCTGGCCCCGTCCGGCGGCGGCGTAGTGCGCCTCCACCAATTCCTTGATCGCACTCGAGTCGATCATGCTGACCCGGTGCAGGTCGACCACCACCCAACGGACATCCGGCACCGGGCAGGCGCCGTCGACGATTTCCCGTAGCCGGCCGGTGAACATCATGTCGAGTTCACCGGACAGCGTCACCACGCAGGTGTCGGCGACCGGATGGTCGACCTGGACGTTGAACACGCGGCTCCCCTGCTTGGCGCGACGGGTCGGCCCGCGGCCGCCCCCACGACAGCCACCCCCGACAAGCTCCGTGCATGCCTGCACGCATCCGTCCACGTGACGATATCCGTCGGGTCGGGCCGGATGACCATCGGGCCGCCCGCCACGCCGCTAGCCGACGATCCGCGCGACGAGTTCGGGCACCCACTCGACGTACTCGACCTGCGCGCCGCCGTCGTGCCGGGCGTAGAGGAACCGGCCGGTCTCGCTGGTCGCGACCGGTACGGTCACCCGGCCGCCGTGCGCGGCCAGCAGCGCGACCACCTCGTCGAGGTCGGACACGACGACCGTGGCGCTGGCGTCGGCGTAGCGGGCCCGCTGCTCGGGCGGCCCGGCGATGACCAGGAAGTCGCCGATGGCCGCCAGTTCCACCCCGCCGAACGCGAACCGCAGGTCGGGCGCGGCGCCCACCAGTTCCCGCAGCAGCGGCAGCGCGCGGTCCAGGTCGTCGACCCAGAGCCGGGCGTACGTCTTCAGAATCGCCATCGAGGTGCCCTTCCGTCCGGCGGCGCGGCGGCGTCCGCGCCTGCCCGTGGAACGCTAGGAGCGGGTGGAGCGGGCGGGAAGTACGCACTTTCCGGTAACCACGGGAGAGGGGTGAGCGGTGACCGAGCGGGACGTGGCCGGGCCGGCCGGCGACGGCACGGACCCGGCCGGGGTACGGGCGGCGGCCGAGGCCACCGCCCGGGATCAGCCACAAGGTGCTCACCCAGACCCTGCGCGCCCTGGAACGCGACGGCATCGTCGCCCGGACGGTCCACCCGACCGTGCCGCCCCGGGTCGACTACCGGCTCACCGCCGCCGGTCGCGGGCTGCGTGACGTGGTCAACGGCATGTGTGACTGGAGTCGGCGGCACCTCGCCGAGATCCTCGCCGCCCGTACCCGGTCCGGCCCGACCGGCTGAGGCCGGACCGCGCGACCGGACGGCCGGGTGGTTACGGGTCGAAGGTCCCGGGTCGGCGCGGACCGCCGGCCCTCGTGCGGGTACCCGGCCCCGGCGTCCAATGGAGGTGGCCACGAGGGAGCCACCCTCACCGGCCGGTACGAGAGGACGTGGGCACCATGACCGCGATGGCGAACCGACCCGCCACCGAGCCGGCCACCGGGACCGTCGAAACCCCCCGCCAGAAAGCCACCCGCTACGTCTTCGCCGTCGTCCGACTCGCCCTGGGCTGGTACTTCCTGTGGGCGTTCGTCGACAAGACGTTCGGCCTCGGGTTCAGCACCCCGACCGAGCGGGCCTGGATCAACGGCGGCCACCCGACGGCCGGTTTCCTCGGCAACGCCGCGAAGGGACCGTTCACCGGCTTCTACAACGGCATCGCCGGCGCCGTCTGGGCCGACACCCTGTTCATGGTCGGGCTGGCCGCGATCGGCACCGCCCTGCTCCTGGGCATCGGCACCCGGGTCGCCGCCGCCACCGGCGCCCTGCTCTACGTGATGATGTGGACCGCGGTGCTGCCCCCGGAGACGAACCCGTTCCTCGACGACCACCTCGTCAACGCCACCGTCCTGGTCGGGCTCGCCCTCTACGGTGCCGGCGACACCCTCGGCCTCGGCCGGGTCTGGGGCCGGCTGCCCCTGGTCCAGCGGATGCCGTGGCTGAAGTGAACGCAGGCGGTGGTTCCCGGCGCCCCGGGCCGGGAACCACCGCCGGACCCGCGTGGACGGGGCCGGTCGGGGCACACCGACCGGCCCCGTCCACGCGGGTACCCCGTCGCGGGCGACGGTCGATAGGATGATCGGGATGGGTGCACCCGCAGAGCCGGAGAGCCGCGAGACGCCGTCGCTGGGCTTGACCCCGCTGTCCCGGGTACGCCTCGACGAACTGCTGCGGGAGATGCTCGACCGGGTCGGCGAGGTGGTCGCCAGCCGGGAACGGCTGCGGGCCCTGCTGGACGCGGTCGTCGGCATCGGCACCGACCTCGACCTGCGCAGCACCCTGTCGCGCATCGTCACCGCCGCCTGCGAACTCGCCGGCGCCCGCTACGGCGCCCTCGGCGTCATCGGGCCCGACCGGCGGCTCACCGAGTTCATCACACACGGCCTCAGCCCGCAGGAGCACGCCGCCATCGGCGACCTGCCGCACGGGCGGGGCGTGCTCGGCCTGCTCATCGACGACCCCCGCCCGGTCCGGCTGCCGGACATCACCCGGCACCCCAGGTCGTACGGCTTCCCGGCCAACCACCCGCCGATGCACAGCTTCCTCGGCGTGCCGATCCGGATCAGGGACACCGTGTTCGGCAACCTCTACCTCGCCGAGAAGCAGGGCTCGCGGGAGTTCACCGACGACGACGAGGAGATCATGACCGCGCTCGCCGCGGCCGCCGGTGTCGCGATCGAGAACGCCCGGCTCTACGCCGTCGCCAGCCGCCGCGAACGCTGGCTGGCCGCCGCCGCCGAGATCACCTCGGTGCTGCTCGGCGAGGTACGGCGTACCGACGCACTGGCGCTGGTGGCGCGGCGGGCCCGGGAGGTCGCCGAGGCCGAGATGGTGCTGGTGCTGCTCTACGACGAGGAGGCCGAGCGGTTCACCGTCGAGGTCGTCGACGCGGAGCCGGAGCCGGAGCCGGCGCCCGGCGACCGGGCGACGCCGACGGACGACGGGCTACGCCGGGGCACCGGCCTGGTCGGGGCGGTGCTGCCGGCCTCCGACACCACGTTCTCGGCATCGGTGACCCGGCGCGAGCAGGTGCTGGTCGACAGCCTCGCGGCGGCGGCATCCTGGCCGGAGCCGGTGAGCGCGGGGCCGGCCGTGATCGCGCCGCTGGCCGCCGGCGAGACCCTGCACGGCGTACTCGTCGTCGCGCACCAGCCCGGCCGGCAGCCACGCACCGACGACGACGCCCCGCTCCTGGCCAGCTTCGCCGGCCAGGCGGCGCTGGCCATGGAACGCGCCCGCGCCGAGGAGGAACGCGAGATGCTGGTGGTCCTCGAGGACCGCGAACGCATCGCCCGCGACCTGCACGACGTGGTCATCCAGCGGCTGTTCGCCACCGGGCTGCACCTGCAGAGCACGATGCCGCTGGCCGGTTCCCGGCCGGAACTGGCCGGCCGGATCAACGCCGCCGTCGACGACCTCGACTCGACGATCCGCGACATCCGCCGGGCCATCTTCGAGCTGCGTACGCCGGCTACCGCGGAACTGCGTACGGAGATCACCGAGGCGGTCCGGGCCAGCGCCGGGTCGTTCGGGTTCCGGCCGGCCCTGGAACTGGCCGGGCCGATCGACAGCGCGGTGCCGGACGCGGTCCGGCCCGACCTGCTCGCGGTGCTGGGCGAGGCGCTGTCCAACGCCGTACGGCACGCCCGGGCCAGCCGGGTCACGGTGACGGTCCGGGTCGCCGCGGGCCGGCTGACGGTCGAGGTCGTCGACGACGGGATCGGCTGCGACCCGCGCAAGGCCCGGGGCGGGCTGGTCAACCTCGGCGAACGCGCCCGCCGCCACGGCGGCCACTTCGAGGTCGCCGCGGCCAGCCCGCAGGGCACCCGCCTCCACTGGACCATCCCTCTCCCCACCTGACCCGCCCCCCGCCCCACTCACTTCCCCGCCCGGCCGGCGTTCTCTTCCGCCGCCCGTCCCCTCGCCGCCCCGCCATCGCCGCCCGGCCCGTCCTCGACCCGCCCGCCCCGCCCCGTCCGGTCCGGCCCGGCTCGTCGATCAAGGAGTTGTTGGGCGAGGAAGCGGGCGAAACGGGCATGGTTTGTCCTCGGTCGACGCGCCCTGCCGAGAAGGTGCCGCATGGCGGACGCCTGGGCCGGCCCACGGTCACCGCCGCCGAGGGCGACTCATTCGGGTGATGGTCCGGAGCAGGGATGCTGTCGCGGCCCACAGCGAATTCGGCGTAACCACAGCGAATTCGCTGTGGGGCGTGACGGTGGCACCCGGACCCCGGACGCCGGGCGCCCGGGGCGCCTCGATCGTTTGTGGCTCAGCCGGTCGACACGCCGTCGAAGGAACGCCTGAGCCGCAGACGATCACGAACCCGTGTCGACCAAGAACCTGAGCCGCAGACGATCACGAACCCGCTTCGACCGGGGAACAGCGGGACGAACCGCTGACCGGGCGGCAGGCCCGACACGACTTCTCCTTGATCCGCGCACAACCCCCATGCCATAGACCCAGCGGCGGAAACTCAGCGCCGGGGACCGAGGAGGCGGGTGGCCAGGACCGCCGCCTGGGTACGCCGTTCCAGGCCGAGCTTGGCGAGCACGCTCGAGACGTAGTTCTTGACCGTCTTCTCGGCGAGGAACATCTTCGCCGCGATCTCCCGGTTGGTCAGCCCGTCGGCGACGTGCTCGAGGATGCGGCGTTCCTGCTCGGTCAGCGAGTCGAGTTCGCGCGGCCCCTCGACGCCGCCCCGGATGCGTTCGAGGACCCGCTGGGTGACGGCCGGGTCGAGCAGCGACTGGCCGGCGGCGACCCGGCGGACCGCGTCGACGAGGTCGGTGCCGCGGATCTGCTTGAGGACGTAACCGGCGGCGCCGGCCATGATCGCGGCGAACAGCGCCTCGTCGTCCTCGTACGAGGTGAGGATCAGGCCCTTGATCGACGAGTCGATGGCGCGGACGTCCCGACACACGTCGATGCCGTTGCCGTCGGGCAGCCGGGCGTCGAGGATCGCCACGTCGGGGCGCAGGGCCGGGATCCGGCGGGCCGCCTCCGGTGCCGACCCCGACTCGCCGACCACCTCGATGTCTCCGGCGCTTTGCAGCAGGTCGGCCAGGCCACGGCGGACCACCTCGTGGTCGTCGAGCAGGAACACACGGATCATTCCCCGTTTGTACCTCCTGCCCCCGGCTCGTGCACAGGGGCGAAGGTCCCGTCCCGCGCCCGCCGCAGAACCTCCTCGACCGTCAGCGGGCTGCGCGGATGGTGACTCAGACACAACGGCGCCTGGATCCGCGCGAACTCGGTGCCGTCGACGGCGGCGTAGAACTGCCCGGTCCGCAGCCGCGAGATGTCGGACACGTCGCTGCCCTTGGCCTGCGCCATCTCCCGCGCGGCCGCGATCTGGGCCGGCGCGTTGAGCAGCCCGAAGAACTGCGTGGCGGCGTTGCCGGGGATCCGGTTGTGCAGGCCCTTCGGGGCCTGGGTGGCGAAGACCAGGCCGAGGCCGTACTTGCGGGCCTGTGACGCCAGGGCGAGCGTGCTCTGCGTACAGGCGGTCATCGGCCCGCTCGGCGCCAGCGTCTGGGCCTCGTCCATCACGAAGAGGCCGCCGAGCGGGCGGTCACCGGCCGGGTTGCGCCTGATCCAGGCGAACAGCGCCATCTGCAGCTGGTTGACGAAACCCTGCCGCCGGTCGTCGCCGGGCAGGCCGACGAGGCTGATCACCGACACCCGGGCCCGCTTGCCGGGCGGCGGGGTGAGCAGCAGGCCGGGGTCGACCGGGGTCCCCTCCCCGCCGAAGAGCGGATCGTTGACCATGGCCGCGGTCAGGTTCTGCGCCAGTTCGCCGGCGATCTTCTCGGCGTTGTCGAGGTCGATCACCCCGTCGGGCAGCGCCGAGAGCAGCCCGACCAGCCCGGGCAGGGTGCTGCCGCCGCGGCGGCCGAAGTACTCGACCGCCTTGCGCAGCACCGCCTGCCCCAGCTGCGCCTTCTGGGTCCGGCCGTCGAGTCGCAGGCGGGGCGCGATCGACGCGACCGCCGCCTCCACCGCCTCGCCGAACTCGTCGCCGTCGTCGACGACGCTGCGGAAGTCGGGCAGCGGCTGGAAACTCAACGGCCGGCCGCCGGACCTTCGGGGCGTCCAGACGACCACATCGGTGCCCGCCAGGTAGTCCGCCGCCCGCGCCGCGTCGCCGGCCGCCCACCCGTCCGGCGGCTCCGGCCACGGGTCGCCGAGCCGGGCCAGGTCGTTGTTGGGGTCGAGGACGATCGACGAGACGCCGTGCAGCGCGCACTCCTCGACCAGCCGGCGGATCAGCACCGTCTTGCCCGACCCGGAGCCGGCGAAGATCGCGGTGTGCTTGCGCAGCGCCTCCAGGGCCACCCCGACCGGCCGTCCGGCCTCCGCCGTCTCCCCGCCGGTCGACCGGCCGAGCAGGACCGTCGCGACGGCACCGTGCGCCGCCCGCCGGGTCGGACCGGGTACGGGCACACCGCCGCCCGCCCGACGCGGATCCGTCGCGCCGTCGCCCGCTGCCGGCGGAACTCCCGGCCCCACGTCGCCCGCACCCGCTGCCGGCGGAACTCCCGGCCCCACGTCGCCCGCACCCGCTGCCGGCTCCGGTCCGCGCTGGACCGGGATCGCCGCACCGCCGTCGACCGGCACACCGCCGTCGACCGACGTGCCCGCGTCCGCGTCGCCGCCCGGGCCGACCGTGGTCGGCGCGTCGGCGGGTGGGCCGACGCCGTCGAGCGCCCCTGGGGAAGGGCCGGCGACGGGGGCGTACTCCCTGGTTTCGTACCCGGTCAGCCGGGCGGACGCCGGCGCCGGCACCACCGCGCGGACCGTGGCCGGAGCCGGGTCGGCGGCCGGCGCGGGTACGGCACCGGCCAGCGCCACGGCCAGCAGCGACACCCGGCCGGTCGGTCGGCGAGACGCCAGCCAGGCCCGCAGCCCCGGCGGGTCGTCGGCGAGCAGCCGGCGCAGCGCCGCCAGGATCCGCAGGTCGGCGGCGGGCATCGGCAGGGTGCGGCCGCCGGCGGCCTCGAACGCGTCGACCGTCTTGGTGGTCGCCGGCCCGCTGGACCAGGCGTGGTCGCGCAGCAGGAACAGCCGCCGCTTGGCCACCCCGGCGTCGAGCCCGGCCATCGTCGACGCGGCCCGGATCCGGTTCAGCGCGGCGGTCGCGTGCTTCGCGCCGACCGCCCGGAACGCCCAGTGTTCCTCGTCCTCTGTGGATTCGTCGAGGCTGCGCCGCAGCCGCGCGTGCAGCGGCGGGTTGGCCGTACCCGGTGGCGGGTCCTGGCTGAATGCCCGGCCGGCGTCGCCCTGTTCGGCGATCCACGCGGTGAGGCCGGCGGCGAGCAGGGCCGGTACGGTCTCGTCCTCGGTCTTCGGCGCGAGCGCCCGCTCGACCTCGGTAATCACGGCCGGGTCGTCGACGAGCGCGGCGAGCCGGGTGTCGAGCGCGGCGAGGTCGCCGGCGGTGGCCGGGTCGCCGGCGGGGGCGGTCGGGCCGGCGTCGGCCGGTGCCGCCGGGCCGAGCCGGTCGAGGACGGTGACCTCGCCGGCCCGCAGGCAGCCCTGGACGTGCGCGTCGATCCGGATGAGCAGTTGGCGGGGCGTGTAGTCGGGGGCGTCCTCGAACGCCGCCGGGTCGACCGGCCAGGTCGGGTACGGCGGCTGGAACCCGATCTCGGCGAACTTGGCGGCGAACCGTTTGCCGATCAGGGCCTGCCCGACCGCGGCGCTCGGGATGCCCTTGAGCTGGATCGCCTCACGGAACCGGTCGCGTACGGTGTCGGTGGCGTTGTCCCTGATCAGCGCCCACGAGGCGGGCAGGCAGGCGACGACGGTCAGGGTGCGGCGGGTCACCTCGCGCAGCGACATCAGCCCGCCGGCGACCTGCTCGAGGGCGAGGGCGTCACCGGGGTCCAGCGGCCCGTGGGCGGCGGTGGAGCGCAGTGACTGCGCGATGAGCGTGTCGATCTGGTCAACCGCGATGATCGTCGGGCCGGTCAGCGCCAGCAGGCGGGAGATGTCCTGGACGATCCGCTCCGGCGGCGGCAGGTCGCGCCGCATCCCCCAGGCGGCCCGCTCGCCGGGCACCGTTTCCTCGACCGAGTTCAGGTAGGCCTGGCCGAGGTCCTGGGCGGCGAAGTCCTCGGCGGCGTAGAGGACCAGGGCGCGGGCGGTCTGCTGGCAGTCCCGGCCGACGTCGCCGTCGCGGCGGCGCAGCGCGCCGATGAACGTGTCGAGGTGCTCCGGAGTGATCGGGGTCTCGCCGGCGACGGCGCGCCGTACCGTGCGGGGCACGCCGACCAGCGAGGCGAGCCGGCGCAGGAAGACCCGGACCTGTCGGTCGGCGCCGCCGCCGGTGCGGGACAGGCTCTCCAGCACCGACTGCACCGTGGTGGTCCAGAAGGTGGCCGGGTTGAGGAGACTGACCAGGACGAAGTAGCCGTCGAGGGCCTGGGCCTTCTCGCGTACCCAGCCGAGCAGGTGGGTCTTGCCGGCGCCCTTCTGCCCCTGCACGACCACCCCGACCGGGCTGGAACCGGAGCTGTCCCGGGCGTCGGCGAGCCCGTCGAGGACGGTGCGTACGACGTCGCGGTGCAGGTCCTCGACGTGGTAGCGGGACGGCTGCCACAGGTCGTCAGGGGTGGGCGCCCAGTTGAACCGCAGCGCGGCGAGGGCGGCGTGTTCCTCCTCGGTCATCGGGTACCGATCGCCAGGAGGTGCTTGTCCTGGTCACCGATGATCACCGCCGCTGCCCGGTCGGCGGTGGACAGGCTCTTCTGGTTGGACTCCGGCACGATGTGCACGTCGGGCAGCCGGTACATGCGGCCGAGGGTCCGGTCGACGTCGGCGCGGGGCAGGTCGTCGACTCCGGCACGGATCCGGGCCAGGCTGACCCAGGCGCCGGGGGCGTCGGCGAGATCGGCGTAGGCGGCGCGGATCCGGGCCTCGGTGTCACCGGCGGCCGGAGCGGTGCGCGGGACCGGCACCGACCCGGCCGGGGCCGGGGCCGGGACGTCCTCGGCGCGGTGGAAGACGTCGGCGAGGCTCAGGCCGGCCCGGTCGAGGTGCCGGGGCAGGTTCGCCAGGACCGCGTAGAGTGCTCCGGCGGCCGACCCGGACCGGGGTGGCAGGTCGGCGCCGAGGTGGCCGACGCACCAGGCCCAGCCACGCTCCTCCAGCAGGTGCGCGAACGCCCGGCCGTGCCGGCGGCTGCTGACGTACCGCAGGTCGTTGAGCCGGGTCCGGCTCCTGCCGTCGAGGGTGAGGCCGTACCGCTGCTTCAGCTCGGGATTGGACACCTCCCGCGCCTCGGCCATCAGGGTGATCATGACGGCCTTCTCCGGCAGGGACAGCTTCTCGTCGGTCATCGCGGTTGTCCTTCCAACATGGACCGGCGGCGACCGAGGAGGAACCGCTCGATCTGCGCCGCGACCACACGCACGTCGTGGAGCACCTGGGCGTTGGTGAAGCGGAGGACAGCGTAGCCGTCCAACTGGAGCCGCACATCCCGCTGCCGATCGGCCGCGAACCGCACCGCCGATCGGTGTTCCGGCCCGTCGATCTCGACGACGCACCGTTCGGCGGACCACAGCAGGTCCACCCGGACGGGGGCGGCAAGCGGGTGGGACCGGTACGTCGGATTCCAGGTCCGGCCGGCGGCCCAGGTGGTCGTCGACAGGGCGGCCTCCAGCGAGATACCCCTTCTGCCATTTCCCCCACAAAGGACATACTTGCGATCATCGATTAAGTCGCCTTACTCTTTCAGCCGACGCCACATAAGGCGCCCGCGCAATCATTGACGCCAATGCAGATCGCATCATCGACGCATCTTGGCGCCCAGAGTTCCGGGGAGGGACACATGGCGGGAAAAGTGTCGACGGGTCGACGGAGAAGGCTTGTCGCCCTGGGCCTGACCGTCGGCGTGACCCTGCTGGGCCCGGCAGTGGCGCCCGCGGCGTACGCGGAGGCGGGCACGGCGTCGGGAAGCCGGGGCGGCGCCGATCTCGCCGCGACGTCGTACAGCGTCACGATCATCAACAATTCCGCGATCGACGACGAGAACGCCATCGTGTTCCAGCAGCAGCCGAGCCAGCCCTCGGACGTCCACTCGCTGGCCTGGCTGTCGAAGATGTGCCACGCGGGCACCAGCGTCACTTTCACGTGGGACGTGGACTACAACTTCGTCTGGGGACAGACGGGAACGCTCAAGCCCGGCGTCAACTACGACGCGGGTCAGGTCATTCCGGCTGATCTCGATACCGCGAACACGGTTTCGCTCTCCTACATCGATGACGGCTTCGAATTCGGTAAGCCGACGTCGGGAGCCGCCGGCGGGTCGCTTGTCGTCAAACAGGACGGCACGGTTCCGGGGCCGAATTCGTCCGATCAGGGCAGTGTCGGCATCGGAATGTCGGGGGCGGGAACATTCGTGGTCCCGACCCAGCCCGCCACCGGCGTCGAATTCGAGATCACCCCGACCTACTGGCTGGCATTCGGCAGTTACCTGCCGGGCACGGTCGTCACCGAGGACATTCTGACCAGCCCCTACGAACTGCAGTTCCCGGACGGCGAGACCAAGGCCACCGCCACCTTCGACGGCGTGAACTGGTCCGTTCAGTTCGGCTGACGGCCGGCACCGGAACCGCGGCCTCCCGTGATCTGCGGCGAGGCCGCGGTCCGCGCACGACCGAACTCCTGGTGACCGAAGGACCCTACGAGGTCCCCCGCCACCAGGAGTTCACCGTCCGGGCCGAGTCACGGCACCGGAGTACCCCCGACTCAGGTGCCCGCCAGCCGGCCGAGGAAACGGGCGAAGTCCTCCTGGTCGATCGGGGCGATCTCGCCGCCGTGGCGGGCCCACCAGGTCGGGACCGGCGGGACGTAGTCGTCGTCGAGGGCGTCGACCTCGAAGTTGTCCCGTTCCCGGGGCAGCAGCATCAGCAGCGGGTTCAGGCGTTCGCCGCCCGGCTCCCGGCTGCGCGCCACCAGCGCCTCCCGCCACTTGGCGTAGTCGGTCTCCGCCAGCGGGTGGCCGGCCGCCGCCAGCCAGTCGCGCATCTGCCGCCACGTCACCTGGTGCGGGCTGATCAGGTGATAGCAGCCGCCGATCGCGTCCGGGCGGCCGGCGATGTCGACGATGCCGGCGGCGACCCGGTCGACCGGGGTCAGCGTCATCGAGTAGTCGAAGTCCGGGGCGGCCCCGACCTCGACCGCGGCGGCGATCAGCCGGTTGAACTGGTCGGCCGTGTTGGACGTGCCGGTGACGGTGTCCCAGGAGACCTTCGCCATCCGGTGGATGGTGGTCGGCAGGCCGCGCCGGGACGCCTCGCGGACCAGGTTCTCGGCGACCCACTTGCTCTGGCCGTAGCCGTTGGACATCGACGACGGCGGCTCGACCTGGAGGCTGGACTCGTCGATCCACTCGTCGAACGCGTCGGCCTTGAAGATCGACATCGTCGACACGTGGTGCAGCGTCGTGGTCGGGCCGGTGCAGGCCAGCCGGATGATCTCCCGGGTGCCGTCCACGTTGGTCCGCCGCATCGCCTGGTAGGGATGGACGGCGTTGACGTCGGCGCCGTTGTGGTAGATGGCGCCGAGGGTGCCGGCCAGCTCCGCGAACCGGTCGGCGGACAGCCCGAGGTGCGGCGCCCCGAGGTCGCCGGCGACCACGTCGACCCGGCTCTCGACCTGCGGGTGGTACGCCGACCAGCGGTGCAGCGCGGCGACCAGCCGTTCCCGGGCCTGCTCGTCGGAGGTGCCGCGGACCAGGCAGACGATCCGGTTCGGAATCCGGTCCAGCAGTTCGCGCAGCAGGAACGCGCCGACGAAGCCGGTCGCGCCGGTGAGCAGCACCGGCCCGGTCGGGTCGGCCGGCGGCCCGGCCGGCCGGATCGCCGGGTCGAGCACCGAGTCGGCGCGCAGCATCCGGTCCAGTTCCTCGGTGCCGCCGCCGAGCAGGTGCCGGGCGAGCTGGGCGATCGTCGGGAAGGCTATCGCGTCCATCGGCGACATGGTCAGGCCCAGGTCGGTGGCGGCGGCGACGACCCGCAGCCCGCTCAGCGAGTCGGCGCCGAGGTCGAGCAGGTCGTCGTGGATACCGATCCGCTCGACGCCGAGAACCCGTTCCCAGATCTCGCAGAGCCGCCGCTCGGTCGCGGTGCGCGGGGCGACGAACTCGGTGCCGAGGTCGGCGCGGGCACCGTCCGGGGACGGCAGCGCCTTGCGGTCGACCTTGCCGGCGGCGCTGCGCGGCAGCGCGTCGAGCAGCACGAACGTGGCCGGGACCAGGTAGTCCGGCAGGGTCTCGCGCAGGAAGTCGCGCAGGGCGGTGCTCGACGGCTGCTCGCCGGTGCCGGCGGCGTACGCGACCAGGCGCCGGTCGCCGTCGGCGTCGGTGTGGGCGACCACGACCGCCTCGGTGACGAAGGGGTGGGCCAGCAGCCGGGTCTCGATCTCGCCGGGCTCGATCCGGTAACCGCGGATCTTGATCTGGTCGTCGGCCCGGCCGAGGAACTCCAGGTTGCCGTCGGCGCGGTAGCGGGCCAGGTCACCGGTGCGGTAGAGGCGGGCGCCGGGCCGGGTGGCGTACGGGTCGGGGACGAACCGTTCGGCGGTCAGTTCGGGCCGGCCGTGGTAGCCGCGGGCCACCCCGGCACCGCCGATGAACAGTTCGCCGGTGGCGCCGACCGGCACCGGCTGGAAGTTGCGGTCGAGCACGTAGAGGCGGGTGTTGTCGATCGGGCGGCCGATCGCGACCGGCTGGGTGCGGTCGACGCCCTCGGGTACGTCGTAGACGACACAACCGACGACGGTCTCGGTCGGTCCGTACTCGTTGACGATCCGGGTCGACGGGGCCAGCTCCTGCCAGGCGAGGACGGTCTCCAGCGGCAACTGCTCGCCGCCGACGACGAAGGTGCCGACCGAGTCGACGGTGCCGCCGGCCGGCAGCAGCCCGCGCAGCACGTCGAGGTGGCCGGGGGTCAGCTTGACCAGGTCGAGCCGGCCGGGGGCGGCGAGCATGCCGGCGACCGCCTCGACCTCGCCGCCGGGTGGCAGCAGGGTGACCGGGCGGCCGGCGACCAGCGGCACCAGCAGGTTGGTGACGGCCAGGTCGAAGGCGATCGACCCGAGCATCGGGGCTCCGGTGCCGTCCGGTCCGGTGTAGGCACCGACCGCCCAGGTCAGGTAGTTGTGCAGGCCGCCATGGGTGATCATGACGCCCTTGGGGCGGCCGGTGGAGCCGGAGGTGTAGATGGCGTAGACGAGGCTGTCCGGGCCGGCGGTGCGGGTGACGGCGGGCCCGTCCGCGGCGGCGATCTCCGGCCAGTCGGTGTCCAGGTTGAGCACCTGTCCCATGAAGGGTGGCAGGTCGTCGGCCAGCCGCTCCTGGGTGAGCAGGACCGACACCCCGGCGTCGCGCAGCACGTACGACAGTCGTTCGGTCGGGTGCGCCGGGTCCAGCGGCAGGTAGGCGGCGTCGGCCTTGACCACGCCGAGGACCGCGACCAGCATCTCCAGGCCGGGCTCGACGCAGATGCCGACGAACTGCTCCGGCCCGACGCCGAGCCCGCGCAGGTGCCGGGCGAGCCGATCGGCCCGGCCGTCGAGTTCGGCGTAGCTGACGGTCGTACCGTCGGCGAGGACGGCGGCGGTCGCCGCCGGGGCGGCGGCCACCTGGCGCTCGAAGAGGGTGGCGAGGTCGGTCGCCGGTCGCGGTACGGCGGTGTCGTTCCACTCGGTGACCAGCCGGCGGCGCTCGTCGGCGGGCAGGTAGGTGGCGAGCGCGTCGCCGTCGGGGTCGGCGGCCATCTCGGCGAGAACCAGCCGGTACATGGCGGCGAGCCGCTCGCCGTTGGCGCGGCTGACCGCGTCGGGGTGCATCCGCAGGTTGATCAGGCCCTGCCGGAAGACGGTGGTGGAGAGCTTGAACTCGATCTGGCTGTCGTCGATGCTGGCCGCGAAGTCGACCAGGTCCATGTCGACGGTGCGGAAGTCGAGGTAGTTGAACATGACGTCGACCAGGCGCCGGTTGGCGGACAGCTCGCGCTGCATGGCCGGCATCGGGTAGCGCCGGTGCGGCCAGAGTTCGATCTCCTGGGCGAAGACGTCCTTGACCAGTTGGCGCCAGGTCGGCGCGGTCAGTTCGAACGGGAACGGGACGGTGTTGAGGAACAGGCCGTAGAGCCGGTCGGCGTTCGCGACCTCGGGGCGGGTGTCGCAGACCAGGCCGCCGAAGAACCGGCGCTCGTCGGTCAGCATGCTCATCACCTTGAGGTGCGCGGCGTGCAGGACCGCCTTGATCGGGACCTCGGCCGCCTTGGCCAGGGTCCGCAGGCCGTCCTCGAGGTCGGCGAACATCACCTCGACGCGCAGCGGGCCGCGCGGGCCGTCACCGGTGGCCCAGCCCGGCGGCAGCGCGAGCCGGGCGGCGCCCTCGACGGTACGGCGCCAGTAGCCGCGGTCGTCCTCGGAGTTGAGCGACGCCTGCTCGGCGGCGATGAAGTCGGCGAACCGGATGCCGAGGTCCTGTGCCGCCTGCGGCGGCTGGCCGTCGCGGATCTGCCGGTAGTAGGTGAGCAGCTCCATCAGGAGCATGTGGTAGCTCCACCCCTCCATGATGGGGTGGCACTCGGTGATGACCAGAGCCCAGGCGGTGTCGGAGCGTACGACGGCGTGCAGCCGCAGCAGGGCCGGGGTGGCCAGGTCGAACAGGTCGGCCCGCTCGGCGGCCATCCGCTGGCGGATCTGCTCGTCCTGCTCGGCGACGGTCAGGTGGCGCAGGTCGACGGCGCTGGTCGGCAGGTGGGCGGTGCGGTGGATCAGCTGCAGCGGCTGGGAGTAGCCGATCAGGTCGAAGCCGGTGCGCAGCACCTCCTGCCGCTCGACGAGCAGGCGTACGGCGGCCTCGAACGCGGGAACGGAGAACTCGGCGTCGTCGCGGATCTGGTACGTCGTGGCGTTGTGGTAGTAGTTGACCTCGCCGCCGCCCATCATCTCGAAGACCATGCCGGCCTGGAGCATCGAGACCGGGAAGGCGTCCTCGACGTCGGCGGGCAGTTTCCGCCGGTCCTCGTCGGAGATGAGGGCGAACGGCGCGACGCCGGTGCGGGCCCCGGTGACGGCGGGGCGCTCGGCGGCGAGTTCGGCGAGCTTGGCGACGGTCGGGTGGGCGAAGACGTCGTCGACGGCGATGTCGAGGCCGGCGTCGCGCAGGTCGCCGACGAGCGCGACGGCCGACAGGGAGTCGCCGCCGAGGTCGAAGAAGTCGTCGTCGACGCCGACCTCGGCGATGCCGAGCACGGTCCGCAGGACGGCGGCGACCTGCTCCTCGGCGGCGGTACGCGGTGCCACCAGCTCCGATTCGGTGGAGGTGGTGCCCCGGTCCGGGTCGGGCAGCGCGGCGAGGTCGGTCTTGCCGTTGCTGGTCAGCGGCAGCTCGGTCAGCGCCACCAGGTGGGTGGGGACCATGTATTCGGGCAGGGCGGTGGCCAGCATCGCGCGCAGGTCGGCGATCGGCAGCGCGTCGGGGTTGGTGGTGACGACGTACCCGACCAGGGTCTTGCCGGCCGATCCGGTCCCGCGCAGGGTGACCACGGCGTCGCGTACGCCCGGGTGCCGGCGCAGCACGGCGACGATCTCGCCGGCCTCGACCCGGTAGCCGCGGACCTTGATCTGGTCGTCGACGCGGCCGAGGAACTCGATGTCGCCGCCGGCCAGGACCCGGGCCCGGTCGCCGGTGCGGTAGAGGCGGGCGCCGGGCGGGCCGTACGGGTCGGGGACGAACCGTTCGGCGGTGACCGCCGGCAGGTTGCGGTAGCCGTGCGCGAGCTGGACGCCGCCGAGGTAGAGGTCGCCGACGACACCGACCGGCTGCGGGCGCAGCTCGGCGTCGAGGCAGTAGGCGGTGGTGCCCGGCATGGAGCGGCCGATCGGGAGCAGTTCGGCGACGGCGGCCGGGTCGGCGGGCGGCCCGTCGGCGAAGTACGCGACGTTGGCGACGGTGTTCTCGGTGGGGCCGTACTCGTTGACGAGCCGGGTCTTCCCGCCGGCGGCGAGGTCCCACCAGCGGTCGGCGAGCCGGCTGGCGAAGCCCTCGCCGCCGACGACGAGGTGGCCGGCGAGCCGGGCGGCCTGCTCCGCGGTGAGCTGGTGGGTGAGCACGTCGAGGTGGCCCGGGGTCAGCTTGATGAAGCTGAACGGGCCGTCGGCGGCGGCGTCGGCCAGGGCGCGGCCGAGGTCGCCGACGGCGAGGTCGGCCGGGAGCAGGTGGACCGGCTGGCCGGCCAGCAGCGGCAGGTAGAGGGTGGTGACGACCAGGTCGAACGCGGTCGAGGAGAACAGCGGGGCGCCGCGCCCGTCGGTGGTCAGGTAGGCGTCGGCGGCCCAGGTCAGGTAGTTGGCCAGGCCGCGGTGGCTGACCAGCACTCCCTTGGGGCGGCCGGTGCTGCCCGAGGTGTAGATCAGGTAGGCGACCGCGTCCGGGTCCGGCTCCCCCGCCGGGTCGGTGGCGGGTTCGGCGTCGATCGCGGCCCGGTCGGCGTCGACCAGCAGGACGGCGCCGCCGTGGGCGGCGGTGACGCCGGCATGGGCGGTCTGCGTGACGACGAGGGCCGCGCCGGCGTCACGCAGCACGTAGCCGACCCGTTCGGCGGGGTCGCCGGGGTCGACCGGCACGTACGCGGCGCCGGCCCGCCAGACTCCGAGCAGGGTGGGCAGCAGGTCGACGCCACGGCCCAGGCACACGCCGACGACGCTGCCCGGGCCGATGCCGCGCCCGCGCAGGTGGTGGGCCATCCGGTTGGCCCGCTCGTGCAGTTCGGCGTACGTGAGCCGGTCCGTGCCGGCGACGACGGCGGTCTCGTGCGGGCGCTGCCGCGCGTGTTCGGCGACGGCGGCGGTGACCGGGCGCGGCGCCGGCTGGCCGGCGGGGGCCGGTCCGGCACCGAGCAGCAGCTCCCGCTCCCCCGGGTCGAGGATCTCCAGGGCCGACAGGGTGCGCTCGGGGGCCGCCGTGACCGAGTCGAAGAGGGTGAGCAGGTGGCCGGCGAAGCGTTCGACGGTCGCCCGGTCGAACAGTGCGGTCGGGTATTCCAGGACGCCGCGCAGCGACCCGTCGCCCTGCTCGGTCAACTCCAGCCGCAGGTCGTGCTTGGCGACCGCGCCGACCAGGTCGACGGCCTCGACGTCGAGGCCGGGCATGGTGAACGCCGACGGCGCCGACTCGGCCATGTCGAACATGACCTGGAAGAGCGGGGTACGGGACCGGTCGCGCTTGCGGTCGACGTCGTCGACGAGGAACTGGACCGGGGCCTCCTGGTGTTCCAGGGCGTCCAGGACCGTACGCCGGTTGGTGCGCAGCAGGTCGGCGAAGGTCGGGTCGCCGGTCCAGGTGGCGCGCAGCACGACGGTGTTGAGGAAGAAGCCGATCAGGTTGCGGACCTCGGGGCGGCCGCGGCCGGCGACGGCGCTGCCGACCGAGATGTCCCGCTGGCCGCTGTAGCGCGACAGCAGCACCTGGTAGGCGGTGGCGCCGACGGTGAACAGGGTGGCGTCGTGCCTCCGGCCGAGTTCCCGGAGCCGCCCGGTGAGGTCGGCCGGCACGGTGAACAGCACCCGGTCGCCGGCCCAGTCCCGCTTGGTGGGGCGGGGCCGGTCGGTCGGCAGTTCCAGCGGCGACAGTCCGGCGAGGTGGTCGCGCCAGTAGCCGAGCCGCCGGTCGAGTTCGTCGCCGGCGAGCCGGCCACGCTGCCAGGCGGCGAAGTCGACGTACTGCACGGCCGGTTCGGGCAGGGCGGGTGCCTGCGGCGAGTCGATGGCGTGCAGGTAGAGGGTGAACAGGTCGTTGATGAACACGCCCATCGACCAGCCGTCGCAGGCGATGTGGTGGAAGACGACGGCGAGCAGGTGCCGGTCCGGGGCGAGCCGGATCGCGTGCACGCGTACCGGGTGTTCCAGGCCGATGTCGAGCGGTTCGGCGGCGTCGCTGGCGGCCAGGTCCAGGGCGCGGCGGTCGCGTTCGGCGGCGGGCAGGTCGGTCAGGTCGGTGAACCGGATCGCGGAGCCGGCCGGGGGTGCGTCGATCACCTGGACCGGTTCGGCGTCGGCGAGCTGGTAGCGGGTGCGCAGCACCTCGTGCCGGGTGACCAGCCGGCGCCACGCCTCGCCGAGGGCGGCGACGTCGAGTTCGCCGGTGACCCGCAGGACCAGCGGCACCAGGTATTCGGGGCTGCGCGGGTCGAGCATGGTGAGGAACCACAGCCGCTGCTGGCCGAACGACACCGGCAGCCGGCCGCCCCGGTCGACCTGGGGAATGGTGTCCCGGCGGCCGGTCCGCCCGCCGGCGAGCCGCTGGCGGATGAGCGCCTCGCGGCGGGCGTCCGCGTCGTTGCGCGCCGGGTCAGTGATCTCCGCGTTCATCGGTGTCAAATCCCGTCTCGATGCAGGTGGTCGGTGCCGGTGCCGGTGAGCAGGGCGGCCAGCCAGTCGGGGTCGACATCCTCGACCACGCCCTCGCGGACCAGGAAGTCGCCGAGCGTGGCGACGTCCCAGGCCGGGCCGGTCAGGCCGTACGCGGCCGGGCCGCGGGCGGCGACGGCACGGGCGTCGCGCAGTTCGGCCGGGGTCGGTTGGGGCCGCTCGCCACGGTCGTAGCCCGGGTCGAAGGAGGCGAACCCGTCGTCGTTGAAGTTGCGGATGACGGCGCGGACCCGTCCGGCGCCGGTGACGGTGTGCTGGGCGATCGAGGCGATGTTGGAGCCCTGGGCGCTGAGCAGCACGATCTGCGCCCGCTGCCAGGTGACGGCCGGCACCTCGGCGCTGCCGGCCAGCCGCCACAGTTCGCCGATCTCGGCGTCGTCGCACTGGCGGGCGCGCGGGCTGTCGGCGGCCCGGGCGCGCAGCGGCACCCGGCGGGCGAACCGGCGCGGCACGGTGGTCAGCCGGGCCTGCCAGGTGTGCAGGGCGGGATGCCATTCGAGCTGCACCGGGATCGCCCACTGGTCGAGGCCGGACAGGTCGAGGTCGAGCAGGGCGTCGTACGCGGCGTCGGGCAGCCCGGCCTCCAGCAGTACGCCGTGGCCGCTGTGCGAGTCCTCGAGCTTGACGCCGTGCGGGCGGCCCCACAGTTCCTCGTCGGCCCGCATCGCCTGCAAAGTCCGGACGACGGCGGCGAGGCGCGCCGCCCCGTCGCCGACGGTGTCCGGTTCGGTGCCGGTGCCGGCGTCGGTTCCGGTGCCGGCGAACGTGTCCAGGAACGGGGCGAGCGGGATGTTGAGCACGATCAGGAACGCCGACGTCGGTGGCGGCCCGCCGTACGAGTGGCCCTCGGCGTACGCGGCCATGCCGCACCCGTCGAACAGCGCCTCCATCCGGTCGACCTCGTCGGCGGTCGGTCCGGTGTCGAGCAGGACCCGGACCTGGAGACGGGCCGCCCCGGTCGGGGCGGCGTCGAGGGCGAAGGGGGCGGCGGTCACCGGGACGGCGGTGTTCACCAGCGCAGCTCCTTGCGGACCAGCAGGTGTTCGGCGTACACGCCGCGCTGCTTGCAGTTGTCGAGGAACTCGGCGACCTGGAGGAGCTGGTACGACTCGGGGGTGTAGCTGGTCGCCATCACGTGCTGGAGCCAGTCCTCCTGGCCCATCGCGTAGACGTACGCCTCCTTGGCGCCGAGCTGGTCGACGATGCCGGTGGCCTGGGCGGCGTTGGAGCCGGACAGCTTGCGGGTGATGGCCATCTTGCGCGGCACCGGCTGGGTGAACAGCGAGCTGTAGAGCCAGGTCAGCGGGGCGCCGTCGCACTCCATGCCGATGAACGCCAGGTCGGTCTCGCCGATCCCGGTCCGCATCCGGTGGTAGAGCTCGGACTCCAGGCCGGAGGTGTCGGCGCCGATGAAGACGCCCTTGCCGGCCAGGTGCACCCAGTAGCTGCTCTTGGCCCGGATGTCGAGGTCGCAGTGCTCGCCGAAGAACGGCGCGGCGACGATCCGGCCGCCGTCGAAGGCCAGCTCGTCGAAGTCGTCGACCTCCCGTACGGTGAAGCCGACCTGCTCCAGGTAGAGGCGGATCGACGGGTCCTGCCGGTGCCCGCCGCCGTTGCGGGGCACCACGACGGTGCCGACCCTGTGGCGGATCTGGAGCAGCGTCTCCAGCACGACGTGGTCCTGGTGGGCGTGGGTGATCAGGACGTAGTCGATCTTGTCGGGCAGGTCGACGTACGTGAACCGGTCGCCGGCGGCGGGGTTCGAGCTGATGAACGGGTCGACCAGGATGGACACCGACGGGGTCTGCAGCAGGATGCAGGCGTGGCCGAAGTAGCGGATCCGGCCGCCGCCGTCGATGTGCCGGTCGGCGGGCAGGGCCGCGTCGGTGGTGAGCAGGGTGCGCAGCAGCCGCTCCTGCTCGCCGGTGCCGATCTCCAGCGCCTTGCCGATCTCGTCGAAGGAGCGCGGGGCGGTCCGGGTGGCGAACAGCTCGTCGATGCCGGCGTGGTCGAGCCGCAGCGGGAGCTGGAGGTGGTCGGGGTGCTCCAGGCGCGGCGTGCTCAGGATGAACGGCGGCTCGCTGCCGTCGTCGAGCGACAGTTCGATCGCCTCCCGGTCCCGGCGGAAGACCGGGCTGCGGTAGAGCAGCGGCTCCAGGAAGCGCAGCGACGGGTGGTGGTTGACGTCGTAGACCAGCTCGACGTAGCCGCGCAGCTCGGGCGGGAGCTGGGCGTACAGCGGTGACAGGTCGTAGCCGGTGGCCTGGGCGCGTAGCAGGTCCTCGGCGCCCTTGATCGCCCCGGCGAAGGCGAGGGCGGCCGCGTCGTCGCGGGCGATCCGGTCGCGCAGGTCGCGTACCTCGTCGACGCGGGACAGGTCGGCGTTGACGAAGAAGCCGCCCTTCATCTTCGGGTTGGCCACGGCCGCGGCGTGCACCTCGGGGCGCTGCACGAACGAGTCCATGATCGGGAAGAGCAGGTTGGCGAGGTTCATCGCACCGGAGACCGGGGTGTAGACGTGCGTCCAGGCGACGAACTGGTTGACCAGCCCTTCGATGCGGACGTTGGGCTTCACGTACAGCGGTTCGGTGCTCATCGCGTCCTTCCCCATCGGGTTCGTCACTGTGCCGGCGCGGCGGCCGGGTCGGGATCGGTCGGCGCCGCCGGGGCGGCGGCGTCATCGGGCAGGGCCGCGATCTGCGCGGCGTCAGGGGGCAGGGCCGCGATCTGCGCGGCGTCAGGGGGCAGGGCCGCGATCTGCGCGGCGTCAGGGGGCAGGGCCGCGATCTGCGCGGCGTCATCGGAAAGGGCCGCCACCTCGGCGTCGGTGAGCCGGGCGATCTCGGCCCGGATCTCGTCCTCCACCGCCTGGGCGAGGGCGGCGACGGTGGCGCGTTCGAAGACCAGCCGCAGCGGCAGTTCGACGTCGAACTCCTCGGCGATGCGGGAGATCAGGCGGACGGCCAGGATCGAGTGGCCGCCGACGGCGAAGAAGTTGTGGTGTACGCCGACCTCGATGCCGAGCAGTTCGGTCCAGATCTCGGCGATCCGCTCCTCGGCGACGGTGCGCGGGGCGACCGTCTCGGTGCCGGTCAGCGCGGTCGCCGACAGCTCCGGTGCCGGCAGCGCCTTGCGGTCGACCTTGCCGTTCTCGGTCAGCGGCAGGCTGTCCAGCCGGACCCAGAACTGCGGGATCATCGGCTCCGGCAGGTGCTCCCAGCAGTGGTCGGTCAGCTCGTCGCCGTCCGGTCCGGCCGGGGCCGCCCCGTCCGGTCCGGGGTCGCCGGCCGGGGTCCAGTACGCCACCAGTTGCCGGTCGCCGTCGCGGTCGACGGCGACCACGACCGCCTCGCGTACGCCGGGGTGGGCGGTGAGCACCGCCTGGATCTCGGCCGGCTCGACCCGGTAGCCACGGATCTTGAGCTGGTGGTCGGCGCGGCCGACGTACTCCACCGCCCCGTCGGTGCGGAACCGGGCGACGTCGCCGGTGCGGTACATCCGCTCCCCCGCGACGTACGGGTCGGGGACGAACCGCTCGGCGGTCAGGTCCGGCCGGCGCAGGTAGCCGCGGGCGAGCTGGACACCGGCCAGGTACAGCTCCCCCGGTACGCCGGGCGGCACCGGCCGCAGTTCGGCGTCGAGGACGTAGAGCCGGGTGTTCCACACCGGGTGGCCGATCGGGACCGGCTCGCCCGGCCGGCCGGGCGCGCACTGCCAGGAGGTGACGTCGACCGACGCCTCGGTGGGGCCGTACAGGTTGTGCAGTTCGGTGTCGAACAGTTCGAAGAACCGGTCGCGCAGGGCGGGTCCGAGGGCCTCGCCGGAGCAGATGACCCGGCGCGGCGCGCTGCCGTCGGCGACGCCCGGGTGGCCGAGGAACGCGTCCAGCATCGACGGTACGAAGTGGATGGTGGTGATGCCCCGGTCGCGGATCACGCCGGCCAGGTAAGCGGCGTCGCGGTGCCCCTCGGGGCGGGCCAGCACCAGCGTCGCCCCGGTCAGCAGCGGCCAGAAGAACTCCCACACCGACACGTCGAACGACGACGGCGTCTTCTGCAGCACCCGGTCGTCGGCGGTGAGGCCGTAGCGGTCCTGCATCCACAGCAGGCGGTTGACGATGCCGGCGTGCGGGACCACGACGCCCTTGGGCCGGCCGGTGGAGCCGGAGGTGTAGATGACGTACGCCGGGTTCGCCGGCCCGGGCGGGGTCGGCGTCGCGGTGGCGGTCTCGAGGGCGGCGGCGGTGGCCGGGTCGTCGAGGACCAGCACCGGGGTGTCGACGGCCGGCAGCACGCCGACCACGACCGAGGTGGTCAGGAGCAGTTCGGCGTGCGCGTCGGCGAGCAGGTAGGCGATCCGGTCGGCCGGGTAGCCGGGGTCGACCGGCACGTACGCGGCACCGGACTTCAGCACCGCGACCAGGGCGACGACCAGTTCGACGGAGCGCGGCACGGCGACGGCGACGAACCGTTCCGGGCCGGCGCCGCGCCCGACGAGGAGCGCGGCCAGCCGGTCGGTGCGGGCGTCGAGTTCGGCGTACGTCAGCGTGGTGTCGTCGAAGACGACGGCCGGCGCGTCCGGGGTGGCCGCCGCCTGCCGGCGCAGCAGTTCCGGCAGGGTCGCCGCCGGCACCGGGCGGGCGGTGTCGTTCCACGCGCCGAGCAGGTCGCGTTCGGCACCGGTGAGCAGTTCGAGGTCGGCGACGGCCACGTCGGGGTCGGCGGCGACCTGCTCCAGCAGCCGCAGGTAGTGGCCGATCATCCGGTCGACGGTCGGCCGGTCGAACAGCGCGGTCGCGTACTCCAGCATGCCGCTCACCGCGCCGTCGGCGTGCCGCCGCATGATCAGGCCGAGGTCCTGCCGGGCGGCCAGCGGCGCGTCCCGCACGCCGGTCGTCGGCACGTAGCCGGCGTGGCCGTCCTCGTGCAGGTCGAACAGGACGTCGTAGAGCGGGTTGCGGGACAGGTCGCGGTCGGTGCGGACCTCTTCGACCAGCCGGTCGAACGGCAGGTCCTGGTGGGCGAAGGCGGACATCGTGGTGGCCCGGACCCGGTCGAGCAGTTCGCCGAAGGTCGGGTCGCCGGACAGGTCGAGCCGCAGCACCAGGGTGTTGATGAAGACCCCGACCAGGTCGTGCGACTGCGGCACCGGGCGGCCGGCGACCGGCGAGCCGACCGCGAGGTCGCGCTGCCCGCTGTAGCGGGACAGCAGCACCGCGAACGCGGCCAGCAGGGTCATGAACGGGCTGGCCCCCCGGGACCGGCCGGCGGCCAGCAGCGGTCCGGCGACGTCGCCGGGCACCTCGAAGGCGACGGCCGCACCGCGCGGGTCGCGTACGGCGGGCCGGACCCGGTCGGTCGGCAGTTCCAGGGTCGGCAGGCCGGCGAGCCGGTCCCGCCAGTGGTCGAGCTGCCGGTCCAGGACCTCGCCGGACAGCCAGGACAGCTGCCAGCTGGCGAAGTCGGCGTAGCGCAGCGACAGGGCGGGCAGGTCCGCCGGCCGGCCGGCGCGGTGCGCGGCGTGGATCTCGGCGAACTCGCGGCCGAGGACCGCGGTCGACCAGCCGTCGCAGGCGATGTGGTGGATCAGGAGCAGCAGTACGGCGTCGCCTGCCGCCGGCCGGGCCAGCACGGCCCGCAGCACCGGGCCGGCCTCGAGGTCGAAGCCGCGCGACATGTCGTCGGCGAAGACGGCGGCGGTCGGCTCCCCGGGGATGTCGACCACGCGCAGCGACACCGGGCCCGGCGGGTCGATGACCTGGGCCGGTTCGCCGTCGACGACGACGTATCGGGTCCGCAGCGCCTCGTGCCGGGCGACCAGGTCACCCAGGGTACGGGCGACGAGGTCGGGGTCGGCCGGGCCGGGCACCGGCACGAAGACCGGGGTGAGGTATTCGATGCTGTCCGGGTTGAGCTTGTCGAGGAACCACAGCCGGCGCTGGCCGAACGACAGCGGCAGCGGCCCGGTGCCGGCGACCGGTACGACCGGCGGCGGCGTCTCGCCGCCCGCGGCGGCGATCAGGTCGGCGTGGCCACGTACGGTCAGCGCGGCGAACAGGTCCCGGATGGACACCTCGACGCCGCTGCGCTCGCGCAGCCGGACGGCGAGCTGGCCGAGCTGGAGCGAGTGGCCGCCGAGGGCGAAGAAGTCGTCGCGCAGCCCGACCCGCTCCACGCCGAGCACGTCGGCCCAGGCGTTGGCGACCGCCTTCTCGGCGTCGGTGACCGGGGCGACGTACGTGACGCCGACGGTGGACAGGTCCGGTGCCGGCAGGGCGGCCCGGTCGACCTTGCCGTTCGGGGTCAGCGGCAGTGCGGGCAGCGGCACGTAGACGCCGGGCACCATCGCCTCGGGCAGCCGGCCGCGCAGGAACTCCCGCAGCTGCGCGGTGTCGACGTCGCCGTCGGCGACCAGGTAGGCGACCAGCCGGCGGGTGTTGTCGGGTCCGGTGTGGCCGACGACGACGCACTGCCGTACGCGGGGGTGGTCGGCGAGCGCGGCGCGGACCTCGGCCGGCTCGACCCGTACCCCGTTGACCTTGATCTGGTCGTCGACCCGGCCGACGAACTCCAGCACCCCGTCGGCGCGGCGCCGGACCTGGTCGCCGGTGCGGTAGACGCGGGCGCCGGGCGGGCCGTACGGGTCGGGGACGAAGCGTTCGGCGGTCAGGTCCGGCTGGCCGAGGTAGCCGCCGCCGACGGCGGCACCGCCGACGCACAGCTCGCCGGCGACGCCGGGCGGGGTCGGCTGGCCGTACGGGTCGAGGACGAGGGTCCGTACGCCGTCGACGGGGCCGCCGATCGGCACCGGTCCGGTCCGTGGCCCGGCCGGTACGGCGTACGCGGTGACGTCGATCGCGCACTCGGTCGGCCCGTACGTGTTCCAGACGGCGACCGGAAGCCGGTCGGTGAGCCGGCGGACCAGGGCGTGGTCGAGCGGCTCGCCGGCCGACCAGACCTGGCGCAGCGCGGTGCAGCGGTCCCAGCCGGGCTGGTCGAGCATGGCCCGCAGCACCGACGGGACCAGTTGCAGCACGGTCGCGCCGGTGTCGGCGACCGCCCGCACCAGGCCGGCCGGGTCGCGTTCGAGGCCGGGGCCGGCCATGACGACGGTGCCGCCGGCGACCAGCGGGGCGTACCACTCCAGAACAGCGGCGTCGAAGCCGACCCGGGTCTTGGCCAGCACCCGGTCGTCCGGGCCGAGCTTCTGGGCGTGCACCGACCAGACGACCCGGTTGGCGATGGCGCCGTGGGTGACGACGACGCCCTTGGGGCGGCCGGTGGAGCCGGAGGTGAACATGACGTACGCGGGGGTGTCGGCGGCGGGTTCCTCCGCCGCGCCGACGGTCGCGGCTCCGGCCGGGTTGCCGGCTCCGGCCGGGACGGCGGGGTCGGCGGTCTCGACGACGGCGCAGCCGGCCGGGACGACCGCGCGCAGCGCCTCGGCCCGCTCCGGGTCGGCGACGACGGCCGGCGCCCCGGCGGTGTCGAGCAGCAGCGCCCAGCGGGCCGGCGGGTGCTCGGTGTCCAGCGGCAGGAACGCGGCACCGGCCCGCCAGGCGGCCAGGGTGGCGACCTGCAGGTCGAGGCCGCGGTCGAGGCAGAGGGCGACGACCGCGCCGGGTCGTACGCCGGCGGCGCGCAGCCGGTCGGCGAGCGCGTCGGCGGCGGTAGTCAGGCCGGCGTACGTCAGCCGCCCGGCGGCCGCCTCGACGGCGGTCGCGTCGGGGGTGGCCGCCGCCTGCGTCGCGACCAGGGCCGGCAGCAGTTCGGTCCGGGCGGCCGGGGCGCCGGTGCCGGCGGCCAGCGCGTCCCGGCGGGCGTCGGCGCCGAGCAGGTCGGCGGTGCGCCAGTCGACGTCGGGGTTGGTGCCGACGGCCGCGAGCAGCCGGCGGTGCTGCTCCGCGAGCCGCTCGACGGTCGTGGCGTCGAACAGCGAGCTGGCGTACTCGAACTGGATCTCCAGTGAGGCGTCCGGCCGCGGGATGACGTGCACGGTCAGGTCGAGCAGCGAGCCGCCCGGCGCGATCGGCATCGGGATCTCTTCGCCGAGCGGGTGGTCGGTGTCCTGGACCGGCATGTTGCAGGCGACCTGGACCAGCGGCGGAAAGCTGCGGTCGGCGTCGCCGCGCAGGTCGCGGACCAGGGTCTCGAACGGTACGTCCTGGTGGGCCATGGCCTCGGCGAGGTTGTGCCGGACCCGGCGCAGCACCTCGCGGAAGCCGACGGTGCCGTCGGCGGTGGCGTCGGGGGCCAGCGAGGTGCGGACCGGGACGACGTTGACGAACATGCCGACCAGGTTCTGCAACTCGGGCAGGCTGCGGCCGGTGACCTGGGTGCCGACCACGATGTCGGTCCGGCCGGTCTGCCGGGCCAGCAGCACCTTCAGCGCCGTCAGCACGACGGTGTAGACGGTGGTGTCCTCGGCGCGGGCCAGCGTGCGCAGCGCCTCGCCGGTCGCCGCCGGGGTGGTCAGGACCAGGGTGCTGCCGGCGTAGTCGGGCTCCGGCGGCCGGGGCCGGTCGGTCGGCAGTTCCAGCGGCGGCGGCAGCGCGGCGAGCTTGCGGCGCCAGAACGCCGACTGGGCGTCGTGCCGGCCGCCGTCGAACTCGGACCGCTGCCAGGCGGCGTAGTCGGTGTAGGAGACCGGCAGCGCCGGCCGCCGGTCGGGGAACGCCAGCTCGTGCAGGACGTACATGATCGAGGCGGCGTCGGTGACCAGGTGGTGCGTGCCGATGACCAGGACGTGGTCGTCGGCGGCGAGCCGGATCAGTTCGACCCGCCACAGCGGTGCGGTGTCGAGCCGGTAGGGCCGCAGGATGATCTCGCGGATCCGGTCCTCGATGCCGTCGGCCGGGTCGGGCGTACCGGACAGGTCGGTGAGCGGGATGGTGACCGGCACCGACGCGGCGACGACCGGCCGGGGCCGGCCGTCGACGACCTCGACCGTCGTACGCAGGCTGTCGTGCCGGTCGACGACCTGCGCCAGCGCGACGGCCAGCGTGTCGGGTCCGACCGGCAGCCGCAGCCGGACGGCGCCGCCGAGGTTGAACGCCGGTATGTCACCGGCAAGCTGGCTGGTCAGCCAGACCCGCTCCTGCGCGAACGACAGCCGGGCCGGTTCGTCGCCCGGGGCGCGCGGGATGCGGCTGGCCGCCGCGGGCGCGTTCCCCTTGCGCAGCCTGGCGAGCAGCTCGCGCTTGACCGCGGACAGCCCGTCGCCGCCGGACGGCGTACGGACACCGGCGTCTGTCATCTGGCCCCGTTCCTCGTGGTCTGGCGGCGGTGGTGGCCGGCCCGGGCCGCCGCCTCCTCGTCGGACAGCGACGACAGCATCTCGACGAGCAGTTCCTCGATCCGCTCCGACAGGGCCCGCGACGTGCGGGCCTCGAACAGCCCGGCGACCGTCAGGTCCACCTGGAACTGCTCGCGGATGCGGGCCACCAGCTGCACCGCGATCAGCGAGTTGCCGTTGAGGTCGAAGAAGTCGTCGTCGATGCCGACCTTGTCCAGGCCGAGGGTGTCGGCCCACATCTGGGTCAGCACCCGCTGCACGTCGGACTCCGGCTCGACGTACGGCGTCATCAGGCTGCGGGTCGCCACCGACGCGGCCGCCTTGGGGGCGGCCATCAGCTGCTCGCGCAGCGCGTCGCGGGTGACCTCGCCGGCCATCCGCATCCGCTTCACGAAGCTGTCCGGGCAGACGATGATCTGCGGCGCGGCGGCCGAGTCCAGCATCTGGTGCAGCATGCGGTAGCCGTCCTCCGGCTCGATGCCGAACGCCTTCTCGTTGGAGCGCAGCAGCGCCCGTTCGAGCTGGCGGGCGATGCTGAACTTGCTCTCGTCGTCCTCGTCCGAGGCGGTCGCCGCCGGGGCGGTGTCGCTGCCCTCCGAGGTGGACATCGAGGTGTCGTTGTACTCGAACATCGTGAAGCCCTTGATCGCGACCAGCTCCACACCGTCCTCGTCGGCGAGCGTGATGTCGGTGCGGATCAGGGCGCCCCGGGTGTCGTCGAGGTGCCGGATGTAGCTGTAGAAGCGGCGCGGCAGCGGGGCCCGGACCGTGATCCGGTCGTAGCCGAACGGCAGGTGGCTGGTCTGGCTGGCGACGACGGTCTGGCCGAGCGCGGTCGCCTTGTCCAGCAGCGCCGGGTGCAGGCCGAACTCGTCGAGGTCGCCGAGGAACTCCTCGCCCAGCTCGAGCAGCACCAGCTCGTCGAAGAGGCCCTGGTCGGTCTGGTCGCCGTGCCAGTGTGCCCGGATGCTCTGCTGCCAGCGCGGGCCGAGGGTGATGATGCCCTCGGTGACGCCCTCCGGCTCGTCCTCGACGTGGCAGGTCGCCTTCCACGCCGAGACGTCGTGCCGGGGCGCGTCGTCGCGCGGCCCGGGGCCGACCTTGGCGGTGGTGAACTCGACCGGGTTGCCGCCCTCGGTGTCCGCGTCGGCGATCATCACGTCGTAGACGCCGTTCGGCTTCGGGGTGAGGATGATGTGCACCGTACGGCTGTCGACGAACTGCACCGGGCGCATGAAGACGACGTCCCGGATCTCTGCGGTCCGCGAGCCGGTGACCTCCTCGTACGCCGCCCGGACGAGTTCGACCAGGCTGGTGCCCGGCATCGTCGGCAGGCTGTCGAGCTGGTGCTCGGCGGTGACCCAGTCCTCGGTCGACAGGTTCTTGACGAAGATGACCTGGTCGCTGCCGGCCCGCACCAGGCGGCTGCCGAGCAGCGGGTGGGCCACCTTCTCGTAGCGGTCGCCCATCTCGAACGAGGTCAGCAGGTCGGGTACGTCGATGTCGAACGCCATGCCGAGCTTGGTCCAGATCGGCCAGTTGATCGACACGACGTGCGTGTTGCCGCCGGCCCGTGACTGCGCGTACGAGTCGAGGATCGAGTTGGCCGAGCAGTAGTCGAACAGCCCGAAGTCGCCGGAGAAGACGGTGAACGACGAGTAGAGGACCAGCAGGTCGATGCTGTCGCCGAACACCTCCTCGATGGCCAGGGTGCCGAACACCTTGGCGGCGAGCACCGCCTCGGCGTCGGCGAACTGGCGGGTCTCCAGCATGCCGCCACCGGTGATGCCGGCGGCGTGCAGCACGCCGTTGACCGGCCCGAACGCGGCCTCGGCCTGGGCCCGTACGGCCCGCAGCGACTCGGTGTCGGTGACGTCGGCCGCGATGACCAGGACCTCGCCGCCGAGCGACTCGATCTCCTCGACCGCCTTGATCCGGGCGGTGACCTGGGTGTCGGGGCCGGCGAGCAGGTCGCGCCACTCCTCGCGCGGCGGCAGCCCGGACCGGCCGACGAGGACCAGCTTGGCGCGGTGCCGCTCGGCGAGGTCGCGGGCGGTGACCAGGCCGATGCCGCCCAGGCCGCCGGTGATCAGGTAGACGCCGCCGTCGCGCAGCAGCCGCTGGGCGGCGCCGACGCCGTCGAGGGCGACCTCCTCGTGCGACCAGAGCCAGCGCTTGCGGCCCCGGTAGGCGACGACCTGGTCGGTGCTGCCGCTGGAGATCTCGCGCAGGACCTGGTCGGCGACGGTGTCGGCCCGCCCGGTCGACACGTCGATCGACCGGCAGGTCGTGTCGCTGAACTCCTTGGGCAGCAGCTTGACGAAGCCGTCGACGCCGCTCTTGACCGGCTCGATCCGCTCGCCGCCGACGACGTCGCGCAGTTCGCTGGTGAGCAGGTAGAGGTCGAGCGGCGGGCTGGCCGGGTTACGCGACACCGCCTGGGCGGCGGACAGGATGCTGAAGAAGCCGCGGTCGAGGCCGTCGCGGGCGCGGTCCCGGCCGGTGTCGCCGGCGAGGTCGCCGACCAGCCAGCCGTGCACCATCTTCAGCCGCTCCGGCTGGTCGGCCAGGGCGGCCGCGACGACCGCGGAGTAGTCGGCCAGCTCGCCGGCGCGCACCGTGTAGGCGTCGCCGTCGGCCCGCTGCTCGGCACCGGCGCGTACGGTGATCACCTTGGCGCCGGCGGTGCGCAACCGGCTGGTCAGCTCGGCGGCCACGCCGCCGTCGGCCGGCTCGAAGACCACCCAGGCGGCGGCGGTGTCGACGTCGGCCGGGGTGGGCGCCGAGGTCTCCTTCCACACCGGTACGTAGTACGGCCCGGTCTCGGTGTTGGCGGCGACGTCCTGCGTCGACGCTGCGGCCTGCGGGCCGCCGTCGAGCCAGGACCGCTGCTTCTCGTACGGCACCCGGGGCAGCGCCACCCGGTGCCGGCGCTCGTCGCCCCACAGCGCGGTGAAGTCGATGTCGGCGCCGGTCTGCCAGACCTGGCCGAGCGCGGCGAGCAGCACGGCGGTGTCGGGCTGCCGCTGCTGCGGGTGCCGCATCGTCGAGACCGCCAGGCCCTGCCGGTCGGTGCCGAGCTGGCGGCGGGCCAGGCTGGACAGCGTCTGGCCGGGGCCGAGCTCGACCAGCACCCGGCCGGTGCCGGTGGTCAGCAGGGCGACGGCGTCGGCGAACCGTACCGCGCCGCGCAGGTGCGCGGCCCAGTACGCCGGGTCGGTCGCCTGGGCGGCGGTGATCCAGTCGCCGCTGAGGTTGGAGACGAACGGGATGGTCGGCTCGCTGCGCGGGACCGCGGCGACCAGGGCGGTGAACCGCTCCAGGATCGGGTCCATCATCTGCGAGTGGAAGGCGTGCGAGGTGTGCAGCGGCCGGCCTTCCATGCCCTGCACGGCGAGCACCGCCTTGAACTGCTCGATGGCCTGGTCCGGGCCGGAGACGACGACCAAGTCGGGGGCGTTGACGGCGGCCAGGCTCAGGTCGGCCGGCAGCATCGAGGAGACCGTCTGCTCCGACAGCGGCACCGCGAGCATGGAGCCGGCGGGCAGTTCCTGCATCAGGGCGCCGCGGGCGGCGACCAGGCGCAGCGCGTCGTCGCGGGTGAAGACGCCGGCCAGGGTCGCGGCGACGTACTCGCCGACGCTGTGGCCGACCATCGACTCCGGCCGCAGGCCCCAGCTCAGCACCAGCTTGGCCATGGCGTACTCGACGACGAACAGCGCCGGCTGGGTGACCGCGGTCTGGTTGAGCCGGTCGGCCGCCGCGGCGGCGTCGTCGTCGGACGGGAACAGCAGTTCGCGCAGGTCCCAGCCGGTCTGCTCGCGCAGCACCTCGGCGCACTCGTCGATCTCGGTGCGGAAGACCGGTTCGGTCTCGTAGAGGTCGCGGCCCATCTGCGGGTACTGGGCGCCCTGGCCGGGGAAGACGAACGCGATCTCGCGCTTGACGCCGCGCGGCGGGATCACGCCGGGCGACGGCTGCGGCACGCCGGCGGCGAGCCGGTCGCCGGCCTCGGTGCCGTCGGTGGTGACCAGGAAGCTGCGGACCGGGCGGGCGGTGCGGCCGACCGCGAGGGTGTACGCGGCGTCGGCCAGTTCCTCCGGCCGGTCCCGCAGGTGGGCGCCGACCGCGTTCGCGTTGGCCTCCAGCGCGGTCGGCGTACGCGCCGACAGCAGCAGGAGCTGGTGCGAGCGGAGCGGCCTCGACGACGGCTCGACGGCCGGCGCCTCCTCCAGGATCAGGTGGCCGTTGGTGCCGCCGACGCCGAAGGAGCTGACGCTGGCCCGCAGCGGCCCGGAGTCGGACTTCCACGGGGTGAGGTCGGTGTTGACGTAGAACGGCGAGTTCTCGAAGTCGATCTGCGGGTTGGGCTCGTCGAAGTTGATGCTCGGCGGCAGCACCCGGTGCTGCATCGCGAGCACGGTCTTGATCAGGCCGGTGACGCCGGCGGCGGCGCCGAGGTGGCCGACGTTGGTCTTGACCGAGCCGATGCCGCAGTACTGCTTGCGGTCGGTGTGCGCGCGGAACGCCTTGGTCAGCGCGTTGACCTCGATCGGGTCACCGACGAACGTCGAGGTGCCGTGCGCCTCGACGTACGAGATGGTGGCCGGGTCGACGCCGGAGCGGGCCAGGGCGTCGGAGACGGCGGCGAACTGGCCGGAGATGCTCGGCGCGGTGAAGGCGCCCTTGTCGTTGCCGTCGTTGTTGATCGCGGTCGCCCGGATCACGGCGAGCACGTTGTCGCCGTCGGCGAGCGCGGCGTCGAGGCGCTTGAGCAGCACCACGCCGGCGCCGCTGCCGAAGACGGTGCCGCGCGCCTTGGCGTCGAAGGTGCGGCAGTGGCCGTCGGGCGAGTAGAGGCCGCCCTCGCTGTAGAAGTAGCCGGAGACCCGCGGGATGAACTCCTCGACACCGCCGGCCAGGGCCATCTCGCACTCGCCGCTGCGCAGCGCCTGGGAGGCCAGGTGGATCGCGACCATCGAGGTGGAGCAGGCGCTCAGGCAGGTGAACGACGGGCCGCGCAGGCCCAGCCGGTACGACACCCCGGTGGCCAGGTAGTCGGCCGTGTTGGAGATGTTGGTGGACAGCCGGCCCATCACGTCGACGACGTCGGGGTTCTTGTTGACGTTGTCCTCGAGGTAGTTGTTGAAGCCGAGGCCGCCGTACACGCCGATGCGGCCGGCGAACGAGGCCGGGTCGTAGCCGGAGTGCTGCAGCGCGGTCTCGCACTCCTCCAGGAAGATCCGCTGCTGCGGGTCGAGGATCTCTGCCTCGCGCGGACTCATGCCGAAGTACGCGGCGTCGAACATGTCCGCGCCTTCGGTGATCGGCGCGGCCTTCACGTAGCTCGCGTCGGCGATGGTCTCCTCGGAGACCCCGGCCTCCCTCAGCTCGTCGTCGCTGAAGAAGGTGATGGATTCGACGCCCCCGAGGAGGTTGTGCCAGAACTCGTTGACGTCGCGCGCACCGGGAAAACGTCCCGCCAATCCGATGATGGCAATATGCGCGTCTTCGACACCGCTCACCGTTTACCCTCTCGCTTCAACCTGGACCGGACCGGCGGGTTGGAGTTCTCGCCGAGGTTGGCCGGACATGAACGATGGAAGTCTGTTGGCCCCGCCCGAGCAGCGACAAGATGCCGGGGGCTGCTTGGCGAGTAGTCGCCAGGTCACCGGACTGTCAACACCTCGCGGGCGCGACTGTCATCACCTGGCGGGAGCGTCGCGGTGGGACTTCCGGCCACCGGACACGGGCAGGCTCGCGCGGTGCCACCGCCCGCCGTGCGGTGGCACCGGTCGCGCCGCCGCTCAGAGCAGCAGCGCGACGACGGCCACCAGCAGCAGTACGACGAGCGTGCCGACCGGCACCGCCACCCGCAGCCGGTCGCGCCGGTCGCCGGTGGGCAGCGCGTAGCCGGCCGCGACGGCCGTACCGACGACCAGGCCGGCGATGTGCGCGGCGATGGCCATGCCCGGGATGGCGAAGGTGGTCACCACACCGAAGGCGAGCAGGACGATGGCCAGGACGCTGCGCTGGCGCAGTTTCAGGCAGACCACCAGCAGTGCGGCGAAGACCCCGAAGTTGGCTCCGGAGGCTCCGGCGGTCAGCGCGTCGTGGGTGAACAGGTAGGTGGCGATCCCGGCGCCGAGGCCGGAGAGCAGGTAGAGCTCCAGGAACCGCCGGGAGCCCAGGATCGGCTCCAGCTTCCAGCCGGCGAGGCCGAGCATCACCATGTTCGCCACGAGGTGCGCGAGTCCGTAATGGACGAACATCGAGCTGACCAGGCGCCAGACCTCGCCCCGGTCGACCGCGGGCCCGTTCATCTCGGTGGCCAGGTGCAGCGGGCTGACCCCGTCCCAGATCGCGGCGGCGGGGGTCAGGCCCTCCTCGAGGCCGATCATCACCAGGCCGGCGACGGCGATGAGGACGTTGATCGAGATCAGGGTCTTCAGGACCGGCCGGTCGGCTCCCCCGGTGCCACCGAAGGCCGGCAACGGCGGCGCCGCGGTGCCTCCGGGGCGTTCGTCGGTCAACTGCTCCTCGGCCATGCCGTCCTCCTCTTCGGGTATCGGGTCGTCGGGGCCGTACACGGCATTGCGGTCGCGCGACCAGATGCCGTCGCGCAGGCGGATCAGGGCGTAGCAGATCAGGACGGCGGTCAGGGTTCCGGACAGGAAGAGCGGGGCGCGCAGCGCGCTCTCCCGGCCCAGCAGGGGCTCACCGAGCTTCACCACCAGGCCGCCGATCAGCGAGCCGGCGGACAGCGGTCCCCAGGCGAGCAGCCGGTAGATGCTGTTGACCCGGCCCAGCATGTGTTCGGGCACGATCCGCTGCCGGTAGGAGATGGTCACCACGTTCCACACCACGGCGAGACCGGCGCCGACCGTGAGGGCGAGCGCGACCAGCAGCGCGTTGGAGGTGAAGCCGATCGTCAGGCTGACCGCGCTGTTGCCGAACAGGGTCAGCAGCAGCACCCGGCGGGCGCCGAGCCGGGCCTCCAGCATCGGTGCGAGACCCGCGCCGGCCGCGGCGCCGACCGCGCCGACGGCGAACAGGACGCCGTACTGGGCGGCGCTGAGGTTCAGGATCTCCTGGGCGAACAGCACCTGGGTGCCGACGATGATGGAACTCGCGAGGTTGAGCAGGCCCAGGAAGATGCCGAGCTGGCGCAGGACCCGGTGGTTCCAGAAGTAGCGGGCGCCCTCGGCCATCTCGGTCCGCAGCGACCGCCGGGCCGGCCCCCCGACCGGGTCGGTGGCGGCCGCGGTCTCGGCCGCCGCGCCGGCCGCCGGTACGGGCCCGGGCGCCGTGCCGACCGGGGGCGCGGGCAGCGTGCCGGCCGCCGGCGCCGTCCGCCGGGCCGAGACGGTGACCAGCAGGATCAGGCCGGCCGCCAGCAGGTAGAGGGCGGCGTCGACGGCGAACGGCAGGGTCACCGCCACGGTCAGCAGCAGGCCGCCGATCGCCGGGCCGAGGAACACCCCGCCGGTGGTGTCGGCGAGGACCAGGTTGCTGTTGGCCCGGTTGAGCTGGGACGGCCGCACGATGCGGGGCAGGATCGTCTGGGTGGCGTTCTCGTTGAGCACGGTCAGCGCCCCGATCGTGAACGCGACCAGGTAGACCATCCAGATGCTGGCGACGTCGGCGAAGAGGACGACCGCGAGCAGGCCGACGACCAGCGCCCGGCCCAGGTGGGTCGAGGAGATCAGCCGGCGGTGCTCGTAGCGGTCGACCAGCACTCCGGCCGGCAGGCTGAACAGCAGCCAGGGCAGCTCCGCCGCGACGCCGACGCCGGCGACCAGCAGCGGGTCGGTGGTCATCTCGGTGGTCAGCCACGGGAACGCGACCGTGGTGATGCCGGAGCCGAGGTTGGCCACGAACATCGCGGCGAACAGCGCCCAGAAGCCGGTGCCGAGCTTGTCGGTCCGGCGCGGCGCCGGTCGGGTGGCACCGGCCGGCGGCTTGTGGCCGGCGGCCGGTGCCGGGTCGGTCGTCGATGTGACCGGGTCGGGGGTGCCCGGGCCGGCCGGTGGCGGTCCGGCCGGTCCGGGCGCGACTGCGGTCCCGCCCGAGCTCACCTCGGGCGCCGGCTCACGCACGTCGCCTCCTCGTCTGGAAGGGGTGGTCGATGGCGCCAGCGGAGGGAGGTCCGAGGTGGCCGCGAATTGACGCGTCTAGCCGACTTCAGGGCGGGTGGCCGGGTCAACGGGCTGTCCACTTCTCGCCAGCGGCGAGGTCCGACCTTGCCGGGCGGCCGGCACCGGCGAAAGACTCAGGCGCCGACCGCTCCCGCCGGTATACGCGCGCGCCCGCTGGCATCCACGCGAACCGCCGGCCGGGTCGCGGGACCGCCCGACAGAGTCGACAAGGAGCGCAGCGTGTTCGAGGACGACGACGACCGCCACTACACCGTGGTGGTCAACGACGAGGAGCAGTACTCGATCTGGCCGACCGGGCGCGACGTGCCGGCCGGCTGGCGGGAGGTCGGCACCACCGGCCCCAAGGCCGCCTGCCTGGAGCACATCAAGGAGGTCTGGACCGACATGCGGCCCAAGAGCCTCCGGCAGCGGATGGGCGTCTGAGGCGTGGCGGCGGACGGGCCCGTGGCGGCCCGCCGGCTGCGCACCGGCATCGCGATCGAGGGCAGCGACCTGCCGGTACGGGAACTGATCGACCGGGCCCGGCTGGCCGAGCAGGTCGGGCTGGACGCGGCGTGGCTGATCCAGTTGCCGAACATGCGCGACAGCTTCAGCGTGCTGGCCGCGATGGCCGCGGTCACCGAGCGGATCCAGCTCGGTGCCGGCATCATGCCGCTCTACACCCGGCCACCGGTGGTGATGGCGCAGACCGCGGCCACCATCGACGAGGTGTCCGACGGCCGGTTCACCCTCGGTGTCGGGCTGGGGCACCGGCTCACCGCCGAGTGGTCGCTCGGCGTACCGCTGGGGCCCTCGCTGCCGGCGATGCGCGAATACCTGTCGGTGGTGACGGCGCTGCTGCGCACCGGCGAGGTACACGTCGACGGCAAGTGGTACAAGGGCCATTCCCGGTACGCGTCCCCACGCCGGGACGGGCTGGCCACCTGCCTGGGCGCGCTCGGGCCGAAGATGAGCGAACTCGCCGGCGAGGTCGCCGACGGACTGCTGCTGTGGATGTGCACCGTCGACTACGTACGCGACGTGGCGATCCCGCACCTGCGCAAGGGGCTGGAACGGTCCGGCCGCGACCTCGACGGCTTCCCGGTGGTGGTGTTCGCCCCGGGCGCGGTGTCGGTGGACCGGGCCGGCGACGTCGAGTCGCTGCGGCACTACCTGTCGACGTACGCCCGGGTGCCCAACTACCGGGCCATGTACGAGGCGAGCGGGTTCGCCCACGCGCTGGCCGGCGGGGAGATCGGTGACGACCTGCTGTCGGCGGTCGGGGTGATCGGCTCCGACGACGACGTCACCGCCCGGGTGGCCGAATACGCCGCGGCCGGCGCGACCGAGGTCGTGATCACCCCGATGGCGAGCGCCCACCAGGACCGCGACCTGTGGCGGCGCACCGGCGAGGCCGCCGTACGGGCGTCCGGCGGGAGGTGACCGTCGCGGGCCCCGGGGACGCCCGGGGCCCGCGACGGTTCCCGCTAGTGCCCGGTGCCGGGCAGGTCCAGCCGGGGCCACCCGGCCACGTCACGGCGCAGCTGCCGGTCGTGGGTCGCCAGGACGACGGCCGCCCCGGTGGCGTGCAACGCCTCGGTGAGTTCGTCGACGAGAGCGATCGACAGGTGGTTCGTCGGCTCGTCGAGCAGGAGCACGTGCGGCCGGGCCGCCAGGACGATCGCCAGGTCGAGCCGGCGCTGCTGGCCCGTCGACAGGTCGCGGACGGGCCGGCCGAGATCGGCCGCCGGCAGCAGTCCGAGCCCGGTCAGCGACACCTCCGGCGCACCGGTGGCCAGCCCGGCCAGGTGCGCGGCGAAGACCTCACGGACCGTCCGGTGGTCGGCACGGGACGCCTCCTGCGCGAGCAGGCGTACCCGGGCGTCGCGGGCCCGCGTCAGGGTCCCGCCCGCCGGTGGCAGGACGCCGGCGAGCACCGCGAGCAGGGTCGACTTGCCGGCGCCGTTCGGGCCGGTGACGACCAGCCGTGCCCCGGACTCCAGGGCCAGGGTCACCGGCTGGTCCAGCCGGCCGGGCACGACGACGCCGTCGGCGGCGAGCAGCCGTACGCCGGGCCGGGTCGGTAGTGCGGGCATCGCGAAGCGTGCCGGTGGCGGCGGTGCGGTCAGGGCGTGCCGTTCCAGCTCGTCGCGGCGGCGGTGCACCGACCGGACGAGGGCCGGGGCGCGGGTCGCCCGCTGGTGCTTGCCGGTTCCCTTGTCCGGCCGCCACCCGGTCACCAGGCGGTTGCGGGCCTCGGACAGGTCGCGGGTCAGCCGGGCGTGGGTGGTGCGCTGCCGCTCGTATTCCTCCTCCCAGCGCTCGCGTTCGGCCTCCCGGCCGGCCTGGTAGCCGGCGAGGCCGCCGCCGTAGACGCGGGGCCGGCCGTCGCGGCTCGGGTCGAGGTCGAGGACCGTGGTCGCCACGTCGGCGAGCAGCGCCCGGTCGTGGCTGACGACGACGACCCCGCCGGGGTGCTCGCGCAGTCTCGCGGTCAGGAAGTCGAGACCGGCGGCGTCGAGGTGGTTCGTCGGCTCGTCGAGCAGCAGGAAGTCGTGCCGGGCACCGAGCAGGCAGGCGAGCCGGACCCGGTACCGCTGGCCGACGGAGAGTTCGTCGAGGCGCCGGTTCCGGTCGGTGACGGCGCCGAGCGCGGCCAGGGCGAGGTCGACCCGGCGGTCGGCGTCCCAGGCGTCGAGGACGTCGGTGGCCTCCAGCGCTGCGGCGTACGCGTCGGCGGCGCCCGGCCGTCCCTCGGCGAGCCACCGGCTGGTCGTCTCGAAGGTGGCGAGCGCCGCCCGGACCTGCGCGAGTTCGGTGTCGACGGCCCGGCCGACGGTGGCGCCGTCGGCCACCGGCATCTCCTGGGCGGCGGTGCCGAGCGTGCCGACCCGGTGGACGGTGCCGGCGTCGGGAACGAGCGTCCCGTCGAGAATGTGCAGCAGGGTGGACTTTCCCCGGCCGTTCTCGCCGACGACGCCCCACCGGCTGCCCGGGGAGACCGCGACGTCGACGCCGGCGAGCACGGTACGGCCGCCCCGGGCGATGTGGACGCCCTCGGCGGTGAGCTGGGCCCGCGCACGCGCGGGCAGGGTGATGGAGATGGTCACTGTTTCCTCCGGACGGAGGCACACTCGTCCCTGCAACGGGAGGAGGTGCTTCGCGGCTGACGCGACCCGTGGACGGGTCGATGACGGCGTCCGACCACCCGTGGCTCGCTTCAGCGAGCGGCGGGTCGTCCGGAGTCAGCTCAGAGGAAGAGTTGGCCTGCCACGGAGCGATCGTAACAGGGTGGGCGGCCGGGTCCCGGTGCCGATCAGGGCTGCTCCGGCTGCCCGGCCGCGCCGAGGTCGGGGGCGAACTGGGCCAGCGAGACCTCGGTCGCCGCGGCGATCTCGTCCGGGCCGGCGGTGCCCGACGCCCCGACCACGTCCCTCCAGGCGTGCACCGACTGCCGGGAGAACTCCTGGCCCCGCACCGAGTTCGCGGTCGCGACCGGGTCGTCGATGGTCTCACCGGCGACGAAGAGGGCGAGCGCCATGACGGCGCCGTCCCAACCGGGACCGACGTAGAGCGCGCCCGCGCCGCTGCCGGCGATCTCGATGGGCACGCTGTGTTCGAGTTCGAGCACGGTGTCGTCGCCGTCGGCGGTCAGCCGGAGTTCGACCAGGCTCGTCGGCCCGCCGAAGGTCACCTTGAGCAGGCGGGGCGGTTCGCAGGTCAGGATGTCGCCGCCGGCGTTGCCCTCGAGCTGGAACGACCCGCCGGCGCGCAGGTCGCCGCTGATCGGGAGGAACCACCGCTTCAGGCGGTCCGGGTCGGTCACCGCGTCCCAGACGTCCTCGACCGGCGCCGGGTACTCGCGGCGGAGCCGGACGCTGACGGTCTCGCCGCTGGCGGCCGGCAGCCGGCTGACCTCGCGGTGGATGGCCTTGAGCTGGCTGGCGATGTCGATCATCGATGGTTCCTTCCCTCACCGGCCGGGCTGTCGCCCGGCGACCCGTCGGTGCCGCCGCGCAGGCGGCGTTCCCGCCTGCCCCGGGCGAGTTCGGTCGCCAGGGCGTCGAGATGCTGGTCCCAGATCCCGTGGAAGCGCGCCAGCCAACGGTCGACTTCCCGCAGTGGCTGGGAGTTCACCGCGTACAGGCGGCGGGTTCCCTCCGCGCGGACCGTGGTGAACCCGTTCTCCCGCAGCACGCGCAGGTGCTGGGACACCCCCGGCTGGGAGATCCCGAACTCCACCCGGATGACCGTGGTGATCGCGCCGGAGGTCTGCTCGCCGTCGGCGAGAAGTTCCAGGATCCGGCGCCGGACCGGGTCGCCGAGGATGTCGAACGCGTGCACGGGTCGAGTATTGCAGCTCTGACTTATATAATCCAGAGCTTATTCTCGGCGAGCGGGAGGGCCCCATGGCGCGTCAACCGGCTGCTCCCGCGCGCCCTTCGTGACGTGGCGGTGCATGGTGATCGTTAGCTGTTCCGCTGTTGTCCGTACGGCGTGTCGAGCTGCTGGGCATCTGATGATCACAGGTTCCCCCGCGGGCCGCGGGCGGGTCGAGGCGTCGGACGGCCGGGTTCCGGCGGCGCGAACTGCCGGAGCAGGGCGGCCTGTCCAGGGTGGACGAGTCTGCCACGCGCCGCCGGGCCGAGCCGGTACGCGCGCCTACCTCAGCGGGCGCCCACCGCCTCGAGTTCGGCCGCCACCGTACGCATGATCGACTTGCGGTCCTGCTCGAAGAACGAGTGGTCACCGGGGAAGAGCCGCATGGTGAACTCGCCGCTGGTCTCCTCGCGCCACCGCATCATCGTCGGCACCGTGGTGCTCGGGTCGTCGTCGGCGCCGAAGACGGTGATCGGCAGGTTCAGTGGCGGCGCCGGCCGGTAGACGTCGGTCTCGAAGATCTCGTAGTCGGCCCGTACGCTCGGCTCGAAGAGGGCGAACAGCCCCGGGTCGTCGATGATCGTCGCCGGGATGATGCCCAGCGCCCGCAGGTGGTCGGCGAGTTCGGGGCCGGACATCTTGTGCACGCCGCTGTCCCGCTCGACCGCCGCCGGTGACGGGCAGGCGCAGACGAACAGGTGCGCCGGCGGCCGGCCGGCCTGCTCGAGCAGCCGGGCCAGCTCGTACGCGGTCAGCGCGCCGGAGCAGTAGCCGAACAGGGCGTACGGCAGGTCCAGGTAGTCGGTGAGCGCGCCGGCCAGTTCGCCGACCACGTCGCCCATCCGGGTCAGCAGCGGTTCCCGTAGCCGGCTCTCCCGGCCCGGCAGCCGTACCGCGCACAGGTCGACGCCGTCGGACAGCCCGGTCGACCAGCTCCGGAAGGTGGCGCCCCCGCCACCGGCGTGCGGCAGGCAGATCAGGCGGGTGGTGGCGGTGCCGGACGGGCGCAGCCGGGCGATCCAGGGTGTGGTCAAGACAGCGGCCTTTCCGGCTCGGTGTGCGGTGCCCGCAGGGCCAGGCCCATGCGGTGCACCGTCGAGTGGTCGAAGATCGTACGAAGCGGCAGTTCGCGGCCGATCTCGCGACCGATGCGGTCGACGAGTTGCGCCGCCAGCAGGCTGTGCCCGCCGATGTCGAAGAAGTCGTCGTGCACGCCGACCCGCTCGACGCCGAGGACGTCGGCCCACAGCTCGGCGAGCAGCAGTTCGGCGTCGTCGGCCGGTGTCGCGCCCTCGGCCGACGGGGCTCGTACGGGCCGGGGCAGCGCCAGCCGGTCGATCTTGCCGGTGGCCGTCGAGGGCAGGGCGTCGAGGAAGCTGAAGCTGGTCGGCACCAGGTGCGACGGCAGGGTACGGCCCAGCGCGGCGCGTACGCCGGCCGCGTCCGCGGGGCCGTCGGCGACGACGTACGCGGCGAGTTCCGGCTCGGCGCCCTCGCGGGTCCAGGCGACCACCGCGGCCTGGCGTACCTCGGGCAGGGCCTCCAGGGCCCGCTCGACCTCGCCGGGCTCGACCCGGAATCCGCGGATCTTGAGCTGCTGGTCGACCCGGCCGACCAGCTCGATCTGCCCGTCGGGCAGCATCCGGGCCAGGTCGCCGGTGCGGTAGAGCCGGGCACCGGGCTCGTACGGGTGGGGCAGGAACCGTTCGGCGGTCAGGTCCGGCCGGCCGAGGTAGCCGCGGGCCAGGCAGTCGCCGCCGACGTACAGCTCGCCGGGTACGCCGACCGGGGCGGGCTGGCCGGCCCGGTCCAGGATGTGCGCGCCGACGTTGGCCAGTGGCCGGCCGACCGGCACCGCGCCGGTCAGCTCGTCCTCGCCGCAGGCCGGCGGCCACAGCGAGTCCCAGCCCTCGGCGGCGCCGTAGAGGTTGTGCAGCGACCGGCCCGGGAGCGTCTTGACGAACATCCGGGCCAGGTCGGCCGAGAGCGGTTCGCCGGAGCTGATCCACAGCGTCAGCCGGGGCAGCCGCTCGGCCAGGTCGTCGACGGTGAGCAGGAGCATCCGCAGCAGCGACGGCACCAGCAGCAGGCGGGTCACCCCGTGCGCGGCCAGTACCCGGACCAGCGCCTTCGGGTCGCGGCCGGTGTCCTTGGGCACGACCACCGTCGGTACGCCGTACAGCAGCCCGCCGAGTAGTTCCCACAGCGAGTCGACGAAGCCGATCGGGGTCTTCAGGACGCCGACCTCGCCGGGGCCGAAGGGGCGTTCGTCGGCGAACCAGGCGATCCGGTTGACCATCGAGCGACCGGTGACCGCGACGCCCTTGGGGCGGCCGGTGGAGCCGGAGGTGTAGATGACCGCGGCCAGGCTGTCGATCGTGGACACCGGGGCCGGGTCGTCGACGTCGGTGGCCCCGGCGCCGTCGTCGGCGGTGTCCTCGGCGTCGAGGACGACGACGGCCGTCAGGTCGCCGGGCAGCCGGGAGCGCAGCGCCCCGGTGGTGACCACGGCGGCGGCACCGGCGTCGTCGAGCATGTACGCCAGCCGCTCGGCCGGGTTGTCGGGGTCCAGCGGCAGGTAGGCGCCGTCGGCCTTCCACACGGCCAGGGCGGCGACCGGCAGGTCGAGGCCGTGTCCGAGGCAGACGCCGACCGGGGTCTCCGGGCCGACGCCGAGGCGGCGCAGCCGGCGGGCGAGCCGGGTGGACCGCGCGTCGAGTTCGGCGTACGTCAGCACCCGGTCGCCGTCGACGTAGGCGGCCGCGTCCGGGGTGAGCGCGGCCTGCCGGGTGAACCGCGAAAGCGGTGTCCCGGTGCCGAAGTCGCGTACGGCGCCACGGGCGACGTCCCTGGTCAGGTGGTGGTGTTCGGCCGGGCTCGGCAGGGCGAGCAGGTCGATGCGGCGGTCCGGGTCGGCGACGGCCTGGGTCAGCACGCTCTCCAGGTGCCCGACGAGACGCTGTACGGACGAGCGCCGGTAGAGGTCGGTGGCGAACTCCACGAAGCCGGCCAGTGCCCCCGACTCGGTCGTGTAGACGTGGAAGGCCAGGTCGAAGGCCGCGGTGCGGGTCTCCGTCGGCAACGACTCCACCACCACATCACCACCCAACAACCCCACCTCAGCCGGCGTGTTCTGCACCACCAACGCCACCTGAACAAACGGCATAGAACCCGCCCGCCGCACCGGATGCAACTCCTCAACCACCCGATCAAACGGCACATCCTGATGCCCGAACACATCCAACACACCCGACCGAACCCGCCCCAACAAACCACGAAACGACGGCCGACCCGACAAATCCCCACGCACCACAACCGTATTCACAAAAAACCCGATCAAATCCTCCAACTCAGGCGCAGCCCGATTAGCCACAAACGTACCCACCACCACATCCTCCACCCCCGCATACCGCCCCAACACAACATCCAACCCCGCCAACAACCCCATAAAAACAGTCGCACCCTCACCCCGACACAACTCCCCCAACCCCACCGACAACCCCACCGGAAACTCAAACCGCTCCCGATCCCCACCACCACCACGACCCACCGACCGAGGCAAATCAGACGGCAAATCCAACACCGCAGGAGCACCCGCCAAATACCCCCGCCAAAACTCCAACTGCCCCTCCAACACCCCACCCGACAACCACTGCCGCTCCCACACCGCAAAATCAGCAAACTGCACCGGCAACACCGGCAAAGGCGAACCCTCACCCCGCACAAACGCCCCATACAACACCGACAACTCACGCAACAGAACCGAACCCGACCACCCATCAAAAACAATAAGATGAGCCGACACCAACAACACATGCTCACCCTCGGAAACCCGCAACAACACCCACCTCACCAACGGCCCCACCGCCACATCAAACGGCCGCAACCCCGCCTCACGCACCCACCGCGCCACCTCACCAGCCCGAACACCAACCCCCAACCCCGACAAATCAACCAACGGAACATCCACCACCCCCACCCCACCAATCACCAGCACCGGCTCCCCATCCACCGCCACAAACCGCGTACGCAACACCTCATGCCGCGCCACCACCTCATTCACCGCACCAACCAACGCCCCCACATCCAAACCACCCACCAACCGCAACGGCCACACCACGTTGTAATCCACACCACCCGGCACCAACCGATCCACAAACCACAACCGCCGCTGCCCCAGCGACACCGGCAGCGGGTCCGGGCGCCGGGCCGGCACGATCGGCGGGCGGGCGCCGGCGGTGTCGGCGCGCAGCATCGCCTCGAGGGCGGCGGCCAGGCCGGCCACGGTCGGCGCGGCGAAGAACGTGGCCAGCGGCAGTTCCCGGTCGAACGCCCGGCGGATGCGGGCCACCAGGCGGCTGGCCAGCAGCGAGTGGCCGCCGAGGTCGAAGAAGTCGTCGTGGGCGCCGACCCGGTCCAGCCCGAGCAGGTCGGCCCAGATGCCGGCGAGGGTCTCCTCGATCGGGTTGCGCGGCGGCACGTATCCGGTGCCGAGGTCGGGCCGGTGGCCGTCGGGGTCGGGCAGGGCGGCCCGGTCGACCTTGCCGTTCGGGTTGAGCGGCAGCGCGTCGAGCACCACGAACGCGTTCGGGACCATGTAGCCCGGCAGGAACCCACGCAGGTCGGCGAGCAGGTCCCCGACGACCGGCGGCTGCGCGCCGGCGGCCGTCTCGACGTACGCGACGAGGGTGTGGTCCTCGCCGTCGGGCCGGGCCACCACGACGGCGTCACCGACCCCGGCGCAGCGGCGCAGCCGCTGCTCGATCTCGCCCAGCTCCACCCGGAACCCGCGCACCTTCACCTGGTGGTCGACCCGGCCCAGGAACTCCAGGGTGTGGTCGGCCCGCCAGCGCACCACGTCGCCGGTGCGGTAGAGCCGGGCCCCGGTGGCGTACGGGTGCGGCACGAACCGCTCGGCGGTCAGCTCCGGCCGGCCGAGGTAGCCGCGGGCCAGGCAGTCGCCGCCGATGTACAGCTCGCCGGGCACGCCGACCGGCGACAGGTTGCCGTGCGGGTCGAAGACGTACAGCTCGGTGTCGGGGATCGGGCCGCCGATCGGCACCCGCCCGTCGACACCGGTCGCCGGCCGCATGGTGTGCGTCGCGGCGAAGATCGCCGCCTCGGTCGGGCCGTAGCCGTTGACCAGGGTGGCGTCGGCGTCGAGCAGGCCGAGGGCCTTCTCGACGTGGCTGGTCGACAGCTGGTCGCCGCCGGCGATCAGGGTCCGCATCCCGGCCAGCGACTCGCCCGCGGTGTCGACCACGGCGTGGAACAGCGCGGCGGTCAGCCAGCCGACGGTGACCCGGGCCCCGGGCAGGAAGATCCCGACCCGCTCCGGCAGCGCCTTGCCGGGCAGGACGGCCAGCTCCGCGCCGTTGGCCAGGGCGCCGAAGACCTCCATGACCGACACGTCGAACGACAGCGACAGCGCGTGCAGCATCACGTCGGTCTCGTCGATGGCGGCGTACGCCGGCCGGTGCACCCGGGCGATCGCGCACCGGTGGTTGACCGCGACGCCCTTCGGGCGGCCGGTGGAGCCGGAGGTGTAGATGACGTACGCCAGGTTCTGCGGGGTGACCCCGGCGTCGACCTCGGCGACCTCGCTGTCGTCGGCGTCGGCGTCGGCCAGCAGTTCGTCGACGAGCAGCGGCTCGATGCCGGCCGGGACCAGGTGGCGGGTGGCGACGGTGGCCACGACGGTGGTCGCGCCGGCGTCGCCGAGCATGTAGGCCAGCCGCTCGGCCGGGTTCTCCGGGTCCAGCGGCAGGTAGGCGCCGCCGGCCTTGAGCACGCCGAGCACGCTGACGACCGAGGCGAGCGAGCGTTCGACGCAGATCCCGACGAGGACCTCGGGCCCGACGCCGGCGGCGCGCAGGTGCCGGGCCAGCCGGGCGGCGCGGTGGTCGAGTTCGCGGTAGGTGAGCCGTTCACCGGCGCAGGAGGCGGCGACGGCGTCGGGGCGGCGGGCCACCTGCGCGGCGACGAGTTCGTGCAGCAGGTGGACGGCGGGCTCGCCGGCCGTGACGGGCTCGCCGGCCGGGGTCGCGGCGGGGGCGGGCTGGACGGTCGCGTCGGCGAGCAGCGCCCGGTGTTCGTCCGCGCCGGGCAGCGACAGCAGGTCGATGCGGCGGTCCGGGTCGGCGACGGCCTGGGTCAGCACGCTCTCCAGGTGGCCGATCAGCCGCTGCGCGAAGGGACGGCGGTACAGGTCGGTGGCGTACTCGACGAAACCGGCGAGCGCACCGGTCTCGGTGGTCCACAGGTGCAGGGAAAGGTCGAAGGCCGCGGTGCGGGTCTCCGTCGGCAACGACTCCACCACCACATCACCACCCAACAACCCCACCTCAGCCGGCGTGTTCTGCACCACCAACGCCACCTGAACAAACGGCATAGAACCCGCCCGCCGCACCGGATGCAACTCCTCAACCACCCGATCAAACGGCACATCCTGATGCCCGAACACATCCAACACACCCGACCGAACCCGCCCCAACAAACCACGAAACGACGGCCGACCCGACAAATCCCCACGCACCACAACCGTATTCACAAAAAACCCGATCAAATCCTCCAACTCAGGCGCAGCCCGATTAGCCACAAACGTACCCACCACCACATCCTCCACCCCCGCATACCGCCCCAACACAACATCCAACCCCGCCAACAACCCCATAAAAACAGTCGCACCCTCACCCCGACACAACTCCCCCAACCCCACCGACAACCCCACCGGAAACTCAAACCGCTCCCGATCCCCACCACCACCACGACCCACCGACCGAGGCAAATCAGACGGCAAATCCAACACCGCAGGAGCACCCGCCAAATACCCCCGCCAAAACTCCAACTGCCCCTCCAACACCCCACCCGACAACCACTGCCGCTCCCACACCGCAAAATCAGCAAACTGCACCGGCAACACCGGCAAAGGCGAACCCTCACCCCGCACAAACGCCCCATACAACACCGACAACTCACGCAACAGAACCGAACCCGACCACCCATCAAAAACAATATGATGAGCCGACACCAACAACACATGCTCACCCTCGGAAACCCGCAACAACACCCACCTCACCAACGGCCCCACCGCCACATCAAACGGCCGCAACCCCGCCTCACGCACCCACCGCGCCACCTCACCAGCCCGAACACCAACCCCCAACCCCGACAAATCAACCAACGGAACATCCACCACCCCCACCCCACCAATCACCTGCACCGGCTCCCCATCCACCGCCACAAACCGCGTACGCAACACCTCATGCCGCGCCACCACCTCATTCACCGCACCAACCAACGCCCCCACATCCAAACCACCCACCAACCGCAACGGCCACACCACGTTGTAATCCACACCACCCGGCACCAACCGATCCACAAACCACAACCGCCGCTGCCCCAGCGAAACGGGGGCGAAGCGGCTGTCCGGGTCGCCGTCGGCCAGCAGTTCGGCGAGCACCTGGAGGCGGTCCGCCGACCCGGTCTGCTCGGTCGTGGGCGCCTGGTCGTCGAAGCTCGTCATCACGACTCCTGGGTGCGGTCGGTACCTTCGCGGCGGACGGCGGCGGGTGCGCCACCGGTGGTCCGTTGGAGCAGGTTGGCGATGCCGGGCGCGGCACCGGCGTCGAGCAGGCCGGCGAGCAGTTCGTCGCCGGTGGCGCGGCGCAGCGCCGGCATCGCCGGCCGGGCCGGTGCCGTACCGGCCGCCGCCGGGTCGGCCGCCCCGGCGGCGGGCGGTTGCGGCAGCGCGGCGGCGAACGCCGACAGCCGCGGCAGCTCGAACACCTGGCGCAGCCGTACGTCGGGACCCAGCTCACGGCGCAGCCGGGCGACCACCTGGGTGGCCAGCAGCGAGTGCCCGCCCAGGGCGAAGAAGTCGTCGTCCGGGCCGACCCGCTCGACGCCGAGGACCTCGCACCACACCCGGGCGACGAGCCGCTCCGCGGCGGTACGCGGGGCCGGCCCGACCGGCGCGGCCGGGGGCGGCGGCGGCTCGGGCAGCGCCGTCCGGTCGATCTTGTCGGTGCCGGTCCGGGGCAGGGCCGTGACCACCAGCCAGCCGGTCGGGACCAGGTAGGCGGGCAGCAGCTCGCCGAGCCGTTCCCGCAGCCGCCGGTCCAGGTCGGGCGCTGGCGCCGACACCGGCTCGACGTACGCGAACAGCTCGTGGTCGCCGCGCGCGGTGGGCCGGGCGACGACCACCGCGTGGCGTACCTCGGGCAGGGTGGTCAGCGCCGCCTCGACCTCGCCCGGCTCGATCCGGTGGCCGCGGATCTTGACCTGGGCGTCGACCCGGCCGCAGAACTCGAGCTGCCCGTCGGGCAGTGTGCGGGCCAGGTCGCCGGTGCGGTAGAGGCGCTCACCGGCACCGAACGGGCTGGGCACGAACCGGTCGGCGGTCAGCTCCGGCCGGCCGAGGTAGCCGCGGGCCAGGCCGGCGCCGCCGACGTAGACCGCGCCGACCACACCGGCCGGCACCGGTGCCAGCTCGGCGTCGAGGACGTACACGGCGGAGCCGGCGACCGGCGGGCCGATCGGCACCCGGGTGGCCACCTCCGGCACGCCCGGCCCGGACAGCGCCGCCAGCGTGGTCGCGATGCTGGTCTCGGTGGGTCCGTACGCGTTGGACAGCCGGGCGTGCGGCGCCAGCCGGCGCCAGGCGGCGATCCGGGCCGGGGTGGTCGCCTCGCCGCCGATCGCCACCACCCGCAGCCCGGCCGGCGGCCGCAGGCCGTCGCGCTCGCACTCGGCGACCAGCTCGTGGAAGTACGCGGTCGGCAGGTGTACGACGGTGACACCGAGCCGCTCGCAGGCGGCGAAGAACTCGCGCGCGGTGTCGATCATGTCGTCGGCGCGCAGCACCAGGCAGCCGCCGGTGGCCAGGCAGGGCCAGATCTCCTCGGCGCTGACGTCGAACATCAGCGCGGTGAACTGGAGCACCCGGTCGGCGGCGGTCAGGCCGTACTCGGCCCGGTCGGCGGCGGCGTAGTTCGCCACGCCCCGGTGCGGGACGAGGACGCCCTTGGGCCGGCCGGTGGAGCCGGAGGTGTACATGACGTACGCCAGGTCGTCGGGTTCGACGTGGACGTCCGGCGCGGTGGCGGCGATCGACGGCGGCACCGGCTCGACGGCCAGCACCGGCGGCCCGCCGGCCGGCAGCACCGCCCGCAGCCCCGGTTCGACCAGTACGGCGGCCGGGGCGGCGTCGGCGAGCAGGGCGGCGATCCGGCCGGGCGGGCTGTCCGGGTCCAGCGGCAGGTAGGCGGCGCCGGCCCGCAGGACGCCGAGCAGCCCGGCGACCGCGGCCGGCGAGCGCCGGCACAGCAGCGCCACCAGGTCGCCGCGGCGTACCCCGGCGGCGTGCAGCCGGGCGGCGACGTCGCCGGACCAGGCGCGCAGTTCCCGGTAGTCGTAGCCGGCGCCGGTCGCGGCGTCGAGCAGCGCCGGCGCGTCCGGGGACCGCTCGGCCGTCGCGGCGAACACGTCGGTCAGCGTGGCCGGTGGCGCGGCCTGTTCCCGCCGGTCGGCGGCGGCCAGGATCCGGTCGCGTTCGGCGGCGGTCATCAGCGGCAGCGCGCCGACCGGCCGGTCCGGGTCGGCGACCACGCCGGCCAGGACCGCCTGGTACGCGGCCAGCAGCCGGCCCACCGTGTCGGCGGTGAACAGGTCGGTGGCGTACTCGGCGACCAGCCGCAGCTCGTCGCCGTCGACGACGGAGACGCTGAAGTCGAACAGCGAGATCCGCCGGTCGAGCACCGGTACGTCGGTGGCGCGTACGCCGGGCAGCCGCAGCGCGCCGAGCCCGCCCGGCTGCACGTCGAACATCACCTGGAAGACCGGGTGGTAGCTGGGTTCGCGGTCCGGGCGCAGCGCCTGCACGACCTGCTCGAACGGCAGGTCGGCGTGGGACTGGGCGTCGGCAACGACGGTGCGGGTCCGGGCCAGCAGATCGCGGAAGGTCGGCTCGCCGCGCAGGTCGACGCGCAGCGCGACGGTGTTGGTGAAGAAGCCGACGAGCCGTTCCAGCTCGACCCGGCCGCGCCCGCCGACGGCGGTGCCGACGACCAGGTCGTCGACGCCGGTGTGCCGGTGCAGGACCACCGCGAACGCGGCGAGCAGGGTCATGAACGGTGTCGCCCGTTCCCGGCGGGCCAGGTCGCGTACCGCGCCGGCGAGGTCGTCGGGGACGACCGCCTCGAGCAGCGCGCCGGCGTAGCTCTGCGTCGCCGGGCGGGGGTGGTCGGTGGGCAGGTCGAGCAGCGGGGCGGCGCCGTCGAGTCGCTGCCGCCAGTGGTCGAGCTGGTCGGCGAGGCCGCCGTCGGCGAGCACGTCGCGCTGCCACAGGGCGAAGTCGGCGTACTGCAACGGCAGGTCGGGCAGGTCGGCCGGGCGGTGCTGGACGGCGGCGAGGTACGCCTCGGAGACCTCGCCGAACAGCACCTCGGCGGACCAGCCGTCGCAGACGGCGTGGTGCAGGGTGAGCAGCCAGGCGTGGTCGTCGTCGGCGAAGCGGAGCAGGTCGCTGCGCAGCAGCGGGCCGGTGGCCAGGTCGAACGCGGTCCGGGCGTGTTCGGCGGCGCGGCCGCTGGCGGTGCCGGCCCGGTCGGTCGCCGGCACCGACGTCAGGTCGGTCACCCGGGTCGGCACCTCGACCGACCCGGTGATCACCTGGCGGGGCTGGCCGTCGACGGCGCGCAGCGTGGTCCGCAGCGCCTCGTGCCGGTCGACGACCGTCTGCACGGCGGCGGCCAGCGCGTCGGGGCGCAGCGGGCCGCGCAGCCGGACCGCGAAGTGCACGTTGTAGAGCGGGTTGCCGGGTTCGAGCTGGTCGAAGAACCACAGGCGTTCCTGGCCGGACGACGCCGGCAGCGCCTCGACCGGGCCGCCGGCGGTCACCGGCCGTCCTCGGCCGGCACCGGCCCGGCGTCGTCGAACGCCGACGCCGCGACCGTGAACGCCTGCCGGGCCCGGGGCACCAGGGCCGGGCCGGTACGGGCCGGGGTCCGCTCGGCGGCCGCGCCGGCCCGCCGGGCCAGCCCGGCGACGGTGGGCGCGGCCAGCAGGTCGCGGACCGACAGCGGTACGCCGAGCACCGCCAGCAGCCGGGCGGTGACCTGGGCGGCGAGCAGCGAGTGCCCGCCGAGGTCGAAGAAGTCGTCGTCGGCGCCGACGGCCGGCAGCCCGAGCACCTCGCACCACACATCGGCGACCTGCTGCTCGACGCCGGGCGTGGGCGGCCGGGAGCCGCCCGGCGCCGCCTCGACACTGCCCGGGTCGGGCAGCGCCCGGCGGTCCACCTTGCCGCTGGTGGTGCGGGGCAGTTCGGGCAGCACCTGGATCGCCGCCGGCACCAGGTAGGCGGGCAGCACGCCACGCAGGAAGTCGCGCAGGTTCGCCGGGTCGGGCGGGGTCGGGCCGTTGCCGGTGACGTACCCGACCAGCCGGACGCCGGTGCGGTCGGTGTGCGCGACCACGACCGCGTCGCCGACGGACGGTTCGCCGCGCAGGGCGTGCTCGACCTCGCCGGGCTCCACCCGGAAGCCTCTGATCTTGACCTGGTGGTCGATCCGGCCGAGGAACTCGATGCCGCCGTCGGGCCGGAACCGGCCCCGGTCGCCGGTGGCGTAGAGGCGGGCACCGGGCCGGGTGCCGGACGGGTCGGGGCGGAACCGTTCCGCGGTCAGGTCGGGCCGGCCGTGGTAGCCGCGGGCCACCCCGACCCCGCCGAGGAAGACCTCGCCGACGGCGCCGACCGGCACCGGCCGGCCCGCCGCGTCCAGCACGTACGCCTCGACCTCCGGCAGCGGTTCGCCGATCGGCAGCGGCTGGTCGTCGGTGTCGAGGCCGCCGGCCGGGCCCAGCTCGCGCAGGGTGTTGCCGATGGTGACCTCGGTGACGCCGTAGACGTTGAGCAGCCGGGTGTTCGGGCCGAGGACCTCGCGGAACCGCCGGTGGTCAGTGGTCGTCCACGCCTCGCCGCCGATCGCCGCCAGGCGCAACGTCGTCAACCGGGAGCCGGTCGCGCGCAGGTGGCTGGCGAGCAGGTTCATCACCGACGGCAGGAGTTCGACGGTGTCGACGCCGTACTCGCGGATCACCCGCAGCAGCGCGGCCGGCTCGAGGGCCGCCTCCGGCGGGCAGAGGACCAGCCGGCCGCCGGAGAGCAGGGCCCGGACCACGTCACCGGTGCAGACGTCGAAGGCGAGGGCGGCGAGCTGGAGGTGGGTGCCGGGGTGCAGGTCCAGGTCGTAGGCGCTGCGCCAGGCGGCGTACTTGCTGGCCAGGGCGCGGTGCGAGATCCCGACCGCCTTCGGCCGGCCGGTCGACCCGGAGGTGTAGATCAGGTAGGCGAGCTGGTCGGGGTCGACCGCGACGCCGGGGTCGTGCTCCGGTGCGGTGCGCAGCGCCGGGTCGTCCGGGCGGACCAGCAGCGGTCCGGCGGCGGCGGCCGGGTCGCCGTCGGTGGGGTCAGCGGTGCCGGGCAGGTCGGCGCGGACGGTGACCAGGGCGCGCGGGCCGGCGTCGGCGAGCAGGCCGGCCAGCCGGTCGGCGGGGCTGTCCGGGTCCAGCGGCAGGTAGGCGGCGCCGGCCTTGAGCACGCCCAGGACGCTGGAGACCCAGTCGACGCCGCGCGGCAGGCAGATGGCGACGAGGTCCTCGGTGCCGACGCCACGGTCGCGTAGCAGGTGGGCGAACCGGTTGGCGCGCCGGTCGAGTTCGGCGTAGGAGACGGCGCCGACGCCCGGGTGCAGGACCGCCTCGGCGTCGCCCCGGTCGGCGGCGACCCGGGCGAACATCCGGTGCACCGCCGGGTCGTCGGCGCCGGTGGCCGGTGGCGCGGCCGGGGCGGCCGGGATCGCCGCGGTGCTCATCGGCAGGTCGCTGATCCGGCGGGCCGGGTCGGTCAGCGCGGCGCGCAGCAGGGCGACGTACGCGTCGAAGAACCGGGCGATGGTGGCCGGGTCGAACAGGTCGCTGCGGTACTCCCAGATCATCGTGATCCGCTGGTCGCGCTCGTGCGCCGGCACCCCGATCTGGCGTTCGGCGCGCGGCACGACCAGCACCGACAGGTCGAGCTTGGCGGTGCCGTTGTGCCGCTCCAGGTAGGACGCCGAGATCGGGCCGCTGGACAGCGGCACCAGCGGCGCGTCGTCGAAGTTCATCATCGCGGCGAACATCGGGTTGTGGCCGGGGCGGCGCGGCGGCGCCAGCTCGCGCACCAGGTGCACGAACGGCAGGTGCTGGTGGGCCTGGGCGTCGAGGGCGACCGCGCGGACCTCGTCGACGACGTCGGTGAACCGCCGCCGGCCGGGCACCTCCAGCCGCAGCACCACCGGGTTGACGAACATGCCGAGAATGCCCTCGGTGCCGGGGATCGCCCGGTTGCCGTACGCCGAGCCGACGCTGAGCTCGTCCTGTCCGGTGAACCGGTGCAGCATGGCCGCGTACCCGGCCATCATCGTGATGAACAGGGTGACGCCCCGGCGGCGGCTGAACTCGCGCACCGCCGCGCACAGGTCGGCGGGCAGTTCGGCGCGGTGCACCGCGCCCGGTGCCGGGTTGTCGCCGGAACGCGGGTGGTCGTACGGCAGGTCGAGCCGGTCCGGGGCGCCGGCGAGCCGGTCGGCCCAGTGGTCGAACTGGGCGCGCAGCGCCGGGCCGGGCAGGGCGGCGCGCTGCCAGTGCACGAAGTCGAGGTACTGCAGGCGCGGCTCGGCCGGGGCGGGCGCCCAGCCGGCGACCGCGGCGTAGTTGGCCAGCAGCTCGTCCATCAGCACCGCGAACGACCATCCGTCGTGGATGATGTGGTGCTCGACGAGGACCAGCTCGTACTCCTCGTCGGCCAGGCGCAGCAGCAGCCAGCGCAGCAGCGGCAGCCGGGACACGTCGAACGGCACCCGGATCTCGGCGGCGACGACGTGCTCGGCGGCGCCGGCCGGGTCGGGGGCGTAGCGCAGGTCGCGGGTCGCGACCCGGACCCGGTAGGGCGGGTGGATGAGCTGGACCGGGTCCCCGTCGCGGGTGATCACGGTGGTGCGCAGGATCTCGTGCCGGCGGACCACTTCGGACAGCGCCGCCTCGAGCAGGCGTACGTCGACCGGGCCGTGCAGCCGGATCGTCGTCGGCGCGTTGTAGGCGACGTTGCCGGGCGTGAGCTGCTCGAAGAACCAGATCTGCTCCTGCATCACCGACAGCGGCGCGGTGCGCCGGTCGCCGTCGTAGCGGGTCAACTCCGGCAGGGCCGGGGCGCCGGCGGTGTCACCGGCGCGGGCCGCCTCGACCCGCGGGGCCAGCGCGGCGACGGTCGGGTTGGCCAGCAGTTCGTGCAGCGGCAGCTCGACGCCGAGGTCGGCGCGCAGGTCGGCCTGGATGCGGGCGGCGAGCAGCGAGGTGCCGCCGAGGTCGAGGAAGGTGTCGTCGACGCCGACGCCGGGCAGGTCCAGCACCCGCGCCCAGATCCGCCGGATGCTCGCGGTGGTCGGGTCGGCGGGCTCGTCGCCGGCCGGTGCGGTGTCCGCCGGTGCGGCCGGGGCCGGGGCCGGGGTGAGCGCGGCCAGCGCGGCGCGGTCGACCTTGCCGCCGGGGGTGACCGGCAGCCGGTCCAGCCGGTGCCAGACGGCCGGCACCATCCACGCCGGCAGCCGCCCGGTCAGCCAGGCGGTCAGCGCCGCCGGCTCCGGGCCGTCGGTGCCGTCGACCCCGGCCAGGTACGCCGTCAGCCGGCCGCCGCCGGCGAGGACCGCCGCCTGGGCGACGTCGGGGTGCCCGGCCAGGACGGCCTCGATCTCGGCCGGCTCGATCCGGAACCCGCGTACCTTCACCTGGTCGTCGACCCGGCCCAGGAACGTCAGGTCGGCGGCGTCGTCGGCGCGCCGGACCCGGTCGCCGGTCCGGTACATCCGGGCGCCGGGCGGCCCCCACGGGTCGGGCACGAACCGTTCGGCGGTCAGGTCGGGGCGGCCGAGGTAGCCGCGGGCCAGGGCGGTGCCGCCGATGTACAGCTCGCCGCCGCCGGTGCCGGCCAGGTCGGCGTCGAGCACGTGCAGGACGCGGGGGCCGACGGCGGCGCCGATCGGCACGGTGTCCGCCCCGGCGGTGTCGCCGGACCGGTGCACCGACGCGGTCATCGCCGTCTCGGTCGGACCGTACGCGTTGAGGACCGGCGGCCCGTCCGGGCCGACGGCGGCCCGCCAGCGGTCGACGGCGGCGGCGGGCAGCGCCTCGCCACCGGCGAGGACCGCGCGCAGCGTGCCGACGGCGGCGGGCAGCAGCCCGGCGTGGCGGGCGGTGGCCAGTTCGGTGAACAGCGCGGTCGGCAGGTCGGCGACGGTCACCGCGTGCGTGCGCAGCGCCGCGCACACCTCGGCCGGCCCCCAGACCCGGTCGTCGCGCAGGACGACCCGGGCACCGGCGGCGAGGCCGGCGAAGAGTTGCTCGACGGCGACGTCGAAGCCGTGCCCGGCCATCTGGAGGACCACGTCGTCCGGGGTCAGCCCGAGGTGGGCGACCATCGACCGGATGTGGGCGGCCGCGGCGCGGTGCTCGACCACCACGCCCTTGGGCACGCCGGTGGAGCCGGAGGTGTAGATGACGTACGCGGCGGTGTCCGGGTCGACGCCGTCGCCGGCCACGTCGACGGCCGGGCCGGTGCCGGCCGGGTCGACGACCGTCACGGCGGTGCCGGTGACGGCGGTCGCGGTCCCGGTCCCGGCGACGACGACGCGTACGCCGGCGTCGGCGATCAGCGCGGCGACGCGCGACGGCGGCAGGTCGGCGGTCAGCGGCAGGTACGCCGCCCCGGCCTTCAGCACGCCGAGGATCGCCACGACGAGTTCGGGGCCGCGGGCGGTGCGGACCCCGACGATGTCCTCGGGGCCGGTGCCGGCGGCCCGCAGCCGGGCCGCCAGGGCGGTGGCGCGGTCGTCGAGTTCGGCGTACGTCAGCCGCAGCGACCCGCATTCCACCGCGCATGCGTCGGGACGGGCGACGGCGTGCCCGGCCACCAGGCCGTGCAGCGTCTGCGCGGCGTCGAGACTGGCTGTCATGTCCTCAACTCCAGTTCCCCGTGTGCGGCCGGCCGGTGACCGGACGCCCGGCGGCGGGACGGCGACCCGTCGGGACCGGCGGGAACGGGTGGGCGGTCGGATACACCGGCCGCCGCGTCCGGCACGGTCGGTCGGCACCGGACGGGTCCCCCGGTGGGCGCGCGTCCCGCACGCATGTGGCGCGCGGTATGCGGATACGAGAGTTCGGGACCGGTGACAGACCTGACAAGCCGCTGGCGACTAGTCGCCAGCGGCGTTGACCGTCCACACCGGCTCGGCTCGGATTGGGGCATGGGTAGGGGGGCGACCGTCGAGGTCAACGGGGTGACGCTGGCATACCGACGGCACGGTGCCGGACCACCGGTCCTGCTGGTCGCCCCGGCGGCGGCCCGGGCCGCGCTGTGGGACATGCACCAGGTGCCGGCACTGGTCGCCGCCGGATACGAGGTGATCACCTTCGACAACCGGGGCACCGTGCCGTCCAGCGCCCCGCCGGGGCCGTACCGGCTGGCCGAACTCGTCGCCGACACCGCCGGGCTGATCCGCGCGCTCGGCATCGGGCCGTGCCGGGTCGCCGGCTCGTCGCTGGGCGCGATGGTCGCGCAGGAGCTGGCCCTGGCCCGCCCCGACCTGGTGACCGGCATCGCGCTGTTGGGCACCCGGGGCCGGCTGACCCACTACCTGCGGGCGCTGACCACGGCCACGGCGCAGGCGGTCCGGCACGCCGACACGGTGCCGGTCGGCTACGCCGCCGTCACCGGGATGGGCAACCTGTTCGGGCAGCGGACGCTGGCCGACGACAAGTTCGCCGCCGAGTGGCTGGCGCTGGCCGAGGCGTTCCCGGTCGCCGGTGACGGGCCGGCCAGCCAGTACGACGCGGCGGCGATCCCGGACCGGCTGGCCGCGCTGTCGGCGGTGACGACGCCGACCCTGGTGATGGCGTTCGAGCAGGACGTGATCACGCCGGTGGAGCTGTGCCGGGAGGTGGCCGGCGCGATCGCGGGCAGCACCTACGTCGAGGTCAAGGAGTGCGGCCACTTCGGCTTCCTGGAGCGCCCCGACGAGGTCAACGCCCACGTGGTCAACTTCTTCGACAGCCTGGCCACCCCGGCCTGGTGACCCCTCGGCCTAGCGGCCCCGGGCAAGATCCGCGTGATCAGGGAGTTCGGCGGGCGACCCACCGACGACACGCCCGTACCGGTCCCTGATCACGGGGATCAGGGACCGGTACGGGGGCGGTCAGGCGGGGGCGAAGACGTACGGGGCCGGCGGCTGCCCGGCGCGCAGCACGAGCAGCCGGCCGGACTCGCCGTCGGCCAGTTCACCGAGCACCGCCTCCGCCACCGCGTCGGCGGTGAGCATCGGCCCGCCGGTGACCAGGTGCCGGTGCGGCCCGAGGAAGCCGGTGTCGACGAAGTCCGGGCAGATCGCGGAGATCCGGATGCCCTGCCCGGCCAGGCTCGGGGCCAGTGCCCGGACCAGACCGACGACGGCGTGCTTGGTCATCGCGTAGACCGGGTCGAGGTCGAACCCGGTCAGCCCGGCGATCGACGAGGTGACCAGCACCGCTCCCCCACCGGCCCGGCGCAGGGCCGGGATCGCGGCCCGTACGCCGAAGACCACCGCGTCGATGTTCACGCCGGTGACGGCCCGGTAGCGGGCCTCGTCGAGCTCGGTGAGGTCGGGCGTGCCGGACAGCATGCCGGCGTTGAGGTGCACCAGGTCGAGCCGGCCGTGTACGGCCTCGGCGCGGGCGAAGGCGGTCCGGGTGCCCTCCAGGGCGGCGAGGTCGGCGCGGACGGCGGTGCCGCCGACCTCGGCCGCGACCGACCGGGCGGCGGCGCCGTCCCGGTCGGCCACGACGACGGCGGCACCGGCGGCGGACAGCCGGCGGGCGACCGCCGCGCCGATGCCGTTGCCGCCGCCGGTGACCAGGGCGACCCGGCCGGCGAGCGGGGTGCCGGTCACGCCGGCCCCGTGCCGTCGGCCGGGGCGAGGCACCACTCGAGGACGGCCATGGCGCTGTGCAGCTTGTTGTCGGCCTGGTCGAAGGCGATGCTGGCGGGCCCGTCGAGGACGTCGCCGGTCACCTCCTCGCCACGGTGCGCCGGCAGGTCGTGCATGAAGATCGCGCCCGGCTGCCCGGCGAGCACCCGCGCGTCGATCCGGAACGGTTCGAACCGGGTCCGCCAGTCGGGGTCCGGCTTGCTGGTGCCGGTCGTCTGCCACCGGGTGGTGTAGACGACGTCGGCGTCCGGGCACGGGGTCATGTCGTGGTGCTCGACCAGCGTCGACCCGGACCGTTTGGCCAGCACCGTTGCCTCCTCGACGACGTCGGGCGGCAGCCCGTACCCGGCCGGGGTGTTCAGGTGCAGCGTGGTGCCGGGGAACCGGGGCAGCGCCAGGGCGAGCGCGACGGCGGTGTTGTTGCCCTCGCCGATGTACCGGACGGTGACCCCGTCGACCCGCCCGAAGTGCCGGGCGATCGTGGTCAGGTCGGTCAGTGCCTGGGTCGGGTGCTCCCGGGCACTCATCGCGTTGACGACCGCCATCCGGTCCTGCGCGGCGAAGGTGGCCAGTTCGGCCTCGGTGCCGCTGGTGCGGGCGACGAAACCGTCGAGCATTCCGGACAGCACCCGGGCCGTGTCGGCGGCCGTCTCCCCGGTGTTCTCCTGCAGGTCGGCCGGGCCGTACGAGATGAGCGACGCGCCGAGTCGCAGCGCGCCGGCCGAGAAGGCGGTCCGGGTCCGGGTCGAGGTCTTGCGGAAGTAGACGCCGACCACCCGGCCGGCCAGCGGCCGGGTGGCCTCGACGGCCGACCGGTTCCGGGCGATCGCCGCCCCCCGGTCGACCAGCTGCCGCAGTTCGTCGTTGTCCAGGTCCGATATGGACAGCAGATGACGCATCCCGCCCCCTCAGTGGTTGCGGGCCGGTGGCTGCTGCCGGGGCAGCACCCAACCCTGGTTGGCCGAGGCCACGCCGGCCTGGAAGCGGCTCATGACCCCCAGGTGCTCCAGCAGTTCGGAGACCCGCCGGCTGAAGGTGCGCGGCGACATCCCGAGGCGCTGGCTCGCGGTCACGTCGGTGGCGCCGGTCATGAGCTGGGCCAGGATCGGGAGCAGGTGGTCCGGGGGCGGCTCGACGCTGCCCGGCGGGGCGGTGAGGACGTTGCGCTGGGCGGGGGGCTGCGGTGCCCGTACCCCGGCCGGGGCCGTGGCCGGCGGCCAGACCGGGGGGACCCGGACCTGGCCGCCGGCCACGCGGGACCGGTCGGCGGGTACGACGGGACGCGGCGGCGCGGCGGGCCGGTCGTTCCAGGGCTTACGGGTGTCCGAAGTGGTGCCGCCCCGCGCGCCGGCCGCGGGGTCCATGGTGGTCATTTGCGGGCGGCCGGCGAGCGCGGGCTGCCGGACGAGTTGTCTGGGCCGGATGGCGTCAGGCAAGGAAAGCCTCCACATAGGCAAGCTGTAGCCGGTCATGGGTACAAACCAGTTATGGGACGCGAACAAAGGCTTGATCATGATTGATCGACCTGATCTAAACATCAGCGAAAGCCGCTGTCCTTGTCGTTCTCTCTCGATCCGCTCTACACCGCGTCTTGACGGAGAGAGCAAGTGGACGACTATCACAAGGCAGACGTCCTGCCGTAAAGCGACATAGGCGGCAGAGACAGGATCTCGGGCATCGTCCGGGTACGGATGAAGGCAGCGACCACCCACTTCGTGAAGGAAAGAAGTATCGACGACTAAATGGCGACGACAACCGGCGAAACGGATCAGGATTCCGTTCCGGCCCCTTCCAGGGCGGCCCGTTCCCGGGCGAAGAGCCGGCAGAGTCCGTCGATTCGGTAACGCAATCCGTCGGACCGCGAACCGGGTACCGGGTGGACCAGCCGTACGTCGACCAGATCCTCGGTCAGCTCGTCGGCGCAGCCGCCGATCAGCTCGCTGGCCTCGCGGACCGTGAACTCGGCCCGGTCCAGCGACCCGAGCACGCGGAACAGTTGGCGGGCCCGGGGTTCGAGGCGGATGTAGCTCGACGCGATCGCGGCCCGTACGTCGAGGTCGCCGAAGGACATCGCGTCCAGGCGCCGGGTCTCGTCCTCCACGGCCGCCAGGAACCGGGCCAGCGACCAGTGCGGGCGGGCGGCCAGCCGGGCACCGACCGCGCGTACGGCCAGCGGCAGGCCCTCGCACCGGTCGACGATGCGGGCCGGCAGCCCCGGCTCGGCGTCGATCCGGTCCCGGCCGACGGTCTCGACCAGCAGCCGGATCATGTCGGTCTCGCCCAGCGCCGGCAGGTCCAGGTGCCGTACGCCGTCCAGCGCGGTCAGCCGGCGGCGGCTGGTGACCAGGGTGGCCCCGCCCGGTGCCGCCGGCAGCAGCGGGCGGACCTGCGCCTCCGACTCGGCGTCGTCGATGACGAGGATGGCCCGGCGGTCGGCCATCCGGGCGCGGTAGAGCGCGGACCGCTCCTCCAGCGTCTCCGGCACCTCCCGTTCCGGCACGCCCAGGCCGCGCAGGAACCGGTGCAGGATGGCGTTCGGGTCGGCCTTGCCGCCGACCCAGGTGAAGAGTTGCCCGTCCGGTACGTCGTCGACGAGCAGGTGCGCGATCCGCACGGCGAGCGCGGTCTTGCCGACGCCGGGCCCGCCGGCGATGGCGACCACCCGGGGCAGTTGGGAGTCGTTCGGCCCGCGCAGGTAGTTGAGGAGTTCGTTGGTCTCCGGGCAGCGCCCGACCAGGTGGACCGAGTCGCGCGGCAGGTCCCTGGGCACGTGTAACCCGACGGTCGCGCGGGGCCGCCCGGCAGCCGGCGCGGGGTCGGTGGCCGCGTCGGAGAGCAGGATGGCGCGGTGCAGTTCCTTGAGTTCGCGGCTCGGCTCCAGGCCCGCGCCGTCGACCATGGTGCGGTGGCCGTCGCGGTAGGCGGCGACCGCCTCGGCACGCCGGCCGGAGCGGTGCAGCGCCTGCATCAGGTGCAGCCGCAGCCGTTCCCGGTACGGGTGGGCGGCGACGAGTTCCCGCAGTTCGGCGACGACCTGTACGTGCAGGCCGAGGTTGAGTTCGATCTCGATGCGCTGTTCGATCGCGGCGAGCCGCCGCTCCTCGACCGCCTCGGCCTCGATGCCGACCCCGGGGGCGTTGACGTTGGCGAAGACCGGCCCGCGGAAGAGGGCGAGCGCCTCGCGCAACTCCTTGACCGCCTCACGGGCCCGGCCGGCGGCCAGCAGGACGCCGCCGTGCTTGACCCGACGCTCGAAGACCAGCAGGTCGACGGCCTCCGGGTCGACGATCAGGCCGTACCCGCCGGCGCGGGTGATCAGCTGTGGCCGGGCGGTGGGCGCCGGGGAGGTCTCCCCGGTCCCGTGCAGCAGTTGGCGTAGCCGCCAGATCCGGGTCTGCACCTGCCCGAGTGCCGTCTCCGGCGGTTTCTCCCACAGCGCGGAAATGATTCGGTCGGCACTGACAAAGTTGTTGGAGTTGAGCAGCAGCATCGCGAGCAGGCCACGCTGAAGTGGCCCGCCGGCAGGCAGGACCCGCTGGCCCACCTCGATTTCCAACGGGCCGAAGCACCGGAACCCGACATGCCGCATAGAGAGATCTATACCACCCGACCCACAATCGGGCGCGGTTCACGGCCAGGACCACCCCCGTCGGGGTAGTCCGTTCGCCGGTCACTAATCATCCGCTAGCGGACAATACGCAATAGCTCATCACCTTAGGTGACGCGACAGTGACTCCCGGTCGACATATTTCTAGGTTTCCACCTAATTAACAACTTCTCCGACTCCACTGTCCAGATGGTGGCGACGAATCGTCAGAATCACCAACCTGAATCGACTAAGCCGATAGCGCTCCCACCCACGCGCTTAATGAACTCCCTGGCGAGTAGTCGCCAAAGGCTGTCGCGGCGCACGGCCGAACGTCGATCCTGCGTTGGCGATCGGAACCGGCTCTGACCGGGCATCAGCATCCCACCAGCGTGGGGATCCCGCAGTGAGGAGTCACCGTGCTGTCACGGGTCGAGCACCTGGAATCGACTCTCGTCCCCACACCCACCACCTCGATCGTGACGCAATGGCAGGGACGGACGCACCATCTGCGCCTCAAGCACGAGTCGTTCAACCCGTCCGGGTCCATCAAGGACCGCACCGCCGCCGGGCTGCTGATGGCCATGGACCGGCGCAGCCCACTACTGCCCGGCACGGTGGTCGTCGAGTCGACCTCCGGCAACCTCGGGCTCGGCATGGCCCGCCTGCTCGCCGGCCTCGACTGCCGGCTGATCGCGGTCATCGACCCCAAGACACCGCCGGCCACCCGCGACGCGCTCACCAGAGCCGGCGTCCAGGTATGCTTCGTCGACGAACCCGACGGGTACGGCGGATACCTGCTCACCCGGCTGCGCACCGTACACACCCTGTGCGCGACCAACCCCGGCTACCGCTGGCCCGACCAGTACGGCAGCTTCGCCAACCCGTGGATCCACCAACTGACCACCGGGCCGGAGATCGCCGAACAGGGCGGCCCCGACCTCGACGCGGTCTACGTGGCGGTCTCCACCGGCGGCACCCTCGCCGGCATCTCGGCCCACCTGCGCACCCTCGACCGGCAGATCCGGATCGTCGCCGTCGACGCCCACGGGTCCCTGGTCACCGGCGCCCCGCCCGGCCGCCGCCTCATCGCCGGGATCGGGGCCAGCCGCCGCTCCTCGTTCCTGTCCGAGCACAGCTACGACGCCGCCACCTGGGTCGCCGACGCCGACGCCATCGCCGTCTGCCGCGTCTTCCTGGCCGACACCGGCGTCGCGCTCGGCGGCTCCTCCGGCTGCGTCCTGCACGCCTGCCTGGTCGACCTGGCCGGCGAGCAGCCGCCGACGAATCCCCTGTGCCTGTGTCCGGACGGCGGCGACCGCTACCGCGCGACGCTCTACGACGACGCCTGGCTCGACGAGGTCGGCGCCCGCGAAGAGGTGGAACTCGCCATGAAGAGGCTGCGCGCCGACGGCCTCCAGTTCAAGAATGGATAAACAGTGCTCGACCTACCCGGCTATCCCGACGCCGAACTGCTCTACCTGTCACGCGCACACGTCATCGAGTGCCTGGACGGTGTCGACCCGGTGGCGGTCACCGCGGAGGCGCTGAGGCTGCACACCCTCGGTGACACGATCCTGCCCGACGAGGCGTACCTGCCGTGGCAGACGAAGGCCGGTCACTCGGCCCGCTCACTGGGCATGCCCGGCGCGATCCGCACCGACGACGGCCTGGTCCTGGGCATGAAGGTGATCAACGCCAGCCTGGGCAACCCGGCGAACGGCCTGGCCCGCTCCCAGGGCCTGCTGATGATGCTCGACGCCGAGACCGCCTACCCGTGGGCGGTGATGGAGTCGGCGTACATCAGTGCCCTGCGCACCGCGGCGGTCACCGCGGTGGCCGCGCAGCGGCTCGGCCCCGACCCGATCGGCCGGCTGGCGGTGCTCGGCTGCGGCACGTTGGCCCAGGTGCACCTGCGGCTGCTGCCTTCGGTACTGGAGAAGCTCGCCGAGATCAGCGTCTTCGACCTCGACCCGGCCCGGTCCGCCGGCCTGGCCGACGCGCTGCGGGCCGACCCGGACACCGGACACCTCACGGTGACGAGCGCCGGCACGGCCCGCGAGTGTGTCGAGGGCGCCGACCTGGTGCTCGCCGTCACGGTCACCACCGAGGGCTACATCGCGTACGACTGGCTCAAGCCGGGCGCCCTGATCGCGCACGTCTCGCTCGACGACGTACTGCCCGAGGTGGTCACCCGGGCCGACCTCGTGTTCGTCGACGACTGGGGGCTGGTGAGCCACGACGACCGCCGCCTGCTCGGCCGGATGTGGCGGGCCGGCACCCTGCGCGACGCCGACGGGGCGTACCGGCCGGGGGCGACCCCCGACCCGGACGCCGCGCGGGTGCACGGCAGCCTCGGCGATGTCATCGCCGGACGGCACCCGGGACGATCCGCGCCCACCGACATCGTGCTCAGCAACCCGTTCGGAATGTCCATCCTCGACGTCGCGCTCGGCGCGGTGGTGGCCGAGACCGCGCGCGAGCGCGGCCTCGGCCTGCGCATCCCCCGCTGACCGGCACCACGGACCGTCGCCGTCCACCCAACAGTGGCCGGCCGGCAACGACCGCCGGCCGGCCGTCCGACGCGCCCAGGGAGCGACCCCATGTTCCGCACCATGCTCAAGTCCAAGATCCACCGAGCCACCGTCACCCAGGCCGACCTGCACTACATCGGGTCGCTGACCATCGACGTCGACCTGATGCGGGCCGCCGACATCCTGCCCGGCGAACTGATCCACGTCGTCGACATCGACAACGGGGCCCGGCTGGAGACGTACGCGATCGAGGGGCCCGCCGGCTCCGGGGTCATCGGCATCAACGGCGCCGCCGCCCGGCTGGTGCACACCGGCGACCTGATCATCATCATCGGCTACGGGCTGGTCACCGACGAGGAGGCCCGCAGCCTGGAGCCGAAGGTGGTCCACGTCAACGGCAAGAACGAGATCATCTCGCTGCACTCGAACCCGGGCGTCTGAGCGGACCGCCGGCATCGGGGCCGGCGCGTCCGCCTCTCGCGGACCCGATCCGGCGGCTGGCCCGCCGGTCCGTCGTGGACCGGTCGGGCCAGCCGTTGGCAACTAGTCGCCATGACTATTTCTTGCCGGGTGCGACATGATCGAGGCACCTCGGGGATTGATTACGTTGTCGCTGTGTTGACCGACGGCAATCGCTCATCCGGCGTATCCGCCCAGTTCATCCGTGTCGCCAGGGAGTTCCCGGACCGGGTGGCGCTGCGTTTCCTTTCCGGTGACGATACCGTCACCGAGCGAACGTACGCGCAACTGCTGGCCGAATGCGAACCCGTCGCGGCCGCCCTGGCCGCCCGCTTCTCCCCCGGCGACCGGGCCCTGCTCCTGCTGCCGCCGACCGGGCCGCAGTTCGTCGCCGCCTTCCTCGGCACCGTGCACGCCGGCCTCGTCGCGGTGCCGGTGCCGCTGCCGGCGTCCGGCCGGCTGAACCGTGCCGGCGACCGGCTCGCCGCCATCGTCGCCGACTGCGACCCGGCCGTCGCGCTGGTCGCCGACGCCACCGGCATCCCGGCCGGCACGCTGCCCGACGGGGTACGTGCCCTCGCGCTGGACGAGCTGCCGCCGGCCACCGCGACCGACCTGCCCGACCGCTCCCCCGACGACATCGCGTTCCTGCAGTACTCGTCGGGCTCGACCGGGACACCGAAGGCCGTCTGCAACACCCACGGCACGGTCCTGCACCAGGTCGGCCTGCTGACCGCGATGTGGGGAGCTCCGGAACCGGTCCACGTCGCCGGCTGGCTGCCGCTCTACCACGACATGGGCATGCTCCAGCAGGCGCTGCTGCCGCTGCTCACCGGCGGCACCACCACGATGATGAGCCCGGCCACCTTCGCCGCCGACCCGGGACGTTGGCTGCGCGCGGCCAGCACCTACCGGGCCAACTGGATCGCCGGGCCGGACTTCGGCTTCGCCCGGTGCGTCGAGGCCATTCCCGCCGACGAGGCCGCCACCCTCGACCTGTCCGCGATCCGGTACGTCGCCAACGGCGCCGAGCCGATCCGGGAGCAGACCGTACGCCGGTTCGCCGCGCACTTCGCCGCCGCCGGCCTGCCCGCCGAGGCGGTGACGCCCGCGTACGGGCTGGCCGAGGCGGTGCTCTGTGTGTCCAGCAGCCGGCGCCCGCGCGGCTTCCGGTCGGCCGACTTCGACCCGCGCGCGCTGGCCGAGGGCGTCGCCCGCGAGCCGGACGGCCCGGCCCGGCGGACGCTGGTGTCGTCCGGCAACTGGTTCCACGACCGCGAGGTGTCCATCGTGGACCCCCACACCGGCGCGGAACTGCCGGCGCGCGGCGTCGGCGAGATCTGGGTCAGCGGCCCCGGCCTGCCGACCGCGTACTGGGGCCGGCCGCAGGAGTCGGCCCGGACCTTCCAGGCGGTCCGCGCCGACGGACGCGGCCCCTGGCTGCGCACCGGCGACCTGGGCTTCCTCGACGAAGACGGCGAACTGTTCGTCTGCGGCCGGCTGCGCGACCTGATCATCGTGCACGGCGCCAACCACCACCCGAACGACCTGGAACGCACCGTCGAGCAGCGGGTCGACGCGGTCGCCGTCGGCGGGGCGTGCGCGGTGCAGCCCGACGACGGTGACGCGGTGCTGGTCTTCGCCGAGGTCGACCGGCACCTGCCCGACGCGGCGCTCGTAGAGATCGCCGCCGAGATCCGGGCCCAGATCCACGACCGGCACGAGATCGTGGTCGCCGAGGTGGCCCTGGTGCGCCGGATGGCGCTGCCGAAGACGACCTCCGGCAAGATCCGCCGGACCGCGACGGCGGCCGCCGACCGCGCCGGCCGGCTGCCGGTCCTCCACCGCGACGCCCTCACCACCGCCACGGACGCCCTCACCACCGCCACCGACCCCGCCAACCCGGGCGCCCACGCCACCGACGGCGCGGCCACCTCGTCCGCCGGCCCGGCCGGCTCCCCGGCCACCCAGGGCCACCCGCCGGTCACCGCCGACGCCGCGCCGGCCGCCGACCCCGCCGGCACGCTCGCCGTCGCGCACGAGACGCTGGGCGCGGTGCTGGGCCGCGACCGGGTGCCGATGGACACCGGCTTCGCCGAACTCGGGCTCGACTCCGTACGCGCCACCCGCTGGGCCGCCACCCTCGCCGACCGGACCGGCCGGCCGGTCCCGGTGTCGATACTCTTCCGCCATCCGACCCTGCGCCGGCTCGCCGCCGCGCTGGCCGGCGTCCCGGCCGCCCCCGCGGCACCGGTGCCGGCCACCGCGCCGCCCGGCACCGACGCGGTCGCGGTCGTCGGGGTCGGCGTACGCCTCGCCGGCGGCATCGACAGTCTCGACGCGCTCGGGGCGCTCCTGCACGCCGCCGGCAGCACGCTGCGCCCGCCGCCGCCGGCCCGGGCCGACGACGGTGTCCCGCTCACCCTGCCCGGCGGCTACCTCGACCGGGTCGACACCTTCGACGCGGAGTTCTTCGGCATCGGCGGCGCGCAGGCCCGGGCGATGGACCCGCAGCAGCGGCTGCTGCTCGAGGTCGCCTGGCACGCGGTCGAGGACGCCGGCCTGACCGCCCACCGGCTGCGCGGCACCCGGACCGGCGTCTTCGTCGGCCAGGGGCACCACGACTACGCCAGCCTCCCGCTGCGGATCGGCCGGCCCGACCTGATCCGGGCGATGCACGCCACCGGCAGCAGCATGAGCGCCACCGCCGGCCGGATCGCCCACCACCTCGGGCTGCGCGGCCCGGCCCTCACCGTCGACACCGCCTGCTCCGCCTCGCTGGTGGCCATCGACACCGCGCTGCGGCACCTCGCCGACGGCACCTGCGACCTCGCCCTGGCCGGCGGGGTGAACCTCGCCCTGTCGCCGGAGACCGAGCGGGCCCTCGCCGACGCCGGCATGCTGTCGCCGGCCGGCCGCTGCGCGACCCTGTCCGCCGACGCCGACGGGTACGGCCGCGGCGAGGGCGCCGCCGTCCTGGTCCTCAAGCCGCTGGCCGCCGCCCGGCGTGACGGCGACCGGATCCTCGCCGTGCTGCGTGGCAGCGCCGTCGCCCAGGACGGCGCCTCGTCCGGGCTGACCGTGCCCGACCCGGGCGCCCAGGCGGACGTGATCCGCGCCGCGCTCGCCGCCGCCGGCCTCGGTGCCGGCGACGTCGACGCGGTCGAACTGCACGGCACCGGTACGCCGCTGGGCGACCCGGTGGAGATCAGCGGGCTCGCCGAGGTCTTCGCCGGCCGGGACCGGCCGCTGCTCGTCGGCTCGGTCAAGACCAACCTCGGCCACCTGGAGGCCGCGGCCGGTGTCGCCGGGGTGCTGCGGGCCATCGTCGCCCTGCGCGACCAGGTCTGGCCGGGCAGCCCGACGTTCACCGCCGCCAACCCGCGGCTCGCCGGCACCGGCCTGGACTACCGGTTCCCGGCCGGCACCGAGACGGTCGACCCGGACCGGCCGCTGCGCCGGGTCGGGGTCAGCTCGTTCGGGTTCACCGGGACCATCGCCCACCTGGTGGTGGAGGCCGCACCGGCACCGGGCACCGCCGCACCGGCCACCGACGCCGGGCCGGACCCGGCCGGCTGGGTTCCGCTCGCCGGTGCCGACCCCGAGGCCGTACGCCTTCGGGCCGGCCGGCTCGCCGCCGCGCTGGAGGGGCTGGCCGCCGCCGACCGGGCCCGGCTGCTCGCCGGCTGGCGGCAGCGCCGCGACCACCTGCTGCCCTGGCGCGCCGTGCTCGACGCCACCGATCCGGCGACCCTGCCGGGGCGGCTCGCCAACCCGCCGGTGCCCGTACCGGCCCCGGCGCCGGGCCCGCTGGTGCTGCGGCTGCGCGACGGCGACCCGGTCGGCGCGCTGCTCGTCGGGCTGCGCCGCTGGCTGCCGGGTTGGGTCGCCCCGACCGGTGCCGGGCCCGACTGGCGGCAACTGCTCGACGTGCTGCACGCGCTGGGACTCGGCCCGGACCTGGTGCACGCCGACCCACGCTGGTACGCCGAGATCGGTGCCCACCCCGACGGCGTGCCGCCGCTGACCACCGAGGCACAGCCGGGGCTCGTGCTGGCCGTCGGCGCCGCTTCGTCCGATGTAGACGGCGTCGTGACGCTGGCGGTCGGCGACGGCGGGCGGGCCGGTGTCGCCGAGGCGTACCGGCGCGGCGCCCCGCTGGACTGGACCGTCTTCGACCCACCGGCCGGCGCCGACCCGCGCCTGCCGGCGTACCCGTTCACCGCGCACCGGCACTGGTATCCGGTGGAGCCGGCCGCCGCCGCGCCCGCCGCCGACCCGGCGGCACCGCTGACCCCGGACCGGATCCGGCACGACGTCGCCGAACTGATCGACCGTACGCCGGACAGCCTCGGCGCCGACGAGGACCTGGTCGCCGCCGGCCTCGACTCGGTACGCGTCATGGACCTGGCCGCCCGCTGGCGGCGGGCCGGCGCCGACGTGGCGTACGCCGACCTGCTCGCCCGCCCCACCCTGGCCGCCTGGTCACGGCGGCTGCTGGAGGCGCGCGACGAACCCGCCGCCGACCTTCCGGCCATCGTCGACGAGTACGCGCCGTTCGACCTCACCCCGGTCCAGCACGCGTACTGGGTCGGCCGCGACCCGGCCCAGCCGCTCGGCGGGGTCGGCTGCCACGTGTACGCCGAACTCGACGGCCACGGCCTCGACCCGGACCGGCTCGAACGGGCCGGGTACGCGCTGGCCGGCCGGCACGGCATGCTGCGGGCCCGGTTCGACGCCGACGGGCGGCAGCGGATCGCCACCGAGGCCGCCTGGCCCGGGGTGACCGTGCACGACCTGCGCGACCTGCCGGCCGGTGACGCCGGGGCGGCCCTGCTGGCGGTCCGCGACCGGCTGTCGCACCGGCTGCTCGACGTCGCCGCCGGCGAGGTCTTCGACCTGCGGGTGTCGCTGCTGCCCGGTGGCGGCACCCGGCTGCACGTCAACCTCGACCTGCTGGTCGCCGACGCGGCCAGCATCCAGATCGTGCTCGCCGACCTGGCCGCGCTCTACCACCGGCCGCAGGAGGCGCTGCCGGCGATCGGCACCAGCTTCGCCGCGTACCTGGCCACGTCCGGTGCCCGGGACCGGCGGCGGGACGAGGACCGCGGGTACTGGCGGGAGCGGCTGCCGGAGCTGCCGGCGCCGCCGCAGCTACCGCTGTCGGCGACGACGACCGACGGTGCGCCGCGCTTCGTCCGGCGGACCCGGCAGGTGTCGCCGGCGGCCTGGCGGTCGGTCGTCGGGCAGGCCCGGCGGCACGGCGTTACCCCGTCGATCGCGCTGGCGACCGCGTTCGCCGCCGTGCTCGGGGCGTGGAGCACCCAGCCACGGTTCCTGCTCAACCTGACCCTGTTCGACCGCGACGGCCGGCACCCGGACGTGGAACGGCTGGTCGCCGACTTCACCAGCCTGATCCTGCTCGACGTCGAGGTCGACCCGACGGCCGACTTCGCCGGGCGGGCCCGGACGGTCCAGGAGCGCTTCCGGGCCGACCTGGCGCACGCCGGCTACTCCGGCGTCGAGGTGCTGCGCGACCTGGCCCGCGAGCGGGGCCCGCAGGCGGCCAGCGCGCCGGTGGTGTTCACCAGCAACCTCGGCCGCGACCTGGTCGACGGCGACGTGCGCGACGCCTTCGGCGAGCTGGGCTGGACGGTGTCGCAGACCCCGCAGGTGTGGCTGGACCACCAGGTGATGGAGCACGCCGGTGGGGTGCTGCTCACCTGGGACGCGGTCGACGACCTCTTCCACGACGGGGTGCTGGACGCGATGTTCGGCGCGTACGGCCGCCTGGTGGACTGGCTGGCCGGCGCGGACTGGTCGGCGGTGCCGCCGGCGCTGGTCCCCGACGACCAGTTGGCGGTGCGGGCGGTGGTGAACGCCACCGACCACCCCATCTCCGGAAAACTCCTGCACGACGGCCTCTTCCACCACGCCGCCACCCGCCCCGACCACCTCGCCGTCACCGGACCCGACGGCACCCTCACCTACCAACAACTCGCCCAACAAGCCCTCCACATCGCCGGCTGGCTCGTCCACCACCACAACATCCAACCCGGCCAACCCGTCGCCATCACCCTCCCCAAAGGCCCCCACCAAATCGCCGCCGTCCTCGGCACCCTCACCGCCGGCGCCACCTACGTCCCCATCAACCCCCACCACCCCCACCACCGCAAACAACAAATCCACACCACCGCCGGCATCACCACCACCCTCGACACCACCACCATCACCCAAGCCCTCCACCACCCCAACCCACTAACAAAACCCACACCCATCCCCGACACCACACCCGCCTACATCATCTTCACCAGCGGATCCACCGGACAACCAAAAGGCGTCCAACTCACCCACCGCGCCACCCAAAACACCATCGAAGACATCAACCACCGCTACCAAACCACCCCCAACGACAACACCATCCAAATCAGCCAACTCGACTTCGACCTATCCGTCTACGACATCCTCGGCACCCTCACCGCCGGCGCCACCATCACCACCACCCCCGAAAACCAACACCCCGACCCCCACACCTGGGCCCACCTCATCCACCACCACAAAGTCACCATCTGGAACACCGTCCCCACCCTCCTCGACATCCTCCTCACCACCGCCCAACCCCACCAACTCACCACCCTCCGCCTCGCCCTCACCAGCGGCGACTGGATCCCCCTCGACCAACACCACCGCCTCACCACCAAAAACCCCAACACCCAACACATCGCCCTCGGCGGCGCCACCGAAGCCGCCATCTGGTCCAACCACCACCACATCACCCACATCCCCACCCACTGGACCTCCATCCCCTACGGCACCCCACTACGCAACCAGACCTACCGAATCACCGACCCACACGGAAACGACCGACCCAACTGGGTCCCCGGCGAACTCTGGATCGGCGGACAAGGACTCGCCACCGGCTACACAAACGACCCCGAACGCACCAACACCCAATTCCCCACCCACCACAACCAACGCTGGTACCGCACCGGAGACCAAGGCCGCTACTGGCCCGACGGCACCATCGAATTCCTCGGCCGCACCGACCACCAAATCAAACTCAACGGCCACCGCATCGAACTCGGCGACATCGAAACCCACCTCCACACCCACCCCCACATCCACCACGCCATCGCCACCACCACCAACCAACAACTCACCGCAGCGGTCACGGTCGACGACCCGGTGCCCGCGTCCGCCGGGGCCGCCGTCACCGCCGTGGGCGAGGTGCTGCTCGCCGTACCGCGGCCGTCCACCGTGGCCGGTGACACCGGCGCGGTCGAGACGGCGCTGACCGAACAGGGCCTGGTCCGGCTGCTCGACCTGCTCGACCCCGACGCCTTCGGCGCGCACACGCCGGTCGGGCCGGCGCTGGAGCGGTGGCGGATCGCCACGCCGATGCGCCCGCTGGTGCGGCGCTGGCTGGACTGGCTGGCCGACCGGGAGGTGCTGGCCGGCGCCGGGGACGGGTACGCCGCCGGTCCGCGGCTGGCCGCCGTACGCGCCGCCGCCGACACCGCCGGGCCGGAAAACGCCTCCGAGGGCGCCGCCGCGACCGGCGGCCGCGCACTGGCCGGCGTCGCCGACCGGCTGCGCGCCACCACCGGACGCCTGCTGGCGATCGTGCGGGGCGAACAGGAGGCGGCCGTACTGCTCGACGACCCGGTGCTCGCCCCGGAGGCGCTGGTCGACGCCCAACCGGCGACGGCCGCCGCGCTGGCCGCTCTCGCCGACCGGCTGGCCGCCGCCGCGGACCGGCTCGACCGGCCGCTGCGCGTCGCCGAGTTCGGCGGGCGCGGCGGGCGGACCGCCGCCCGGCTGCTCGCCGGCCTCGACCCGGCCCGCGTCGAGTACACCCTGTTCGACTCCTCCGCCGGACTGCTCGCCACCGCCCGCGAACACCTCGCCGGCCTGCCGCACCCGGTACGGCTGCACCGGCTCACCGGCACCGTCGACGAGTCGGCCCTGCACCGGTTCGACGTGGTCGTCGCCAACAACTCGCTGCACCGCGAGGCCGACCCGGCCGCGGCGCTGGCCATCGTGCGGCTGCTGCTGGCCCCCGGCGGCGTACTGGTCGCCCTGGAGGCGGCCACCCTGTCACCGCTGGCGCTGGTCACCGTCGCCGTACCCGAGCGGGGGTTCGCCGACCTCGACGGCATCCGGCGCGGGCAGCGTGATCCGCTGCTGTCCGCCGACCGGTGGCGCGACCTGCTCGCCGACGCCGGGTTCGCCCTGCCGGCAGTGGCCGGCACCGACGGGGGGCACCGGCCGGCGGAGGCCGGCACCGACCGGGGGAACCTGTGGCTGACCGCCGCCCGTCCCGCCGACGCGCCCGCCGTCGACCTGGCCGAGGTACGCCGCTGGCTTGCCGAACGGCTGCCGGCGTACCTGGTGCCGGCGCGGCTCGCGGCACTGCACCGGCTGCCGCTGTCGGCGAACGGCAAGGTGGACCGGGCCGCGGTACGCGACCTGCTCGCCGACGCCGCGCCGGACACCGCCGGCCCGAGCGACGCCCCGGACACTCCGGCCGAGCGGCTGCTCGCCGGCATCTGGAGCGAGTTGCTGGACGCCCCGGTCGGCCGGGACAGCGACTTCTTCCGGCTCGGCGGCGACAGCCTGCTCGCCACCCGGATGATGGCCCGGCTGCAGGCGGCCGGCGTGACCGGCGCCCGGCTGCCGGCCCTGTTCGCCGCCTCCCGGCTGGCCGACTTCGCCGCCACCCTCGAAGTGGCCGCCCCGGCGGAACGGCCGGCGGGCGCCCCGGAACCGGCGGCGGCGCTGGCCGCCGACGACGACGGCCGCCACGAGCCGTTCGAGCCGACCGACGTGCAGCGGGCCTACCTCTTCGGCCGCGGCGACCAGTTCGCGCTCGGCGGGGTCGGCACCCACTACTACACCGAGTTCGACGGCGTGGACGTCGACCTGGTACGGCTCGAGGAGGCGCTGGCCCGGCTGGTCGACCGGCACGACATGCTCCGGGTCGTCTTCGACGCCGACGGGCGGCAGCGGGTGCTGCGCGACGTACCCCGGCTCACGATCCCGGTGACCGACGGTGCCGGCGACGGCGGCGAGGCGCTGGCCGGGCTACGCGCGGACATGTCGCACCAGGTTCTCGACCCGGCCCGGTGGCCGCTGTTCGACCTGCGGGCCGTCCGGTACGGCGACCGGCGTACCCGGCTCGGGCTGAGCCTGGACAACCTGGTCCTCGACGGGCTGAGCATGCGGATCTTCTACACCGAGCTGGCCACCCTGTACGACGACCCGGACGCGGTGCTGCCGTCGGTCGGGGTGTCGTTCCGCGACTACCTGCTGGGCGCCGGGCCGAGCGCCGAGCAGGTCGCCCGGTCCCAGGACTACTGGCGCAACCGGGTCGTCGACCTGCCGCCCCCGCCGCAACTGCCGCTGCGGACCGACCCGGAGACGGTCACCCCGCGTTTCGTACGCCGGGAGGCGGCACTGTCGGCGGCGGACTGGCGTACGGTCACCGACCGGGCCCGCGAGTACGGCCTGACCCCGTCGGCGGTCCTGCTGACCTGCTACGCCGAGGTGCTCGCCGCGTGGAGCGCGAGCACCGAGCTGACCATCAACCTGACCCTGTTCGACCGGCGGGACGTGCACCCCGACATCAACCACGTGCTGGGTGACTTCACCTCGCTGCTGCTGTTGGCCAGCCGGCCGCGGCCGGGGCAGGGCTTCCTGGACCGGGCCCGCCGGTTGCAGGAGCAGATGTGGCGCGACCTGGAGCACCGGGACGTCTCCGCGGTCTGGGTGCTGCGCGAGCTCGGCCGGCTGGACGGCACCGGCCGGGCGAGCATGCCGGTGGTGTTCACCAGCGCGCTCGGCGTCGCCGACGAGGTCGCCGACCACACGCCGCGCCGGTTCCCCGAACGGGTCTGGGGCATCTCGCAGACGCCGCAGGTGTGGCTGGACCACCAGGTCTACGAGGACCACGGCGGGATCCGGTTCAGCTGGGACGCGGTGGAGGAACTCTTCCACGACGACGTGCTCGACGACATGTTCCGCGCCTATCGCGGGGTGCTGGCCCGGCTGGTCTTCGCCGACTGGACGGAGCCGACGCCGGGCCTGACCCCGGCCAGTCACCTGGCGGTGCGGGCGGTGGTGAACGCCACCGACCACCCCATCTCCGGAAAACTCCTGCACGACGGCCTCTTCCACCACGCCGCCACCCGCCCCGACCACCTCGCCGTCACCGGACCCGACGGCACCCTCACCTACCAACAACTCGCCCAACAAGCCCTCCACATCGCCGGCTGGCTCGTCCACCACCACAACATCCAACCCGGCCAACCCGTCGCCATCACCCTCCCCAAAGGCCCCCACCAAATCGCCGCCGTCCTCGGCACCCTCACCGCCGGCGCCACCTACGTCCCCATCAACCCCCACCACCCCCACCACCGCAAACAACAAATCCACACCACCGCCGGCATCACCACCACCCTCGACACCACCACCATCACCCAAGCCCTCCACCACCCCAACCCACTAACAAAACCCACACCCATCCCCGACACCACACCCGCCTACATCATCTTCACCAGCGGATCCACCGGACTACCAAAAGGCGTCCAACTCACCCACCGCGCCACCCAAAACACCATCGAAGACATCAACCACCGCTACCAAACCACCCCCAACGACAACACCATCCAAATCAGCCAACTCGACTTCGACCTATCCGTCTACGACATCCTCGGCACCCTCACCGCCGGCGCCACCATCACCACCACCCCCGAAAACCAACACCCCGACCCCCACACCTGGGCCCACCTCATCCACCACCACAAAGTCACCATCTGGAACACCGTCCCCACCCTCCTCGACATCCTCCTCACCACCGCCCAACCCCACCAACTCACCACCCTCCGCCTCGCCCTCACCAGCGGCGACTGGATCCCCCTCGACCAACACCACCGCCTCACCACCAAAAACCCCAACACCCAACACATCGCCCTCGGCGGCGCCACCGAAGCCGCCATCTGGTCCAACCACCACCACATCACCCACATCCCCACCCACTGGACCTCCATCCCCTACGGCACCCCACTACGCAACCAGACCTACCGAATCACCGACCCACACGGAAACGACCGACCCAACTGGGTCCCCGGCGAACTCTGGATCGGCGGACAAGGACTCGCCACCGGCTACACAAACGACCCCGAACGCACCAACACCCAATTCCCCACCCACCACAACCAACGCTGGTACCGCACCGGAGACCAAGGCCGCTACTGGCCCGACGGCACCATCGAATTCCTCGGCCGCACCGACCACCAAATCAAACTCAACGGCCACCGCATCGAACTCGGCGACATCGAAACCCACCTCCACACCCACCCCCACATCCACCACGCCATCGCCACCACCACCAACCAACAACTCACCGCAGCGGTCGTACCGAAGGAACCCGATCTCGACCCCGACGAGATCCGGGCCTACCTGGCGCGGCGACTGCCGGCCTACCTGGTGCCGGACCGGATCGTCGTGCTCGACGCCCTGCCGCTGACCCCGAACGGCAAGGTCGACCGGGCCGCCGTGGCCCGGCTCGCCCGGGTCGACGCCACCGGTGCCGACCAGGACCCGCCCCGCGGGCCGGTGGAGACCGAACTGGCCCGGATGTGGTCGGAACTGCTCGACCTGCCCTCGGTCGGCCGGCAGCAGAGCTTCTTCGCCCTGGGCGGCAGCTCGCTGACGGCGACCGGCCTGGTCGAGGAGATCCGGCGCCGCTTCGCCGTACGGCTGTCGCTGCGCGAGCTGTACGCGTCACCGACCATCGCCGGCCTGGCCGACCTCATCGACGAAGAGGTCGTCGCGGAACTCGAAGAAGGAACGCTGTGAACAACGACCCCGACATCCGTGCCCTGGTCATCGAACTGGAACGGGCCGGCGTGCAGCTCTGGGCCGAGGACGGCAGGCTGCGCTTCCGGGCGCCGAAGGGCGCGCTGAGCGCCGAGCGGATGACACAGCTCCGGGAGCACCGGGAAGCGCTGATGCGGCACTTCGACGGCACCGCCGGCGGGCTGGTCACCGACCCCGCGAACCGGCACGAGCCGTTCCCGCTCACCGACGTGCAGTCGGCGTACCTGCTCGGCCGGCACGACGCGTTCGCGTACGGCGGGGTCGCCTGCCACGGCTACTTCGAGGTGGCGTTCACCGGGCTCGACCCGGACCGGCTGGAACGTGCCTGGCAGCGGCTCGTCGACCGGCACGAGATGCTGCGCGCGGTCGTCGACGCCGACGGGCACCAGCAGATCCTGCCCGGGCCGCAGGCGTACCGGGTCGACGTCACCGACCTGCGCGGCGCGGACCCGGACACGGTCGCGGCGGCCCGGGCGGCGGTCCGCGCCGAGCTGTCCCACAAGGTGTACGACCCGCGCACCTGGCCGATGTTCGGGCTGCGGGTCACCCGCGCCGACGACCGCGACCTGCTGCACTTCTCGATCGACCTGCTGATCGCCGACTACGCCAGCATCCAACTGCTGATCGCCGAACTCGACCAGCTCTACCTGGACCCGAACGCGGCGCTGCCGCCGCTGGACATCAGCTTCCGGGACTACCTGCTGACCGAGCGGACGACCCGCGACTCGGCGGGCTACGAGGCGGACCGGGCCTGGTGGGACGCCCGGCTGGACGACCTGCCGGCCGGCCCGGAGCTGCCCACGGTCGCCGCGCCAGCCGCCGGGGCGCCCCGGTTCCGGCGCTGGCAGACCGCCCTGGACCCGGCGCGCTGGGCGGCGCTGCGCGACCTCGCCGCCGGCCGCAAGCTGACCCCGACCGGGGCGCTGCTGGCCGCGTACGCGGAGGTGATCGGGGCGTGGAGCCGACGGTCCCGGTTCACGCTGAACCTGACCCTGCTCAACCGCCCGCCGTCGCACCCGCAGATCGCCCGGCTGGTCGGCGACTTCACCTCGGTGACCCTGCTGACCGCCGGCCCCGACCCGGACGAGCCGGCGGCCACCCGCTTCGCCGACCGGGCCACCGGTCTGCAACGGCGGCTGTGGGAGAACATCGACCACCGGCGGTTCTCCGGGGTCGAGGTGCTGCGCGCGCTCGGCCGGCGCCGCGGCCCGGACGCGGCCCTGATGCCGGTGGTGTTCACCAGCACGGTCGGGCTGACCGAGGGCGGCACCGGCACCGGGTTCACCGGCACCGGCGAGCTGGTGTTCGGGGTCAGCCAGACCCCGCAGGTGTGGATCGACTGCCAGGTGATGGAACACCACGGCGAGCTGCGGATCAGTTGGGACGTACGCGAGGGGGTGTTCCCCGACGGGCTCGTCGACGCGATGTTCGAGGCGTACGCCGACCTGGTCGGGCGGCTCGCGGACGGGTCGGCGGCCTGGGACCAGGTCGGGCCGGTGCCGCTGCCGGCCGCGCAGGCGCTGCGCCGGGCCGCGGTCAACGACACCGCCGCCGACCTGCCGGTGGGGCTGCTGCACGAGCCGGTGTTCGCCCAGGCGGCCCGTACGCCGCAGCGGGTGGCGGTGGTCGCGGACGGCCGGGCGCTGACGTACGCCGAGCTGGCCGGCCGGGCCGCGGAGGTGGCCGGGTGGCTGCGGTCCGCCGGGTGCCGGCCGGCGGATCCGGTTGCGGTCGTCATGGACAAGGGCTGGGAGCAGGTCGTCGGGGTGCTCGGCGTGCTGCTGGCCGGCGGCGTCTACGTGCCGGTGGACACCAACCAGCCGCCGGCGCGGCGGGACCTGATGCTGTCGACCGCCGGGATCCGGCTGGTGCTGACCCAGTCGTGGCTGGACCGTCCGGACGCCAAGACGCTCGACGTCGACACGCTTTCCGGCGGGCCGGCACCGGAGGCCGCCGACGTGGTCCCGGCCGGGGTCGGCCGCGACGACGCGGCGTACGTCATCTTCACCTCCGGCTCGACCGGCACGCCGAAGGGGGTGGTGGTCAGCCACGCCGCGGCGGCGAACACGGTCGCCGACGTCAACGCCCGGTTCGGGGTCGGCGCCGACGACCGGGTCCTCGGTCTGGCCAGTCTCGGCTTCGACCTGTCGGTGTACGACATCTTCGGCCCGCTGGCCGCCGGCGGGGCGGTGGTGCTGCCGGCCGCGGACCGGCGCGGCGACCCGTCGCACTGGGCGGAGCTGGTCGCCACCCGTGGGGTCACGGTCTGGAACTCGGTGCCGGCGCAGTTGCAGATGCTGCACGACTACCTCGCCGGGGCGCCGGACGGTGAGGGGCGTCCGGCGGTGACCGGGCTGCGGCTGGCGCTGCTGTCCGGTGACTGGATCCCGGTCGCGCTGCCGGACGCGGTCCGCCGGCAGGTGCCCGGACTGCGGGTGGTCAGCCTCGGCGGGGCGACGGAGGCGGCGATCTGGTCGATCCACCACCCGGTCGAGGCCGTCGACCCGGCGTGGCCGAGCATCCCGTACGGCCGGCCGCTGGCCAACCAGAGCTTCCACGTGCTCGACGGGGCGATGCGGCCCCGGCCGGACTGGGTCCCCGGCGAGCTGTACATCGGTGGTGCCGGGCTGGCGCTGGGCTATCTCGGCGACCCGGCGCGCACCGCCGAGCGGTTCGTCACCGATCCGGTGACCGGGCAGCGGCTCTACCGCACCGGCGACATCGGCCGCTACCACCCGGACGGGACGATCGAGTTCCTCGGCCGGGAGGACTCCCAGGTCAAGATCAAGGGGCACCGGATCGAACTCGCCGAGGTCGACGCGGCCCTGTCGACGTACCCGGCGATCGGGGCGGCGGCGACCGTCGTCGACGGCACCGGGCCGCTCGACCGGCGGCTGGTCGCCTTCGCCGAGCCCCGGCACCGGCCCGCGCCGCCGGAGGTGGCGGAGGCGACCGCCCGGGTCGCCGACGCGGCCGGCCGGGCGGCCGGCGCGCTGGCCCGCGAGGTCGACGGTACGGCGGTCCGGCAGGTCGTCGACGCGCTGGACCGGGCGGCGCTGCACGCGATGCGGGACGCGCTGCGCCGGGCCGGCGACCTGTTCACCGACCCGGCGGCGGTGCACGGGCTGGCCGACGTGCTGGCGGCGGCCCGGGTCGCGCCCCGGCACCACCGGCTGGTCCGCCGGTGGCTGGCGGCGCTGACCGCGCACGGGCTGCTGGACGCCGTGCCGGGCGGCTGGCGGCTCGGCACGGCCGGGGCGGCGCCCGCCGGCGGCGAGGCGCCGGACTGGGACCGGATCGAGGCGCTGGCGACCGCGCACGGCCACGGCGCCGAGCTGATCCGCTACCTGCGCACCAGTGCCCGGCACCTGCCCGAGCTGCTGCGCGACGAACTCGACCCGCTGGCCCTTCTGTTCCCTGAGGGCAACCTGGACGTGGCCCAGGCCGCCTACCGGGACAACCTGATCAGCCGGTACGTCAACACCGGGCTGGCCGCCGCGCTGCGGGCGATCGCCGCCGCGCAGCCGGCCGGGCGGCCGCTGTCGGTGCTGGAGATCGGCGCCGGGGTCGGCGGCACCACCAGCGACCTGATCGACGCCGTCGACGGGCACCTGGTCGACTACCTGTTCACCGACGTGTCGCCGTTCTTCCTCGCCGAGGCGCGGACCCGGTTCGCCGACCACCCGTGGCTGCGGTACGGCCTGTTCGACCTCAACGCCGACCCGCGCGACCAGGGCTACGAGCCGCACTCGTTCGACGTGCTGGTCTGCGCGAACGTGCTGCACAACTCCACCCACGCCGGTGAGGTGCTGGAGCGGATCACCGAACTGGTCCGGCCCGGCGGCTGGCTGCTGTTCATCGAGGCGACCCGGGACAACTACCCGCTGATGGCGTCGATGGAGTTCAAGGAGGGGCTGACCGACTTCACCGACGAGCGGGCCGCCGCCGACCGGACGTTCCACACCGGACAGTCGTGGCGGGACCTGGTCGCCGGGATCGACGCCGAGCTGGCGTTCTGCCTGCCCGCCGACGACGAGCCGCTGTCCGCGGTCGGCCAGCACGCGTTCGGCGTACGGGTCAAGCCGCACCGCGACCCGGTCGACCCGGACGGCCTGGACGCCCACCTGCGGGCCCGGCTGCCCGGCTACATGCTGCCGGCCCGGGTCTGCACCGTCGACGCGCTGCCGCTGACCGGCAACGGCAAGGTCGACCGGGCGGCGCTGGCCGGCCGGCTGGCGGCCCCGGCCCGGTCCGGCGGCGACGACGGCCCGCTCGACGAGCCGCGCACCGACCTGGAGCGGCGGCTCGCCGACCTGTGGGCCGAGCTGCTCGGCACCGCGCGGATCGGGCGGGACGTCGACTTCTACACCCTGGGCGGCGACTCGCTGCTGCTGTCCAAGCTGGTCGGGATGGTCCGCGACCGGGTGCCGGAGGCCGCCGGTCACACCTGGGACCAGCTCCTGCGGCAGATGCTGCGGACCCCGACGGTCGGCGGTCTCGCGGACTGGCTCGGCGCGGCCGACGGCTCCGGGCCGGTGACCGCCACCGACCGGCAGTCGCCGCTGGTGCCGCTGGCCGCCGGCACCGACGCCGACGCGCCGGTCCGGGTCCTGGTCCACGACGGCAGCGGCACGCTGGCGCCGTACCGGGCCGTGGTGCCGCTGCTGCCCGGCCCGGGCGCGGTGTACGGGCTGGCGATCGCCGACATCGAGAGCTACCTGCGGCACGACCCGGCATCCCTGATCGGCCGGCTCGCCGGGGAGTACCGGCAGGCGCTGGCGGCGACCGGCCGGACCCGGTTCGAGGTGATCGGCTACTGCCTCGGTGGCCTGCTCGCCACCGAACTGGCCCGGCAGCTCACCGAGAGCGGGGCGGAGGTGACCGGGTTGCGGGTGGTCAGCAGCTACCGGGTTCCGTACACCGTCGAGGACGACCTGGTCGCCGAATGGGCCTTCGCGCAGCTCATCGGCGTCGACCCGGCGGTGCTCGGCTATCCCGACGACGAGACCGTGCTGGCCCGGGCGCTGTCGACGGTGCTCGCCGCGACGCCGGGCCGGATTCCGACGGGCGCGTTCGCGGCGCTGGACGGCGATCCGGCGCTGCGGTCGGTCGGTTCCCGGTTCCGCCAGCTCGCCGACCGCTCCCCCGCCGACCGGCTCGCCGCGCTGGCCGCGGCGGCGCCGAACGGACCCGACGGCGACGAACCGCTCGGCACCGTCGGCACCGCCGCCCGGGTGTTCCGGCAGAGCCTCGACGCGGCCAGCCGGCACCGCGCCGACCCGTACGCCGGGGACATCACGTTCCTGCGCCAGAACAGCGAGATCCACTTCCTGCCCGGGCTGGGTGCCGACATGACCGCGTACTGGCACGACATCTGCCTCGGCGAGCTGCGGGTCGTCGACATCCCCGGCGACCACTTCACCTGCCTGCAACCGCCGTACGCGGCGCGGGCCGCCACCCAGCTCGGCGGGACGGTGGCGCCGTGCTGACCGTCGGGGTGCTCGGCGCGAGCGGGGCGGTCGGCCGGCAGGTCGCGCACCTCCTGGCCGGAGCCGGGGTCACGGTCCGGCTGGGCGCCCGCGCCGGGGTGCCCGACGCGCCGGCCGGGGCCGAGGTGGTGGCCGTCGACGTCACCGCCCCGGCGGCGTTGCGCGCCTTCTGCGCCGGCTGCCACCTGGTGGTCAACTGTGCCGGGCCGTCGTACCGGCTCAGCCCGCGGGTCGCCGCCGCCGCGGTCGCCGCCGGTGCGGCGTACGTCGACGCCGGTGGCGACGACCTGCTGCGCGACCGACTGTCGTTCGCCCCGGTGCCGGTGGTGCTCGGCGCCGGGCAGAGCCCCGGCCTGTCCGGGCTGCTGCCGCGCTGGCTGCGGGGCACCGGCGGCGGGCCGGTCGGATCGCTGCGGGCCTGGTTCGGCGGCCTCGACCGGTTCAGCCCGGCGGCCGCCGCCGACATGGTGGCCAGCCTGCACGACGGCTACGGCGAGGCGATGGCCGGCTGGCGGGACGGGGCGGCGGCGCCGCGTACGGTCGAGCCGCTGCTCGACGTGAGCCTGCCGCCGTTCCCCGGCCGGGTGACGGCGTACCCGTTCCTGACCGGCGAGGCCCGCCGGCTCGCCGTCGAACTCGGCGTACGCGACGGCGCGTGGTTCAACGTCTTCGCCGGCCGGCAGACCCTGGCGGTGCTCAACCGGCTGCGGGCCGGGACGGTCGGCGACCCCGCCGGGTCCGACGCGGCCGGCCGGCTGGTCCGGGCCGCCGAGGTCGACCTGGCCGGGCAGCGCCCCTACCAGCTGATGGTCGTCGAGATCACCGACGACCGGGGGACGCGGACGCTGACCCTGCGCGCCGACGACGGCTACCGGCTCACCGCGACGGTCGCGGTCGAGGCCGCCGCGGCGGTGCTGGCCGGCACCGTACCGCCGGGTGCGTGGCTCGCCGCCGATTTGCTGGACCCGGCGGTGGTGGTGGAGCGGCTGCGCCGCGACGCGGCGTGCACCGTGTTCGAGGTGACCGACGGGCCGCGCGCCGCAGCGGTCGAGGAGGGAGTGCTGTGACCCGGCGGCTGCGGTTCGTGGTGTGCGGCACCACCTTCGGGCGGGTCCACCTGGCCGCCCTGCGCGACGGCCCCGCGTGGGGCGAACTGGTCGGGGTGCTGGCCCGGGGCAGCGCCCGCTCGGCGGCCTGCGCGCGGGAGTACGGCGTGCCGCTGTACACGTCGGTCGACGAGTTGCCGGACGCCGTCGACGCGGCCTGCGTGGCGGTCCGGGCCGGGGTGGCCGGCGGTACCGGCAGTGAACTCGCCGCCGCCCTGCTCGACCGGGGCGTCCACGTGCTCCAGGAGCACCCGGTGCACCACGACGAACTCGCCGACTGCCTGCGGCGGGCCCGCCGCAACAAGGTGCTGTACCGGCTGAACGACCACTATCCGCAGCTCGCCCCGGTCCGGGCGTTCCTGCGGGCCGCGGCGGTGCTGCGCCGGCACGGCCCGCCCCGGTACGTCGAGGCGGCCACCAGCATCCAGGTCGCGTTCGCCCTGGTCGACATCCTGTCCCGGGCCCTGCCGGCGATGCGGCCGTGGGCGGTGGCCGAGCCGGCGGCGTGGCCGGAGCAGATGACCGGTCTGCTCGACGCGGCCCCGCCGCTGCGCGGGGTCGACGCGGTGCTCGGCGGGGTGCCGGTCGGCATCCGGGTGCACAACCAGCTCGACCCGCACGACCCGGACAACCACGCCCACCTGATGCACCGGATCTCGGTCACCACCGACGCCGGGACGCTGACCCTGGCCGACACGCACGGGCCGGTGCTGTGGAGCCCCCGGCTGCACGTGACCGGCGCGGGCGCGAACGGCGACGGTCCGGCCGACGGCGCCGGCCCGGCCGGTGACCCGTACCTGGCCCGGCCGAGCACGGCGGTGCTGCCGGGCACCGAGCCGGTCGACTACGCCGACGTGCTGCGTGACCTGTGGCCGGCGGCGATGGCCCGCACGATGGCGGAGTTCGCGGCCGCGGTCACCGCCGGCGAGGACCCGATGCGGCTCGGGCAGTCGCACCTGACGGTGTGCCGGGTGTGGCAGGAACTGACCGGCCGGCTGGGGCAGCCGGAGCTGATCGTGGGCAGCCCGCCGCCACCGGTCGGCGTCGCCGACCTGACCGGCCTCGACCCGGCCGACGGGCCGGCCCCGGGCGACGGACCGGTCCCGATCGGCGCACCGGCCCCGGTCGGCGCGGCGACCGGTCCGGCCGGCGCGGGCGCCGGGGCCGGCGCGGCGGTCCCGAGGCAGCGGGGCACGGAGCCGGCGGTGGCCCGGTGAGGGCGGCCACGGCCGGCGACACGACCTGGCTGCGGCGGTACCGGCCGGTCCCGCACGCCGAGACGCGCCTGGTCTGCCTGCCGCACGCCGGCGGCGGCGCAAGCTCGTTCCGGCGCTGGCCGGCCCGGCTGCCGGCGCACCTGGAACTGCACGCGGTGCAGTACCCCGGCCGCGAGGACCGGCTCACCGACAGTTGCGTCACCGACTTCGCCCGGCTCGCCGACCTGGTCACCGACGCGCTCACCCCGTTGCTCGACCGACCCCTGGCGCTTTTCGGGCACAGCATGGGCGCGGCGCTGGGCCACGAGGTCGCCGCACGGCTGGCCCGGCGCGGCTTCACCCCGGCGCACCTGTTCGTCTCCGGCCTGCCCGCGCCGTGCCACCACCGGCCGGGCACCGTGCACCTCGGCGACGACGAGGCGCTGGTCGCCGAACTGCGCCGGCTCGGCGGCACCGACGACCGGGCGCTGGACGACCCCGAACTGCGCGCGGTCGTGCTGCCGTCGGTACGCGCCGACTACCGGGCCTTCGAGACGCACCGGCCGGCGCTGGTGCCGCCGCTGGGCTGCCCGGTGACCGGGCTGGTCGGGGTGGCCGACCCCACCGCGTCACCGGCCGAGGTGCGGGACTGGGCGCACCACACCCGGGCCGCCTTCGCACTGCGTACGTATCCCGGGGCGCACTTCTACCTGGACGACGTCCACGAGACGGTGGTCGCCGACGTGGTGGCCGCGCTCGGCCCGGCCCGCCGGGTCAGCGACCTGCCCTGACCAGCCGTCCGATGTCCACTGTCGTGATTGGACCGTACCGGGTGGGATCGGTACGGTTCGTCACGGGCTGAGCATGGCGAGCACCACACACCGCTCCCCCGACCGGTGCCGGGTGTGCAAGCATCGATCGGCGTTGCGCGAGCGCGCGTAGGCGGGTGGTTGGGGGAAGCCATACCCATTGATCAGGAGCAGCGTGAGCGGTTCGGCGACCGGCTCCGGAGCCTCCGGCGGAGCCTGGGCCTGACCCAGGAAGGGCTGGCCGAGGCGTCCGGCTCCAGCGTCCGCGGCATCCGGGAGATGGAGCGGGGGCGGGTACGCAGCCCGCAGCGGCGCACCGCCGTCCTGCTCGCCGACGCGCTCCGACTCGCCGGGCCGGAACGCGGCCGGTTCCTCGACCTGGCCCGCGCCGAACGGCAGCCGCCGCCGCACCCGGCACCGGTCGACGCGGCCGCTCCCGCCCAGCCGGCGGTCGTACCCGGTGAGCTGCCCGCCGCCGTCCCCGACCTGGCCGGCCGGTCGGACGCCCTCGACCTGCTCTCGGCGCTGGCCGCCACGGACACCGGGGCCACCCGCGTCGTCGTCCTGCACGGTCCGCCGGGGATCGGCAAGACCAGCCTCGCCGTCGCGGCGGGGCACCGGCTCAGCCCCGCGTTCGGCGACGGGCAACTCTTCGCCGACCTCCAGGACGCCGACCCGGCCGACACGCTCGCCGGGTTCCTGCGCTCCCTCGGGGTGCCGGACAGCCTCGTCCCGGCCTCCCCGGCCGAGCGGGGCGGGCTGTTCCGCACCCTGACCCGCGACCGCCGGCTGCTGGTCGTCCTCGACAACGCCGTGAACGAGGCCCGGGTACGCCCGCTGCTGCCGGCCGGGCGGCACTGCCTGGCCCTGGTCACCAGCCGCCGCCCGCTGACCGGGCTGGCCGGCGCGATCCGGCAGCCGCTCGACCTGCTGGACCCGGCCGCCGGCCGGCAACTGCTGGCCGCGATCGTCGGCGCCGACCGGGTCGCGGCCGAGTTGGCCGCCGCCGACCAGCTCGTCACGCTCTGCGGGCGGCTTCCGCTGGCCGTCCGGATCGCCGGCAACCGGCTCGCCAGCCGGCCGCAGTGGTCGGTACGGCGGCTCGTCGACCTGCTCCACGACCAGCGCCGGCGGCTGACCGTGCTGACCGCCGGGGACCTGGACGTCCGGGCCGCGTTCGAGGTCTCCTACCGCCAACTGGACCCGGCGGCGGCCGCGGTGTTCCGGCGCGCCTCGCTGGTTCCCGGCACCGACTTCGACGAAAGCCTCGTCGCCGCCGTCGCGGGCACCGACGAGGAGGCCGCGGCGCTCGCCGTGGAGGAACTGGTCGAGGCCGGGGTGCTGCTGTCCGCTGGCGACCGGTACCACTTCCACGACCTGGTCCGGCTCTACGCCGCCGAACGTCTCGACCACGAGGAGGACCCGGCCGACCGGGCCGCCGCGCACGACCGGATGGTCGGCTGGCTGCTGCGCCGCACCGAGCGGGCCGGCGTCGTGTTCGAGCCGGACGCCGACCGGGCGGACGCCCTCTTCGCCGACGACCGGACGGCGGCGTCCTGGTTGGACCGCGAATCCGGCAACTGGCTGGCGGCGCTGCGCGACGCGGCCCACGCCGGCCGGCACACCGACGTGGTCCGGGTGGCCCGCTCCTTGCACTGGTACTCCGACGCGAACAGCCACCGGCACCCCTGGGACGAGATCTTCTCGCTCGGGGCGGCCGCCGCCCGGGCCGCCGGCCACCCCCGCGACGAGGCCGCGCTGCTGAACTTCCTCGGCTGGGCACACTACTTCTGCCGGGACCGCAACGCCGAGGCCCAGACCGTCCTGGACCGCGCGCTGGAACTGGCCCGGCGGATCGGGGACCGCCGGGAGGAGGCGTGGGCCCTGACGTACTCGGCGGCGATCCTGGTCCGCACCGGCCGCGCGGCGGCGGCCCTCGACCCGTGCCGCCGGGCCGTGGGCCTGTTCCGTCAGGCCGGGTACGCCCTCGGCGAGCACTGCGCGGCGAGCGCCCACGGCGCGGCGCTGGCCGCGCTCGGCCGGTACGCCGAGGCAGCCGACCTGCACCGGGAGGTGCTCGCGTTCTACCGGCGGGACAACGGCCTCACCCGTACCGGTGCGCAGGTCACGCAGGGCGCGGCGATGATCTCCCTCGGCGGGGCCCTGGCCGGCCTCGGCCGCTGGCGGGAGGCCGCCGACGAGTTCGACCAGGCCCGGCGCAACTTCCAGCGGTGCGGCGCGACGTTCAGCGAGGCCCATGCCACCTACCGGTACGGGCTGGCGGCGCGGGAGCTGGGCGAGGTCGACGCCGCGACCGACGCGCTGCGGCAGGCGCTGGCGCTGTTCGCCGCGCTCTCCAGCCCGTGGTGGGAGGCGCGGACCCTGCACGTCCTCGCCGCCCTGGCCGACGACGACCGGCCGGCGGAGGCCCGGGCGCTACGCCAGCGGGCGCTGGACCGCTGTGGCGAACTGGACGCCCCGCAGGTGCGTACGCTGCGGGCGGCGCTGCGGCGGGAACTGTCCGACCAGCCCGCCGGGTAGACTCCGCGGCCCTAGCCGTGCCAGGAGCGCCAGAGGGCCGCGTAGGCGCCTCCGGCTCGTACGAGTTCGTCGTGGCTGCCCGACTCCACCACCCGGCCGTCCTCCAGCACCACGATGCGGTCGGCGTCGTGCGCGGTGTGCAGCCGGTGGGCGATGGCGATCACGGTGCGCCCCTCCAGAACCGCCGCCAGGGACCGCTCGACGTGCCGCGCGGCCTTCGGGGCGAGCAGTGATGTCGCCTCGTCCAGGACCACCACCTGCGGGTCGGCCAGCGCCAACCGGGCCAGCGCCAACTGCTGGGCCTCCGCGGGTGACAGTGCCGCTCCGCCCGCGCCGACGGCGGCGTCCAGCCCCCGCTCGGCGGCCCAGTCCCAGGCGTCCAGTGCCTTGAGGATCTTCTCCAGTTCGTCGTCGGTGGCCGAGGGTTTCGCCATGACGAGGTTCTCGCGCAGTGTCCCGGCGAAGACGTAGTGCTCCTGGGTGACGAGCGCGACCCGGCGGCGCAGGTCGTCCAGCGGCAGGTCGGTCAGGGCCGCGTCGTCGATGGTGACCGTGCCGGACGTCGGCGGCTGGATGCCGGCGACGAGCCGGCCGAGGGTCGACTTGCCCGCGCCGGACGGGCCGACGACCGCGAGCCGCTCCCCCGGTTCGACCCGTAGGGTGACATCGCACAGGACGTCGTGGCCCTCGCGGTAGGCGAAGTTGACACCGTCCAGCCCGACCCGGCCACCGCCGCCGGCCGCGGGCACCGGAAGCGACGCGCGGGCCGGGGCGGCACCGTGCACGCCAAGGGTTCTCGCCAGCGACGCGCCGCCGATCTGCAGCTCGTTCAGCCAGTACAGCAGCACGTCGACCGGGACGATGACCTGCTGCACGTAGAGCGTGGCCGTGGTGACCGCGGCCAGGGTGACGTGCCCGTTGAGGTAGAACACGCCGCCGAGCACCAGGGTCGCGGCGACGGGCAGCACGTACCCGACGTCGCTGATCGGCAGGAACACCGAGCGCAGGTACAGCGTGTAGCGCTCCGCCCGGTAGGACTCGGCGATGTCGGCGTCGGCGCGGGCCGTGCGGCGGTGCGCGACGCGCAGGGCCTCGACCGTACGGGCGCCGTCCGCGGTCTCGGTCAGCCCGTCCGTGATGCGCGCGTACGAGGCGCTCTGCCGCAGGTAGCCGTCGCGGGCCCGGCGCAGGTACCAGCGGGTGGCTGCCCACAGCACCGGCACCGCGACCAGGCAGGGCAGGGCCAGCAGCGGGTCCACGAGGATCAGCGCGCCGACGGTCAGCACGATCGTCGTGCCGGCGAACAGCGTGTCGGGCACGGCCTGGCGCACCGCGCGGGAGAGCATGTCGACGTCGCGGGTGGTGCGGTTGACCAGATCGCCGGTGCCGGCCCGCTCGACGACGGCCAGCGGCAGCGCCAGGACGTTGTCGACGAACTCCTCGCGCAGTTCGGCCAGGACCGTCTCGCCGAGGCGGGCGGAGGCGTAGACGGCAGCGGCGAGCAGGATCACCTGCGCCACCACGAACACGAGGATGAGCACGACGGCGTGGGTGACCTCGGCGGTGCCCCGTGACACCTGTTCGATGAGGTTGCCGAGCAGCCGCGGCGCGACCAGGCCGGACGCGGCGGCGAGGGTGTGCAGTGCGAGGGCGCCGAGCAGGGGGCCGCGGTGCCGCACGGCGATGCGGCGAGCCTGGGACCGAACCTCCCGGGCCGATGCGACGGGCAGCGTGTGCGGGGTGTCGTCGGTGTTCACGCCTCGTCCTCCCGGGCGACGATGGGCCGGTACCGGGCATCGCCACGCAGCCCCGGGTACGTACCTTCGCCGACGACCCGGCCCTCGACGACGACGGCGACCCGGTCGGCGGCGTTGAGCATGATCGGGCTGGTCGTGAAGACCACGGTCGTACGCCCGGCCCGGGCCTGGCGCAGGCGCTGGGCGACGCGTGCCTCGGTGTGCGCGTCGACGGCGCTGGTCGGCTCGACGAGTACGAGCACGTCCGGGTCGGCCTGCAGCGCGCGGGCCAGGCGCAGTCGCTGCCGCTGCCCGCCGGAGAACTCCTGCCCGCCGCCCACGACCGTCTGGTCCAGACCGTCGGGCAGCATCTCGATGATGTCGCTCGACGACGAGGCCTCGATCACGGCGCGCAGCCCGTCGGATCGGTCGGCGGGGTCGAGTTCGTTACGCAGCGGGCCGTCGAAGAGCCGGTCCTCGTTGGTGGCGACCAGGATGCGGGCGCGGACCTGCTCCAGCGGCGCGTCGCGCAGCGGCACCCCGCCGAACGTGGCGGTCGTGCCGGTGTGCCGGCCGAGGCGGTCGGCGAGCAGCGCGGCGTCCGACGGGGTCGCGCATGCCACCGCCACGAACCGGCCGGGCTGCACCCTGAGTCCGGCGTCGGGATCGACGAGTTCCGCCGGGCCGTCCGGCAGCGGTGTCGTGCCCGAGGCGTGTTCGGGTTCGATGTTCAGCAGCCGGATCACCCTCGCGGCGGCGACGTTGCCCCTGGTGAACTGGTCGGCGCCGTCGGCGACGCGGCGCAGCGGGGTCGCCAGGAAGACCGCGTAGCCGTAGAAGGCGACCAGCTGCCCGACGCTGAGCCGGCCGTCGAGGACCGACTCCGCGCCCAGCCACACGACGGTGACGAGCAGCAGCCCTGGCAGGAAGGTCTTGGCGGCGTCCAGGGCGGCCTCGACGCCGGCGACCCGTACGCCGGCTCCGCGCACCCGCTGCGACATCTGTCGGTAGCGGTGGGAGAACTGGGCCTCGCCGCCGATGCCGCGCAGCACCCGCAGGCCGCTGCTGATGTCCACGGCGTGGGTGGTCAGCTCGGCCTGCTGGTCGCGCAGGTGCTGCTGGCGGCCGTGCAGCGGTCGCAGGAGCAGCCCGACCGCCCAGACCATGACGGGCACCCCGACCAGTACGACGACGCCGAGCTGCCAGGACGTGGCCAGCATGATGCCGGCCACCACGATGATGACCACGACGGCGCCGGCGAACCGGCCGGTCGTCTCCAGCGCGGCACCGAGCTGGGTGATGTCCGCGACGCCGACGCTCACGACCTCGCCGGTGGAGGCCTGCTTGCGCAGGGTGCCGCCGAGCCGGGCGGCCCGCGCGGTGACGAGTTGCAGTGTGCGGTACGCCGCACCGAGCGAAGCGGTCAGCCCGTACCGGTCCTGCATGAGACCTGTCAACGCCTGCACGACACCGAGACCGAGGATCGCGGCACCCCACCACAGCAGTGCCGGCTGGTCCCGGGCGATGATGCCGTCGTCGATGGCCACGCCGATCGCCGCCGGAATCAACGCCTGGGCGACGATGCAGGCGATGCCGGCGAGAGCGCCGAGCAGGATCGGTACGCGGAACTGGCCCGCGAGCCAGAACAGATAGCGCAGTGACGATCGACAGTCCGGTGTGACAGCTGAGGATTCCGGGAAGTTTCGCACGCACTCTCGCATCCGGGAGACGGCGGACGCCAACAGGAAATGAACTTAACTATTCAATCATGGAAGTGGCAGAGGGCCACCGTCGCATCGTCGTACGCCTTGTCGTCGGGGTCGGCGGGCGGTGCGGCGCGTTCCGCCGCCCGGGTCGCGGCCACCAGCGCGGCGGGCCCGTCGCGCCTCAGCACGGCGAGCAGGTCGTCCCACGTCCAGCCGAAGCGCTCCACCAGCCGGGCCGCCCCGTCGGTGAGCACGGCGGCGCAGTCCAGCTCCGCGACAGGCACCGAGCCGGTCAGCGCCTCGGCGGCGGCGTCCGGCCGCGCCCCGACGACCCAGAAGCCGCCCGGCACATTGCGTCTGTCGTGCAGCCGCGACCAGGGCAGGTGGTAGAAGCGGCGGATCCGATCGTCGGAGACCACCGTGACCCTTCCTCGCCGGTCGCGCAGCAGCAGCACGGCGTCGCCGAGGACAAGGTGCTCGATCCGGTCGCCCCGCAGCCGCAGCATCGCCACGGTCGCCGACGGGCTGCGCGGGTCATCGAGGTCGCAGGTGTCGGCATGGGCTGCGCGGACCGTCCCGGCAGCGTCGCGCAGGAGCACCGGCAGCGGCACCCCGTCCGGGTCCGTGCCGAGGAGCCGGCCCAGTTCGCCCGCGATCGAGCGGGCGAACCAACGGACCCCGTGGCGGCAGCCGGAACCGAAGCCGGGCTCGGCGGTCGCGCCGTCGAGCGCCACGGCGAACGTGTCGCCGGTCACGACGGCGTCCTCGTTGTCACCGCCGGGCGCGGCCCGGCTGAGTGCCGTCACCTCCACGTCTCATCCGCCTCGTAGGCCAGCCACTGGCCGACGGTGCGGATGCCGTCGGCAAGGCCGATGCCGGGTCCGTCCCGCCTGACCGGTCCCCGGCCCGCGGTGTGGGGACCGTCGCCATCCAGGACCGGCACCGGCTTGATCGCCCGCGAGACCAGCACGGCCAGCTCCGCCGGGTCCACCGGCGGGCCCGCGTCGGGCGGGTCGGCCGGAGCGCCGTCGAGCGCCCTGGCGACCGCGGAGGCGATGTCCCACACGTGCGAGTACGACGTCGCCCGACAGGTGCGATCCACGACGATCGGCTGGGCGACGAGCGACCGGGCCACATAGTCGTCGAGCGGTCGGCAGCGTACGCCCGGACCGTACGGGACACCGGTCCGCACGGTCACGGTGCCGCGCCGCGGGCCCGTGCCCACCACCCGGACCGCGCCGTCGGTCACCTCCACCGTCACGTCCTGGCCCCGGTCGACCAGCTCGCCCTCGAGGGTCCGCCGAAGCGACGGCGCCGCCGGCGGCGGGCACGGCACGTCGACCACCCGACGGTGGCCGCCGGGACGGCGGTTCCCGGGCGGGCGGGCGGCCACCGGGCCGTGCAGCCCGGCGACGATTCCGGCCAGCGCGAGCTCACCGAGCGGTTCCCGCAGCGTCAGCAGCTCGTGGGCGTCGACGCTCGTGCACAGGCCGCCCGGGCCGATCGACCGCGCGGCCCGCACCGCCAGCGGGTCCGACGTCAGCGCCGCCACGTCCTGGCCGGGGCGGCGGCTCACCGCACCCGTCGCGTACGCGGTGCGCCACACCTCGAAGAGCACGTCGTCGTCGAACCGCTCGCGCAGCGCGGCGGACCGGTCCAAAGTGGCCTCGAAGGCCTTGACACAGTCGTCCACATCGATGCGCAGCCGGCTACTCCAGCGCTGCGGACCGATCGTCGACCAGCGGCCCGCCGGCTCACGCACGGCGCAGAGCGCGAGGCCGAACTTGTAGAAGGGCAACGCCTCCGGCTCCGCCGCGCCGGCGAGCGACCAGTCCGTGCCGGGCGGCGGCTCCCCGTAGCACGCGGAGAGCCGCAGCCCGTGGGCGTCGTTCTCCGCCACGCTGGGGAAGTCGCCGTGCTCGACGAGGTTCGGCACGGTCACGTACGTGCGGACCCCCCGCGCGGCGAGGTAGCGGGCCATCACCACGTCACCGGCCCAGGTGCCGGCGTGTCGCCGGGCGAACGCCGGGAACCCGGCCCCGACGGCCGCCGGCAGCATCAGCGCGACCGTCGGGGTGTACTCCTGTGCCGCGCGCACCCACCGGGCACCGGCCAGCGCACCGAGCCGAACCGCCGCGCCGGTGCGCGAGCACCAGTTGGCGTGGAACACCACGGCCGCGTCCGGTGCCCCCGCCGCGGCCCGGGCCGCGTGCTCGGCGAAGCCCGGCACCAGGATCGCGTCGTCCTCGAGTACGACATGGTGCGTCGAGCCGGAGGGGATCGACGACCATGCCCTCATCGCCGTACGCAGCCCGGTCCGCGGCCCGTCCGGCCACGGGTCGAGCACGAGCTCCAGCAGCCCCGGCGGGGCGGCGGCCAGCAGCTCCCGGCCGGGCCCGAGCCGGCGCGGATGTGCCATCACCGCGCCGGTGAGCCGAACCGGCCCGCTCACCGCGACGCCACCAGGGTGCCCGACTCCCCCGGCCGGTCGATGACCTCGATCAGCTCGCGCAGCTCCTCGACGCCGAGCCAGGCGGTGTTCAGGTCCGAGCGGTAGCGGAAGCCCTCCTCGACCTGCCGGCATCCCTCCGGGACGGGGTAGCCGGCGCGCCGGATGGTCGGCATGACGACATACCGGTCGGCGGTCTGGAACGTGCGCTGGCTGTCCTCCGCGGCGATCAGCTCCTCGTGCACCTTCTCCCCCGGGCGGATGCCGACCTCGTACGTGGGGCAGCCCGGCGCGATCGCCTCGGCCAGATCCGAGATCCGGATGCTCGGGATCTTCGGCACGTACAGCTCACCGCCCCGCATCACGTCGAAGGTCTCCACGACGAACCGGACCGCCTGGTCCAGGGTGATGAGGAAGCGGGTCATCCGCTTGTCGGTGATGGGCAGGCTCGCGCCGGTACGCGCCAGCCGCCGGAACAGCGGGATGACCGAACCGCGGCTGCCCATGACGTTGCCGTAGCGCACCACGGAGAACCCCGTCGGACCGCCGTCGCTGGAGGTGAAGAGCTTGTCCGCGACCATCTTCGTGGCGCCGTACAGGTTGATCGGGCTGGATGCCTTGTCGGTGGAGAGCGCCACGACCTGCCGCACACCGGTGGCCGTGGCGGCGTCGATGACGTTCTGCGAACCGACGACGTTGGTCTTCACGAACTCCCCGGCGTGCCCCTCGGCCGTGTCGACCTGCTTCAGCGCGGCCGCGTGCACCACGAAGTCCACGCCGCGCATGCATCCGGTGAGCCGATCGCGGTCGCGGACGTCGCCGATCACCGGGCGCAGCCGCGTCTCGGCGGGGAAGAGCTGGCGCATCTCGTACTGCTTGAGCTCGTCACGGGAGTAGACGAGGACCAACTCGGGGTCCAGGTACGTCAACGCGTGCCGGATGAACGCCTTGCCGAACGACCCGGTGGCGCCGGTGACGAGGATGGTGGAGTTACGAAGGATGCTCATCGACATCATTCCTTTTCGGGCCGACCCGTCAGGTGCGCAGTTCACGGATCAGGACGAAGGGCTCGGCGTAGGCCCAGCCGACGCCGCTGCCCCAGCTCTCCGCGTTCGCCCTGATCGCACGTGACGACCGCGGGTGCGGCCACGGCCGGGTCTCGGTCTGGTAGCAGGAGAAGGCGGACACCTTGTCCTCGATGGTGGCGGTGACATCGACGAAGACGTTCGGCGCGAACGACGCCTCGAACGGTGGCGTCCACTCGATGCCGGACGTGGTGGCGTAGCTGAGCACCCGCCGTACCGAACTTCCGGCATAGGGACGCGTCGCCACCATGACCGAGCGGAAGACCGTGCGGTGGTCCATGTTGACGTCCGGATGGACGGTGTAGACCGTGTCGGGGCCGAACTCGTCGACCGCCTCCTCCACGACCCGGTTCACCTCGACGTGCCCGACGGTGTCCAGGCGCATGTCGGGCAGCGTGCGCTGCATGCAGTGCGTCACCCCGAGGGTCTTCGCCGCCGCCTCGGCCTCGCGGAACTTCTGCTGGGCGATCTGCTCGTCACCCGGATACTGCGTCGAACTGCCCTCGGAGACCCACAGCACCGCGACCTCCGCGCTCTCGTGCAGCGCGTGTTTCGCGATGGTCCCGCCCATGCCGAGGATCTCGTCGTCGGGATGGGCCGCGACCACGAGGATGCGCCGCTGTGCCATTACCTGCCTCCTGCCATGTCGGTCGGGTGTTTGCGCACGATGAAGTCGCCGACGGCCAGCACGTCCAGGCCGGTGGCGAAGAACGTCCGCAGCGCGTCCTCCGTCGTGGACACGATCGGCTCACCGCGGACGTTGAACGAGGTGTTGAGCACCACCGGCACACCGGTGCGCTCACCGAACCGCTCGATGAGCCGGTGGTAGCGGGGGTTCGCCGACTCGTGCACGATCTGCACCCGGGAGCTGCCGTCGACGTGCACGATCGCCGGAGCGTCGCGGCGCAGCGCTCCGCTCGCCGGGAACGCCATCGTCATGTACCGCGAGTCGGTGTGGTGCTCGAAGTAGCGCCCGGCCGCCGAAGCGATCATCGACGGACCGAACGGGCGCCACAACTCCCGCTGCTTGACCGCGGCGTTGACCCGGTCGCGGACCTCGACGCTGCGCGGGTCGGCGAGGATGCTGCGCTGCCCGAGGGCCCGCGGTCCCGCTTCCAACCGCCCCTGGCACCAGGCCACGAGCCGGCCCGCGGCCAGGTCGGCGGCGACCGTCTCGCAGACGTCCTCGCTGCGGGTGTACGCGACGCCGGCGTTGCGCAGGACCCGCTCGATCTCCTCGTTGCCCTGCTCCGGGCCCCACGCGAGGGATGCGAGCGGCGGTGGCAGCGCCCCGGTCTCCCGGTGGCAGGTGACCAGCGCGGCACCCACCGCCTGGCCGTTGTCGGCGCAGAGCGGGTGGGCGAAGACGTCGGTGACCTCGGGCAGCGCGAAGATCCGCGAGTTCATCTTCACGTTCAGGCCGACCCCACCGCCGACACAGACATCGGAGACGCCGGTCCGCGCGATTCCCCAGCGAATCAACCGGCACGCCGCCTCCTCCAGCGCCTGCTGCACCGCGAAGGCGAGATCCATGTGCCAGCGGGTCACCGGGTCGCGGGGCAGGCGCGGCGCCGCGCCGAGCAGCTTGACGAGCTTGTCGGTGAACCGCCGCGAGTAGCGGTGCTCCCCGTAGTGGATGTAGGACGGGTCGAGCCGGTACTCGACCCCGTCGGAGGCCGGCAGCAGCACCTGGCCGACGAGGTCCGCCAGGATCGGGTCCGGCCCGCCGTGCGCGGCGAGGCCCATCACCTTGTACTCGCCGTCGTAGGCGTCGAACCCGAGATACTCGGTGAACGCGGCGTAGAACCAACCGAGGGAGTGCGGCATGCACACCTCGCGCAGGGGCGTGAGCACCTCGCCCCGCTTCAGCCACAGGACGGTGGTGTGCTGGTCGCCGGAGCCGTCCAGGGTCAGCACGACGGCCGACTCGAACGGCGACTCCATCGCCGACTGGAACGCGTGGGTGTAGTGGTGCGGCGCGAAGCGGATCGGCGGGAACGTGATGTCGCCGAACTGACGCCGCCAGTGGTAGTGGTGCTTCGCGGTCTGCCCGGCGATGTCGAACTCACGCAGACAGCCGCGCTGCCAGTCCAGGGTGGCCTGGTCCAGCGGCCATTCCCGCGCCATCGCGTCGAAGAACCGCCGCATCCGGCCATCGGTGTAGGCGGCCAGGTCGTAGCCGATGGTGACCGATGCGACCTCGTCGAGTCGCACCCCGACCGTCTCCAGGCAGTAACGCAGCGCCCGGTCCGGGTAGCGCCCCGGCGCGTGCTTCACCCGCAGGAAACGTTCCTCCTCGGCGTAGGCGACGACACGACCGTCGACGACCGCGGCCACCGCTGGGTCGAACTCGGCGGTGGATATTCCGAGAAACACCTGGTCAGACATGTTCGACACTCCTGATCCGCGGGGTGGACCGCACGGCCTGCGCGACGCCGTCGGCGTGGGCCTGGATGCGGCGGACGACCGCGCAGATCCGGTCCACGACGTCGTCGGTCATCCCGCTGTACAGCGGCACCGCGACGACCGCCGCGGCGCGGGCCTCGGTGTTGGGCAGCGGCCCGGACGCCACCTGGCGGTAGGCGGTCTGGCGGTGCACGGGCGGGTCGAAGTAGTTGCGGGTCGGGACGTTCTCCGCGCGCAGCGCGACGACGAGGGTGTCCCGGTCGAGGCCGAACCGCGCCGGGTCGATCGTGAGGGAAAGATCCTTGTGGGTGCTCGTCGCGCCGGGCGGTACCCGCGGAAACTCGATCCCGGGTACGTCGGCGAGCGCCGCGCGGTACCGGTCGACGAGCGCCAACCGGCGAGCCAGCAGGTCCGGGAAGCCCGGCAGCTGGTGCAGGGCGAGCGCCGCGGACAGCTCCGGCATCCGGGCGTTGAGGCCGACGAAGAGGCTGTCGAAGGTGCCCGGGTTGCCGTACTCCCTGGCGGTGCGCAACTCCCGGGCGAGGTCCTCGTTCGCGGTGGTGATGATGCCGCCCTCGCCGGCGGTGAACGGCTTGGTCGGGCTGAGACTGAACACCTCGGCGAGTCCCTTGCCGCCGACCCGCGTACCGTCGGGGTAGACCGCGCCGAACGCCGGGGCCGCGTCGAGCAGCAGCGGCACCCCGCGCGCCGCGGCGACCTCGGCCAGGGCGTCGGCGTCGCACGGGGTGCCGAAGACGTGCACCCCCAGGATCGCCACGGTGCGGTCGTCGACCGCGGCGGACGCGGCCGACGCCGACAGACCGAACCCGCCGGATTCGATGTCGGCGAAGACCGGCCGCAGGCCGTTCCAGCGCGCGGCGTGTGCGCTGGCCATGAACGTGAAGCTGGGCATGACGACCGCGCCGCCCGGGCTCAGGCCGCGCATGAGGAGCATCAGCCCGCTCGTGCAGCTGGACACCGCCACGGCGTGCGCGACACCGAGGAACCGCGCCAACTCGACTTCCAGTGCGGCGAGGTGACCGCCTTTGGTCAGGGTGCCGCCGGCGACGATGTCGCCGAAGACAGCCAGGAGGTCACCGTGCTCGCGCAGCAGTGGCGGCCGCGCCAACGGCGGCGTCTCGGTGAGCAGCGGCCGGCCGCCGAGCAGGACCGGCTCTTTTACCGACATCGGGTGCCCCTCTCAGCTCGGCTGCTGCGGGAACAGCGAGGCGAGCCGCTCCTCCAGCACCCGGATCGCGTCCATGTCGGGCGCCACGGCGCAGTACCAGACCGATCCCGCGTCCGGGTCGTAGGCGCTGCAGAACAGTGCGCCGGTGCGGGTCGCCGGGTCGTAGGCCAGACCGGCGGCCTCGACCGCGTCCACCGCCTCCCGAAACGACGGGGCCCGCCAGCCGACCCGCTCGAACAGGACCCGGTCGCGGGCGAAGTCCGGCCCCACGACCCGGCGACCGAGGACCTCGTGCAGGTGCGTGGAGCCGGTGATCCGGCCGTTGTACTCGGTGAAGTAGACCGCGCCGCCGGGTGTCACGATCGCGTCGGCGGAGAGCCAGCCCCGGTAGCCCATGGCGCGTAGCGGCTCGCAGAGCCGCCGGGCGTGCTCGGTGACCGCGGCCATGCGGTCGGCCGGCTGGTCCGGTGCCGGAATGGCCTGCGCGTTGGCGATCGGCACGTAGAACATCTCGCCGTCGGTGCCGAACTGGATCCCGCCATCGGTGATGAGCAGCTCGGAGAAGACCGCCCGGCTTCCCGGGAAGTACTCCTCGACGACGAGGCGGTGCCGGCCCCCGCTGGTGTACCTGTCCCACTCGGCGGCGATGAACTTCGCGACCGCCGGGCGGTCCGGCATGATCGACACGCGGGGAGCGCCCAGGGGCTGGACGCCCTCGCCGCGGCTGAGGATGTGGTTGCCGACGCCGCCGGAGTAGAACTCGTGCTTGATGATCACCGCGCGGTCCTCGGCGAGCAGATCCCAGATCTCCTGTTCCGCGGCCGCCGGGTTGGCGCAGACGGCGCCCTGCGGGATGGGTACCCCGGCGCCCGCGGCGACGGCCCGGAAGACCGCCTTGCTGTTGACCAGCGCGCCGCCGCCCTGGCTCACGAACGCCTGGCCGGGCAGCAGGTCCGCCGCGCCGACCCGGCGGGCGAGGGCGACGACGGGCGCGGCGGGCCAGGTGGCGAGGACCTGCTCGACCGTACGGCCGGCGAGGGCCGCGTCGAGGTCGGCCAGGAACGACGGGTCGGCGAGGCGGTCCGCGGTCAACCGGGCCGCCCCGTCGGCGCCGGGCGGTGGCACCAGCAGCCGCAGCGAACTCCGGTCGACGCCGAGCACACCGGTGACGTAGTCGACGTAGTCGTCTTCCGGCAGCGCCGGCAGCACCAGTACGTCGCCCTCGCGGGCGAACCAGACCAGCCGCTGCGCCCACCAGGCCGCGCCGGCCTTCTCGAACTCACCGACCAGGTCGATGTCGGTGCTGTTGCCGATGAGCAGTCTCACCGCGTCACATCCTCACTTGTCCGGTTGGTGCGGAAGATCGCGGACGCGCCGGCGCCGTCGTGGTGCGCGGGCAGCCGGCTCAGGAACCGGGCCAGGCGGGCGACGCCCTCCTCGATGCGGTCCGCGGTCAGGTAGCTGCAGGACAGCCGCAGCCGGTTGCGACCGCCGCCGTCGGGGTGGAAGCCCGCCATCGGGGTCCACAGCACGCCGTAGTGCTGCGCGCAGTGCGACAGCAGCGTGAGGTCCGCCGGGACCGGAAGGTCCATCAGGACGAAGAACCCCCCGTCGGGCCGGTTCCACCGCACGGTCGGCGGTGCGACCGGCGCGACGTGGCGGTCCAGCGCGTCGAGCAGCCCGCGCAGGCCGCGCCGGTACGTGGCGGCCCGCGCCCGGCCGAGCGCCGCCAGCGACCCGCCGTGGCGCAGCAGCATGCCACCGACGACGGCCTGGCAGACCGGCGCCGTGTTGATCGTGGTCATGCCCTTGAGCGCGGCCAGTTCGACGGCGAGCAGCCGGTCCCCGCCGGCACCGCGCACCGTCTGGTCGGCCACGACGAAGCCGACGCGCGCGCCGGGCAGGCAGACCTTGGCGAACGAGCCGACCATGACGACCCGGCCGGTCTCGTCGAGTTCCTTGAGGCCGGGCAGTGTGTCGCCGAGCGGCGCGGTGAACCCGTAGACGTTGTCCTCGATGATCAGCAGGTTCTCCCGCTCGGCCAGCGCGAGCAGGCGCCGTCGGTCGGGCAGGCCCATTCGGGTCCCGCCCGGGTTGGCGTAGTCGGGCGCGACGTAGACCGCCCGGACGCGGCGGTTCCGGCCACGCGCCTCGGCGCAGAGCGCGGCCAGCCGGTCGAGGTCCGGGCCGCCGGGGGACTCGGCGAACGGAGCGACGGCGATGTCGAGCAGCCGGGCGGCCCCGGTGATCCCGGGGAAGCACGGGCTGCTCACGGCGAGCACGTCGGCGCCGTCGCGAAACAGCGCCCGCAGGACCAGCAGCAGCGCCTCCTGGGCGCCGACCGTCACGACGATCGCCTCGGACGGCACGTCGGGTCCGCCGTCGGCGCGCAGGGCCGCCGCGACGAGGTCGTTGATCAGTCCGGCGCTCGGCCCGTACTCGAACAGCAGCCGGCGCGCCCGCTCCGGGCCGATGCCACGGGTCCGTTGCACGTGCGCCAGGTAGCTGTCGACGTACCCGGCCAGGTCGGCGCCGGCCAGGTGCGTCAGGTCGGGGGCGCCCGGCGCGAACGAGATCGCCTCGGGATAGCGGGCCATCACCTCGTTGAGGAAGCCGATCGAGCTCAGCGCGGGATCGCGCAGCGACGGGTGCAGCAGCTCCTCGTCGAGGTGGACCCGCACCGCGGCGCCGGTCATGCCGGCGCTCCGGCCCTGGCGACGACGTCGGGGCTGTGCAGTCGGCAGGCCTGCACGTAGGCGAACTCGGCCAGGTAGGCGCGTAACGCGTCGGTCGGTTCCTCGGCGAGGTTGAGCATCCGACGGTTGGCGAGGACCGCCGCGGAGTCCAGTTCGGCGGCCGCGCGTCGCGCCGCGTCACCCACCTCGTCCGGCGGCACGACGTCGTCGCAGAGGAGCCCGGCGTCGGCGTCGCGGGCGTGGACCCGCCGGCCGCCGAGGATGATCCGGCGGGCCAGCCGTGCCCCGGTCAGCCTGGCGAGGCGCAGGTTCGCCGCGCCCGGGACGATGCCCTCCTTCGCCGCCGGCAGGCTGAACCAGGCGTCCGCGCCGGCGACGACCCGGTCGGCGACGAGCAGCAACTGCATGCCGCCGCCGATCGCGAACGTGTCGACCGCCGCGACCCACGGCTTCTGCGCGTCGGTGCCGTCGTCGAGTCGCAGTCCGTGCACGAGCTTGCTGACGTAGCCGAGCTCCCGGCCCAGCAGGAAGCCGGTGAAGGAGATCCGCCCCGCGACGAGGTCACGCAGGTTGATCCCGGCGCTGAACACCCGGCGACCCGCGTAGCGGGGGTGGGTCATGATGCCACCGCGCAGCAGCAGCACCCGTACGTCGTCGTGGAGCAGGGCCAGGTCCACCGCGGTCTCCATCGCGGCGACCTGCGCGTCGTCCTCCGCGTTGAGGCAGTGCAGGTTCTGCATGGTCAGCCGGGCCACGCCCGCGTCGCAGTGCAGAGCGACCGGGCCGAGGTTCAGGCCGCCCTCGGAGCGCAGCCGGGGCAGCAGCTCGACGGCCCGGGCCGTCGGGCGGCGCATCGACTCCAGCAGGTGCGCGCCGGCCGAGGGCGAGCGCAGCAGTCCCCGGAAGAACAGTCCCTGATCGATCTCGCGGCCCTCCTTGTCCCGCTGCGGGAGTGCGCGTTCGGCAGCCAGCTGCGTGCCGGTCGGTACCAGGCCCGGGAAGGCCTCGGCGGCGGCCGCGGCGAGCTCGGCCACGCCCCGGTGGACGCGCAGTCCGTCGGTCAGCGCGGCGTGCACGGCCTCGGCGTGCCGGCCGACGAACCGGTCGCGGGCCGTACGGCAGGCGGCGTGGATGCGGTCGGCGAGGTGCTGCGCCGCGCCGTCGCGGTCGTACCTGGCGGGCAGCGCGGCGAGCAGTTCCTCGCCGCGCCCGGTGTAGGCGGACAGCGTGGCCGCGTCGGCTTCCAGCGGGCCCCCGACGGTAGGCACGTCGGTCTGCCAGCGCTCCACACGGGCCCGCGGATCCGTCCTCATCGGCCCGATCCGCCGTCTGTCTCGTGGCCGGTCCCGTGCTCTGCGGCTTCCCGGTCGGGGTCCGCCGGACGGTCGGGGTCGGCGCGGTCGGCGGTGCCACGGATCCGCCCGGTGGCGTCGCCGCGCGGGTGTGCGCGGCGCAGTTCCCGATCGCAGGCGGCCAGGTGCGACCCGAGCGCGTCCTCGAACGGCGTGGAGGCGGCCTCCAGCAGCAGCTGCCGTCGGACCCGCAGGTCAGCGCCGGCGGCTCGCCCGAGCAGCACCACGGCGGCCTGGATGGCGTCGGCCGCGTCGTCGGTGATCTCGTCGACGAGGCCGATGTCCAGGGCGCGCCGGGCGGACAGCTCGTCACCCCACAGCACGATCTGGCGGGCCCGGGCCACGCCGATCTGGTGCACCAGCCGGTGCGTTGCCATGCCGGGCCAGAAGTGGCCGTCGTTGACCGGCAGCAGCAGTTGCAGGTTGATGGTGGCGATGCGGTAGTCGGCGGCGAGCAGCACGTCCAGAGCCGGCCCGCCACAGGTACCGCCGGCCACGGCGATCGTCACGACCCCGAGCCTTTCCAGCCGCCGTACGGCGCGTTCCCACCGGTTGACGTCCTGGACGCCGACGTCGCCGGGCCAGCTGCGCTCGACGGGCGGGATCGTGCCGAGCCGCAGCACGATGACCGAGGGGGATCGCCGCTCCTCCGCCTGGACGCACGCCGACTGGAGCAGCCCGGTGAGCTCGCGCAGCGACTGCCGGTCATCGACCTCCAGGTAGATGCCCTGGTCGCCGACCAGGTCGAGCATGTGTCGTGCCATCGCCATCTCCTCACCAGCGCACGAGCGCGAGCTCGATGGTCGAACCCGGTCCCATGGTCATCAGCACGCCGTAGTCGCCGGGCACGACCGTGTCCTCGGCGAGCAGCCGCTCGTACGAGAACAGGAAGGACCCGCTGGACAGGTTTCCGTGGTCACGCAGGACGCCGATCGTGTGCCGCACGTCGTGCCGGCTCAGCCCGAGGTTGACGCGTACCGAGTCGACGACCTTCCGGCCCCCGGAGTGCACGATCCAGTGGGCGACCTGCGAGCGCCGCAGGCCCGCCGCACCGAGCAGCCGGTCGATGGACTCCTCGGCGTTGGCGCCGACGACGTAGGGCACCTGTGGGTCCAGGTAGAAGCTGAACCGGCCGGCGTCGTCGTCCCAGTCGTAGCGCATCGCGCCGACCGCGTCCGGGATGATGTGGCTGGCGAACCGCAGCAGCCGCGGCCCGGGGCGGACGCCAACCGGTTCGCGGCTGCCGTCCGGTTCGCCGCCGTCCGGTTCGCCGCCGGCGACGAGGGTGACGGCCGCGGCGCCGTCGCCGAAGAGGCTGTTGACCACGGACGTGCGCATCGTGCCGTCGAAGACGTACGCCGCCGAGCACGCCTCGATACAGACCATGACGGCGAGGTCGCCCGGGTGGGTGCTGGCCCAGCCGGCGGCCGCGTTGAGCGCGTTGAGCCCCGCGTTGCAGCCCATGCCGACGACGTCGAGACGCGAGCAGTCGACGTCGAGGCCGAGCTCCTTGATGAGCAGCGCGCTGAAGCCCGGGGTGAGGAATCCGGTCGAGGATACGCAGCACAGGTAGCGCACGTCGCGAAGGCTCACCCCGGCCCGACGGAGGCACACCCGGACGGCCTCGGCGCCGGTGCGTAGGCCGTTCGTCAGGTGCTTGCGCAACAGTTCGCCCTGCGTCTCCGGGCGGTGCGCGCCGTCGGGACCGACGGGTGGCAGGACGAGGTTGCGTCGCTCGATGCCGCCGTTGAGAAACACCGACCGCACCCGCGGGTCGGTGATCCGGAATGCCTCCAGCAGCTCTGCCTGGGTGTAGGAGTCCGGAGGCACCGCCGTGCCCACCGCCGTGATACGTGGCAGGGCCGGCGCCGGTGTGACGCTCATGCTCGCCGCCGCAGTACATTGACGGTGTGCGGCACTCCCGGGTCACCTACGAGAAGTCGGGCCGCGTCGCCCACGTCACTCTCAACCGGCCCGCCGTGCTCAACGCGATGGACCTGCGGATGCACGAGGAGCTCCGCGAGGTGTGGGACGATTTCGAGGCCGACGACGACGTGTGGGTCGGCGTGCTGTCGGGGGCCGGCGACCGTGCGTTCAGCGTGGGTCAGGACCTCAAGGAGCTGGCCGCGCGGATCGAGGCCGGCACCGCCGGTCAGTCCACTTTCGGCAGTCGTGACCTGCCCGGCTGGCCGCGGCTCACCGAGCGGTTGCAGCTCGCCAAGCCGCTCGTCGCGAAGGTCCGTGGCTACGCCTACGGCGGTGGGTTCGAACTGGCCCTCGCCTGCGACATCATCGTCGCCGCCGAGGATGCCCGGTTCGCGTTGCCGGAGGCCCGCCTCGGTCTGGTGGCGGGTGCCGGCGGGGTGTTCCGGCTTGCCCGGCAACTGCCGTTGCGTACCGCGCTCGGGCACCTCATGACCGGCCGGCCGCTGACGGCCCGCCGGGCCTACGAACTCGGCCTCGTCAACGACGTGGTGCCGGCCGGCGAACTCGACGAGTGCGTCGCCGGGTGGGTCGACGACCTGTTGCGCTGCGCCCCGCTGGCGGTGCGCGCGGTGAAGGAGGCCACGGCCAAGGCGGCGACCATGCCGCTGGAGCAGGCATTCGCGAGCCGCTTCGTCTGGGAGGAACGACGCGTGCGCAGCCGCGACGCCCGGGAGGGGCCGCTGGCGTTCGTGCAGAAACGCCCGCCGGAGTGGTCTGGCACCTAGCAACGGCACGGGTACTCCTGTCGAGGGGTGGGATCGCGGCGAAGCGGCTCTACAGGTAGTCCTCCGGCCCGCCCTCGCGGACCGTGTCGAGCGTGAAGCAGTGGAAGCCGCCGCCGAACAGGCGCCGGTGGCGGTGCCGGACCGGCACGGTGGTGAACCCGTGGCGCTCCAGCGTCCGCATGAGGTCCGGACACGCGTCGTTGACCAAGACGGTGTCCGGGCTGACGCTCAACACGTTCATGTCGATGAAGGGGCTGGTCAGGACGAGGTCATCGTCGTCGTACCGCGGGAAGGTGTTCTCCGTCGGGAGCGGCGGAATGATCATCTTCCACTTCCGCAGCGGCTCGGGCAGGGCCTGCGCGACGGCCTCCGAGCGCACCAGCAGCACACCGGGACGCAGTGCCAGGACCATGCTGTCGATGTGGCTGTCGCTGAGGCGGAAGACCCGGTGGATACGGAAGCGGCCCTCGAGGTGGCGCTCCAGCCAGTCGCAGGCCAGCGCGTGGTTCGCGGTCGAGACGTTCACGACGATGTCGCGGCCGAGGCGCAGGCACTGCGCACCGTCGAACATCATCTCGGGGCCGACGTCGTAGACCGACTCCCGCGGGTCCTCGATCACCTCGGTCGGACCGCCGGCGGTGCTGTTGACGTAGGAGAGGTCGAACGACGCGTCGGTCATGATCGGCCGGGGCATGACGGTCCAGCGAGCGCCGCGGCGGAAGTAGTCGGCGAACACGGGCGTCAGGAACTGGGTTTCGAAGTACCGCGATCGGATCATCGGCGGCGTCTCGATGATCTCGTCGCCCAGGATGACGGTGTTGTCCCGCACGTTGAGCGGCGGCACCACCGCGGCGGACCAGGCGAGGGTGCGGACCTGCGTGGTGGTCTCGTCCAGGCGCAGCGGCCGGTGTACCCGCACGTCGAGCGACTCGAGGGTCTTCGCGATGCCCTCGACGTCCTCGTTGAGCTCGTCGACGTAGCGCTGCTTGATCGTCGAGCGGGTCGGGCCCGACGCCGGGCCCGACGACAACCTGGGGTAATACCATTCGGTTCGCACGATGTTGTCGTGGAAGAACAGGTCGAACGACAGTTCCCGCTCATGGGAAGTGTAATTCTCGGCGGACCCGACAATGACTTCTTTGAGCGGCGACCATTCGTCGTAGCTATTGAGTTCCATGCACCTTCCCCAAGGAATGCGGACACGGTTCATGGCACGAGCCCGGGATGGCACGTGTCCATGAAGCGAAGTGTCAGAGACAGGTCAGCAGCGCGTTGAAACAAGCTTCAGCAGCCGAATCGGCCGGCGGTCGAGGTTGGACCCCAAGAGGCAGAGGGCGCGTCAGAATCGCACCGAAAGGCCGTATGGTCGCCTCGGAAAGCGTTCGCCCAGATACATGTGAACACTCCCCCGTGGAACGTCAGATGCAACTGTTAGGACCCTAAACTGAATCACTGCACCCGTCAAGACATTGACGGACGTGCTCGTACACTCATATGCTCTGCCACCCAACGGGGGATTCACGGGACCGCTGACGATCGCGGTTCACTCGTCGCTGCGCCCATCCGGCCGGCGACGGCTTCCGGCAGCCCCGAGAACGTCCCCGAGGCGTTCGCGGGCGCGCCCTTGCGTGACGGACGGTCCGACGGCGGACCGGTCGACACCCCGCGACAAGCACGATCGGCGATCAGGAGCGGACCGGCGTGACAACCGACGTGACCCAGCAGCCCAGCAGCACCGGCTCCGAACCGGCTGGCATGCCGACCCTACGCAGCAACCCCTTCGACCCTCCCGACCGTCTCGCCGAGCTGCGGCGGACAGGCCCCGTGACCCGCCTGCGCTACCCGGACGGACACCTCGGCTGGCTCGTCACCGGTCATGCGGTCGCCCGCGCCATCCTCGCCGACCAGCGTTTCAGCGCCCGCTCGGAACTCAAACGGGTCCCGGTCGCCCGCCCGAGCGTCGCCCCGTTCTACGGCCGGCCCGCCCTACCCGGCTGGTTCCTGGACATGGACCCGCCGGACCACACACGATTGCGGCGACTGCTCGCCGGGCACTTCACCGTCCACCGGGCCGAGGCGCTGACCCCGCGCATCGAGCGGATCGTCGCCGAGCGTCTCGACGCCATGGCGGCCGCTGGCGGCCCGTGCGACCTGGTGGACGTCTTCGCGCTACCGATCCCGTCGATGGTGATCTGCGAGCTACTCGGTGTGCCGTACGCCGAACGCGCCGAGTTCCAGCGAAACAGCGTGACCCTGTTCAGTCTCGAGGTCACCGCCGACGAGGCGGACGCGGCCATGGCGGCCCTCGATACGCTGCTGCGCGACCTGGTGCGCCGGCCCCGTCAGGAGCCTCCCGGTGACCTGCTCGGTGCGCTCAGCGCGAGCGGCCGACTGAGCGAGGAGGAACTCACCGGCGTTGGCGTGCTGCTGCTCACCGCCGGGCACGAGACCGTGGCGAGCATGCTCGGCCTCGGCACGTTCGCCCTGCTGTGCCACCCGGAGCAGTTGCGGCTGCTGCACGACGGGAACGTCGACGTCACCAACGCGGTGGACGAGTTGCTGCGGTACCTGTCCATCTTCCACTTCGGCGTACCCAGGACGCCCCTGGAGGATGTCGAGATCGGTGGGGTGCCCATCCGTGCCGGCGAGAGCGTGACGGTCTCGCTGCCGGCAGCCAACCGCGACCCGGCCCGTTTCACCGGCCCGGACACCCTCGACCTCGCCCGGCCGGCGCGGGGCCACCTGGCGTTCGGCTTCGGCGTGCACCAGTGCATCGGTCAGAACCTGGCCCGGGTCCAGATGCGCATCGCCTATCCGGCTCTGCTGCGCCGGTTCCCCTCGCTGCGCCTGGCTGTGCCGACGCAGGACGTCCATCTCTCCGTCGACATGGGCTTCTACGGCGTCCACCATCTGCCGGTCACCTGGTGACCGGTGGTCCCGCACCCCGATGTCGAAAGGACCAGCATGACCACAGCAGCGATCTCACCGGACGACCCGATCTACGAACGGTTCCACCTCATCGTGAACGGTCCGGCCCTGTTCAACGCCGTCGTCACCGGGCTCGACCTGGGTGTCTTCGCCCTCCTGTCGCGGCACCCCGGCACCGGCCCCGCCGAGATCCAGCAGGCCGCCCGGCTCCCGGCACACCAGACGCGGGTCCTGATGCACGCGCTGTGCGCGACCGGCCTGGTAAGGCGTCGCGACGGCGGGTACCACAACACCCGCGCCGCCGAGGAACTGCTGACCTCCGACGGTCCGGCCAGCTGGCGGCACATCCTTGCCGGCTGGCAGCAGATCTACTACCCGGCGTACCCGCACCTGACCGAGGCGATGTCGGCCGGCACCAACACCGCGCTGGCCGCGCACCCCGGGACCGAGCCGACGCTCTACCAGCGCCTGGCGCACCAGCCGGAGCTCGAGGCGGTGCTGCACCGCTCGATGTCCGCGTTCACGCTGCAGACGATGCCGGCGTTGCTCGACAACCCGGAGATCGCCACCGTCCGGCACCTGCTGGACGTCGGCGGCGGCGATGGCACGACCGCACGGGCGTTCGCCGAGCGTTTCCCGTCGGCCGAGGTGACCATCTTCGACATGCCGAGCGTCACCCGACTCGCCGGCGACACCCCCGACGGCGACCGGATCCGGCTGCACCCGGGAGACCTGTTCGCGGATCCGCTGCCGGCCGGAGCGGACGCCGTGCTGTTCAGCCACGTCCTGGAGGTCTTCTCCGGCGAGCAGATCCTCACCCTGCTGCGGAAGGCGTACGAGGCGCTACCGGCCTCCGGGCGGCTGTTCATCTACGGCTTCCACGCCTCCGACGACGAGGACGGCGGCGTCTACTCGGCCCGGCTCTCGCTCTACCTCAACGTGCTCGCCACCGGCACCGGCATGACGTACCCGGTCGGCGACTACGAGCAGTGGGCACGGCAGGCGGGTTTCGGCGACGTCAGGTCGTACACCGGCCTGCCGTACGAGCACGGCCTCGTCGTGGCGACGAAGGAGTAGCCTGCGTGCCCGGCACACGACCCGCCCGCCCCGCCCCGACCGTCGCGAAGCATCGAGCCGGATCCGGGTGCGGCCCCGGGCCGGGCGGGCCCGGGGCCACGTCGTCAGCGGAGGTAGACGTCGGGGGCCGGCGGGTTGGACATGCCGGCACCGATGAAGAAGCCCGGGTGCGGCGGCTGGTTGTAGGCGGTGTTCTGCCAGGCGATCGCCACCCGGTACTGCAGGTCGTGCATCAGGGTGTGGATCCGGCGGTCGGTGGGCGTCGGGGTGCTGTAGATCCGCAACGCCCGGCTGTCCGTGGTGCGCCAGACGACCTCTTCGCGCCAGTCGCCGAGGATGTCGCCGGACAGCGCCGGAGTGGCCTTGGTGCCGTTGTTCGACGCCACCCCGCTGCCGTTGAGCAGCCGGGTGTCGCCGCCGGTGCCGTACTTGTCGATCCGGGTGGCGTCGAGCAGTTCCCGGACCGGGTCGCCGTCCCACCAGATCAGGAAGTTCGTCGACGACGGCTTGCGGCCGACGTTCGCCCCGGTGACGCTGCGCAGGCCGTCCACCGCCGAGGACCAGGATTCGGCGCCCGGGCTGCCGGCGTAGATGTCGCCGGCCACGCCACGCCCGTTGTCGCCGCCGGGTGCCGTCTGCCAGATCAACTGCCCGGTACGGGCGTCGGCGAGCCACGACGACGGGCTGGACGCGTTCTCGCTGACCTTGAAGTACTCCAGTCCCGGCCGGTTCGGGTCGAGATCGCCGACGTGGCCGGCGTCGCCGTGCCCGAGGCGGTTGGTCCACAGGCCGCGCCCGTCGTCGTCGACCACCATCGCGCCGTAGACGACCTCCTGCCGGCCGTCGCCGTCGACGTCGGCGATCGACAGCGAGTGGTTGCCCTGCCCGGCCCACGCCGATCCGTTGGTCGAGGAGTTGGAGTCGAACGTCCAGCGCCGGGTCAGCGCGCCGTTGCGGTAGTCCCAGGCGACGATGACCGAGCGGGTGTAGTAGCCCCGGGCCATGATCAGCGAGGGGCGGGTGCCGTCGAGGTAGGCGGTGCCGGCCAGGAACCGGTCCACCCGGTTGCCGTACGAGTCGCCCCACGACGAGACGGTGCCCCGGGCCGGTACGTAGTCCGTGGTGGCCGCGATCGCGCCGGTCCGGCCGTCGAAGACGGTCAGGTACTCCGGGCCGGCGAGCACGTAGCCGGAGGAGTTGCGGTGGTCGGCCGACGCCGAACCGATCACCTGCCCGGTGCCGGAGCGGGTGCCGTCGGCGGTCTTCATCGCCACCTCGGCGCGGCCGTCGCCGTCGTAGTCGTAGACCTGGAACTGGGTGTAGTGCGCGCCGGCCCGGATGTTGCGACCCAGGTCGATGCGCCACAACCGGGTCCCGGTCAGGGTGTACGCGTCGACGTAGACGTTGCCGGTGTAGCCGGACTGCGAGTTGTCCTTGGCGTTCGACGGGTCCCACTTGACCACGAACTCGTAGCGGCCGTCGCCGTCGAGGTCACCGACCGAGGCGTCGTTCGCGGAGTACGTGTACGACTCCCCCGACGGGGTGCTGCCAGCCGCCGGAACCTGCAACGGCACGTCCAGGTATCCGCTCGGGAACTGCAACGCGGCCGGGGACGCCGCCTGCTCGACCCCGTTGATCACGGCCCGGACGGTGTAGCCGGCGTTGGCTGCGGCGCCGGCGTCGAGGTAGTTGGTGGCGCCGGTGATCGGCGTCGCGTTCAGCCTGCTGCCGCCCCGGTAGAGGTTGAAGGACACACCCGTGGTCTCGGTGCCCAGCAGGCGCCACGAGACCAGGTTGCCGTTGCCGGACCGGACACTGACCAGGCCCCGGTCCAGGTTCTCGGCCTGCCGGGTTCCGGGCGCCGGTGGCGGGGTCGTGGGTGGCGGTGTCGTCGGTGGCGGGGTGGTCGGTGGCGGCGTGGTCGGGCCGGAGGTGGTGGCGGTCGGCGTGACCCCGCCGGTGCACGTGGTGCCGTTGAGGACGAAGCCGGACGGCACCGGGTTGCTGCCGGTCCAGGAGCCGTTGAAGCCGAATGCGACGTTGCCGTTCGTGGCGATGGTGGCGTTGTAGCCGACGTTGCGGGCGGTCACCTGGGCACCGCTCTGGTCGACCGTGGCGTTCCATGCCTGGGTGACCTGCTGGCCGGCGGCGTACGACCAGGTCAGGGTCCAACCGTCGATCGGGTCGCCGAGGTTGGTGACGGTGACGTTGGCGCCGAAGCCGCCCTGCCACTGGTTGGTTGTCTGGTAGTCGACGCGGCAGCCGGCGGCGGCCGCCGACGCGAGCACAGCGCCGAAGGTGCTGAGTGCCAGCGCGCCGAGCGTGGTGGTGGCGAGCAGGGTGATTCGATGTCTGGACAGGTGCATGGACGATCGCCTCCGGGGATCCGGATGCGTACCACCGGAACTCTGCGCCCGGGTCGCCACAGCCGCCGAGGCGCCGACCTGCCCGGGCCGGCGTCCGCCGGCCTGCCGGGCGCGGCGGTGGATGCGGTGCGGCGACGGTGGGGTCGCAGATCGGTTGGAAACGCCGTTGAAAGGACGGTTCCGGCTCTCCCGCATCGTAGGGCAACCGCTTTCCACGCACAACATCGAAGGCCGCCACTGGCACCGCGGCCGCCGTCGCGTGCCCCGGCCGGCGCGGCCCGCCGTCAGGACGGCATGCGCATCGTCGCCATGAAGGTCGGCAGCAACCATGGCCGCCGTCCACCGACGGACAGCTTCCCGGCGAGCACCGCCCGGACCCGGGAGACCCGCCCGAAGAGCATCAGGCCGAACGTGGCGGGATCGTAGGAGACCCGTACGTCCGGTCGGGGGTCCGGCTCCTCCACGGTCACCAGCCCGTCGGTGAGGGCGAAGGTCACCGCGGGGCTGACCGTGGAACGGAAGGTGACCGAGAGGCGGCCACGGCGTACCGGGCCGTCGTGGTCGACCAGCCGCCCGTAGCCGCAGCGGACCACCCCGACCAGGAACAGGTCGAAGAACAGTGCGGCGTCGCGCGGATCGATCTCCCACCGCGCCCCGGTGGCCCGCGCGATGTCCCAGGCATGGATGTTCAGCTCGTTGAGCAGGTGCGCGAGCAGCCCGGCCATCGGCAGGCGGGCACCACCCAGCCAGCTCACCTGGGGCAGTGGACCGACCTCGGACGTGGCCGCGAGCAGTTCGTCGACATCGGACCGCAACCGGGCGGTCAGCGTCGGCACGTCGCGTTCGGTGAAGTCGGCCAGGATCCGGCGGTTCATGTCGGCCACCGTGTCGACGGTGGTGGCCGCCAGGAGGTCGCCGAGCGGGCGCCCCGGCAGATCCGGTGCCGCGTCCCGGACCAGCGCGACGTCGACCGCGGCAACGCTGACCAGGTGGGCCAGCGTGTCCGCGACAGTCCAGTGCGCGGTCACCACCCGGTCGGGCGGCACGCCGTCGACGAGAGCGAGCAGTCGTCGGAGCACGACCGGTACGGAGCCACGTACCCGGTCCCATTGGTCGGCAGTCACCATCATGCCGTCCACGATGGCTGGTCGACGTGACGGTTCGCTACCCGAGATCGCCGATCTCCGCCGGGACGGACGTACGATCCATGCCATCGTCGCGAAAGGAGCCGCTGATGATCAACGATGAAACGCTCACCCGTATCAATCAAGGCGTGCAGTTGCATCATCGTCACGGCCAGCGTGAGGCTGCCCGCGACTTGTTCGCCCAGATCTGGGACGAGATCGGTGGCGAGCGAGGCGATCCCTTGCATGTCTGCGTCCTCGCGCACTCAATGGCCGATGTGCAGGACGACGTCCACCAGGAGCTGGTCTGGGACGAGCGAGCGCTGGCGGCGGCCGACCTGCTCACCGATGCTCGGGTCGCGCGGGCCGGGGTGCCGATGTCGGTGGCTGGTTTGTATCCGTCGTTGCATCTCAACCTGGGTGAGTGCTACCGCAAGGTCGGCGATCTCGGCCGTGCCCGGGAGTGCCTCCAGCGTGCGCAGGCGGGGATCGGCGCGCTCGGCGATGACGACTACGGGCGGCTGATCAAGGGCGGCCTGGACCGGCTGGCGCAGCAGTTGGCGACCGCTGGGTAGCCGCGGTCGGAGTCGATCATCTTGTCGGCGTCGTCACCATCGTCGCCTGGTCGGCGAGGATGGCGGTCGGTATGCGCCGGCCTTCGAGACCAGCCGCCCGTCCGACACCTTCGCCGACGGCATCCGTAGGTGCCGGGCTGGGTACAGGGCCACGTCGAAGGTCGGCCGGCCCTGCCGGAGCACCATTTGCAGCCGGGCGAGATGATCGTTGATCGCCCGGTAGTCCGGCCAGTTGGGTCCGCCCTTGGCACCCCACGCCTCGCCGAACGAGGTGTTGCCCCCGTACGACATGCCCGGCCACACCGCCTGGCCGGACGGCCCCTCCCCCTTGGTCAGGTACGGGCAGCCCGCGGTACGACTTCAGTAGAGCGCCGACCCGAGATGTCAAATATTCCTTCCATTGGTACGGGTGACATGGTTCGCGCCGCTCGCAGGGCGACCGGTGGAGCGTCGGCCGAAACGCTCCTCGAGCTGACGACCGCCGAAAACGGTGACGGGCCGGACCAGGTCCACGTCGACGGCCCACCCTTCACACGAGGTCCCGCGTACGCCCGACGGTAATGCCTGGGTTACCGCGAAGTGTGTGGCTGGCGCCATCGATCTGCCCGGGGCGTTCGCGTGGGATGGACGTATGAGTCTTTCCTCGTCTCCCCCGCGGCCGGAAGCCCCGGCGAACGCGCCCGTCGTATACGCCGCCGAGTTGGTCAAGTCCTTCGGGCGTCAGGGTGCCGCCGTGACGGCTCTGGATCGGGTTTCGGTCGCGTTCGAGGCTGGCCGGTTCACGTCGATCATGGGGCCGTCGGGGTCGGGCAAGTCGACGTTGCTGCATTGTCTGGCGGGTCTGGAGCGTCCGAGTTCGGGTTCGGTGGTCGTGGCCGGCGCGGACCTCGCGCGTCTGTCGGATACGCAGTTGACGATGCTGCGGCGCGACCGGCTGGGATTCGTGTTCCAGGCGTTCAACCTGATACCGACGCTGACCGCCGAGGAGAACATCACCCTGGGTGAACGTATCGGTGGGCCTCGGATCGATCCGGAATGGATGTCTCACGTGGTGCGGGTGCTTGGTCTCACTGATCGTCTGCGGCATCGGCCCAGCGAGCTTTCGGGCGGACAGCAGCAGCGGGTGGCAATCGCGCGGGCATTGGCGCATCGTCCGGCGGTCGTGTTCGCCGACGAGCCGACCGGGAACCTGGACTCCCACACCGGCGGTGAGGTGCTGCACTTCCTGCGGCTGGCTGTCGAGCGGTTCGGGCAGACGATCGTGATGGTGACGCACGATCCCGCCGCCGCGGCGCACTCGCACCGGGTCGTGTTCCTCAGAGACGGTCGCGTGGAGGGCGAGCTGCGGAACCCCTCGGCCGAGGCGATCCTGGCCCGGCTGACGCCGAGAGGGGCAGCGGCGTGATCGTCCTGGCGTGGCGGAGTCTGGTGCGGCGGAAGCTCGCCATCTTGGCGGCCCTGTTCTCGGTCGTGGTGGGATCATCGCTGGTGACGGCGACTCTTCTGATCGCCAGCTCGCAGGAGCAGCAAGGCGCCGCGAGCGTGACGAGCTGGCGGTTCGAGGCCGTCGACGCCGTGGTCAAGCCGCCGGCGAACGTCACCTTGAACAGCGGGCTCGTGCTCGATCTGCCGTCCATGCCACGGCTGACCGGCGAGCAGATCGACGCCATCCGCAACGCGCCCGGTGTCACGGCGGCTGCTTTGGAGTCGCCGTTCCCCGCCTACATGATCGCCTCGGATGGCACGGTGATCGGCGACGCCTTCACCCGTTCCTGGGGGCATCCATGGTCGACCGCGCTCGCCGACGCCGCCTCGCTCAGTACCGGGCGGGAGCCGAGCCGGCCAGGTGACGTGGCGGTCGATGAGTCCGTGGCGACAGCCGCCGGCATCGACGTGGGTGACCCGGTACGGGTCGTGCTGGCCACCGGCACCGAGGAGTTCACGGTGACCGGCATCGTGAGTCGGCCGGGTGAGCAGTTCGAGCACGCCCTGTTCTTCGACGGCGAGACGGCCGTACGGTTCGGCGGCGCCCCGGTCGCGGCATTGGTGTCGACCACGGACATCGATGCGCTGCGAAAGGCCGTCCCCGGCTTCCAGGTGCTCACCGGCGAGGCCCGCGCGGGTAGCCTTCAGCTCGATCTGCGCCAGGCCGAGCTCGCGGGCGGGTCCAGCCAGTTCCTCATGGTGATCGCATTCCTGGCGTTGGCGATCGCGGTGTTCGTCATCTCCAGCACCCTCACGGTCTCGATCGGGCAGCGACGACGTGAGTTGGCGATGTTGCGGATCGTCGGCACCAGACCGCGGCTGATTCGCCGCCTCGTCACCTGGGAGGCCGCCATCATCGGCGCGCTCGGCGGTGTTGTCGGAGCAGGCGTCGGTATCGCGCTTGCCGAACTGGCACGTCAGTTCTTCATCGCACAGGGACTGATGGCCCGGGGAGCCGTGGTGTCACCGGAGCCGACAGCGCTGTCGGGCGGGGCGGCTGCCGCGGTGCTGGCGGCGCTGGTGGCGGCCTGGCTTCCCGCACGACGAGCGACGCGCATCGCACCGCTGGAGGCGTTGCGCGAGTCCGACAACCCCAGCGGCGCGACGGGGCGAGGCAGGGTCGTCTTCGGATGGGTGCTGCTGGGGACGGCTGTCGTCTGCCTGGCGGGAGCGTTCGCCCTGGGAGGTCCGGTCACGACCCTGGGCGGCACGATCGCGCTCATGCTCATCGTGATGGCGTTCCCCCTGCTCATCGGCGCCTCGGTCGTGCTCGGGTCGACGCTGTTGCGGGGCGTCCTGGCGCCGCTGGGCGGACTGCTGCGTCGGTGGTTCGGCGGCTTCGTCGCGGAGCGGTCGATCCGCTCCGACCTGCGTCGCGCGGCCGGGGTTTCGGTGCCGCTGACCCTACTGGTGGCGGTCAGCGCGGTGCTGCTGTTCCAGGACAGCGCGAACTACCAGGCGCGCTCCCAGGTCTATGCCGATCAGGTGACCGCCGATGTCGTGGTGACCGGAGGTGTCCAGCTCGGCGTGCCGTTCAGCGCGGTCGACGCGCTGGCGGACGTGCCGGGTGTCGCGGCGGCATCCGGCAGCATCTCGTCGCGCCTGATCCTCGACGATCCACCGACGATGCGCTCGAACGGCACGGTGACCGGCGTGGACCCGGCCGGATTCGATCAGGTGCTCGACTACGAGGTCGTGGCCGGGACGTGGGCGGACTTCGACGAGGGCAGCATCGCCATGTCACAGATCGTCGCCGACGAGAAGGGCTGGCAGATCGGCGACCACGTGGCCTTCCGCTATCCGGATGGAACACCCGGTAGCGCCCTACTCAGCACGATCTACCGTGACCCGATGGGCGTCAGCGACACGGTCCTGCCGCTGGACACGCTCACCCCGCACGTCCTGGAACCCTTCGCCTCCGCCATCTATGTCGCCCTCGATCCCGGCACCGGCCGCGGCGATGCCTTGACCGCCATCAACGGTGCGCTGTCGGCCGCCGTCCCCGGGGCACAGGCCACCGACCGTGACGAGCATCTGGCGCAGGTGGCGGCGCAGGCCAGCGGCGACAACTGGATCGTCCTCATGGTCGTCGTCATCCTGGGCGGCTACGCGGGAGTCTCCGCGATCAATGTGCTGATCTCGTCCACCATGTCCCGCAAGCGCGAGTTCGCGCTGCTCCGACTCGCCGGGGCACGCCGCCCGCAGGTCGCCGGGTCGCTCCTGGTCGAGGCCCTCGTGGTCGCCACCACCGCGGCCATCGCCGGCACCGCCATCGCGGCCATCACGATGATCGGCTACGGATACCTGCTCACCGACACGATCTGGCTGCCTTTCGTCGGCCCGGCCTTCCTCGCGATCGTCGGGTGCGCCTACCTGGCCGCGTTTCTCGGGACTCTCGCTCCCGCGCGCACCGCGATGACGGCCGATCCACTCGAAGGGGTCCGGGCATGGTGATGCCCCGCGCCGCCTCCGACGAGCAGGCGAAGATGGACCGCGTGCGGATTCCGGTACCTCCGGTCGAGTCTTCGGGGCGCGCGACGATCGCGACCCCCGGCGCGGCGTTGCGTCGTCATCCGATGCGTCTCCTGGTGACCTCCTGGCCGTGGCGGTCGCTCGCCTATCTCGCGACGACCCCCGCTGTCTCGATGGTGTGGGCGATGACCTGCTGGCCCCTGCTGGCACTCGCGGGCCTGCCTCTCGGTCGCGTCGAACGCTGGCGCCTGCGGTGGGTGGATCGCAGACCCGTCCCGAATCCGCACGCCGCGGCCGCCTCGCCGGGGTTCGCCACCTGGATGCGACTGCGGGCTCGTGAACGGGTCACGTGGACCGAACTGCTCCACGGCGTGGTCCTGGTACCGCTGTCCGTGCTGAGCTTCGCCCTGCTCACCGTCGTGCTACTCGTTCCCGCCGCGACCATCGCTTCCAGCATCGCGTTGTTCGTCCTCCTCGTCCTCGGTGTCGATCCCACCGCCGTCACCACCGTGTCGGACCTGCCGACCTCGACGGTCAACGAGAACCCGCTCGCTCAACTCGGCTTCGCCGCCCTCGGCGCACTCGTCCTGATGCTCGGCCTCTATCTGGTGACCCTTGCCGCCGAAGGCCAGCGACACCTCACTCGCCTGCTCATCAGCGAGCCGGACACCAAGCTCGCCGGGCAACTGGACGACATCACGCGGTCCCGTGCGCGGATCACCACCGCTTTCGATGCCGAAAGGCGGCGGATCGAGCGTGATCTGCACGACGGCGCCCAACAGCGACTCACCGCCGTGATCATGACGCTCGGTTCTCTGCGGTATCAGCACGACCGCGGGGACGACATCACGCCGCTCATCGACCAGGCCCGTGCCGACGCGCAACAGGCCGTCGACGAACTCCGTGACATCGTGCATGGCATCTATCCCGCCGCGCTACGCGACCATGACCTCGCCGAAGCGCTCGATGAACTCACCGTCCGCGCCGAAGCCGCCGGCCTGAGCACCTCCGCGCACATCGACCTGCCGGCCGGCCTGCCGGGCGATGTGGAGGTCGGCATCTACTTCGCCGCGAGCGAACTGTTCACCAACGTCGCGAAACACGCCCAGGCCGGTGCGGTCCTGCTCGCCGCACGTCACACACCGGACGGCACGCTGTACGTCACGGTCGAGGACGACGGCCGTGGCGGCGCACGCCCCGACGGCACGGGGCTACTCGGCGTCATCGACCGGATCGAGACGCTTGGCGGCCGCGTCAAGATCACCAGCCCCGTCGGTGGCCCCACCCGCGTCACACTGGAGGTCCCGTGCGCATCGTCATAGCCGAAGACGCCGCCCTGCTCAGAGAAGGACTGGCCCGGCTCCTCGCCACGGCCGGCCACGAGGTGGTCGCTGCCGTCGGGGACGGCAGCGCGCTCCTGGACGCGGTACGCACCCACCGTCCCGACCTCACGATCGTCGACGTGCGCATGCCACCGACACACACGGACGAAGGCATCGAGGCCGCACGCACACTGCGAGCGACCAACCCGACCGAACGCATCCTCGTGCTCTCGCAGATCGTCTCCGGCCGGGCTGCCGCCGACCTGCTCACCACGGGCGAAGGCGGGATCGGATACCTCCTCAAGGACCGCGTCGGCGACGTGGACGAGTTCCTTCGCGCGCTCGACACCATCGCCTCGGGCGGCGAGGTCATCGACCCCCAGGTGGTCCGCAAGCTCCTCCGGCACCGATCCCACCTCGACAAGCTCACCCCGCGTGAAACCGACGTGCTCGCACTCATGGCCGAAGGCAAGACCAACACCGCGATCGCCGAAACGCTGGTCGTCACCGAGGCGGCGGTCGCCAAGCACATCAACCGCATCTTCGCCAAGCTCGAACTCGGCGCCGACGACACCACGCACAAACGTGTCCAAGCCGTCCTGACCTATCTCCGGCGGTAACTGATGCCGCCACGGAGCCCGTACCGGTTCACCGCCGAGCGCCTGGCCGCGTACCAGGCGGGACACCTGTCCGTACTGTCCATCGCCGGTCGTGACATTGGCCGGCCAATCCAGTGCGGGACTTCCGATAGAGCCGTCCGTTGTCAGCGCTGGTGCGTGGCCGGCGCTTGCTGCCCAAGGAATTCCAGGAAGAGCCGGCAGAGGGCCGAGACGGCCCGCCTATGGTCGGTATCGTTGACGAGCCGGTCCTCGGTGGCATCTTCGCCGAAGGTCTCGACCAGCACCAGAGCCGAGAAGGCAAGGCTGCTGCCCGGATGCCGGGCGGACATCCACTCCTGGAACGCCGTCAATTCGCCCCGACCGCGCGCCAGAGCGAACCCCGTCAGCGCGGAATACGCTCGCTCGTACCTCGGCCGCCCGACGTACATGCCCAAGCGGCGGTCCATATGCCACAAGAACTCTTCCCAGCTCACTGCGAGATTGTCCCCCGATGCCGCCTGCTTCGGTGTGATCTACGGCTGTCGGCGTTGTGTACCGGGATGGCGCCGATCCTGTCTGGGGTCAGCCCCCCGGACAAGCCCGGGGAAGACCCTCGTACACATTGCCGCGACATGGCGTAGCCCTTCATCCTCCTCGTAAATGCAGGCCGCGCAGATGAAGAGATTGCGATCGTCCGGCCCTGGGTGATGCTGCGGCGCGTGCCCGCACTCGGAACACGGCTCACCCTCCCCACTGGTCATGCCGCGATCGTCGCAGGTGCACACGCTCAGTTCGGGAATCGGGTCGAGCCATACGCCGTGCCGGCTCGGCGAACATCGTCATCCGCGAGTCACGCCCCTCCTCACGCCGTCGCCCGCTCGGCCGGGTCGCGCCGGCGACTCGGCGTTGGCCCGGACGCTGTTCGGCTGAACCGGCACCGCCACCGGTGGCTCCCGGCCGGATCGTCGACCGGAAGCCACCGGAACCCGGCTAGCGCTGGGTGATGTCGGACGAACT